>CAYRVX010000078.1:0-33494 GCA_964427875.1 uncultured Planctomycetaceae bacterium
CGGGCTGCGGGCGAAGCGGCGGCGGAATGTTACCCGCATCTGAACCATGCCGAATGTCAGTATGGTATCTATACTCACTGCCAAGATCGCCCGGATACAACTGGACCGGCCACCGCCCTGCCTCTCCTCGACGATTCTATCCGGGCTGCCGGGATTGAAAAGCTCTTTCCCGGCTCCGCCGGAGGGGGCCGCCGTATGGCGGCAGACAACACGGCGCCTGCCTATCATACGACAAGGCGCGGTCACCTGTCCGCGGGCAGTGGAACTGCCGCTTACGTTCATGTCATTCGGGACTCAGTTCCTGGCTCGCGGTTCTCGGCTGCTCCCCGGCAAGGGCCGAGCTCAGAACTCCGGCCGGCCGGTGCGGCGGAAGTTCTCCATGACGTGGAGGCTCTCGGCGGCGTAGCGCCGCGCGCGGGCGGGGTCGTTTCGGCGGCTGCTCATGGAGATCACGACGTACTTCTGGTGCTCGTAGAGCAGGTAGAACATCCGCCGAACGGCCGCCGGGCCCTCGTGGGTCTCGACGCGGCGGCCGTAGCCCTCCCAGAACGCCGGGCGCGTCACCCCGCAGTACTCCGCGATGGCCAGGTCCCACTCGACGTCGCCCCAGCAGGCGCGGTCGAAGTCGATCACGCCGGTCACCTCCCCGTCGGGCGCCACCAGCAGGTTCGTCACCCACAGGTCGCCGTGCAGCAGCCGCGACGTATCGCAGTGGCCGGCGAAGGCGCCGAGATTGTCCTCGAGCATCTCCATCGCGGCGTCGGCCGTCGGGCGGTCGTAAACGCCGCAGGCGGCGACGTCGTCCAGCTCTCTGCGATACATCTCGACGAACGCTTCCAGCCAGGTCGGCTGGGGCTCCATGCAGCGGTGCTCGCCGAGATAGCCGAAGCGGTTGGCCGGGTCGGTGATCGTGTGGATCTGGGCGACGCAGGCGCCCCACTGGCTAAACGCCCGCTGCCGGGCGGCGCCGGCCAGTTGGGCCCGGCTGAGCGCCTCGCCGGGCAGGTGCGGCATGACCAGATAGTCGCGGTCGATGAGCGTGCGGCTGAAGTCGTGGGCCACGATCGGCGGCACCGGTATGGAGGTCTCGGCCAGCAGGCGCTCGTGAATGCCCGGCTCCTGCCGCATCATGCGGTACTCGTAGAACAGTTGCAGCACGGAGTCCGGCGGCGCGACGCGGAGCACGTATCGCCCGCCGCCGGTCACCTGGAACGTCTCGGAGAACTTCCCCGCCCCGAACCGCCGGCACCGCCAGTCGCCCTCGCCCAACCGGGCGGCCACCAATTCCCGCGCCTGCGACTCATCGATCGCCATGCCGCCGAGGATATCACTCGTCGACCCCACACACCAGCAGAGGCATCCCCGCAAACGCCGGCTGATGAGCGGCGGGGCCCTTGCACTTGCCACCCTCGGCCCGCTGCCCTATGATCGGCCGCCGTGAGCGAGGAGAGCCCCGAACAGCTCGACACGCCCGCGATGCGGCAGTATCGGGCCTTCAAGCGGCAGTACCCCGAGTACATCCTGCTGTTTCGCATGGGCGATTTCTACGAGATGTTCTACGAGGACGCCAAGACCGCCTCGCGGGACCTCGGTCTGGCGCTGACGAGCCGCAGCAAGGGCCCGGCGGCCGTGCCGCTGGCGGGCATCCCGTATCACGCGCTGGACACGTATCTCGCCCGGCTGGTCAACGCCGGCCACCGCGTCGCCCTCTGCGAGCAGGTCGAGGACCCCAAGAAGGCCAAGGGCCTGGTCAAGCGCGACGTCGTCCGCCTCGTGACGCCCGGGACGCTCACCGACGAGACGCTGCTGGAGCAGCGGGAGGGGAACTACCTGGCGGCGGTCTTCTCCGGTACCACAGGCGTCTCGCCTGTGCCCGATGGGAAGAAACACGGGCGAGACGCCCGTGCCGCCAACGTCGGCATCGCGTGGGTGGAGCTCTCCAGCGGGGCGTTCTCGGCCATGCTCGCCCCGGCGGACCACGTCCTCGACGAGCTGATCCGCATCCGCCCGGCGGAGGTGGTCGTCCCGGAGGGCTCGATCCACGACACGGCCGAGTTCCGCGAGACGCTCCGGGAGGTGACCGCCGCCTCGCCGACGGCCCGCCCGCCGTGGGTATTCGACGCGCACGCCGCCACCGAGGCGCTGCACGAGCACTTCGGCGCGACGACGCTTCGCGGCTTCGGCTTCGACGGCTGGGATGCGTCGATCTCGGCGGCCGGGGCGGTCATCGAGTACCTCCGCGAGACCCAGAAGACGGCGCTGGCCCACATCCGCTCGCTCCGCAAGTTCGACCGGACGGACCACATGCTCATCGACGGCAACACGCTGCGATGCCTCGAGATCCACCGGACGCTGCGGACGAACCAGCGGGCGGGCAGCCTGCTGAGCTGCATCGACAGGACCGTCACCGGCATGGGCGCGAGGCTGCTGGAACGCTGGCTGACGTTCCCCCTCGTGCGATACAGCGCGATCGTCGCCCGGCAGGACGCCGTCGAGGAGCTCACCGCCGACCGCCGCCGCCTCGCGGTGCTGCGCGAGCTGCTCCAGAACGTCGCGCAGATCGACCGCATCGCGGCGAACATCGCCATGGCGCGCGTTCGCCCGCGGGAGTTGGTGGCGCTGGGTGAGTCGCTGAGGCTGCTTCCCGACCTGGCCGCGACGCTCGGGGAGATGCAGGGCGAGCTGATCTCGCAGATCCGCCCGTCGCTCCTGGGCCTGGACGCCCCGGCCGGGCTGATCGGCCGCTCGATCGACCCCGACTGCCCCTCGGTGCTGCGCGACGGCGGGGTGATCGCCGACGGCTACGACGAGCAGTTGGACCGCCTGCGCCGGATCGGCGCCGACGGGCAGAGCTGGCTGGCGCAGTACCAGGCCGACCAGGTGAGCCGCACCGGGGTGGGGAACCTGAAGGTCGGCTACAACAAGGTCTTCGGCTACTACATCGAGATCACCAACGTCCATCGCGACAAGGTCCCCGCCGACTACGTCCGCAAGCAGACGCTCAAGAACGCCGAGCGCTACATCACCGACGAGCTGAAGCGATACGAGTCGGAGGTGCTCACCGCATCGGAGCGGGCCAAGACGCTCGAGGCCGACATCTACGAGCGGGTCCGCCTCCAGCTCGCCGAGCACCTGCCCGCCATGCAGGCGGCCGGCGAGGCCATCGCCACGCTCGACGTGCTGGCGGCCCTGGCGGCGCTGGCGATCGAGCGCGGCTACCGCCGCCCGGCCATCACCCAGGAGAACGTCCTCGAGATCGTCGGCGGCAAGCACCCCGTCCTGGCAGAGCTGCTCAAGGAGAACTTCGTCCCCAACGACGTCCACATGCACGCCGGGGACAACCGCCTGCTGATCATCACCGGCCCGAACATGTCCGGCAAGAGCACGTACATCCGCCAGGTGGCGCTGCTGACGCTCCTGGCGCAGGTGGGCAGCTTCATCCCGGCCGAGGAGGCGACGATCGGCCTGGCCGACCGCATCTTCACCCGCGTGGGGGCCGCCGACGAGCTGACCCGCGGGCTGAGCACGTTCATGCTCGAGATGGTCGAGACGGCCAACATCCTCAACAACGCCACCAGCCGGTCGCTGGTGATCCTCGACGAGGTCGGGCGTGGCACGAGCACGTACGACGGCCTGGCGCTGGCCTGGGCCGTCAGCGAGCACATCGCCCTGCGGATCAAGTGCAGGACGCTGTTCGCCACGCACTACCACGAGCTGACCGAGCTGGAGCGGCTGCTGGACGGCACGACGAACCTGAACGTCGCCGTCCGCGAGTGGGCCGACCAGGTCGTCTTCCTGCACAAGATCGTCCAGGGCGGCACGGACCGCAGCTACGGCGTGCACGTGGCCCGGCTGGCCGGCGTGCCCAAAGAGGTCATCGACCGCGCCAAGGCCCTGCTGCCCCAGCTCCAGGCGCACCTCGCCGAGGGCCTCGACATGCCCGAGCTGGCCGAACGCGCCAAGCGCGCCGCCGCCCAGCAGCAGCTCTTCGCCGACCCCGCCACCCGCGCCGCCAGAGAGATCAAGGAAGCCGACCTCGACCAGATGACCGCCATGCAGGCCCTCGACCTGCTCCGCAAGCTCAAGGGGGAACTGTAAGTGGTAGCCGGTAGCCGGTAGCCCGTAGCCGGTGGGATCGTGCCCGTGCTCGGGTGTTGCGGTCTTTGTGCAAACGACGCGGCGCGGGCCGGCGCGTCCGGTGTTATACTTGTGATCCCGGCCGGGCCGCAGAGGCGCAGATGACATACGCCAGAGGAGAATCCTGGGAGCAGTATCGCCGAAGGATGCTGGAGGAGACCTCCCGCTTCATCGAGTGGGGCCTGCGTCATCCGGAGCTGATCGTCGAGATCCCCATCAAGCCGGCCAGCGACGGCGGCTTTCCGGCCGGCGTCGGCCGGTGGTTCTGGGGCACCGTCCTGTGCGACCGCCCGACGGCGGCCATCCGGCGCTGGCGCGACAGGCTGCTTCGCCGCCCCAGGGGACTCCTCCACAGCCGCAAGTGGCGCCGCCGCAGCCGCTGGTGAATCGACCCGACGCCCACGGATTGCACGACCTGCCCGGCCCCACCGCCCCGCGGCCGCTTACAGAAGGCAGTAGGCAATGGGCAGTAGGCAGTAGGGGAGACGCAGCCGAGGACGAGGACGAGCACGATTACGATGGGACCCCGAGACGAATCCGCAATTCGCAATTCGCAATCCGCAATCGAGACGGTCCCGCGGCATCCGGTCAACCGGCCTATCGCAAGTTCCACCGGCGGCGCAGGAGCCATTCGCCGGTGAGGAGGGCGATGAAGATGATGAACAGCGTGGTGAAGTCGAACAGCGGGTACACTTCCCCCAGGTCGGCTTCGTCGAGCTTGCCGCGGGCCTTCTGACGCTGGACGATCTGGTCGATCAGGTCGGGCAGGCCGGAGATCTCCACCTTCCGCCCGTCCGTCTTGTCCGCCACCAGCTCCAGCAGCGCGTCGTTGCGGGCGAGGCGGTCCATCTCCTTGGAGTAGGGAACGACGGTCAGGTCCTGCCGGTCGCTGCCGAGGCGGCTGCCGGCGCCGTCGAGTGCGGCCACCTCGACCTTGTACTTGCCCTCGCCCGGCGGGCGGTACTGGGTCTCGAAGAGCCGGTCCCCGATCCGCGGCGACAGTGAGAGGGTCTCGGCCTTGCCCTTGCCGTCGGCCGGCGTGACGGTGCAGGAGACCTGGGCGCTGTCGGCGAGCCGGCCCTTCTCGTCCTGGACCCGGGCGAGGATCTTGACGGGCCCCTGGCCGACGCGTTGGTAGGTCTTGTCCAGCCGCATCACCACCGAGGGCTTGGACTCCCTCGCCTTGGTCTCCACGTTGGCCAGCCAGCGGAGCAACTGGCCCCAGAAGCGCTGATAGGGGCTCTCCCTGCCCATGCCTTTCATGGGCAGATACCACTTCCAGGTGGTATCGGCGGTGAAGGCGGCGCTTCGACCGGCCCCGAATCGCTGGACGGCGAGGACGGTCATGGCCCGGCCTTCGGCCTTCCGCGTGGGGTGCAGTGCCAGCAGCGCCGCGGCGGGCTTGGCGCCGAGGACCGTGACGCAGCCGAGCAGTTGCGGCAGCTTGGGCAGCTTGGCGGACGGCTTTCGCCCGCCCGGGCCCGAGAAGAAGTCCCTGAGCCCCTCGAAGATGGGGTGCGCCTCGCCCGGGGCGGTCAGTTGCGGCACAAACGGCGTGGTCTCCTGCGGCTGGGCCCGCGCGCCGACGGCCACCGGCAGCACCGCCTCGATGTCCGTGCCGGCGTAGCCCCCGGGCCCGAAACTGTTGTGCCCGCCCAGCATCAGGATCGCGCCGCCGTCGTTGACGAACTTGCGGATGCGGGCCATCTGAGCCTTGCTCAGGAACGTCCGGTCCAGGTCGCCGAGGATGATCACGTCGAAGAGCGCGAAGTCCGACTCCGTGCTCGGCAGGCCGGCGAGCTTCCTGCCGCCGATGCCGCCCTGTGCCCAGAACCGGTTGCCCGTGATGCGGACGAGCCCCATGAAGCGGAGGTTCGGATCGGTGGACAGGAGGCGTTTGAGGTACTTGTACTCCGGCCTTATCGAGCCCTCGACGTACAGCACGCGGATGCGCGGCTCGGTCACCAGGACGTGCAGCTCGGTCTCGTTGTCCTCGCGAGCCGTCTCGGCGGGGTTGTGGGGGACCACGACGCGCAGCTTGCGGACCACGTCGGCGGCGGCGTCCTTCGCGCCGGGCAGCTCGCGGGGGGTCCACTTGAGCTCGACCGTCAGCGTCGCGACGTTCTGGTCCGGCCAGAGGCGCTGGGTGTCGGCGGGCTTGTCGCCGCCGGCCTCCACCAGCCGGACCTCCTGCGGGACGTTGGCGAAGCCCGCCACCTTCACCCGCGCGGTGATCGTCGTGACGTTGTTGACCACCGCCTCCAGCGGCGCCGCCACGGAGAGAAGCTCGATGTTCCGCCGGGAGGAGAGCTTCTCGCTGGCAGAGCCCACCACGACCGGGTAGATCGGCACGCCGGCCTCGACGGCTGCGTCGGTGACCACGTCGGACGTGTTGTGGACGCCGTCGGTGAGGACCAGGATCCCCGCCAGCGAGGCGCTGGGGTAGTCGGCCGCGGCGGCGCGAACGGCCGCGGCGAGGTTGGTGCCGTCGGTGCCCTTGCCGGTGGTTTTCAGATCGGCCATGGACTCCAGCGACTCCGCCGCGATCGCCGAGGAGCCGAAGTGATACCACAGCGGCGAGAAGTGCCGCTCGATCCGCTCGCCCTGTGCCGAGAGCATGCCGACCGCCTGGCGGTAGCGATCGGGCAGGTTGTCGTCGTCGATGGTCCCCATTGATCCGGACCGGTCGACCAGGATCGGCAGGTACGGCTTGTCGCCCGCGCCGCCGGCCGTCACGCTCAACGCCGGCTTGAACAGAATCAGCATCAGCGCCAGGATGCCCGCGCATCGCAGGATCATCAACCCGGTGATGCGTCTGCGGCCGAGGTAGGCGTAGACCGACGAGTAGAAGATCCCCACGGCCAGCGCCACCTCCAGCGCAAGCAGGGCCATCCACATGCCGCCCCGGGTGCCGACGGCGAGCAGTCCGCCGGCCGCGAGGCCCAGGGCGGTCGCCAGCGCCGCCAGCAGCGACGCGGCCCCGCCGCGCCGATTGCCCGCGGCGTAGCGAACGGCCGCGTCGACCACCATCGCGAGGACGAAGACGGCCGGGCCCAGCGCCGCGGCGAGGCACAGCAAGCCGTAGCGTGTCCGGCCGGCGACGAGCTGCCAGACGCCCCAGCCGATCAGCACGACGACGATCGCCACCACCAGCACCAGCGGCAGTTGCGGGTCCTTGACGCCCTGGAATTGCAGTGATGTCGCGGCTATATCCACAAGTCCTAGAATGTAGGCTCCCGCGGGGGGTTTCGCAAGAAGCACTCCGGCATCGCTCTGGGCGCCGATCGGTCCGCAGCCCGGCGAATCGTTGTTTCCGCCGCCCGAGCGACTATAATCCCGTCCGGTTCCATCGAGCGATTGGGAAGGTCGATTCGAGGGCAAAGCAGATGGGGACAGAGATGACATACAGCGAGATGCTCCGGACGGTCATGGCGGGCGACGCGCTTAGCCGCGAGGCGACCCACGCGGCGTTCGGGCAGATCATGGACGGCGCGTGGAGCGAGTCTCAGATCGCCGGGCTGCTGGTTGCCCTGGCCGTCAAGGGCGAGACCGTCGAGGAGATCGCCGGGGCCGCCCAGGCGATGCGCGATCACGTGGTCCGGATCGACGCGGGCTCGCGCCGGGTGATCGACACGTGCGGCACGGGCGGGACGGGGCTGAGCACGTTCAACATTTCGACCGCCGCCGCGATCGTCTGCGCGGGCGCCGGCGTGAGCGTCGCCAAGCACGGCAACCGCACCAACACCCGCGCCAGCGGCTCGGCCGAGGTGCTGGCGTCGCTCGGCGTGAACCTCGACGCCGATCCCGAGACGATCGCAAGGTGCCTCGACCAGGCGGGGGTGTGCTTCTGCTACGCCATACGGCATCACCCGGCCATGAAGTACGCCGCGCCGGTCCGCAAGGCACTCGGCGTGCGGACGCTGTTCAACGTGCTTGGGCCGCTGACCAACCCCGCCGGGGCCAGGAGGCAGGTGATGGGCGTCTTCGACGGCGAGCTGACCGAGACGATCGCCAGCGTGCTCGCCGCGCTGGGGGCCGAGCGGGCCATGGTCGTCCACGCCGACGACGGGCTCGACGAGATCGCCACCACCTCCGAGACGAGGATCTCCGAATGGAAGGACGGGCGCCTGGAGACGCGCACCGTTCGCCCGGAGGACTTCTCCCTGCCGAGGGCCAGGCTCGAGGACCTGCTCGTGGACTCGCCCGAGGCCTCCGCCGCGACGGTCCTGGAGGTGCTTGCCGGCAGGAAGGGCCCTGCCCGGGACGTGGTGATCCTCAACGCCGCCGCCGCCCTCGCCGTCGCGGACCATGCCGAGGGCATCGCCGACGCCCTGCCGCTCGCCGAAGAGTCCATAGACTCCGGCGCCGCCAACGCCGCACTGGCAAAGCTCGTGGAGATCAGCAACGCGTAGGGCCTAGCTACAACATCTTCGCGGCGTTCTCGCCGCCGTTGACCAGGTGCAGGAGCGGGGCGGGGCGATCGACGCCCTCGATGAAGCCCGGACGCTGGGCCCACGGGGCGACGGACAGGACGTTCGTCAGGTCCATCCAGTGCTGCAAACGGGCGGGCTTCAGCCGCCACGTCATGTGGAAATGATTCGCCGGGGCGAACTGCTTGTACTCCGTCATGGTGGCGTACTTGGGAACGACCCACGTTTGGGGTGGGATCGCCGTGACTCACCCGCCAATCTTGAACAATCTGTCCCTTGCGTACGCCAACAGGTCGTCGTAGGTAACGACCTCGATGTCAGGAGTCCTAGCCACCAGCTTCTGCCGCTCGATCCCGGACTGGAAATCAGCGGACCTGCCTATGATCACAGCGAGGCGCGGCTCATATGCCTCCATGCGCAGATCAGCAGCCAGACGTTGCCTGTTGGACTTTTCTCTGAACCAATCCCTGTACTCCAATAGCTGAGCCCTGGCGTCCTGAATGGCTGAGGCAAAGCGATCTCGGTTGGGGCGGCGGCGGACGAGCTTCGGCTTCGGAAGCTTCAGCTCGACGATCATTGCTTGCTGCATTTCAGGATTCGTCAGGATGAAATCGGGAACAAGGGGCCCATGGCCCTTCCTGACGAGATATACTTGCGGGCGTACCTCCCGATAGTCCCAGCGACGGAAGAAATGCGGGTGCTTCTCCAGGAAAGCCTGGAAATCCCGCTCCTTGGCGTTGGGGTTTCGGATCATCTCCTCCAACTCGGCGATCTCGTCCGGCGTGAACCCGCCGAATTGCTTTTTGAAGTGCGTGAGTAAACCTCGTCCTGCGATCGTGACCGGGCCAGCATCGCCAACGGCGAAGTCGCCCAATACGCTGACGGCTCGGAACACAATTCGCCCCTCTTCGAGGCAGAGCGCATACTGGAAGTCATCCGGTCCTGGTGGGACCTGCGCCAAGGCTTCTATGACCTTCCGCGATTGTGGCATATCCGAGAGCATCTTGGGGATGTGCTGGAATTCGCCGCTGCGCTCGTGCTCCGAGCCTTCATTGTGGTATAGCCCGAGGAAGCGGACGAGGGGAGGTGTGTTCGCCGGTTCGCCTCGCCAGGGATCCAGGAATGTGTCGGCGATCGCGCGACAGAAGTGCTGGCAGGTGATGGTCTTGCTGTTCCCCGCAAGTTGGATCGCGCGCATCCAGATCGGGAAGTCGAAGCGCGCCGCAATCTCCGCACGCCGAGGGTGACACATGTCCACGCCCGGGAACGCGCTCAGGGTTGTCAGGAGATTGGCTGCACGGAGAGTTTCCCCCGTCTGCAACCAGTACTTCGGCAGACATTCTAACTGAACTGTCTGATTTTTCCTAAAGGGATTTAACTTGTTTGTCAGATGAACCTTCCAGGGGAATGGTCCCCGTGGAAGGGCAGAACGATGGATCGACGATTCGAGGTGCGGAAACAGCGACTTCTTGAGCAAGCGGAGTTGAGACCGGAAGTGACGCGGGGCATGCTGAAGCGTTTGCGGCAGTTCGCGGAGCCCTTTGTGGGCAGTTTGCGAAGGCCCGAGTCGAAGGAACATGGCCAGGTGTATCTGGCCGGGCTGCTGTCGGATCTGGAGAGGAAGAACGTGGAGTCGATCGCGTACCGTCACGATCTGGATCGGGGGAATTTGCAGCGGTTCATCGGTTGGGCGCCGTGGGATCACCAGCCGCTTCTGGGGGAGTTGGCGCGGCAGGTCGGCTGGGAAATAGGCGAAGACGATGGCGTGATCGTCTTCGATCCGTCGGGACACGAAAAATGCGGCCGGGATTCGGTGGGCGTACAGCGTCAGTGGCTGGGTCGGTTGGGCAAGGTGGACAACGGCCAAGTCGGCATCTACATGGGCTACGCTTCTCGCCAGGAGCATGCGTTGGTGAACGTGCGTCTTTATCTTCCGAAAGAGTGGGCGAGGGACAAGGCGCGTCGGAAGAAATGCGGCGTCCCCAACGAGATTCGCCATCAGACGCGTCATGAACTGGCATTGGAGATGCTCCAAGACAGCGGCGGGCATCTGCCTCATGCGTGGGTGGCGGGCGACGACGAAATGGGCCGTTCGACGTGGTTTCGCAGGGAGTTGCGCGCCTTGGGCGAATCGTACCTTCTGGCGGTGCCGTCGAACACCAACGTCCGCGACCTGGAGGGTCCAGTTCCGCCGTATCGAGGCAGGGGGCCAAGACCGAAGCAGCCATTCGTACGAGTCGAGCAGTGGGCCGCCGGTTTGAGCCAAGAGACTTGGCGACGGATCGATGTGCGGGATGGCGAGAAGGGGCCGCTGGTCACGGAGATCGTCAAGGCCCGGGTCGTGGCCCGGACGGAACGCAGTCGCCACGGGGCCACGGAAGAGGTCCTGGTGGTCACGCGTTCGCCGGACGAGAACGGCAACATGAAGCACGACTATTATCTTTCCAATGCCGACGCGGACACGCCGCTGGAGGAATTCGCGCGCGTTGCAAAAGCAGAACATCGAGTGGAGGATGGGATCAAGCGAGCCAAGAGCCAAGCCGGCCTGTCAGATTATGAAGTGCGCACTTGGGCAGGCTGGTATCATCATCAGACGCTCTCGCTCATTGCCACATGGTTCTTGATCCGAGAGACCCGGCGGGGGAAAAAAGTACACACCGGCCCTGACGGTTCCGCAGGTCCACACGCTGCTGGATATGCTGTTGCGTGAAGCCTGCGACCATGAGCATCCGGGTTGGGCAATACGTCTGGTGAAACGCAAAAGCAAACGAAGAGAAATGGCCCGCTATGACCATTACAAACGCCAGAACCTACTGCCACCACTACGCATTACGGAACGGAAATGAATTCAGACAGTACAGCTAATCCACGCGCGTTCAGCTTCAGCAGCGCGGTAAGTAGCTGAAGCTCAGTAACGAACATGGAGGCACACAGATCCCAGGCATGCTGCATCCTCTGGTCGAATTCGACACCCAGGCGATCGAGTTGCGGCAACAGAGGGCGCCAGTAGTAGATCCCGCCGTTCGCCATTTCTCACTCGGAAGTCCCTATCTCCTCCTGCCGAGCATCAACTTCGTGTTCGTCTCTCCGCCATTGAGGATGTACAGCAGGGGCAGCGGGCGATCCACGCCCTCGATCCACCCGGGTCGGGCGGCCCAGGGAGTCTCTGACAGGACATTCGCCATGTCCATCCAATGCTCCAAGCGATTCGGGTTGATCCCCCATGTGGCGTGGAAGTGATTCGCCGGTGCGTATTGCTTGTACTCAACCATCGTCCCGTAGTTCGGGGTAATGAATGTGTGGGGCCAGGTCTCATTGGAGGTCTTGCAGACTGCGTTTGCCAGCTTCTCCGGAAGCTCCACGCTGGTCACCCCGTCCCAGACCATGGAGAACATCCCCGACAGGGCGCTATAGGCCATCCGGCCCCCGATGCCGTTGAGTCCGCCGGGGGAGACAAACGTGACGCTGTTCCCGCCGCCGGGGAAGTAGTACTCCTCGGCCAGGGGCATGAGGACCCTCCTCATGCAGGTCGAGGCCTTGGCCCCGGGCCTTGCGGCCCAGTTGAAGCTGGCCGAGCCCGAGTTGTCGCCGTCCACGAAGCCGCGTCCGGCCCAGAGCTCCTTGCCGGTGTATTCGATCTTCAGCTTATCGGCGAGGGCCTGGATTTCCCACGGCTCCCAGACCTTGCGGAAGTCCATGAACAGCGGCGGATTGCCCCCCGAGAGCCAGGTCATCACCAGCATGGTCAGCAGGCCCTGCATGTCGGCCTCGGTGGCGTAGGGCATGACCGGCTTATCGCCGGTATGATCGAACGTGCTGTTGAAGAGGCTCTCCATCGCGTCGGCGACCGGCAGGGGGATGCCGCGGCGGTCGGAGCCCCATTCGAGCTGGCTCATGAAGCCCCCGCCGACGGCGTTCAGGTCGGCCATGATGTCCCGCACGATCAGGTACATCGCCAGGGAGAGGTTGAACTTCTCGCTGTCGGCCTCGTCGCGAAGCTCCAGCCGCTTGCCGACGTGCTTGTCGATCCAGCCGCGGAGATCCGCCAGCTCGGCCGCGTCGTACGCGCCCTTGGCGAGCATGTCGGCCAGGAGCTTCATGTCCAGGCGGGTGATCTCCAGGCCGAACGTCCGGCGCGTCGGGATGATGTGCGCCAGGGCGGTCTCCATGCCCATCGAGTCGTGCCCGAAGACGACCACGCGCCGGCCCTTGAGGCCCGCGTAGGTCAGCGCCGCGTAGCACCAGTCGATCAGCGCGTCGGCGGTGGGCTGGGTCATCTTGGGCCTCATGCCGGTGTCCGGCCAGGTGCCGACATTCAGCGCCACCAGCTTGCCCATCTGCGCCAGCGCGCCGTTGACGGCGTGGGCGTAGACGACGCCGGGCTTCGGGCCGCTGTTGCCGCACGTGATGTTCACCGGAATGTCGGGGGGGAACTGGCTCAGCAGGCTGATGAGCGTCAGTTGCGGGAAGGCCCACGTGTCGGGCGCGACGACGATGGCGTCCACGCCGGCCGCCCTGAACTGCCCCGCCACGATGTCCGCCTGCCTCTCGCCCGTGATGAGCACGGGAGACCAGACGACGTTCACCGGCGTGCCGTCCGGCATGGTGACCTTACCGGCGACCAGCTCGGCCACCAGCTCGATGATGTTGCCCGCCCGCTCGAGCGACTCGGCGTCGATCCGGGGGTCGCCCGTGGAGCAGACGCCGAACGTGAACGCCTTCGGTTTCGGTTTCCTGCTCGCCGGAAGCCTCTTCGCCATGGCCATGGGGGTTCTCCTGTCCTTCGCTGAAGAAGACAAACGACTGGTTCCTTGGTGAGATCATACCGGCCGGGCCGTTCGTGGGACAAGCCCTTGCGGCGATTTGCTTCCGCAGGACCACCCGGCCTATAATTCGGCGTACGTTGGAACGACCTGCCGCGACCGACGCCCAACGGCTTCAGGATGAGGAGAACCCCAGATGGCCTTCACACTGGAACTGGGCGAACCCGCCCCGGACTTCGACCTGCCCGGCGTGGACGGCGAGAGCTGCTCGCTCGCGTCGTTCGCCGACGCGAAGATCCTGATCGTGGTGTTCAGTTGCAATCACTGCCCGTACGTGGTCGGCTCGGAGGACCGCTGCTGGAGGGTGAGGACCCGTCGGTACCGCTGACCAACCCCATCGGCTGCAACGTCAAGTGGAAGGGACAGGACGCTCACTGGATGCCCTCCGAGGCGTGCGATCTGGTGTGAGAACGGTGATGGACCGGTCGGGGGTCTTAGACGGATCGGGGGTCTTAGACGGATCGGGGGTCTTAGACGGTGAACCCACGGGACGCTGCCCGTGGGCTTTGCTCCCCCCCAAAGCCCACGGGCAGCGTCCCGTGGGTCCACTTTCTGACACCGTCGGCCTGAAATCTCCTGTCCTCTGCGACGACCTGAATCTACAATCCCCCCCATGGGCGCCTGGAACGGGTGGTACCACGTAACGGGGAGTACGTACGGGACCTGGCTGCCGGGCGATCCGCGCGGCTGGCGGAGCCGAAAGCACCGAAGACACGTCGAGGGCGACTACAAGAGCCCGCCGCCGGCGGGGCAGGACGCTGCGCTGCTGCACGCCGCGCAGGAGCGCCTTGCACAACCGCCCGTGCATCTCGATGTCGAGCAGCGTCGAATCGGCGGACAGGCGGCCGTCGAGAAGCTCGTTCACCAGGGCATCGAGGTGCTGGCCTTTTCGCTCGACGCGGTCCACCTGCACATCCTCGGCCGCTTCCAGGATGAGGCAATCCGCCAGGTAATGGGCCGCGCGAAGAAGCACGCCTACCACGAGCTTCGCCGCGCGGGGCACGAGGGGAAGGTGTGGGCCAGGCGCTGTCGCGGGGAGCCCATCGGCGACCGCCGGCACCAGGTGAACACCTACCGGTATATCCTCGACCACGCGAAGAAGGGCGCATGGGTGTGGTCGTTCAAAGAGGGTCTGTACTGGCGCCGGGAGGGCGGGTGATCCGGCGCGAGGGGGATGGTGGGTCTGCGTTTGCAGATCCCACGGGGCGCCATCTCACGGGGCGCTATCCCACGGGGCGCTATCCCACGGGGCGCTATCCCACGGGGCGCTGCCCGTGGGCTTGGGGAAGAGGGTTCTGTTCGGTCGCCCAAGCCCACGGGCAGCGTCCCGTGGGATCTCCCCGTCCCCGTGGGTCCTCCCCGTTCCCGTGGGTCCTCCCCGTCCACTAATCGACCGCGTCTCGCCCGTCGCGCCCCTGGCGCCCTTGACACCGCCCGGCGCGCCGGATACCCTTCGCGCCACCATGACCGTGGACGTCAACGAACTGAAGACGGCGTTTGCCTCGGCCTTCGGGCGTTCGGCTCTTGACGTCGTCCGCGCGCCGGGGCGGGTGAACCTGATCGGCGAGCACACGGACTACAACGACGGGTTCGTCCTGCCGATCGCCATCGAGCGGCAGACGCTGGCGGCCGGCGCCGCGCGGGATGATCGCAAGGTCACCTTCCGGTCCGCACAGGCCGAAGGCGACGCCGTCATCGAGCTGGACGGCCAGGTCGCGCCGGGCGAGCCGAGGTGGGCGAACTACTGCATCGGCGTGGCGGCCGGGCTGCTCGCGCGAGGCGTGCCGCTCGTCGGCTGCGACGTCCTGTTCGTCAGCGACGTCCCCGTAGGCGGCGGGCTGTCGTCGTCGGCCTCGCTGGAGGTCGCCACCGCCAAGGCCCTGCTGGCGGCGGCGGGGCGGCTCGACGCGATCGGCGACCGCGACCTCGCGCTGCTCTGCCAGAAGGCCGAGCACGACTTCGCCGGCGCACCGTGCGGCATCATGGACCAGAGCATCGCGATCATGGGCCAATCCGGGCGGGCCCTCCTGCTGGACTGCCGATCCGGCCGGACCAGGCAGATCCCCTTCGACGACCCGGACGTGGTCCTGCTCGTGGCGGACACGCAGGTGAAGCACGAGATATCGGACGGCGGGTACGCGGCCCGTCGGGGTCAGTGCGAATCGGCCGCGGCGAGGCTGGGCATCGGCGCCCTGCGCGACGCCGACGAGGCGAGGATCGAGGCGGCCGCCGCCGAGGGGGCGCTGGAGGGCAGGGAGCTGATGCGGGCCCGCCACGTCGTCGGCGAGATCTCGCGAACGCTCCAGGCCGTCGAGGCCCTCGAGAACGGCGACTACGAGCGGTTCGGCGAGCTGATGTACGGCTCGCACGCTTCCCTGCGCGACGACTACGAGGTGAGCTGCGAGGAGCTCGACGCCGTCGTCGAGCTGGCCCGCCCGTGCAAAGGCGTCTATGGCGCGCGGATGACCGGCGGCGGGTTCGGCGGCTGTGCCATCGTGCTCGCCGCGGCAAACGAGGCCGAGCAGATCGCCGAGACCATCACGTCGTCGTTCGAGGCGAGATACGCCCGCCGCTGCCCGATCTTCGCAACCCGCGCCGCCGCCGGAGCAAGCGTGGTCGAGTAATCGAGTTCTGCGTTGGTCAAAGGCTTCTCAAAGCCCACGGACAGCGTTCCGTGGGCCGTGGGCGCTTCGCCGGACGACACCCCTGAGAAATCCTTCGCGCCCGGCGAGATTGGTATATAATGGATGTGTTGACACCTCCGCCAGGAGGCCGTCGTAGAAGCTTATGAGCGAGATGCAGAGAGAGGACCTGGCCGTCCAACGCGAGCGAGCGCTGCTGGTGGCCGTGATCCTGCCCGACTCGAACGTCGATCCCGCCGACCCGCTGGGGGAGCTTCGCAGCCTGGCCCGCACGGCCGGAGCGAACGTCGTCGATGAGATGACGGCCAAACGCCTCAAGCCCCACCCGGGCCTGTACGTCGGGTCCGGCAAGGCGAGGGAGATCGCCCAGCGGGCAAGCCGGAATGAGATCGACGTGATCCTCTTCGACAACGACCTGAGCCCGGCGCAGATCCGCGACCTCGAGGAGATCACGCACCGGAAGATCCTCGACCGCAGCGAGCTGATCCTGGACATCTTCGCCTCGCACGCCCGGACGGACCAGAGCCGCCTCCAGGTCGAGCTGGCGCAGCTCGAGTACACCTATCCGCGCTTGCGTCAGATGTGGACGCACCTGGACACGCTGGCGGGCGGGGCATCGAGCCCGGCCGCCGCGGTCGGCGCGATCGGCACGCGCGGCCCGGGCGAGAAGCAGATCGAGATCGACCGCCGCCTGGTCCAGCGGCGCGTCTCGCTGCTCAAGAAGAAGCTCGCCCAGATCGACCGCCGCAAGATCCGCGAGGTCCAGGCGCGGCGGGACATGTTCTGCGTCTGCCTGGTCGGATACACCAACGCCGGAAAGAGCACGCTGATGAACCTGCTGACCGGCGCCGACGCCTACGTGGCCGACCAGTTGTTCGCCACGCTGGAGACCAAGACCCGCCGCTGGGGGCTCGGCGGCGGCCAGACCGTCCTGCTCAGCGACACGGTCGGCTTCGTCCGCGACCTGCCGCACCACCTGGTGGCCAGCTTCCGCGCGACGCTGGAGGAGGCCATCGGCGCCAACCTGCTGATCCACGTGGCCGACGCGTCGCACGAGCGGGTCGCCCACGAGATCGCCGCCGTCGAGGGCGTCCTGGAGGAGCTCGGCTGCGATCGCGGGCGCGTCATGCTCGCGCTGAACCAGGTCGACCGGATCAACGACCCGGCCGTTCACACGATCCTCGCCCAGCAGTTCCCCGACGCGGCGTTCGTCTCGGCCGTGACCGGCTGCGGGGCCGATAAGCTGATCGCCCGCGTGGCCGAACGGGCCGGCGGGATTCGGCTGCTCGTCACCATCGAGGCCGACTGCACCAACGGCAGGTTGATGCAGTACATCGCCCGGCACGCCCGGGTCCACAGCGAGAGCTACGCCGGCTCGACCGCGCGGATCGAGGCGGACATGCCCGAGTGGCAGCTCCGCGGCCTGCGGGCATTCGGCGAGGCCGTTCAGGTCCTCGCCCAGGCGCGATAGCCCGTCAGCGACACGAACGGCCGGCCATTGCGATTCGCAGCCGCGATGGTATAATAGCGGTCAATCGCCCGAGTGGTTGCGGGCGGGATTTCTCACGCAGGAGGTCGGCGCAGACCCGGCGGCAGTTGCCTCGTGAAGGGAGATTGCTCATGGCCTTGACCCGCGAACAGGCGAAGACGATCGTGGACGTGGTGCGGAAGAACACCGATTGCGCGCGGCAGATCGAGTCGTGGCTGAGCTACGCCATGCCCGACGGCATGGGCATGACCGGCGTCGCGCGGAACATCTACTACAGCGGGAAGAACCTCCTCACGATTCGCAGCCCGCTCAACTCGACCTACCCGGACGTTGCGCCCTACGTCTGCCACGGCATCGCCAAGAGGGTCGCCGCCACGATCAACGCCGCCGCCAAGGCCAAGAGGCTGCCCGACGTCGAGATGGCCATGCAGATGGTCCGCGTCGTCCCGGTGATCTCGAACCGCAAGTACATTCGGAGATACGCCTGCACCCACTGGGCGTGCCGCGTCCGAATGACGGACAAGTCCCAGTACGTCTTCGACTGGCACCAGACGCTGAACATCGACAACCCGATCATCTACAGGAAGGGCAACTGGTCCACCGCCAAGTCGGGCGCGGGCACCCAGTTCTGCAAGTTCAAGGGGTACGACGTCACCACGGGCGGGGCCAAGCCGGCCGCGGCGAAGAAGTAGGTGTGCCCGTCAGGCGCGGGGACCTCATTCCGTCGGTCTTCGCGCCTTCCGCCTGCGCTGCCTTCCGTCTGCCTTTGGCGTGCCGCGACCGGGGCGCTTCGCGTCCACCGAGTTGAGGTTGTCGACCTTCGTGAAGACGACGACGTCGCGGACGGCGAGCTTCCTGCCGCCGCGGAAGGCCGACGCGCGGACCGGCGTGGTCTCCGTGAGCGTGATCGGGGCGGTATAGAGCCTCGACGCTGCGGTCGGGTAGGAGTCGTCCAGCGTGTAGCGGATCTCGACGTCGCTTAGCTCGTGGCTCATCGTGATGACGATCCTGTCCGTGAAGACCGGCTCCTTGCCATACCTGCCGAAGCGGAGGTTCCTCTGCCCGACCTGCGGGTCGATCTCCGGCGCCCGGACGCCGTGCTGCTTCAGCGCGATGCTGGCCTGGTTCTGGTACGAGCAGCGGCACGCCCGCGTGTCGTCGGGGGCCAGCACGATCCCCCCGGCGGGAAGGCAGTTGATGAAACACCCGCTGCGGATGCCCCCGTAGTTCTCCAGCCAACCGCGATCGTACGACAGGTCGTAGTAGCCGAGGGCCCCGCTTCGGACCAGGAGTAGGTTCTCGCAGCCGACGGCCAGGCCGCAGCCCTGGCCCTTGCCCTGGATTCGCCACGGGGTCCCCTTCGCCCGGCCGGGCTGCGCCGCGGCCATCATCTTCTGCTCGCCCGTCAGGAGGTCCCACGCGAAGGGAAGGGCGTAGACGCTCCGGCCGACGACGGCGGGGCGCCGGGCGCTGCGCCGGGAGGCCCAGAGGCGCTTGCCGTCGGAGGCGCGGCAGGCCCGCATGCCCTGCGGCCAGTCCGACGGCCGGGCAAAGCCGATCATGTTGTAGCTCATCAGCAGCACGTCGTGAGCGGTGCTGACGGCCAGCGCGGTCCCGAAGACATCCTCATCGTCGCGCCAGCGGACCTTGCCCGTCGCGGCCTCCAGCGCCAGCAGCGCGCCGGTGGGGTGCTCCGGCAGGGCCCCCCCGCCGCGGCGACGCTCCTTGACGACGGGCTTGAGGATCGTGTCGATCTCCGCGACCGGCCGGTCGATGACGTACACGAGGGCGGCGCCGACGGCGATCGCGTTGTTGCGAATGGAGTGCCTCGGCGCAAACGTCCAGGCGACCTCGCCCGTCCGCGCGTCCATCGCGAACAGCAGGGACGACTCGGTCAGATGGTCCTCCATGGGGCTCTGCGTTCGCGGGCCGCCGTCGCCGTGCTGGCTCTTGATGACGTAGCCCTCGTTCATGAGCGTGCCGTACAGGCGGCCGTCCTTGCAGGCGACGTATCCCCATCGCCCGGCCCTGCCGCCGGGAAACGTCGGCGCCTTGAGCTCGCCGACCTTCCGGCCGGAGAAGAGATCCAGCAGGAGGCACCTGTCGGCGTTGCGGACGTAGACGACGTCGCCGGCCACGCAGTAGGTGCTGCCTATCTGGCCGCCGCCGACCTGCGTTCCCTCGCGATAGGCCCCCAGCACGCCCGGCAGCGGCGCTTCCCACAGGAGGGCGCCGTTGTAGGCGTCGGTGGCCTTGATCGAGTCGACGCCCTCTCGCAGGAGCACGCCCCGGCAGGCCAGCGGCGCGGGGTTCTTCCCGTGGCGGTCGATGGTCACCTGCGTCTCATCCTGGTACCACAACATGCCGAGCGGGCCGGCGACGATCGTGTCGCCGGAGTCCATCGTGTTGCCCGCGTCGGCGAAGTTGTGCGTCCAGCTCCCGGCGCCCTTCATCTCGCCGCGGACCTTGACGCGCATCCGCCCGAGCCGCCCGACACAGACGGCCCCGCCGTACGGGCGCTGCACGCGGGCGATCTCCTTCCGGGGCAAGTCCGCGGCGCCGCCCTCGATCGCCGACGACGAGACGATCAGGTTGGCGAAGTAGTCCGGCAGGTCCTTCACGTCGGCCACCAGCACCGCCGCCCGCAGGCCGTACACGCCCGCCGAGTCGAGCCTGAGCCGCGCCCGCTCGGCGGCGGCTGCATCCGGCGCGATCCCCACGATGCTCAGGTCCGTCCGCCTGGCGAGCTCGTACGCCAGCGCCCCGTCGCCGCAGTCCAGGTCCAGGCAGAATCCCTTTCGGATGTCCGTCTTGCGGAGGATCTCCTCGGCCGCCTTCGCGGCCGGGCCGCCGGGCGGATACGGCGAGGCCTTTGGACGGGGCCCAATCGTGCGCGGCTCGCCGGCTGCGCCCCCCGCGAAGCAGTAGATCGTGCCCTTGTCCGTGCTCGCGTAGAGCCGCCCGTCCGCAACGGCCAGGCAGTGCACCACTCCATCCACCTCCGCCGACCAGACGGCTTTCCTCTCAGCCCGGTCAATGATCCAGATCTGCCGATCGGCCCCCGCGACGACGTGGCGCCCCGCGACGATGAGCGATTCCGGCTGGCGGGCAAGCTTCACCGACCAGAGATCCTTGAGCAGCGGCGCGTCGTCGATGCGCTCGAGGTGGTGCTTGCCCTTGCCGCCGATCGCCTTGACGAAGGCCAGGCGCGGCGTGGCGCGGGCGGTGTCCTGCTCGCGGCGGGCGTCGTAGGTCCTGCGGGTCATCGTCGAGCCGTACACGGCCGGGCCCTCCGACCGGACGAAGCCGTCCGGCGTGACGCAGATCGCCTGGCGATCGCCGAGGAGGAACTCGCCGTGGCAGTTGCGGCCGTCCCGCTTGAACGGCTCCCACCAGCGCCGTTTGCCGACGCTCTGGTATCTCAGGCCGGTGGCGAGGTCGAAGGCCATGCCCGAGTTGAAGAAGACCGAATCGGTCGCGACGACGTCGCCGCCGCCGGTGCCCCAGGGGGTCTTGCCGCCGTAGCGGCTGAGGTGGAAATGGACGAGGCGCCCGGTCTTCCGGTCGAAGACGGCCGGGACGCTCCGGCCGGTGGTCACCAGGACGTGGTCCTCGGTCACCGCGAGGTAGCCCTGGGACGCCACCCCGCCGCGGGAGAAGCAGACCATGTGCGGCTGGTCGATCTCGAGGGCGCCGGTGTTGTCGTTGCACCAGAGCACCTTGCCGCTGCGGGCGTCGACGGCGCAGATGTAGACGCCCTCGATCGGCCAGATGCCCGCGCCGAAGTAGACGACGCCGTCACGGATCGCCGGCCCGCCCCGCGCCACCCACCGCGAGACCATCCGCCCGTTGCCGATCAGGAGGTCTCCGCCGCCCGCGGGGTGGAGCTTCCATATCTGCCTCCCATCGGCGGCCGAGAGGCAGTAGAGGCACCCGTCGTCGCTGACGGCATAGACGCGCCCTTCGAGCACGGCCGGCGCGAGGCGGACGGGCCCGCCGGTGAAGAAGGCCCATTTCTCCCGGCCGGTCGCGGCGTCGAGGGCGTAGAGCTTGTCGTCGGCGCTGCTGCCGAAGAAGCACGCCCCGCCGGCGACGGCGACGCCGCAGGCCCAGTCGAACCGCATCCGCGAGCGTGCCAGGCTCCGGCCGACCCACGCCGGGCGCGGCGCGTGGCGGGCGCGGCGGACCCAACGCAGCGACAGCTTTGCCGCAAGCTCCTCGGCGGTGTATCCGCTTCGCGCGGCGTCCGCACGATACTGCGGCCAGTCGGCCCCTGCCGAGGCGGGCGGGGCGAACGTCGCCGCGAGCCACGTGCAGGTGATCGTCAGGTACGTCCCTCTCATCCGTCCGGCCTCTCTGTGGGCGAATCAGGCCTTCCTGCTTCGCCCGTCCCGCGGCGGCAGGTCGATCCGCATCGCCTTGATCTTGCGAAACAGTGTGCTGACGTTGATGCCCAGCTCCCTCGCGGCTGCCGTCCGGTTGCCGTCGTGGCGGCCAAGGGCGTCCTCGATGAGGAGCCTCTCCATGGATTTCAGCGACTGCCCGCCGACCGGCGGAAGCGGCTGGCCGGGCCCCTTGCCGCGAAGGTCCGCCGGCAGATGCTCAAGCCCGATCAGCCCGCTGCGGCAGAGCACGAAGCCGTGCTCGATGATGTTCTCGAGCTCCCGGATGTTGCCGGGGTAGTCGTGCCCCATCAGCCTGGCCAGCACCTCCTCGGAGACCCCCGCCAGGTCCTTGCCCTGGAGGCGGTTGAACCTGGCGAGGAAGTGCGCGATCAGCAGCGGGATGTCCTCTCGCCGGTCCGACAGCCTCGGCAGCTCGAAGCTGATCACCCGGATGCGGTAGAGCAGGTCCTCGCGGAATGCCCCCTTGCGGGCCAGACGGGTGAGGTCCTTGTTGGTGGCCGCGACGACCCGCACGTCGACCTGGACGGGCTCGACCGATCCCAGCGGCTCGAACGTATGCTCCTGGAGGACCCTCAGCAGCCGAGCCTGCATGGCCGGCGAGACGTCGCCGATCTCGTCCAGGAAGACCGTGCCTCCGTCGGCGAGGGCGAATCGCCCCGGCTTGTCCTGCCGGGCGCCCGTGAACGCGCCGGCCTTGTAGCCGAACAGCTCCGACTCCAGCAGCGTGTCCGGAAGGGCCCCGCAACTGATCGCGACGAACGGCTTCGCCTGGCGCGGGGAGAGGTCGTGAATCGCCCGGGCGAAGAGCTCCTTGCCCGTTCCGCTGGCGCCCTCGACCAGCACGGTGCTGTCGCTGTCGGCGACCTGCGGGAGGATCTCGAAGAGCTTCATCATGGCCGGGCTCCGCCCGACGATGTCGGCGAAGGTGTACTTCGCCTCAAGCTGCTTGCGGAGCTCCTCGACCTGGCTGAGGTCCTGAAACGTCTCCACGCCGCCGATGACCTGCCCGCTCTCGTCGCGGAGAACGGCCGCGGACACGCGGATCGGCACCCGGTTGCCGGCCGCATCGATCATGTAGACCGGCACGTTCATTGCCGGCTGGCCCGTCGAGAGGGTCCGCTTCAGCACACACCCGCTCTCGCAGATGTTTGTGCGAAACACCTCGCAGCACCGGCGGTTGATGGCGTCTCTGCGCTTCACGCCCGTTATGTTCTCGGCCGCCCGGTTGAACGACGTGATCCGCCAGTCGCGGTCCACCGTGAAGACACCCTCGTTGATCGAGTCAAGGATGACCTCCCGCCGCTTGTGCATCGCAGTGTCCGTCATGTTCTCACGCCGAATCCGCCTGGCTCGCCGCGGCCGCTCGCCGCGACCCTTCATCATGGCTCAAAACAGTTGCGGATTGCAATGCCGACCCGCGAAGTATCACCGCATTCCGCAAAGCATGCCGCCCGATTCCCCCGGCGCCCGCCAGACGCTTGCTGTAGCCGTCGCCCGCAAACTCGTGTATGCTGTCCGGCGCGGTATCTATCCGCCTCCGCGTGGAGGCCATCAAACGGTAAGAAGAGGAGAACCCGACATGAAATGCTCCATGGTGCTGAAACGATTGGGCGTCACGGCGGCCGTGCTGCTGGCCGTCTCCCTCCTGGCGACGGCCGCTGAGAAGGGCGGCGAGAAGGTCACCGCCGCGGCGAACGTCAGGAAGGCCCGCAAGACCCCCAAGGGCCCCAAGGGCGACGTCGTCTTCGACGGCAAGGACAAGCAGCTCAAGCAGTGGCGGACGAAGGGGAAGAAGAAGGGCTTCTGGACGGTCGGCTCGGCCAGGCTCGACGCCGACAACCCGCGAAACCTTGTCGTCTCGAAGGAGGGCAGCGAGCTGGTCAACGCCAAGGGACACGGCGTGGACATCTACAGCAAGTACGTCCACGGCGACGCCGTCATCAAGCTGGAGGTCATGGTCCCCAAGGGCTCCAACTCCGGCATCTACGTCCACGGGGAGTACGAGATCCAGATCCTGGACAGCTTCGGGAAGGACAAGAACCCCGGCAAGGGCGACATGGGCGCGATCTACGGGGCCGCCCCGCCCACGAAGCCCAAGTTCAGGAAGCCCGGCGAGTGGTCGACGTACGAGATCCACTTCCTGGCCCCGCGGTTCGACGCCGACGGCAAGAAGACGGCCAACGCGAAGTTCGTCAAGGTGATCCTCAACGATCAGGTCATCCACAAGGACCTCGAGATGACCGGCCCGACCCCCGGCGGCGTGGACCGCAAGGAGAAGCCCAAGGGCCCGATCATGTTCCAGGGCAACCACGGGCCGGTGGCCTTCCGCGACATCACCGTCCTGCCGCTGAAGCGCTGAGCGCCGCCGCCCGGCACGGCGGAGCCTCCAGCCGCGGCCGATGACTTCGCCCGGGCAGGGGAGAGACGGATGGCGTTCTTCAGGCTGACAAGGTATGGCCGGCGGGAGTGGCTCGGCGGCACGGCCGTCGCCGCGGCTACCTGCGGCGCGCTGGCCGTGACGGCGTGGTTCCTGGGCCCGCTGTGCCTCCTGCCCGCCGCGCCCATCGTGCTACTCTGGCTTTGGGTGCTGTGGTTCTTCCGCGATCCGGATCGCCCGGCCCCGGCCGAGGAGGGCGTGTTCCTCAGCCCGGCCGACGGCGTCGTGACGGACGTCACCCCCGTCGGGCCCGACGGCGAGCTCGCCGCCGACGGCGTGATGGTCGGCGTCTTCATGGACCTCTTCAACGTCCACGTCAACCGCGCCCCCTGCGACGCGCGGGTGGTGTCCGTCGAGCACCGGGCCGGGGCCTTCCTCGACGCGCGCAACATCGAGGCCGGCCTGCGGAACGAGTCGGCCACCATCCGCCTGGCCCACGACGCCGGCCGGCGAAGCCACACCATCGTCGTCCGCCAGGTCGCCGGGATGATCGCCCGGCGGATCGTCACCGACCTCGCCGAGGGACAGGCCGTGCGGCGCGGCCAGAGAATCGGTATGATCAAGTTCGGCTCCAGGCTGGAGCTGCTCGTGCCTCGCGAGCTGGTCGGCGAGGTCCGCGTGGCGGTCGGCGACAAGGCCGTCGCCGGACGGACCGTTCTGGTGGCCGCACCGAGAGGATATGGCAATGGGACGGAGCCGGCGAAGTGACGCAGCCAAGCAGGGCTCGCGTGCCGGCGGCCCGGCCGCTGACGACCAGGGCGGCGCCGACCTGCGACACGCCGGGCGAATCGCCCGCCGCCGCGCCCGCCGCGAGCGAAGGAGCCGCACCATCCTCAAGACCACGGCCATCCTGCCCAGCCTGTTCACCATCTCCAACGGCCTGCTGGGCTTCGCGGCGATCCACCTGGCCACGCGACAGGGCGTCGAGGCCGAGCCCGCACTGCTCGGCGCCGCGGCGTGGCTCCTGTTCGGGGCGATGATCTGCGACATGCTCGACGGCCGCCTCGCCAGGTTCGCCCGGCGAACCAGCGACTTCGGCGGGCAGCTCGACAGCATGTGCGACATCATCAGCTTCGGCATCGCCCCGCCCGTGCTCATGCTCCGGACCGTCATGGGCGCCGTCCAGGGCCAGGTCGGCAAGGCCGCACTGCTCGGGCGCCTCAGCGACGTCGGGCTGGAACGCCTCCTGTGGTGCGTCGCCGGGGTGTACGTGGCCGGGGCGGCCCTGCGCCTGGCGAGGTTCAACGTCGAGAACGAGCCCGACGAATCGGCCCACATGACCTTCCGCGGCCTGCCGACGCCCGGGGCCGCCGCCGCCGTCGCGACGCTCGTCCTGCTGTTCGACCACCTCAAGAACATCGACCGCGGCGGCTGGCTCTTCGGGCCCTGGCTGCTGGCGATGAACGAGAAGGTGGCACTGTCGATGTGCGCCGCCATCGGCCTCATCCTGCCCGTGGTCACGCTGGCCGCCGGCCTGCTGATGGTCTCGCGCCTGCCGTATTCCCACCTCGTCAACCAGTACATCCGGGGCAAGCGCCCGTTCGGCTACCTGGTCAAGCTCGTGATGGCCGCCCTGGTGGCCGCGGTCCTCGAGCCGTTCGTCGCCCTCGCCGTCACCGCCATGGCCTACCTCCTCTCGGCCCCGATCCTGGTCGCCTGGCGTCGCCTCACCCGCCGCCCCGCCGCGGCCGACGAGGCCGACGCCGACCGGCAAGCCGACCAGACCGCAGAGCCGCAGAGGGCTCAGAGGGGATAAGTCTCTTTCAAAAGAAGACTTCCGATCGCAAACGTGCGATTCCCCCGCCAGAGGCAGTTTCTCCCAACCAAAGTTGCCCGCGGCATGCCCATAAGTCCGTATCGAACCAAGACTTATATCAAAAACACGCGCAAAATGGCTTTGTTTCGTAAAAACACTTATGTTGAGAGAGTGGTTTACCCGACGAGAAGTTGCCCCATGTGTATTATAGACGAGCCGGCCGAAAAAGCAAGGTCTTTTTCATCCGGGGAGGCGATTGTGTGCGAGGACTTTTCCTGGCAGGAAAAGTCCTCGCACACAGAGCAGTAGAAAGTAGAGAGGAGAAAGGAGATACGCCCGGCCAGCCAGGCCACGACCTGCAAACCAAGTCGCATGGCCGCCTACTGCGGTCTCCTTTCTACTATCTCCTCTCGTGGAACCGAGGGTAACGTTATCCGCGGCAGGATGTTATGAGATGCCAGAAAAACTTCTCGCACACCACGGCGATTTTCCGCCGGGAGCGTCTCGCGCGTTCGGCGTTGCCGGGGCGCCGGGAGCCAGTAGCCAGCAGCAACACCCGAATCTTGGGCTCACGGATTTGCCAACGCTTGGCCGCAACCGGCTACGGGCTACGGGATACCGGCTACAGATGGCTCAAACGCCGTTGCCTGCGTTTGGACCATGCCGGAAAAGCAGCCTCAAATCCCTTGACGCGTATGCCGAATAGGGTACTATACACGGCGGAAGTGCGGGCGTAGCTCAGTGGTAGAGCGCAACGTTGCCAACGTTGATGTCGTGAGTTCAAATCTCATCGCCCGCTGACGAAAGCGGCCCTGTCTCACAGAGGCGGGGCCGTTTTCGTCTGCCGGTGGTCTGTGAACCCACGGTGGACGCGAGCCTTGCGAGCGGACACGTCTTCAGTTCACGCCAAAGGCGCCGCGAAGCGAAATCTCATCGCCCGCTTCCGACAAGGCCTGCCGTCGACCGACGCCAGGCCTTGCCTCTTGCGCGCATAGGTTCGTGGCCAGCCCGCTGCGCCGCATCCACGGATGCCACGGGCTGGGTCTCGTCGCTTCGACTACCTCCCTGGCCGATCACTTGCGCTTTGGCCGAACCAACGCCAACCAGCCCAAGGACAGCAGCGCCAGCCTCGCCGGTTCGGGCGTGCAGATGTATGCCGAGGCGGACCTGTACCCGTCGTCGTCGCCGTAGGGCGCCACGACGACGCACTCGCCCCTGAGCAAGACCGAGGAACCCAAAGGCTCATACGCCGCGGCAGGCGTCTGAGGCCCGCCAGGGTTCCTGCCGCTGTGTCCCGGCCTGCCTGACGGGAGTCAGGCTGAAGCGGGGCGAAAACCAGCCGACCTGCCTGCTGCAAAGAGGTCCGAACGAGCAAGAGCGCGCCGATCCACGGCCCGGTGCGGGCTACGTTTCGCATTACAGCCTGGCCCGCGTCGCCTCCGCACCGGCCGTTAACTTGTCCGAGTGGTAGCAGTATACTGCGCTTCCCCCGCCACTGGGAGGCCGGGCTCTTGCCCCTCTGTACGGTGACGCGCGTAGCGCGCCGTCGATACCCTCCGCCGCTGGCGGCGGGCGCGCGCGACAGGGAGCCAACAAGCCCATAGGTAGCCCTGTACGCTCCACACGAACAGGTTTGCCGGGTACCCCGGCCGGGGCAAAAGGGCTGCTGCTACAGCGTAGCGCGACATCCGTCGCAGCACTTACTCGGGGTAGCAACGCGAGCTCGTTACGGCCGCCCTCAGTTGACTGGCAGGCTGGGCGAGGCGAGGGACAGGCTCTTGCCTTCACTCGGACTTCCGGGTATTATCTTCCCGGTGGGGATTGGGCTAATGACTGGCGGCGTGGCGGGCCGTCCCCTTCCGAGGTTGCGGCCCTGCCCAGTTGATAGCGGGCAGTAAGAACGAGTCATTGATCCGTGCAACTCTACCGCCAAGCTTGGTATACGCAGTTTCAGGATTACTGGCTAGAGGAGGCACAGTGATCGTGGGGACCAAAAGCAAATGCTCACGGTGCAAACACAGGCTTCCGAGGAGAATCTGTGGGTGCGCCAGCAGCCCTCGTTTCAACCAGCAGATTGAGCTAACGGACGTCTGCGACTCGTTTTTGCCAAACGCGGCACAGGACCATTACTCGAAGGCCCTAGCCCTGGGCATCTTTACAGACGATGAGGAGGCGTCGCCAGAGGCAATTACAAGCGTGATCGACGACCTGAGCAGCGCGATCAGGTTGGGTCTTCCAGATGATGACGAGATGGCAGCCAGATTCGCCTTGGGAGAGAGCTATCTGGACATTGTCAGCCGCGCAGGGGACACGGAAGACCCATTGGAGAGCGCAGAGTTTGCCCAGGGCCTTCAGCAGATGGAGAGTGCTTTGATCACCGACTCGCGTGAACGGTACGGCTACTTCTCCCAACCCATCAACAAGGCTCGTCTGCAACGGCTGGCCGCCGCATATGCAAAGGTAGGCCAGCGGACCCTCGCGCGAACAGGGATCGACGCCGCAATAGCATACGTGGAACAGAAAACGCGCTTGTTTGACTATCTGCCTAGTCCCCCGTCGTTCTTGATGTTGTACCTCGGGGAGCTTTATGAGAGGAAGGGAGACGAGCAACGGGCGCATGAGTTCTTCGCCACAATCATGCGAGCCACAGAAAGCCCCGTTGACGAAGTGGATGTAAAGGTAAGGGAGTCGGCGAGATCTCGGCTGGCCGGTCCGGGGGCGGCGCACGCAAAGCGCTCTGGGTGCTTCCTAGCCACCGCTGTAATGGGAAGCGAGAATGCGCAGGAGGTTGAGATCCTTCGTCGCTTCCGTGACAGGTATCTACTGGTGACGCCTCGTCGCGCCGCGCTCGTTTCTGCGTACTGTCGGCTTTCCCCAATGCTAGCTAGTCTGGTGAGCCGATCCGAAGTATCCAAGAAACTGGTCGCGTGGCTAGTAGTCCGGCCAGCAGCGCGGTTGGCCAGAAAGCGTATCTAACGGTCGAAAAAGGGCAAAAGGTAGACGCGAATCGTCGAAGATCGGGAAGATAATTCCCGAGAGTTACTTTTTGCCCCGGAACCTCCCGATGAGGGAGTACTAAGATGCCACGGAGAATCTGCGACTCCTGTGGAAAGGAAAAGGATGTTAAGGGAGGAAGAGCCTGCGCCAAAGGCCACTTCGTATGTGCAGATTGCGTACATGGAAGCGGTCTTCAACTACTTGGTCCATCGCGTGCGTCCTGCCCGATATGCGGCAAGAAACTGAGATAGTCCATCGGAAACGGACAGCACGGCACGGAGGACCTCCGCTTGGGGCCCCAGCCTCTAAGCGACCGCTTCCGCGCCACCGCGTCCGGCTTCTCTAGCGCCCCCGCGCCGGTGTGGGGCACAAGGTACCGAGTCGGGAGATCACCCGCCGGCCCGGCGGGCGGGGGGCTTTCTTCGGTCCACGACGGGTTGGCCGGGGGACTCGATGAGGTTGTCGGCCAGGTCGACCGAGGCGACGTCGGATTCGATCTGGACGGCGGGCTTGCCGGGGCGGGGGCGGATGGTGTTGGCGATCAGGCGCGTGGCGTCCACCTCGCCCTGGATGAGGACCTCGGCTGCGCCTTCGGCGGCGGCGTTGGACTCGAACGTGCAGCGCTCGATGACGTTGTCGTGCGGGGCGTCGTTGCGCTTGTGCCTGCGAAAGAAGAAGCCGCAGCCGCCGTTGTCGCGGATGACGAGGCCGCGGTTGACGTTCCCGCTGTCGCGGCCGCCCGTCGAGACGCCGTGCAAGCCGTTTCGCTCCAGCGTGCAGTCCTCCAGCAGCGAGTCGCGCACGCGGAGGCAGTAGAACACGCCGCTGGCGCCGTTGCCCCGCGCGACGCAGTCGTGCAGGTGAAACCGGTTCGACCCGCTGCCGGGGTGATAGCCGTTGCCGGTGCAGCCCTCGACGAGGCAGCCGGCGACCTCCGCGTCGTCGCAGGTCTGGAAGCCGATGCCCTCGGTGTTGCAGTCCCGCACGAAGAGGCCGCGGACCACGAGGCGGTCGCTCCGCAGCGCGAAGAGGCCGCCGCCGCGGCAGCCGGTGATCGCCGTGGGGTTCTCGGCCTTGTTGCCGTCGACGGCGAGGTCCTCGATGGCCGCGCCGCGGACGTCGTAGGCGCTGACGACGGGAAAGAGCGTCTCGACGACGGCGCCGGAGTCCGGGCGGTAGTCGTGGCGGTGCGGGCGGCTGGTGTACCACGTGTCGCCCTCGCGGCGCAGCAGCGTGCCGACGGTCGTGTAGAACCCGCCGGCATCGTCGTCGCGAATCCAGACGCCTTCGCCCGGCTGGAAGAGGTCGGGCTCTTCCACGCAGACGTCGTAATGCCCGTAGCCGAGGTAGGTGTTCACGCGGGAGCTTTTCTGCGCGTTCTTTCGGAGCACGGTCGCTTGGCCCTGGCCGCGGACGGCGACGCCCGTTCGCAGGTGCAGCGAATCGGCCATGGCGAACGTCCCGGCCGACAGGACGACCTCCCCGCCGCCGAGCATGGCCGCGCGGTCCACGGCGCACTGGATGTGGGTATTGGTGTAGCCCATAATGTCGCACGAGTCGTCGCCGACGGTCAGCCGATATCGCTGCACGGTGGCGTCCCTTTCGCAGAGGAGCTGAAGATGACGAGGATGACCATTGCCATCGGCATCGCCTGGTGGATCCCGATCGCCGCGTTCTCGGCGCCGGCCCGGCGCCGCCCGCCGGCGGGCAAACCCGCGCCGATCTCATGGTACCGCAGGAAGGGCACGTGGCAAGAGACGATGCTGGCCTCGCGCGCGGCGCTGGCGAAGTACGAGGCCCAGCCGGCCGGGAAGAGGCCTGCCGGCGCGACCGGCCTGAAGGCCCAGCGGGACCAGTTCGCCCTGCGGGTCATGCTGGACTTCCCCGTCGAGTGGGACTGGTTCACGCAGGATGTCGGGAAGGACTTTTCGCGGTGGCTGGCGGGCCGGCGAGGGGCCGACATCGAGAAGAAGATGATCGACGGCGTGCTGAAGGACCTCGGCGACGTTTGCAGGGACGCCCGGGAGGCCGTGCAAAGACTCGCCGCCGCCGGGACATCCCCCGCCGACGCCCGCTGGCTGGTCCTGTACCTCAGGGCCTGCAAGGCCCGGCGGATGATGCGCCTCAAGAACGGCAAGCGCGACTTGACCTATCGCAACGTCGCACTCAACCCGCTGGACGTCCGCGAGAAGCCCACGAGCTACCCGCACGCATCGAGCAACAGCGAGTACGGCAACCGAGCGCCCTTCCTGGCGCTCAACTGCATCGACGGGAAGACCGCCAACACCGGCCACGGGGGACGCTTCCCCTCCTGGGGCCCGGACAGGCGGACCGACCTGTGGTGGAAGGTCGAGTTCTCCCGGGCGGTGACGATCGACAAGGTCTGCCTCTGGATCCGCGCCGACTTCCCTCACGATCGCCACTGGCGCAGCGCGACCATCGAGCTCTCCGACGGCGGCAAGCTGGCCGTGAAGATCGGGAAGACGAAGGAGAAGCAGGTCTTCCGCTTCAAGCGGCGCACGGTCACCTGGCTGCGCTTCACCGACCTCATCCAGGATGCCCCGCTCGGCTGGTGCGGGTTCTCGGAGGTCCAGGTCTGGGGCCGCCCCGCCGTGCCGGAGGAAGCGAAGGCCGTCAAGGGCGCGTCGCCTTCCGCCGGTCCTCGGCCGCGATGACGGCCTGGAGGATCAGCACGGCGACGCAGAGGCCCGCCGCGGAGGCGAAGTCGCCGAGCAGCCAGAACAGCGGCATGCCGCCGTAGATGAGCATCGCCGTGGCAATGAAAGCGATCGCGACGGTCTCCAGCGTGATGATGTGCTTGTATCGCCGCACGTCGCCCGCGAGAAACAGGAACAGCACGCCGCAGAAGGCATACAGGCCCGAGGTCTCCCGCGCGAGGTATTCCGCCACCGGCTGGCTGGGGAACTCGCCCATCCCCAGCCACTCGTGGCCGAGGACCATCCAGCCTCGCGGCATGAACAGCGCCACGGCCCCGAGGGCGCAGACCGCGCCCGCGGCGTACAGCACAAGCTTCAGCAGTTTCTCAGCCATCGTCATCGTGTCACCTCTTCCTGATTTGCCCCGGCCCCCGCGCCGCCACAAGGATCGCACGGCAGGATAGTGCATTGGCGGGGAGTTTTCACCGTTTCTCAAAAAAAGGGGACAGGCTACTTTTTGAGAGAAAAAGGGGACAGGCTACTTTTTGGCGCCAGGACGGCCGCGCGAAACCCATCGGCGCGGCGCCAAAAAGTAGCCTGTCCCCTTTTTTTCCTGCCGGCAGGTCGCGCGAACTTTCGGGGCGGGGGCCTCGTATGAATGGGCGGAAGCAAGCGGACGTTCGCTGGGCACTCCAACTGCTGAGGGGACACGATGTCGCACCGGGCAGGATGCAAGCCGGACTGGGCCATGCCGTGAAGCACCGTCTAAAGGAGACATGCCATGAAAGCGCGCTGGATTCTACCGGGACTCGGGATGTTGGCGCTCGCGTTGGGCGTTTGGGCGATCGCCCCCGGCTGGGGGCAGCAGCGTGAGGCCCCTTCGGGCGGCGGCGCGTCCGGCGCGGTCGTCGGCTCGTTGGGCCAGTACGCCCTCTCCGAGCCCTTCACGCACAACAACCTCGCCGTCTTCATGATCTACGGGAAGGACCGGATCAAGGGCGACGACTTCCTGACGCTCCAGGAGGCGATCAAGACGAAAGCCGTGACGGTCTTCGAGACGCAGGACGTTCGCAGCCTGTTGATCGAGAACCACGGGGACAAGCCGATCTACATCCAGTCCGGCGAGATCCTCAAGGGCGGCAAGCAGGACAGAACGCTCCCGTACGACGTGATCCTTCCCGCCCGCAGCGGGAAGATGCCGATCCGGTCGTTCTGCGTCGAGCAGGGCCGGTGGAGCCGGCGCGGCGGCGAGAGCACCGTCAACTTCAACTCGTCCCGCAACATCCTGTCCACCAAGGCCCTGAAGCTCGCCGCCAGGAGCAGGGGCGATCAGGGCGAGGTCTGGAAGGAGGTCGCCAACGCACAGCGCAAGCTCAGCGGCAACCTCAACGCCCGCGTCACCGACGCGCGATCGGCCTCCAGCCTGGAGCTGTCGCTGGACAACCCCGAGCTCAAGAAGGCCATTGACGAATACATCCGCAAGCTCTCCGGGGCCGTCGGGGGCAAGAAGAACGCGATCGGCTTCGCCTTCGCGATCAATGGCCAGGTCAACAGCATCGACGTGTACGCATCGAACGGGCTGTTCAGGAAGCTCTGGCCCAAGCTGCTCAAGGCCAGCGCCGTGGAGGCCGTCGCCGAGCGGAAGAAGGGCAAGGCCTTCCCCGCCGCCAAGGCGGCCGACGTCCGGGCGCTGATCGCGGCAATGGAGAAGCAGAAGGCC
>CAYRVX010000079.1:0-33404 GCA_964427875.1 uncultured Planctomycetaceae bacterium
GGACGCCAACACCGTGGACTTCTGGGCCTGGTTCACCATCGAGTCCTACAAGGGCAAGCCGGCGGTCATCAGCGCCGGCGGGGCGCCCGAGGAGGGTTTCAAGCTGATCCGCCAGTCGGACACGATCCCCGGCGAGGAGACGTTCTACACCGAGGAATTGCGGCCGCAGTTGCGGTTCAGCCAGAAGGTCGGCTGGAACAACGACACCAACGGGATGGTGCACTACGACGGCGAGTGGCACGTGTACTTCCAGCACAACCCGGTCGGCTGGAAGTGGGGCAACATGACGTGGGGCCACTTCGTCAGCACCGACCTGATTCACTGGCGGCAGCTTCCCAACGCCCTGTTCCCGTCCACGATGGCCCGGGGCGCGTGCTTCTCCGGCAGCGCGGCCGTGGACGTAAACAACACGGCCGGGTTCCAGACGGGCACGGAGAAGGTAATCGTCGCGGCGCTGACGGACACCGGCGCGGGCGAGGCGATCGCCTACAGCAACGACCGCGGGCGCACGTTCACGTGGTACGAGAAGAACCCGGTCGTCAAGCACGGCGGGCGGGACCCGAAGATCGTCTGGTACGCGCCGGGGGAGCACTGGGTGATGGCCGTCTTCGACCAGAGCAAGGAGCACGGGGGAAACATCGCCTTCTACACGTCGAAAAACCTCAAGGAATGGGAAGTTCAGAGTCACCTGAAGGGCTACCATGAGTGCCCGGAGATCTTCGAGCTGCCCGTCGACGGGGACAAGAACGACACGCGGTGGGTCGTCTTCGCCGGCGACGCGCGCTACGCAGTGGGGAAGTTCGACGGCAAGACGTTCACGCCGGAGCACGAGGGCAAGCACCGCGTGCATTACGGGTCGTACTACGCGTCGCAGATCTTCAGCAATCCGCCGGACGGGCGGTGGATCCAGATCGGCTGGGCCCGAATCGCCATGCCGGGAATGCCGTTCAATCAGGCCTTCACCTTCCCGCACCGCCTGACGCTCCGCACGACACCCGACGGTATCCGGATGTTCGCCACGCCCATCAAGGAGCTCGCCAAGCTCCGCAAGAAGAGCCATTCCGCCGGCAGCGCGGAACTGGCTCCCGATTCGCCCAAGACGGTGGCCGTCTCGGGAGAGCTCTTCGAGATCCGCGCCGAGCTCGCCGTCGGCCAGGCCAAGGCCGTCGGCCTCGACATCGGCGGCAACCGCGTGACCTACGACGTCGCGAAGAACAAGCTCAACGGAGCGGACATGAAGCCCGTCGGCGGCAAGGTCTCCATGCAGGTGATCGTCGACCGCCCGATGATCGAGATCTGCGGCAACGAGGGCGCCGTCTACATCACCTCCAGCCGCGGCAAGCGGGGCGACGTCTCGGCCGTGAAGGCCTTCGCCGAAGGCGGCGCGGCGAAGCTTGTCAGCCTCGACGTCTACGAGCTGGAATCCATCTGGAAGAAGTGAGAGAACCAGGCGCCCTGGTGGGACGGCCTGCTCGCCGCCAGGGCGAGTTCTGCCACGGGCCGCCAAGTAATCAGATCGCAGAGAAGATGAGGCCCCCTGACGCAAATCGGCGAAACGGCTCGGCAGAGTCCGGAAACAACGAAGCCGCGGAGACGCGCGAGTTCTCGCGGGTCCCGGCGGCTTCTGACGACTCCTGTCGCGTCCTGGCGAAGGACGCAACATATGGAGCAAGCACCCCTGGAAACGAAACCGTCTCTACAGGAAATGACGCTTGGCGAACGCCCGGCCTGAGCCGCTCTTGAGATAAGCCTCGAAGGAATGGGCTCTGGCGTCATCTGCGAACCGAACGGCCACGAGGCATGACCAGGGCGCATACTTGCGGGTGTGCCGGCACTTTCGCGCGTTGTGCTCTGCCAGACGCCGGTGGAGGTCGCCTGTCTTGCCCACGTAATGCTCGCTCGCCTTGGCCTGGCTTTGCAGGAGGTAGACGTATTTCATGGTTCCCCTTCGGAACGCCTCGGACCTGCGAGTCCGTCCGCCTTCGCCAAGGCTTCGGCGGACATCCGCCATAGCTCGCCTCAAGGCGAGCGACGGCGGATGGGCCCTGTTGGATTCGAACCAACGACCAATGGATTATGAGTCCACTGCTCTAACCGCTGAGCTAAGGGCCCGGTCGCTTGGCCCCGTGGCGTGGCCGGCCCGACGGTACGACCGGACAGCCGGTGTCGACCACCACTCTACTGCGGGACTGCGGCGCGGTCAACGTCGTTTGCCGGCGGGCCGGATGGGCAGCGGGCCTTCGCGAGCTTGCCGCGAAAGTCGAACTTCGGACTCGTGACCGGCGTGTGACAGGTCGTGCAGACGTCCTTCTTGAGGCGAGGGACGGTGAAGTCCTTCTTTCGGTGCTCGGCCTCGGTGAAGCGGTGGCAGTCCTGGCAGTTGACGCCGGCCAGGTCCGGCGTCTTGTCCATCGTGTAGAACCCGCTCTTCGTGCCGAAGCCGGTGGTGTGGCACATCAGGCAGCTCGGATCGCCGGTGCGGCGGACCCTTACGAGGCCCTTGTAGGCACGGGCGTGCGGGCCGGCCCGCCAGGCAGCGTACTGGCTCCGATGGCAGCGGCCGCACGCGGCGGAGGGAACGTACGCCAAACCTTCCCCCCGCGGGGCGTCCAGGGCCTGCCGCATCGCCGCGTGCGCGTAGGCCTGATATGTCTGGATCAGGCGCCTGTCCAGCGGCCACGACGTGTCGACCACTTCGACGCGGTAGTCCAGGTCCACGATCTTCCCCTCGGCAGCCCGGATGGCCACGACGCCGACCGTCTCGAACCCGCCGACCTTCACGACGGGCTTTCCGGCGACTCGCCGCAGCGTGGGATCGGAGCGGCTGGTGTGGCCGCGGAGGATGAGGTCGGCGTCGCAGCTCGACGCCGCGGCCTCCAAGGTGGATTCCTCCATGTGGGCGGCAACGACGACGAGGCAGCCGGCTTCCTTCAGGCGCCGGATGCGCTCGGCGAGCCGGGAGGGCTCAGCCAGCGACAGCTTCGCCTTGCGCTCGGAAGGCACAAAACGAAAAGCCTCTTTTCGCACGTCGGAGACAACGGCCAGCTTCAGGCCGTTCATCCGCCGAGTGACCACGCGAGGGAACTCGGCCCCATCCATCGTCACGTTAGTGGCCAGGCAGGTCAGCTCCCCCGCGGCGGCCAGCTTGCGCAGCCGATCGCCCTTTGCGGCCCACTCCTGGTCGCCGAGCACGACGGCGTCATAGCCGATCCGGGCGTACCCCTTGAGCACGAACCCGTTGCGCAGGTCTTCCGGCTCGACCCAGAACACGTCGCCGGTGTCGATCAGGAAGGTATGGTCGAACGCCGCCCGGTAGCTGCGAACGAGTCCGCTTCGCCGCGCCAGCCCGCCGGGCATCGGCCCGACGCAGTTGCAGACCTCCATCATGCCGTTGGTGCCGCCGGTGATCAGGAGGACCAGGTCCGGTCGCAAGATGCGGAACGGCTTGACGGGAACCGGCGCGGGCACAGGCGCCTGGCCGTGGCTCGTTGCGTCCGCGCCGGGTCGGCAGCCAACCAGGACGGCGAGCATGGCTGGAATGCATCCGCGGAGCACGCCGGGCCCTTCACGCCGCGCTGCGATGACGCAGCCGCGAGAGCTTCAGCATCAGGACGGCCGTGTCGAGCTGGATATCGGCCTCGTACTGCCTCGCCAGCTCCTCGCTCAACTGCTCGGCCTGGACGTCCTGAACGATGTCGGTCTTCCTGCGAATGTCGAGCCAGCGGCGAGTCTGCTGGGGGGTGATGAAGACCTCGGTGTGGGGGTCGACGCCCCAGTCCTTGGCGCCGTTTTTCCTGTGGAGGAGGCGGCCGCCCGGCAGGTAATAGTAGGCGGTGGTGAGCTTCAGGCGCGCGGTGTGCCTGCGGATGGAGATGACGTTCTGCACGCTGCCCTTGCCGTAGGTCCGCTGGCCGATGATCCTGGCCCGGTTCCAGTCCTTCAGCGCCCCGGAGACGATCTCCGCGGCGGAGGCGCTGTACTGGTTGACCAGGACCACCAGGTCGCCGTCGAGATACCTCCCGAAGGTGTTGGCGTTCAATTCGGCCGATTTGGTATTTCGCCCCCGGGTCGAGACGATCAGCCCGGAGAGGAGGAATTCGTTGGCCACCCTTGCCGCCGAGCGCAGGAGCCCGCCGGGGTTGAACCGCAGGTCGACCACCACGGACCGCGCCCCCGCGGTCCGCAACTGGCGGAACGCCGCGGCGACGTGATCGGCCGTCTGGCTCGTGAACTGCGTCACGCGGATGTAGCCGATTCGGCCGTCGGAGTCCACGAGGTAGTCCCATTCGCCGGTCTTGGGCTGCCGCTTCCAGCCCTTGACGGTTCGGATGTGAATCCGCTCGCGGATGATCGGGTACTCCTTCGTCCGCCCGCCTCGCTTGATGGTCAGGAGGACCTTCGTTCCCTCGTCGCCCATGATGTCCTTCATGAGCTTGTCGATCGGTCGCTTTTCGGTCTTCTTGCCGTCGACCTTGACGATGAGGTCGCCGGCCTTGATCCCCGCGCGAAAGGCGGGGGTCCCGATCAGCGGTGTGACGACGCGAAGGGGTTCGCCCGGCTCCTTGGCGATCTGGATGCCCACCCCGCAGAAATGCCCCATCGTCTGCTTCTCGAAGTTCGGGACGTCATACGGCCAGATCATCGAGCTGAACTTGTCCAGCTCGTCCAGGAAGCCGTCGGTGAACTCCACGGCCAGCACTTCGAGGGGCAGATCGACCGTCTCCTCAGAGGCCCGCAGCACGCTGTTGAGGGCAAGGATCAGGTCCAGGTGGGTGACGCGGTCGCGCCGCTGGACGTTGCGAATCTGCCGGTCGATGGACTTGAGGAACTCCTTTCGCTTGGCGTCATCCTTGAGCCCGTCAAAGCTGTTGGCCGCCTGGGGCGTTTCGGCCAGCACCTTGATGCTCCCCAGCCCGCCTCGTGTCAGCTTGCGGTAGTCGACGGAGGAAACGTAGTTCAGACTCAGTTGCCCGATCACCTTCTCGACCATGTCCGCATCCACGTTGGCGACCACTTCGCGCCAGTGGGGCTCTTCGTCCTTGCTGGTCTTGGTCGTGGGGGCCTCGCGCCCGTAGAGGCCCAACACGCGAACGTGCCGCTGGACGGTCCTGACCTTCTCCTGGTAGCCCTCGTTGTCCGGCAGCAGCTCCTTCAGGGCGACGTAGGCGCTGAGGGCGTCGTACCATTCCGCCTGGTCGACGCATTGCCCCGCCCGCGCCTCGGTCCGGGCCACCACGTCGACGAACCACGGCTCCGCGGTGAGCTTCTCCTTGTCGGTTGCCAGCCTGCGGGCCAGGCGGGCCCGCACCAGACCGAGACGCCAGGGCTTCTCAACCGTCATGTTCTCGAGGTCCATCAGGACCTCCTGCTCCTCGTATTCCAGATCTTTCAGCGCCCGGCTGGCCGCCCGCCAGTCCGCCGGGTCATCGACGGAGAGGCCCTTCCAGACGGACCGATGCTCCTTCAGCAGGCCCTTCTCGTCGGCGGCTATGGACCGGAAGGTGGCCGCGTAGGGGCCGGTCCGGCCCTTGAACGTCTCGACCACTTTGTCCAGTACCTTGGCCGCCTTGTCCAGCGCCTCGACGCTGCGGGACTTCATGTCCTTGATCTCGCCCGCGGCGTTGCTGCCGGCCGCCTCCTCGAGATCGTCGGCGACGGCGGTGTCGTTGTAGGCGGCGGCGAGCTCCTTGATGAGCTCGCGGGGTTTCTCCAGCTTGCCTTCGTCGGTCTTCTCCACGTAGGCCTGGGCGATCTTACAATGCTGGAGGCGCCGGACCGTCTCGTTGTATTCCTCCGCGCGCTCCCGGGCGGCCTGCTGCCAGCGCACGAGGTGCTTGGACAGCAGCTTGACCGCCTCGTCGGCGATCCCGTCATTGGGGGCGGCCTTCACCACCTGACGAAGCTGCTTGAGCCCTTCGGAAAACTTGCCCGCCAGAGCGTTCTCGATGCCCAGCGTCCGCAACCTGGCGCTGCCGATCTTCGCGGGCGCAGGGGACTTCGATACCGCCGCCACCTGCGTCTGGGGCTCGGCAAACGCCAGACAAGCCGCCCACAACACCGCCCCGCCGATCAACCACGCGCAAAGTTCTGAAAAGGACCGTTTCACACTGTTCTCCCGTCGCCAACGATTCCAACGTGAAGAGCCGCCGCTGTCCCACGACATACTTCAACCTGGCGCCACAGTGCATACATTATAACCGACAATCGTGCCCCTGCCACCGCGAAAACCGGCCCCGCCAGTCAAAGGAAGAGCAGGTCAAACGCCGAATCGGGTCCCGGATGCACCGGACGCGAAGTCCCCCCCGGCGCGGGCCTGTCCTGAGGCACACACCGTGGATGAGCCGGATTTGCGGCCCCCGAAAGGCTGCTCAGCGCGGCTTCTCGTCGTCCCAGCCGCTGCCGGTGTCGGATTCGTCCTCCTCGTCGTCCGCGATCCTCCACTTCTCCGCCTCGTTCATGTCGTCGATCTCGCGTTCCATGACCCGGAACATCTTCTCCTGCATGGGCGCGAGTTTCCGGTAGTATTCCAGCGTGGCCTGGTAGGCGCTGACCATCTGGTTGATCTTGATCAACTGCCACTTCGCCAGGCACTCCGGCTCCTTGATGTTCCTGAACGGATCGCACGAGAAGGACACTTCGCCGCTGTCCCCGCGGTGGCAGAACTCGCACTGCTCGCACTGGATCATGACTGTCGCTCCGTCAGCAAGGCGTCGACCGGTCTGCTATCCCTTATTATCGCACATCGCCGACGGGACACAACAGGGATTCGCCTGCGGCGATATCTGGCCGCGACCCGCCGACTCGGCACGAAGCCACCCACGCCGGCCGGCGGATCGATCGCGCGGCTGCGACGGCGAGGTCCCCTACCGCAGGAGGCTGGTCCAATCCGGGCCGTCCAGCCCGCCCCGGAGAGGGCGCTTGCGTTCGTCCTTCGGCTGGGGCCCCTCCGGCTCGCCGCTTGCCTCGCCCGTGTAGCTCGGGTCGAGCTTCAGCGCCTTGATCGACAGGGAGATCCGGCGGCCCTCCTCGTCGACGTCGAGCACCTTCGCCTGCACGAGCTCGCCTTCCCGGACGGCCTCGCCGACGGTGCGGACGCGTTGGACGTCCAGTTCGCTGATGTGGATCAGGCCCTCCACGCCGGGCGTGAGCTCCACGAACGCCCCGAAGCTCTCAATGCGTTTGACGATGCCCTCGACGGTGGAATCCGCCGGCCAGCGGACCGACGCGCCCACCCACGGGTCATCTCCGACGCGCTTGAGCGACAGGCTGATCCGCCGGGCGGCCGGGTCCACGCTCATGACCCGGACCTTCGTAGTGTCCCCCTCGGCCACAATGTCGCCCGGGTGCCTGATCCGCCTCTCGAACGACATCTCGCTGATGGGGATCAGCCCCTCGACGCCCTCGGCCAGCTCGATAAACGCCCCGAAGTCGGCCAGCCGGGTGATCCGGCCGGTGACGACCTCGTCCACCGCCCACTTCCTTTCGGCGCCCTCCCACGGGTCGGGCAGGGCCTGCTTGAGGCCGAGAGAGAACTTCCCGGCGTCCCGGTCGATCTTGAGGACCATCACCTCGACCCGCTGCCCCTCGGAGACGACCTCGTGGGGGTCGTCGATACGGCTGTGGCTCATGTCGCTGATGTGCAGCAGGCCGTCCACCCCGCCGATGTCCACGAACGCCCCGTACGGCATGATGCTGCGCACCACCCCGGCAACGACCTGCCCTTCCTCCAGTGAGGCCAGGGCCTTCTCCTTGGCCTCGGCCGCCTCGCGCTGAAGCACCGCCCTGCGGGAGACCGTCACGCTCTCGCGCCTCCGGTCGATCTCGATGACCTCGCATTTCATCTTCGTGTTGACGAACGGCGCCATGTCTTCCGTCCGGTTCAAGTCGATCAGGCTGACGGGCATGAAGGCGTCGATGGCGTTGAATCTCAGCTCCAGCCCGCCCTTGTTGTGCCCGGTGACGTAGGCCTCGACGACCTGGCCGACCTCCAGCGTATCCCACGTGGCGGCCAGCACCGCGCCCTCGCGCGACAGGAGCAGCAGCCCGTCATTCGGATCGTAGCCTTCGATCGTCACCTCGACGTCGGCGCCGACCTCCGGCAGCGGCTCGTCGGCGAACTGTTCGGCCGGCAGGACGCCCTGGCTCTTGCTCCCGAAGTCCACGAAGATGTCCTCCCCCTGCACGTCGATGACCTTTCCGACCTTGACCCCGTCGGCCCGCTGGGAGTCGATCTGCCGGCCCGCCTCGGCCTCCAGCAGCTCCTCGATGCTCATGTTGCCCAGCGCGCGCTCCAGTTCGAGCTGGAGCGCGTCGTCCAGCTCGCCGTCGTCCCGGTGGTATTTGCTTCGGTCCTGCTTCTCGATGCTCATCTTGACTCCTCTGCAACCCGAGCGGGAAAGGGCAATCACTTCGGCGACGGCTTCAGCGCGCCGGCGGTATAGAGATCGATCCGGCCCGCGGCGAGCCGGCGCGCCTTGCAGATGACCTGGCGGATTCGGCTTGCCTGGTCGGGGGCGAGGTGCTGCCGGCCCCAGTCGCCCGCCGGCCCGGACTTGCACGCCGAGCAGGGAACGGTGCCGCCGCCGCCGCATACGGGGCAGCGAATCACGCCCGCGCCGGCGCAGTCCGGGCAGAGCACGTAGACGTGGCCCCTCGGAAAGGGCTGCTCCACGCGGATGACGCCGGATCCCGCGCACTTGGGGCACGAGACCATCCCGGAAGCGTGGCACCGCTGTGCCGTGCAGTCGGCCTGCCCCGTGCCGCCGCACTTGCGGCAGATCTTCGCCTTCCCCCCCACCGGCGAGGCCGAAGCGCCCAGGTCCGCGAGGATCCTCTCCAGCGGCTTCGCCAGCGACTGCGTCAGCGACGCCGCCTTGGCGGACCCGGCGGCCCTTCTCAGCGCCGGTGCGGCCAGTTCCGGCCCGGCCTGGAGGTATGCCTTCAGCCCCTGCGCCAGCGACCGGCAGGCGGAGGCGTCACGGCGTCTCTGGCCGCCGCGAAGGCGCTCCAGTTCCTCTCGTGCGGCCGCGTCCAACGGATCGGCCAGGACTCTCCCGGCCAGTGCCGCGGCGCGGACGTCGAGGTCTGGGGCCGGGGCGGCAGGTCGAGCGCCCGCCGCGACCGCCGGGGCTGCCGCCACAAGCCAGGCGATCCACGCCGCGGGAGCGGCTATCAACCTGGTGTCTCGTTTCATCGCGCCGTCCCCGGTGTCCTCATGGCCCTGCCTCGGGCAGCATGCCAAGGAGGATCAGGTTGTAGTAGCAGTGCTCGCGCATCTCGATCAGGACATTCTCCGCAGCGGCGGCGGCCCGGTCCCGCCGCCGGCGGACTTCCGCGACCGTTTCCATCGAGTCGCGGCCGTACGCCTCCAGTACGAGGACCTCCAGGAGCCTGCCCGCCGTGTCGAGCGCGACGGCCGCCCTCTGCAAGGCCGTCTCGCACGCCAAATCGCGCGACCTGGCCTTCAGGGCGATCATGTCCACCTTCACGGCGAACTCCTTGGCGTTGGCGTGCCCGCGGGCCAGGCGTGTCAGCTCAGCCGCCGTCAGCTCCAGCGCTTCGGTCAGTTGATCCTCGTGGACCGGGGCGGTGATCCCGGCCTTGGCCGGTCGAACCTCGGGCGGCTTCGGCGGCTCCGCGCCGGCGGCGGGCCTGTACGCGCGAAGGAGCCGGCCGGTCAGCTCCGAGTAGTGGACGAACACGGCCAGCAGTTTCTCAACGGTGGGGTCCGGCCGCCATGCGGGCGGCGGCCCGACGGGGCCCGCCACGGCGCCGGCCATGCGAGTCGGCCCCCACGGGCACGAGACGGCCAGTTTCTGCCAGATCGCCGCACACGTGATTCGCTGCTTCGAGTTGTGATTGATCGGCAGTTGATACGTCAGGCGGTTCGCGCTGCCCATGTAGCCGCTGCCCTCAAGCAGGGCCATGACCACGCGGTGGGCGGCATAGTTCCCGCGCGCCGGCCGGATCAGACCGGCGAGCTTCGCCGCAATCCCGCGGTCGCTCATCCGGACCAGAACTCGCAGGATTCGGTTCATCGCCGGCAGGTCGGGCCTTGCGGACTGCACGATCTCACTGAGCCGCTCGACGAGTATGGCCGCGGCGGCGGAGTCGTCCAGGACGCGAAGCTGCTCGACGGCCCGGTTTCGCACGCCGACCACGGAGGAGCGAACGTCCGCCTTGAGGCCGGCGGCGAGCTCGTCGTCCAGCGGCGACGGGTCCGACGGGGCCGCCTCCGCCTCGTCGACCAGGCGCACCCGCCTGGTCAGGCGAGACGCCCGCAGGGCGGGGTCCGCCTCGCCCAACACGTCCCGCAGCTCGCCGGTCAGGGCGTCCGAGCGCAGGCTGAACCCGGCCACCCGGTTCGCACAGGCCAACATGGTCCCCGCCAGGTCCGTCAGGACGCCAGGCACGCTGGGCGGGTCGGTCCACGTGGCCCGGAGTCTCTCGGCCAGCGTGACGGCTGCGTGCGCCGGCCGGGACGTCGCCGGGCGCGACCTGGGCTGCGTGGCCGCCGGGCGGCTTGCCGGGGCGAGCCTGACGCCCGCCTCGATGGTCCCTCGAAGTGCCGCGGCCGTGATGGCACGATCCACGGCTGAGTCCACAGAGGCGCTTCGCAGCGGATCGTCGTAAGGCAGCTTCAGCACGGAGGCGAGGGTGGCCTGGGCCCTGGTGGCAGTCTCGGCGTCCAGTGTGGCCTCCATCACGTCGCACAGCGCCAGGCGGGCGACCTGGCTGATCTCGTCCGGATAGCCGCCGAAGCTTCCGGAGCTCAGCAGGGCCGTCAGGGCCTCCTGGGAGCCGGGCTCCTGGGGGTCGGCGGCGACGCGGGCAAGCTCGCCGGTGACGGCAGCGAACCGGTCGCGGTCGGCCCGCTCGGCGTACAGCGTCAGGCTGCCCCCTTCCATCACCGCGCGGGCCAGTCGCCTCGGGTCGTTCACCGGATCGGCGGGATGGAAGGCCCTGCTCTCGATCCAGGCCCTTTCGCACTGCTCGAGGAACGCCTTCATCCCGGCCGGATCGTCCACCGCAACGCCGGGCGTCGGGTGAGCAAACAGCACCGACGCGAGCATTCCGGCGGCGCGATACAGGTTCCTCGGCTCCGGCCCGCCCGCCTCGCCCGGCGTCCGCAGCTTTCTCATCAGCGCGCCGACGGCGGCGTCCTGGACGCGGCTGTCCGCCGGCGGGCAACGCATCAGCGCCCTGTAGAGCCCTTCCGCCGAGGCCTGCTCGTGGGGCGCTGCGCCGGCGACAAGCATCTCCGCCGCGACCAGCAGCGCCTCGGCCCTGGCCGGGGCGTTGGCGTCGTTGAACAGCGTGCGGACGCGCGCGGGGGAATGCAGCGACCGGAAGGCCTCGGCAAGCAGCGGGGGCCTGGTCTGCGGCCTCGCCGCGCCGCCGGGCGCCGGGGCCGTGGGCGTCTTCCCGGCCGGTACGACTCGGGCCCCCTCGTGCCACGCGTCCACGACCTTCCACGCGGCCACGACCGCCGCGGCAAGGACCAGCGCCACGGCGGCATCGGCAACGTAGCGAGGGGACGTTCGTCGGCGCGTGGCGCCGGGCCCGGCCGCCGCGGCCGACTCGCCCGCAAGCTCCCGCAGGACCGCAAGCGGCTCCTCCGCCAGCGACGAGTCGAGCTCGTGGCGGACGGGCGCTTCGTCAGCCGGCGGCGGGAGGTACTCCCCGAGGATCCGCTCGGCCTGACGGATGTCGAGCCCCTCGGCGGCGGCCAGTGACAGCAGCCTCTGGCGATCCGTCCTCGTCGCGTCGCCCATGGGATACATGGCCAACACGTTCAGCTTGAACTGGCCGATCAGGGAGGACTCGTCCCTCGCACCGCGTTCGGCGCCCAGCTCGGCGAGCCGCTCGTCGATCTTCTCGGCCGCCAGACCGGCCGGTATGCCGAACCTCTCGGCCATCTTCATCAGCTTCCGTTCGCTGGGACCGTCCAGGAGGCCGCGGTCGACCTCCAGATCGATCGCGGCGACGAAGAACTCCCTGGCCTCGTCCCTGATCCGGCGGCGCTGTTCGGCCGAGGCGGCGGCCTCGCCGTGGTCCGGCCTGGGGATGTGGTCCAGCACGTACCGCACCTGGTCGTCGGGCAGCCCGAGCGAGTCCAGCCGCGAGGCCAGCTCGCCGCGCTTCTCGTCGGGCAGACACCCGTCGGCGTCCACCATGGACCGGACGGTTTGGCGGCACGCCTCCACGAGCTTTGCCCGCTTCTGGCTGTCCTGGGTAAGCCTCTTCTTGCGTGACTCGCGGAGCAGCCGGGCGTTGTACTCCTCCCGCCGCGCGGGGTCGCGGAGGACGGCGGCGGCCTTGTCCAGCTCCTGCTCGATCAGCGAGACGATCGGAATGAACTGCGGGCCGGGAATGTTCTGACGCAGCCGCGCCTTGCGCTGCCTCAGGGCGCCGTCGACCAGGGCCTCGGTGATCATGCGGGGATCGAGCTTCAGCAGATGATAGGCCGTCGGCTCCGCCACCGACTCCGGAATGCCCAGCAGCTTGTAGAAGGCGGGCCCGTAGATCATAGCCGTGTCACTGCGTTCCTCCCCCCGGCCTCGACGCCGCGGCCGCCCCGCCGATCTCCTCGCCCAGGGCGTCGAAGGCTGCCTGCCATTCTCCGACCGCGATCTTCGGGTGCTGAAGCCGGAAGTACTTCAGCAGCTTGCGCGCCTGGTCCCGGCGGCCGTCCCGGTACAGGCACCGGATCCAATGATACCGCGCCTCACACCAGCCATTCGTGTTTTTCTTCAGCCCATTGGCCAACACCCGCCAGCGGCCGGCGGCCAGGCCGTACCGGCGCATCTCCTCCTGACAGATCGCCAGCCCGCGGATCGCCGCGCCGGCCTCCCGCTGGGGCGTGTTCCGCAGGAGCCACTGGTATTGCCCGACGGCCTCGGCGTGCCGGGCGAGCTTCCTCAACATCTCCGCCAGGGCCAGTCGCACGGCCGCCTCCCGCCTGCGGACCGCCGGATCGGTGCTCTCGGTCACGTAACGAAGCAGCAGGTTCTGCATCCGGACAATCTGCCCGCCGAGGCGGGCCGCGGCGTCGGCCTTGCCCGCCTCCGTCAGCCGATCGAACCTCTCCGCCAGCGGGCCGACCATGTCGGCGAAGGCGCGGGCGGCCTGGCCATCGGCGGCGGCCGGCGAATCCAGCAGCTTCGAAATGCACTGCCCGGCCGCCTCAACGTCCCCGGACAGGACGTGGGCGCGCCCCCGGAGGGCAAGTCGCCGGCGGGCGGCCCGGCCGCGGTGCGAGCTGAGCCCATCGAGCTTCTCCAGAAGCGCCAGCGCGCGCGCCGATGCGGGCGAGGGAAGCTCGAGGTATCGCCGCGCAGTCGCCACGGCAACGTCCACCACGATCCCGGCGGCCTGGCGCTCGGGGGCCGACATCTCCCGGCCGGCGGCGGCCTCGACGAAGCGCCCCGCCGCCCCGGCCGAGCGGTCCAGAAGGCCCGCCATGGCATTGGGGTCGGCCTTCCCGTCCCGCGCGAGCGCCTCGGCCTGCTTTGCCGCGGCAACCGCCAGGCCGTACTGCGCCAGCAGGTAGACCGGGCTGTCCGCCCGGACGGGACCGAGCAGCCGCTCAACCTGGCGGAACCGCCCGGCATCGAGCGACACGGCGGCGCGGTACCAGGGCAGTTGCTTCACTTCCGGACGGGCGGGGAACTGCTTTTCCATCCAGGCGAGGAATTCGAGGAACTCGCCTGGCGGCAGGTTCGGCGTGGCCTTCAGGGCCCCGCGGCCGGCCAGCAGCGCGGTGCGGCACAGCCCGCCGGCGCGGCGGTCCCCCGGGTGCCGGCGGAGGAAGTCCGCCGCGGCACGGAAGGTCTCCAGCGGCTGATTCTGGTTGGCGATCGCGGCGGCCCGGGCGTAGCGCAGGTCGGCCAGCACGACCGGATCGGTCTTGTTCGTCGCCGCGGCGATGCCCTTCTCGGCTTCCGCGGCCGCCTCGGCGAACTTCCCGCTCTTGAACAGCGCCCGCGCCCGGCTGAGGCACTTGAACGGCGTCGCGCCGGTGCTGCGGCCGAGAATGCCCGCCAGCTCCGCCCGCCACGGATCGCCGTGGGAGTAGATGGTCTTGGCGACGGCGTCGAGCCGCCCGCGGAACAGCTTGTGGTACTCCGGGTTCTGCCGGGGGTCCGCGAGCCTGGAGAGGCACCTGGCCCGCTCCAGGGCCATCCCCAGCTCGATGACGTCCAGCTTGTGCGAAGCCGGCAGCGCGTCGAAGTACCGCTTGGCGGCGTTCTCCGCCGCCAGGTACGAGCCGTAAGCCTGGGCCGACTTGATCAGCAGATAGGTCATTCGCTTGAAGGTGCCGGCGGGCGTGTTGCTCGCCCGGACCGGCTTGAGCAGCTCCAGCACCTGGAAGTGCTGCTTCAGCTCGTAGTGGCACAGGGCCTGTCCCAGGAAGCAGTCGGCCACGATCGGATGATTGCGATAGTCCCCCGCCGTGAAACTGCTGAACCGCTCGATGGCGTGGTTGAAGCGCCGCTTCCGCCCGGCGCCGTCTTCCGCGATGAGGCCGAGGTTGTAGTGCGACCACGCCTCGCAGTAGTTCGCCCGGGAAATCTGCCCCGTCAGGACCCGCCACCGCTGGCTGCGGCTCGGGTCGGCGTGACCGAGACGCGCCTCGAGGCCGTCGAGCCGGTCCTCGCAGACCTTGACCAGCCTGGCGTATTCGTCGATGGCCTGATGCAGGTTCTTCCGCGCCTTCTCGCGAAGGGCGTCGGTGGTCGGGTCGCGCTTCCAGTCCATCACCGCCCGCCGCCCGCGGGCGCGCAGAATGTCCGCGTGGAGGAAGCCGCGCGCCGTGGAGTCGATGCCCCCGCCGGCCTCGTCGAGGAGCTTCTCGGCCTGTCGGAGTTTCGCCTCGGCACCGGCGGAGCTTGCGGCCGAACGGGCCTCGGAGAGCAGCCGCCCGATCCGAACGTCTATCGCCTCGGCGCCCGCCGCGGCGCAGCAAACGGCCAGCAGCCAACCCGCCGCAAGCCGGATTACCTTATGCCGACTGTCCGTCACGGCTGTAGCCCCTCGGGCGAGAACGCCACCCGCAGCAGCCCCGCGCGGTGGCACGCATCGAGTGCGGCCACCATGTTGCCGAACGGCACGTCCCCCGTGCCCTGGATGATCACCGCGGGGTCGCCGAGCGCCCGCCGAGCCCTGAGCATGACCACGAGACCCTCGCTCGTCGCGCATGGCTGATCGTCACAGGTAACCACCACGCCATCGGCCTGGCGAGCCAGGCGTATCCGCACGGGGTCGAGCCGCTCGCCGTCCGCCTCGACACCGCGGCCCGCCTCCGGCAGCCGGGACGGCAGGTTCTTCTCCGGCCGAAGGAACGACGAGGTGCACATGAAGAAAATCAGCAGCAGGAACACCACGTCGATCATGGCGGCCATGTGCAACTGCAACCGCTCGCGCGCGCGTCTCTGCCGGGTCAACTGCACGTTCGTTCCTTCCCTACGGCTCCGCGGCCTCGCCCGGGGGCCTGACGGCGACCTTGACGCGGGCTATCTGCCTGGCGGCGCAGGCCTGGAGGATCGGCCCCACCGCCGCCCAGGGCGTTCGACGGTCCGAACGGATCACGACGCGGACGTTTCCGGCCCCGCGCCGTCGGGCCTCGACCGCCAGCAGGCGCCCCAGCGACTCCGCCGAGCGCCGCCGGCCGGAAACCACGATGCGCCCGGTCGGCATGACGTTCACGACGATACGCCCGCCGGCGCCGCCGCGCGGGTCGCGGCCGGCGTGGGCCGCCGGCAGGAGCAGCTTCTCCGCCTGGAGCTTCGTGAACTGCGAGACCATCATCGAGAAGATGATCAACAGGAACACGATGTCGATCAGCGGCGTGATGTTGACCTCGCAGCCGAACTTCCGTCTTGTCCTCGTGAGCCGCATTGTCCGGGTTGCCCCTCTGGTCACCTGCCCGCTTCGCGGAACCGGCCCATCAGCCTCTCGACGATGGTCTCGGCCTCGGCGACGTAGCCGTCGATCCGGTTGCGGAACTGGGAGACGAAGAACATCGTCGGGATCGCCACGATCAACCCCATGCACGTGGTGACCAGGGCCTCGGAGATGCCGCCGGCCAGGTCCGACGGCTGGCTCCTGCCCTCCATCGCCACGATCTTGTTGAACGACCGGATCATCCCCGTGACCGTTCCCAGCAGCCCCAGCATCGGCGCAGCCGCCGCGATGAACGAAAGGTACTCCAGCTTGCGATGCAGCCTGGAGACTTCCCGCTCGCTGACTTCCTGCATGGCGTTCTGCATGTCGAAGAAGCCGAACATCCCGCCCCTGCGGCTGAGCCCCGCCTCAACCACCTTCGCCAGGAACGAATCGTGCCGCCGGCATGCCTCGGCGGCAGCGGCATACTCCTGGGTGGCAAGCTGCCGGGTCAGCGACTGCTCCAGCGAGCCGGGCAGGATCCGCTCCCGCCGAAGCGAGAAGAAATGCTCCACGATCAGCGCCACCGACGCCACGGACATCAGGATCACCATCAGGCCGATCCACCCGCCGGCCTTGATCGTGCTCCAGAGCGTCACCTCCTTCTGCTCGCCGTCGCCGCTCGACGGGGCGGTCGATTGGGCCAGCATCGCCGGCACGACCGCCGCCAGGATCACCACGGCAAGGACCATCACCCACACCCGCTTGGCGTTCTGCACGGTCGAGACTCCTTCTGCTTCGTTTTCCTGCTGTCGGTCACACGGCCTCGCGGCCGCCGATCAGCGCCGCCGGTCCAGGCCGATCGATGCCGGGGAGACGAAGCGGTACCGGCCGCGGTTCTCCTCGGCGATCCGCCGGAGGACCACCTCGCCCTCCCGGCTGTAAAACGCGATCGTGTGGATCTGCACCTTCGCCCGAGGGTTGGCCTTCCTGATTGCCGCCGCGCCGCGGGCGTGAAAGATGCCGTCGGAGAGCAGCCAGATCACGTCCGGCTTCAGGGAGAGCGCGAGCTTCATCGCCGAGGTGGGGTCCGTCTTTCCGCCGGCGCCGATGCCGCTGACCCACGTGAAATGCCTTCGCTTGTTGCTCTCGGTGGCCCGAACGAGGCCCTCGGCGGGCATGGCCGCGGGGACCGTGTTGAAAAAGATCGTGTAGAACCTCGCCCCGCGCGACAGCGCGCGGACCGAGCGGATCAGCTCGGCCTTGGCCGCGTCCAGCTTCGGCCCGGCCATGCTGCCGCTGCGGTCCACCACGAAGAGGAACTTCCCGCCGCGGGCCTCCAGGCCGAAGAAGCTCGCGCCGCCCGCACCGGTGCCTGACCCACCGGCTGCGAAGTTCGTCCAGTCACCCTTCATGGCCGCGGGCATCTCCCCCCCGCCGCTCACGTCGATGCTGATGATCCGTTCGATTCTCGACGGCGGCCCGCCGGACTCGCCGACGTCCCAGGTCGGGTCGATCTGCGGCGAGTCCTCAAGCTGCGGGACCGCCAGCTCCCCCGCGAGCGCCTCGATGCGCATCCGCCCGGCGGAGCCGGCCTCGATCGGCGGCTCATCGTCGGGCAAGGCGACGCTCACGTCCCGTTCCATTCCGGCGGTCCGCGGCCCGCCCCCCGCCGGCCAAGTCACGATCGCCACCACGCTCAGAATCACCATGTGCAGGGCGATCGAGACGAGCCACCCGGCGGCGACGTCGTGGCGGCGCCGCTCGGCCCGCTGGGCCCGGCGCTGCCGACCGCCCTTGGCGGCGTCAATCGCGTCGGGCGGCACGGTGGCGCCGCAGTAAGGGCACAGCGCCGCTTGCGCGACGGATTCGGCCGGCACGCGTATCCGGCGGCCGCAGCGCCGACAAAGTCTCTCCGCGCGCCGCCCCGCCCGCCCGCGCTGTCGTTGCTTCTCCGTCATGCTCTTCGAGCCGCCCTGCCCCGGCGCCCAAAACCGCCTCCTTAAATCAATGATACATCAGACATAACGGCAGTCAAGAACACCGGCCTGTGGCGAACGGTACCTGGTTGCGGTTATCCTTGGCTGCATAGCGGCCGCGCGGCGCCGGAAGATACTTCAGGAGACAGGCCATGAGAAAGATGCGAGGAAGCTGTTGGACCGCAGCGGTTCTCGCCACAGCGGCTGCAGCGGCGGTATCGGCCGAGCGGAAAGACCTCATGCTCCTGGTGCGGGACGCACCCGCCCACGGCGTGGTTGTCGGCCGCGTCCGCACAGTGCGGACCGCCGAGGAAGCTATCGCGGCCACGGCCACCATTGCAGGCAAGCCGGTCGACGTGCAGTTGGTCCCACCCCTCGACCCTGCCAGCAAAGAGTGGCTGGTCGTGCTGAAGGTGCCGGGCGCAGGCGACCATCGCGTGTGGCTGGGGCTCTCATCGCAGCCGGCCAAGCTCCACGATGAGGGGCCGATCCGCGTCGCCGGCAAGTCCGCGACCTTCACGCACCACGTCGCGAAGAAGGGCGGACTGCCGCGAAGCATCCACTTCCCCGGATGCAAGAAGACCTTCGACAGCTTCGTCTGGAACGACCGCGTGCACGACCCCAAGCTCGGCAGCTTCCTCCTCCGCCACGACGCCGGTGCGTCGGTCGATTGCGTCTCTCGCGGGGCGATCTGCACGGCCGTGCGCGTCCGCGCCAGCTACGTCAAGCCCGATGGGAGCCGCCACGATTCGCTGCCCGGGGCGGACTACGACTGGATCTACTTCCACGATCTGCCGCTCGTCTTCGTCCGCGCCCACATCACGCAGTTCGGGCTGCAGGCCTGGCGGGAGCTGCACTTCCTGGAGCTGAACTACCCCGACCGCAGCTTTCCGGCCTGGGCGGGCGGGGAGCCCGCGAAGGCCGGCACGTTCACCGCGTCGAAGAAGGGCTTCGGCTTCGACGACTGGGCGATGCTCCGCGACGGGCGCGCCGCCGTCGCGATGCTCCGGGCGGGGCGCATGCTGTTCCACGACGGCCGCGGCGCCTACGGCACCTACCTCCACGCCCACGCGACACGGGCCTGGGGCGGCTGGCAGGACTGGCCGCGGAGCCTCTCGGCCTGGCTGTGGATCGGCGAGGCCGACGACCCCGTCGCCGAGGTCCGCCAGGCCGCCGACGCCTTGCCGAGCGACGCCCGTGTCGTAGCTACACGGCCGGCGTTCTACCGGAAGCTGACCACCGCGCGGAGAGAGGCCCGGAAGATCACCGATCCGCGCAAACGGGCGAAGCGGCTCTTCCAGATCGCACTGGCGGAGAAACACGAAGCGGAAGGGCGATGTCAGGATGGGCAGGAGCTGCTCGCCGGGACTTCTAGTGGCTTCTCCATTGCGGCAGGCGACCTGGCTGTCGCGGTCGATCACCCCAAAGGGGGCGGAGGCCGGCTGCTGAGCCTCTACGACCTGGCAACGGGGACGGAGCTGGCCGCTGCCTCCCCCCCGCCGCTGTTCACCGTCACGATGCGGCACGTGAAGACCGGCCGAACCGTCGAGCTCAACGCGGACGACGAGTGGGGCCACATGGATCTGGGAGCGGGAGGCATCGGGGGGGTCACGATCAACTGGGGCCAACCTGGCTTGGGCGATCTCGCAAACCTGAAGGTCCATGTGCGGTGTTTATCGCGCGGGCCAATGGATCCCGACTTCCTGTCGGAGGAAGACGCCAAGGAAAGCCGTCTTCGCTGGACCTTCATCGTCACGAACCCGCACAAGGATTGGGGCATCTGGCGAGTGGTTTTCCCGAGGGTGGCCATCGGGCCGTTCGCCAAAGACATGCGCGTCCTGATCCCGCAGGCCGCCGGCGTGGTCAAGAAGGACATCTGGCGCAAGCCGGTCCGCTTCAAGGGCACGTATCCAAGCGGCTGGACGGCAATGCAGTTCCTGGCCGTCTACGACGCGGCCGGCAAGACCGGCCTGTACCTTGCCGCGCACGACCCGAAAGCGCGTGCGAAGGACATCCTGGTCCAGACGGATCCGTCTCGGCGGCAGGTGGTCCTGGCGTTTGACCAGCCGGTGCCGAACATGGGCCAGCCCGGCGGGAAGCTCGCCCTGTACGAGGAAAGCGAATGGCGGCTGTTCCGCGGCGACTGGTTCGACGCGTGCATGATCTACCGCGACTGGGTTCGCCGGAAGGCGAAGTGGTGGCCGAAGCTGACGGACGACGGCCGGGCCGACACACCGAAATGGATGCGCGAGCTTTGCCTTTGGGGCCTGCTCGGCGGCGGGGCCGAGCACGCCGCCAAGACCGGCAGGCGCTTCGCCGAGGTCATGCAGATGCCCGTCGGCTTCCACTGGTACAGTTGGCACCAGATCCCGTTCGACAACGACTACCCGCACTACTTCCCGCCGAAGAAGGGCTTCAAGGACGCGGTGGCCGCCCTGCAAGGCATGACCGATACGCCCGCATACGTCATGCCATACATCAACGGGCGCCTGTGGGACACGCACGACCGCGGGGCCAAGGACTTCGAGTTCACGAAGCTCGCCCGTCCCGCCGCCACGAAGGACGTCAACGGCAAGGTCCACACCGAAACGTACGGCTCGAAGGAGGCCGACGGCAGCAAGGTCACGCTGGCCGCCATGTGCCCCGCGACGAAGCTCTGGCGGGACCGCGTGAAGGGCATCGTCCTTCGGCTCATGAAGGACTGCGGCACCAAGGCCGTGTACATCGACCAGATCGCCGCCGCAAAGCCCCGGCTGTGCTTCGACGCCTCGCACGGTCACCCGCTCGGCGGGGGCGGCTGGTGGGTCGAGGCGTACGGCAAGCTCCTGACCGATCTGCGAAAGGCCATGCCCCCCGGCTGCATGCTGACCACCGAGTGCAACGCCGAGCCGTACGTCAAGCACTTCGACGGCTACCTGACGTGGCACTGGCAGTACGACGGCCAAGTGCCGGCCTTTCCGGCCGTGTACGGCGGGGCGATCCAGATGTTCGGCCGGGCGTATCGCGGCGGGCCCACAAAGGACATCGCCCTGCGGATGAAGGCCGGCCAGCAGCTCGTCTTCGGCGAGCAGATCGGCTGGATCGGCGTGGGCGTCGCCAACGAGAAGGCCAACGCCGCGTTCCTCCGCCAGGTCGCCCGCCTGCGCCTTCGGCTGGTTCGCTACTTCCACGCGGGTCAGATGGCCCGCCCGCCGAAGCTCGCCGGCCGCGTGCCGACCGTCACGGCCGACTGGCAATGGCACGGCGTCTGGCCCGTCACCACAGACGCCGTCCTCACCGGCGCATGGGAGCTGCCGAAGGAGAGGAAGCTCGCGCTCATCTTCGTGAACGTCTCCGACAAGCCGGTCACCGCGCCGGTGCCTTTTGATGCAGCAGCCTACGGCCTGACTTCGACTCGCGTGCGGCTGACGAAGATCACGTCGGTCGGAAGGGGTCAGACCACAACATGGCCGTCGAAGTTCGTGCGGAAGATCACCTTCGAGCCGGGAGAGGCCTGGGCGTGGGAGATCGCGCCGGCAGGATCGTAGAACACGGTCGACGAAGGGGTCCGCGAAACGGCAAGCCCCGCCGCGCGCGGTTGGCGTCATTTGGATACGCCGTTTAGCGGCGGGCCTTGGCCCGCGCGTTCTCCACGACGGCGGGCGCGATCGCCGATTGCGAAGGGCAGGTACAGCAGGACGACGAACGCCACGCCAACGAGCTCGATGAACACGATGTACCACGGCCAGGGGAGGAAGAAGAACGGCGATTGCCCGGCCGGCGGCTTGCAGAGGAACATGTAGTTCGACCCGATCAGCCAGTTCACCCCCGCAATGAACAGCATGTACAGGTTCGTGATCACGATCAGCCGAAGCACGCAGCCCTTCTGCGGGCGCATCCGCAGGGCCAGCGCGGCGTAGAGCACGGCCACCACGATCCCGCAGTGGTTGATGAAGAACCGGAAGAACTCATAGCTCGGGAAGCCCTCCAGGACGTTCGGCGTCAGGACGGCCTGGAGCGTTCCCCCCAGACCCCAGAAGTAGGCCACCTCGAAGAGCCGCCTGTTGCGCTTCCACAGCGTCCAGGCTATCAGATAGACGGCCACGTCGCACACATGGAGAGGGAGCTTCTCCCGGGCGAACTCCAGGAGCGAGACGGTCGCCAGGCCGTACGCGTAGTACGCCAGCTCGTTGGCCACCAGGATGAGTCCGATCGCCAAGCCGACTGCCCGCACGGCCTTCGGGCTGCCGGCCCTCCTCGCCCAGGCAGGCAGCCCCGCCGCCAGGATGGCCGTCAGGGCCATCGCCGCCAGGTGCGCCGGCCCGAACGTAACGAACGGATTGCCCGCCGCGATCGGCATCAGGCTCCTTCGCGCCGGGCCTATCGGGCCTTGCCCGCCGCCTTCCGGAGGAATACGTGCACGCCCTTCTTGTTCGACGTGACGACGTCGGGGCGGCCGTCGGCGTTGAGGTCGGTCACCTCGAACTGCAAGCCGACGCCGGAGCTGTCGTCGATCTCGTGCGGGACGAACTCGACCTTGCCCTTCTTCGGCCGGCGGAGCTCGAACCAGTACAGCACGGCCGGCTCGCGCGCGCCGGGGTCCTTGCCGCGATGGGCGAAGTACCGCTTGCCGGTGACGAGGTCCTTCAGGCCGTCGCCGTTGACGTCGGCAAGGCGCAGCGCGTGCGTCTGCGAGAAGCTCTTGCAGATCTCGTGCTGCTTGAACTCCACGCCGTCACGGCCGCGGGTCTGCTCGAACCACCAGATGCCGTATCGGTGGGCCGAAGAGCTGATCACGTCGGCGTCGCCGTCGCCGTCCACGTCATAGGCGTGCATGTCCGCACAGGCCGGGCCGAGCTTCGCCTTGTGGAACGTCCAGGGCCCTTTCGTGCGGACCGCGGGCCCCTCCCACCAGCCCGCCGTGATGATCACGTCGTTGCGGCCGTCGCCGTTGAGGTCGCCGACGCCGAGCCCGTGGCTGTAGCGGTCCGTGCCCGGCGCCTTCGGCCCGCTGACGGCGTGGGCATCCCACCGTCCTGGCGGCTTGCCGGATGCGGCAAACCACGTCATTCGCCCGCCGGTGGCGAACACCAGCACGCGCTTGCCCGACCCCAGCAGGTCCACGAACAGCGGCGTCTCGTTGCACGCGCTCTTGCAGACGAGGTGCTGCTTCCAGTGGCCGAGGTCCTTCCCGGGGTTCTCGTACCAGTAGCACTCCGCTCCCGGCCGGCCGATGACGATCGAATCCACCCAGCCGTCGCCGTTCACGTCGCAGGCAAAGTTGAGGTAGCAACTGCTGCGGTCCCTGGCCGGGTCGTACTTGCCGGCCGGGCGGATCTCGTGCATCTTCCAGCCCGGCGCCTCGTACCACACGTCGCCGGCCAGCACGTCGAGCCTGCCGTCGCGGTTGACGTCGCCGACCGCGACGCCCTCGGAGCGGAACGCCCTATCCACTACGGTCTTCCGGAACCGCACTTCGCCGGCGGCGCCGCAGGCGCACGCGGCCGACACGGCGATCCACACACAAAAGCGACACGATCGGGTGAACTCCATCGCCTTCTCCCCGGCCGTCGGGCCTACTTCTGCACGAACAGGTGCACGCCTTTCTTGTTGGACGTAACGATGTCGAGCTTGCCGTCGCCGTTGAAGTCCACGACCTCGAACTGCGTGCCGACGCCCGAGTCGTCGTCGATCTTGTGGGGGATGAACTGCGGTTTTCCCGTTTTGGGCCGGCGGAGCTCAAACCAGTAGAGCACGGCCGGCTCCGCGCCGCCGGGGTCGCGTCCATGGTGGGCGAAGTATCGCTTGCCGGTGACGAGGTCCTTCAGCCCGTCGCCGTTCATGTCCACCAGGTGCATCGCGTGCATCTGCGAGAAGACCTTGTGGATCTCGCGCTGCTTGAACGCCGCGCCCTTGTCCGTGCGGACCTGCTCGTGCCACCACAGGCCGTACGCATGGGCGGAGGAGGTGATGACGTCGTTGTCGCCGTCGCCGTCCACGTCGTAGGCGTGCATGTCGGCGCAGTTCGGGCCGAGCTTGACCTTGTGGAACGTCCAGGGACCCTTCGTGCGGTCCGCGGGCGCTTCCCACCAGCCGGCCGTGACGATCACGTCACTGCGGCCGTCGCCGTTGACGTCGCCCATGCCGAGCCCGTGGCTGTACCTCTGCGTGCCCGGCGCCTTCGGCCCGCTGATCGGGTAAGCGTCCCACATGCCCTCGAGGTCCTTCGGGATGGCGTACCACGTCATCCGCCCGCCGCTGCCGAACAGCAGCCGCCGCTTGCCGTCCCCGAGCAGGTCGACGAATATGGGCGTCTCGTTGCACGCGCTCTTGCAGACGGTCCGCTGCTTCCAGTGCCCGGACTTGTTCCGGGGGTTCTCGTACCACAGGCACGGCTGGCCGGGATAGCCGACGATGATCGAGTCGATCCACCCGTCACCGTTGACGTCCTGCGAGAAGTTGGCGAAGCACTGGCTGTAGCCGCCCTTGGCCTTGTACTTGCCGACCTTCCGGAGCTCGTGCATCTTCCAGTTGGGCGCCTCGAACCAGATGTCACCGGCGAAGATGTCCGTCTTGCCGTCATGGTTGACGTCGCCCGTGGCCACGCCTTCGGAACGGAACGTCGCGTCCACGACGGTCTTCTCGAAGCGGATCGGCTCGGCACCTGCGGCCGGCAACGCCCAAACCCATGCCACCACACAACCCAATGCGGCCATCGTCAGTAAACGTGTCATCTCATTCTCCTGAGCAAGAGGTCTGTCCAGGTATCTTAACCCGAAACGCGCGGCGGGGAGCCGCTCCGGCCAGCCTTAGAGGAACCGATGCGGCCTGCCGCGAAGCTCCTCGACCCTCGCCAACTGCCGCGGGATGGGATCGGCCCTGCCGGCGAGCTGCGTCCGGACCCACTCGAAGAGATCGCCGCGAAGCTGCTCGGCGCGCCGCGGCTCGTCGTCGATCAGGTTGATCGCCTCCATCGGGTCGGCCTGAAGGTCGTACAGCTCGTCGCCGGCACACTTGTGCCAGATGTACTTCCAGTTGCCCTTGACGACCGCCCGCATGGCCATCGTCTCGCTGTAGTAGTGCTCCCGGCCGGCTGCTTCGCCGCGAATGAGCGGCAGCAGGCTCGTCCCATCTGTCTCGGTGAGCGGCTCGACGCCCAGCAGGTCGAGGATCGTCGCCGCGAGGTCCACGTGGAGCACGTAGCCCGCCGGGCGGCCCCCCTCCGGCAGCGCGCCCGGGCGCCAGAGGATCAGCGGCGTGAAGAGGTTGGCGTCGTGGAGGCCGGGATGGCCCCACGTGTCGAAGTGCTGGTTGAGCTGCTCCCCGTGGTCGGCGTTGACGACGACGGCCGTCTCGTCCAGGACGCCCGCGTCGGCCAGCTCGTTGAGGACCTCTTCGACGAGATGATCGGTGTAGAGGATCTCGCCGTCGTAGCTGTCGATGCTCTGGGGGTGTTTCCAGGCGGGGTCGGCGGCCGCGCGGTACTCGTCCGACTCCTCGGCGGCAGCGAGATGCTCCACGGTTCCCCATCCCGGCACGTAGCGGTATCCCGCCGGCGCCTCGCGGACGGGCAGGTCGTCGAGGTTTCCCCGCTCGTGGACGAACGGCCGGGCGAACCCGGCGGGCTGGTTGTACGGCGTGTGCGGGTCCCAGTAGTGAACGAACAGGAAGAACCGCTCGTCCGCGTGCGTGCGGATCCACGGCAGGAGCCGGGCGTTGAGGTCGCCCCCGACGAGGTGATGGTGGATCGGCCGGCTCGTGCCCGTCGCGTTGACGTACCACTCGAAGCCGCGGACGAACTGCTTCATGTGCGACGCGAAACTGAAGAGGTTGTCGAACGCCGCCGTCGTGATGCCGCCGTGGTCCCAGATCCGCTCGGGAAACACCGGCCGGTCGTCCGGGAAGTTGATGATGTCGGGCACGTCGTGCGGCGTGACGTACCATTCGTTGTTGACGGCGTACCGGCCGGTGAACATGCTCGTGAAGCCCGGGCCGGTCGCCACGGCGTTCGCCCGCGACTGCGGGAACAGGACGCCCTCGGCCGCCAAGCGATCAAGGGCCGGCGAGGTCTTGCGGAAGTAGCCGTAGCAGCTCAGGTGATCCGCTCGCAGCGTGTCCAGACAGAACCAGACGACGTTCATCAACCGGCCTCCTCGTGCTTTCGTTCGCCGAGCGAGTATGGAAAGACGCGCGGGCTCCGTCAAGCCCAGGCCCGCCGCGTACAGGCAGCGGTACGGGAAGAGATGAGCCACAGACGCAGAAAGGCTCATTGACGGCCGCGAGGTGATCGGTCCCTTGTCCGACAGCGGAGCGTCACTTCGCGCCGAGGCACGTCACCTTGCCGTCGGCGGCGGAGAGGAACAGCCGGCCTCGCGCCGCGGCCAACCCGTCAAGTACGGGCGGGGCTGCGAGCTTCAGCTCGGCCCCGACGGTCCCGTCGGCGGTCGAGATGACCAGCACCCTGCCGCCCTTTCGCCCCTCGTACGCGGCCCACGGATCGCCGGGGCAGATCGTGTCGGGCGTGCCGGCGGCGATGAGCACGTCGCCGGCGAGCACCATGGCGGTCACGCGAACGGGGACGTTGATGCGCCAGCGATCCTTCGGCCCGCGGACGCGGGGCGTGGAGCTTCCGCCGCTGGGCCTGCCCCGGCTGCCCCTGTAGACCTTGGGCTTTCCCGCGGGGGCCGGACCGAGCTTGGGGACGGTGACCGACGACAGGTCAGCCGAGAACAGCTCGAAGCCCTGCTTTGCGGGTGCGAAGTGCCCGCCATAGCCGCCGATCCTCTGCCTCGCACGGACGCCGCAGACCTGCTTGTCGTCGAAGACAAGGTACTCCGCGAACGCCACGCCCTTGAGGAACCACCGCGTGCGGTGGAACCAGTTGTTGTCGAGCAGGCCGCCCGTCGCGAGAAGGTGCCTGGCGATCCTGGCCTTCTCGCCCCGGCCGAACAGCGGCCGCTGACGAAGGTAGATCCCCCCCTCGTGTGCCACCAGCAGGTCGGACAGCACGCCGGTGTCGATGCTCTGATCGCGGCCCCAGTCGACCTCCATGTCGTGCGCGCTGCTGAGGTGCTCCCGTGCGACGACCTCGCCGGTGCCGAGCTTCAGCGCGTAGGCGTGAATCCCGCCGTCGAGGAACGAGCTGCGCCCTGCCGAGCAGTAGACCGTCTCGCCGACGGCCAGCACGCTGCCGTGGACGGGCCAGGTGGACTCCAGCCCGCCGAAGGCCCCGACCAGGCGCTGTCGCGGGGCCGCCCGGAACCGCCACATCAGGGCCCCGTCCGCCGCCCGCAGGCAGTAGACCCAGCCGTCCGTGCCGCCGAAGACCGCGCGGCCGCCGTGGATCGTCGGCGGCGTGTCCAGCCGCCCACCGGCCGTGTAGCGCCACTTCTCACTGCCGTCCGCGGCGTCGAGGCAGACGACTTCCCTGCTGGGCTTGCGAGCGACGAAGACGCGGCCGGCCGCCGCGACGGGACTGGTCAGCGCCCCGCCGAGGTCCGCCTGCCAGACGGTCTTGAGGGGCAATTCAACTGCGGTCGTCGTCGCGCCGCTGCGCTGCGCGTCGTGGCGATACGTGGGCCAATCCTTTGATTGCGGATTGCGGATTGCGGATTGCGGATTCCGAGCCGCGGATTGCGCATTGGCGCCATAGGCGGGGCCCTTCTCGAGTGCGGGGCGATCGTCGGCGGCTTCGGGGGCCGGCGCGGCCGGCTGGAGGGCCAGGAAACCGTTGAGCTTCGAGCTGATGTAGCAGTCGCAGGGGTGCGGCGTCGCGTAGAGCATCCCGTTGCAGGGGAGCACTCCCAGCCGGCACGTCCCGCGGACCCAGTGGTGCCGGTCGGTCCGGCCGGAGTCCCAGTCGATGAACTCCAGGCCGCGGAAGCTGGTGATCATGTGGCGGACCGTTGCCTTGTTGCGGTAGCAGCGGTGGTGATGAGCGTTGTCGAACGCCTTGTGGTCGGACACCTTCCGCCTTACCTCGCCCGTCTTGAGGTCCAGGCCGTAGATGAGGTCGTCCTTGAAGCCGGTCACCCATGCCAGGTCCCGGAGAATGAAGACGTCCGCGGGGTGGCCCCAGCCCCAGGACGAGCACTGGCGAGACCAGAGCTCCTTGCCCGTGTCGGCGGCGAAGGCGTGCAGCTTGCCGCGGATCTCGCGCCAGTCGATCCCCCGGTCCGGATTGAGCTGGGCGAAGAACACCATGCCGCTGCCGTAGACCAGCGTGCACATGTCCGTGATGCGGATGTTGTAGCGCATCTTGTTTTCCGGCACGACCGGCCGGGGGACCCGCCACTTCTCCCTGCCGTCGGTGAGGAGCAGGCTGACGATCTCGTCGCCGTCGACGAAGAACACCTGCCCGCCGCCGGCAACCATGCTCAGATGGCTGATCCGCTCCATCGGGCCCGTCTTGGACCGCAGGCCGACGTAGTCGCCGGTCTTCCACAGCATCTTGCCGGATCGTCGGTCGATGGCCGCCACCGATTTCCGCACCGGCGCCGGCGAGGCGCCCTTCCTTGGGCCGGGCCCCTGGGCGGCCTGGTTGAGCGAGACGATCAGGAGGCCGCCGTCACAGAGGACCTCATCGGTGAATCGCGTGCCCTGGAAGATCCGCAGCACCTTGCCGGTCGCGGCGTCCAGCTCGGTCAGCGGCGCGTTGAAGCCGAGCGTGACGTACACGCGGTCGCCCATGGCCACCAGGCGCCGCGGCATGTGTGTGGGAACGGTGAAACGGCAGGTGAACTGCCTGCCCCAGGCCTTCCAGCCCCACTGGGGGATGGGAATCCGCCACAGCTCCAGCCCGTTGAAGGCGTCGCGGGCGACGAGCGCCCACTTGTCCGGGGCCGACCCGTCCATGCTCGCCGGGGCCTCGTCCACGATGTAGAACAGCCTGCCCCTCGCGGAGACGATGGCCGAGACGCTGGGGACGCTGTCGTGGGAGCGAGACCAGAGAGGCCGGGCGACCCAGCGGAACCGCCGCGGCGGGCCAGCGAGCCTGTCCCGCGCCACCGCGTTGCCGTCCGCGCCGTGAAGCCAGTGTGTCCACTCGTCCATCTCGGCCGGCCAGGGCTTGACGGACTTCACCCACCTCTTGCCCCGAGCGTTGTCGAGGGGGCCCGCCGTCTTCACGTACGCCGCGCCGCCAGGTGCGAGGACGCGGCGGACCTCGTCCACCGAGACCTCGCCGAGATCCTCGGCCACCAGCAGGTTGACCATGTTCTCGGCATACGGAAGCCGCCTTCCGTCGAAGCGGTCCACCCAGACGCTGCCCGACAGGCCGGCCCTGCGGACGTGCGCTCGGGCGGCGGCCACATCCGCCGCGTCAGTGTCCAGGCCGTGCACCAGGTAACGCTCGTTCGCCCGCAGCGCAGCGGTCAGCTCGCCCCCGCCGCACCCGAGATGCACCACCAGCCCGCCCCTGGTGCCGGTGGCCTGAAGGACCTTGCCGGCTCGGCCTTCCGCCGGCTCGGCCAGGACGGTCGCGGCGCAAAGGCCCGCGCAGACGATCAACACCACGGAGTTGCGCACAAGCATTGTCATGGCTCCCTTTCCCTACTTGGCTTTTCCGAGACACAGCACGCGGCCATTCCTGTCGCTCACGTACAGGCGCCCGCCGGCGGCGGCCATCCCGTCGAGGACCGGGGGCGAATCCAGCTTGAGCTCGTACAGCTTCCTGCCGTCATCGGGACCGAACGCCACGAGCACGGCGCCGGCCCGACCCTCCAGTGCGGCGGTCGGGTCGCCCCCCTCGCAGACATCCGGCGGCCCCGCGACGAACAGGGCGCTGCCCGTGCGCACCATAGCCCGAATCCGCACGGGGAGAACCTTCATCCACTTTGCCGGCTTCGACCGGGCAAAGCCCACGCCCAGGTTCCAGCAGACCTGCGGCTTGCCCGCCTGCGGCAGCCAGCGCATGTAGTCGGGTTTGTGGTTGCCGTCCACGAGGACCGGCCGGGTGGCGTGGTCGTCGGCAACCAGATAGTACCCGTCCGTTGCCGGGAAGAACTGAGGGCTCAGCATGTTACGCCTCACGAAGCACTTGGCGGCATAGGTGCAGGCGTCGTCGAAGACGACCAGTTGACCTGCGTGGGGGGACTGGTGCGCGAAGTTGAACGCCGGCCAGCGGTCCCCGTACATCCAGTAGCTTCGGTTGAACCCGGAGTCGTCGAGGAAACCGGCATTGGAGAACAAGTGCCGCCCGAAGTCCCGCACGCCCAGGTTCCTTACGCCGGGCCTTCCCTTCACGGGTGTCGGCTGCTTCTTGAGACGTCCGTCGAACGAGTTGTGGAACAGGTAGATGAGTCTGCCGTCGGTGACCAGGATGTCCGACTTCGCGCCTTCCATGGCGTAGGCGTTCTCATCGAGCATCTTCGTGTCGGGGTGCGGTCCGTCCAGTTGGGTCTCATACCGCTTCCTGCCCGTGAGGGGGTCGAGTCCGTACAGGACCATCCCGCCATCCAGGAACGAGGAACGGCCGGCTGCGAAGTAGGCCGTGTCTCTCGGCGGGCGCGTCGAGGCGTCGCCCATGACCAGAACGCTTCCGTGGACCGGCCAGGCCGACTCGACCTGCCCGAAGGCCACGACGCGCCGCTCGGCGGGAGCGGCCCGAAACCGCCAGGCCAGCGCGCCGTCGGAGGCCCGCAGGCAGTACACGCGTCCGTCGGCGGACCCGAAGATCAGCCGCCCCTTGTAGTACGTGGGTGCCGAGTCGATGCGCCCGCCGGCGGCGTATTCCCAGAGCGATTGTCCCGTGCGCGCGTCGAGGCAGCAGACCTGCCCGGCGTGCACGCGGGCCGCGAACAGGCGCCGGCCAACGACAACGGGCTGCGTGAGCTTGCCGCCCAGCCGCGCCCGCCAGACGGGGCGAACGCGAGGGTCGACAACCGACGGCGTGCTGCCGCTGCGCTTCGGGTCGTGCCGATACATCGTCCAGTCATCCGCACCGGCCTCGAGCGCGTCCTTCGCTGCCGGCACGGCGTCGTATGCGGGCCCTCGGATCAACCGCGGATGCCGATCTTCGGCCGGGGCGGCCTGCCGGGGCGACAGCGCCAGGAAACCGCCCAGCTTCACGCCGGCGTAGCAGAAGCACGGGTGCGGCGTGCTGTACAGCAGGCCGTTGCAGGGCAGGACGCCGTACCGGCACGCGCCGCGGACCCAGTTGTGACGGGAGTGATGCGGCTCCTTGGCGCCTCTGATGTCGATGAACTCGACGGCCCTTTTCGGCAGCAGGAGATAGTTGTCCGTGGCCTTGCTGCGGTAGCATCGCGCATGATGGCCGCGCGTGATCACCCCGCCCAGGCGCACGGTCCGCATGCCTTTGCCCGTGCGTGGGTCGTAGCCCGTGATGCTTTCGACCTCCGGCCGCCCCCGGCCGTACCACACCAGGCCGTCCGCGACGAAAAGGTCGGGCGGGTTGGCCGCGCCGTACCCCCTCGCGCCCGGCAGCTTCCACAGGACCTTCCCATCGCTGCCGGACATCGCTGCGAGCCGCCTTCGGTTGGCGCACAACACGACATCCTTGTAAACGATGAGGCTCGTGTCGGTGCTCCAGATGGAGCCACCGGCCCCACCGGTTGGCGTTCGCCACCGCTGCCGCCCGGAGGTGGCGTCCAGGCACACGGCCGCGTCCCGGTCGTGGAAGAACACGTGCCCCCCGCTCACGGCCAGCGTCAGGGGCACGACAGCTCCCGGGGCGGTCCGCCACAAGAGGCGTCCCGTATCGGCCTCCAGCGCCGCGAGTACGATGCCGCTCGCCTCGCGGCGGCCCCGGCCGCCCTTCCCGGCCGGCAATTGGGGGCCCTCTGCGGCTGTCCGGATGACCAGCACCAGCAGTCCCGCGTCGTGCACGATCTCGTCGGTTCCCTCGGTGCCGGCGCAGGTCATCCTCGTCCGCCCGGTCGCCGCATCCAGCGCCGTTACCGGGGCCCGGTATCCGAGAGTGACATAGATGCGGTCCCCGGCGGCCACCAGACGCCGCGGAGCCGCCAGCGGGAGACGGTGACGCTGGCTTCGCATCCGTCGCCAGTCGGCCTGTTCCATCTCGGAGCGTTTCCACGCCTTCCATCCCCAGTCGGGAATCCGGCGCTTCCACAGGACGACGCCATTGAAGGCGTCCCGCGCGATCAGCGTCCACTTGTCGGGAATCCGCTTGTCGACGATGCCCGTCGGCCCTTCGTCGAAGATGTAAAACAGCCGGCCCCGTGCCGAGACCATGGCGCACAGGCTGGAGTCGTACTCGTGGCTGCGGCTCCATAGCGGCCCTCCGATCCACTGGAGGCCCTTCGGGGCGGCCACCACCCGGTCGTGCGCCACGGCGTTGCCCGTGGCATCGTGAAGGAAGTGCGTCCACTCGTCGATGTCCTCCGGCCAGGGCTTGACGGTCTTGACCCACTTGCTCGCCGTCTTCACGTACGCCGTGCCGCCAGGGGCGAGAACGCGGCGGACCTCGTCCATTGAGACTTCGCCGAGACCCTCAGCCGCCAACAGGTTGACCGTGTTCTCGGCATAGGGCAGCCGGTTTCCATCGAAACGGTCGACCCAGACGCTCCCCGACAGGCCGGCCCCGCGGACGTGAGACCGCGCGGCGGCCACGTTCGCCGGGGCAGTGTCCAGGCCATGCACGATGTAGCTGTCATTGGCGCGCAGGGCAGCGGTGAGCCTGCCGTCGCCGCACCCGAGATGCACGACCAGACCGCCCTTGACGCCCGTCGCGTCCAGGATGGCCTTGGCGGAGTTGCCCTGTGCAGCTCCTTCACGGAGACGGGGCTTGCCCGGCCAATGCCAGGTCTTGAGGTCGTCGCTCCAGGCCAGCGCCAGCGTGCCGTGTCCGTGGGCGCGGTGCTGGGCCAGCCCAGCCTTGCTCGAGCCGTGGAAGAACAGCAGGGCCTTGCCCACGCGCGGCTCGCGGCGGAGGTCGAGCACCTGTCCGGCCGTCAGACGGCCCTGCGCCCAGGGCCAGTCCTTCTGGCCGAGCGTCAGCAGGGCGACGTCCTCGAAACGCTTCAGGTCCCTGGAGGCCTTGACGCCGATGCCGTTCCCCGGCGAGTGGAAGATCACGTACCTGTTCTTCTCCGCCAGCACGCAGACGTTCTCGCCGCAGCTCGTGCGGCCGTGGTAGGTCCAGGTCTTCATCCCGTCGTCGCTGTAGCTCATGCTCACGCCGCGCTGCTTGTAGAAGCACCACCAGCGGGACGGCTTGTCCCTGTCGCGCAGGAGATACGGGTCGATCATGCGCCCCATGTCCTTGACGGCGACGTCGGGCCCCTTGACGCGCAGCATCTCCGGCTGCGACCAGTGCTCCAGGTCGTCGCTGGCCATCGTCCAGATGCGTGCGTCCTGCGTGCCGAAGGTCTCGTCTCTCGGCGTGGGGTAGGTCTGGAGGCAGATCACCCACTTGCCGTCGTGGCGGACGATGTTGCCCGGGCTGGAGAAGTTCAGCTTCCGGTCTTTCGGCGTCAGCACGCGCGGCTTAGTCCAGCGCACCAGGTCGCGGCTGCCGGTCATGGCCGTGTAGACGTAGTAATGGCCGTCGTCGTCGCGACGGTGCAGCGTGTGGAAGACGCG
>CAYRVX010000080.1:0-32594 GCA_964427875.1 uncultured Planctomycetaceae bacterium
GTCTGTAGACTCGTGGGTTCCCGAGACTCGCATGCACTGTTACGTGGGAACTATCCTTTCTGAACCAGGCCATCTTTCGGGATGGGTGCCATGGCCTCATCGGAGGGCGTAGCCCGAAGAGGTGGCCATGTCCTTGCCACGAGAAGCATGCCCACCCGCTCCGCGTGAGGGCATGGCACCCGAAGAATCAATGTTGAGGAAACACTAGTCCACGATGACGGCTTGGTCCCTGTTCGCTCCGCCCGCGCGGGGGCGATCGGGCCGGTCCCGCTGGGGTCTCTCGCGCATCTCCCTGCGGCGCTGCTGGAGCTTCTCGAGCTGTTCGGGGGTCAGGACGGCCTGGATCTCCTTCTGCATCGCCTGGTAGACCTCCCTCTTCGCCTCTCGTCCCTCGGCGGCGGTTACCTTCTCGCGCATGGACGCCTGGATCTCCCGGATCTTCTTCTGCTGCTGCTCGGTGAGGTCGAGGCCGGCGAACATCCCGCCGGCGCGGCGCTGCGGGGCCTGGCTCGGCATCTTCTCCAGCTTCTGGCGCTGCTCGGCCGTCAGGACGTCCTTCTGGATCTTCTGCATCGCGTCCCGGTAGGCCTCGGCCCTGCCCCGGCCTTCCTTGTCCTTGGCCGCCTCCCGGGCCGCCGCCATGATCTCCTTGACCTTCGCCTGCTGCTCGGCGGTCAGGTACAGCCGCCTGAGCATGGCAGGCGAGAGCGTCGGCCCGCGGCGTTGACCGCGGCCCAGCACCCGCTGCGCCGTGGCCATCTGCTCTTCCGTGAGGTGGTCCTTGAGCTGCTTCAGGACGTTTTCGGTAAGCTGAGCACGCTTCTTCTGGAGCTCCCGGAGCTTGGCGGAGGCCTCCTTCTTTTCAGCCTCGGTGACGGTCTTGGCGGGCTCGGCGCCTTCCTGCCCCCTCCTGCCCCGGCCGCCGCGGAGCTTCATGTACAGCTCCCGCATCGCCGGGCCGTTCTGCTGCGTCCAGGAGGCCATCTCCTGCCGATGCGTCGTCAGGATCTGCCGGACCGGCGCTTCCTGCTTCTCGGTGAGCTTCAGCTCCTCGATCAGCTTCTCGTACATCTGCTGCCCGCGATCGGCCCGGGCCTTGCGGCCTTCGCGCTGCGCGGCCCGTTCCCGGGCCGCCGCGCGCTTCCTGCGCTCCTCGCGGCCTTCCTCCTGCGCCAGCGCCAGGCCGGCCAGAAGCCCAACCATGCACAACGCCGTCATCCTCAGAAGCTGTCTCTTCATTGTTCGATCTCCCTTGCTGTATTCACCTGCCTTCTTCCATCCACTCGACGCCGCGGGCGCCGCAGCCGGGCCAGACGCTGCCCGGCCCCCACGTCCTGACTGAGCAACGCACGCGGCCGCATCGTATTGCCGCCCCTTCCGCAAATGCCGCCTTGCCGGGGAAATTCTCTCTGGCCCCTCGACGAATCGCCCGCCGGCCACTATCCTGACCTCGCGGCCGCCAGCCGCCGCACGAGGACGACCATGCCAAGCAGATACCCGATCTTCGACCGCCACTGCCTGGAGATCCTGCCGCTTTCGCAGCGGGTCCACGACATGGACATGACCGGTCTGCTCGAGCTCGGCGAGGCCCCCGAGCCGTTCGAGCACGAGGACCTGCCGGCCCTTGCCGACGCGGTGGCCGCCGCCCGGGGACGGTCCGCCGCGGTCGCCATGCTGATGGGCGCCCACGTCATCAAGCAGGGGCTCAGCCGGTACGTCATCGACATGATCCGCCGCGGGTGGCTCTCGGTGGTCGCGATGAACGGGGCCTGCGCGATCCACGACTACGAGCTGGCCCGCATCGGCGCCACGACGGAGTCGGTCGCGCGGTATATCGCCGAAGGCCAGTTCGGCCTCTGGGCCGAGACGGGCGAGCTGAACGACATCGTTCGCCTCGGCAACGCCGACGGCCGCGGCTTCGGCGAGGCCGTCGGCGCCCACATCGCCGCCGCCGACAACTGCCCCCACAAGGACGTCTCCATCTTCGCCGCCGCCTACGAGCGCGGCGTGCCGGCCACCGTGCACATCGGCGTGGGGTACGATATCGTCCACGAACACCCCAACTTCGACCCCGCCGCCGCCGCCGAGGCAAGCTACCGCGACTTCCTCATCTTCACCCGGGCCATCGAGGACCTCGAAGGCGGCGTCGTGCTCTGCTGCGGCACGGCCGTCATGGGGCCGGAAGTCTACCTCAAGGCCCTGGCCATGGCACGCAACGCCGCGCATCGCCGGGGAGCCGAGATCCGCCACTTCACCTCGGCCGTCTTCGACCTCCTGAAGATCGACCGCGACATCCACACCGAAGCGCCCAAGGACACGCCGGAGTACTACTACCGGCCGTACAAGACCTTCCTCGTGCGAACCGTCCGTGACGGCGGGCGGAGCTTCTACATCCGCGGCAACCACCGCGCGACCCTGCCGGCCCTGCACAGGCTTCTCGTCGAGAGGACCGGACGGTGACCCCGCCCGAGAGCCAAGCCGCCCGACGCCGCCGGCGGCGTTCAGCCGGAGGCAAAATCCCGGGCTGCCTGCTGTAAGCCGCTTTCCGATAGTCGTTTACAAACGTTCCTGGAGAAAATGGCTTTGTTTCGTAAAAACGCTTATGGCGTTTTCCCCGCGTTCTTGCGTCCTGCGGCTGAGTCGCGTCACTGGCCAAACTCCGAATAATCCGCGTTTGGGTTCGTTTCGCATTTTTTGTTTAATCGACCTCCCTACATTTCCTTGTGAACATGATCCCGCCGTAGCAGGCATATACATCTCACAGGCCCTTTTGCACAACGAAAACCGGCAGATTTCAAAAAAACTGCTCGCCCCGCCCGCCGGCAAGGGCCGCAATCAAGACACGTGCGACCGGACGACCCTCCGACCCCCTCACGGTATTCCGCTCTTCCGCTCTTCCGCTCTTCCGCTCTTCCGCTCTTCCGCTCTTCCGGTCTTCCCCTACTGCCTATTGCCTATTGCCTACTGCCTCTTTTGGCCATTCGCCATTCGCCATTGACAACCCCTTGCTCCCGCCGGCCCAGCCTGCTATCCTTGTCCTCGAACCCATCGTTCGTTCTAGTGGGCAGAGGGGCAGGGATGGCCGAAGCGCCGCAGTCCGTTCTGAAGCTGGTGGAGCGGTTAGAGCGTCACCGCGACGCGTACCGCCGCGGCCGTTACGCCGAGACGGAGGTCCGCGTCGAGCCGATCGACGATCTGTATTTCGGTGTCTGTCCCCACGACGCTACCACAGGATGGAGTAGCCCATGTCTGATACGACCCAGGAATCCCGGCAGCGAGGAGACTGGAACGTACTCACCGACCGCTGGCTGGACGTGATGAACCTCAACGCTGAGGCCCAGGTCTACTCTCCATTGGGCGCCTTGAATCGGGCGAGAGGCATTCGCCGCATCACCGCCGCAAGCCCCCTCGACCTCTTCGCCGCGCACCGGTTCCTCCTGACGTTGCTTTACTGGAAAGCCGAGATGGGGAGAGGCGTGCGGCAACTGCGGGAGTCGCTCCTCGCGGGCGACGTTCCCTCATCCGTGCTCGCCGCCATCGAGGCCGAAGCCCCATGCTTTCGCATGTTCGATGATGTAATCCCGTTTCTTCAGGATCCTTCTGCGCCCAAAGCCAAGCTAAGGAAGACGGACGTCAAGTCGGCGGGCTCTTTCTTCGCCGAGTACGCCTGCGGGACCAATATCGCCCATTTCCACCACGGCGATGATAACGAGATGCGCCTATGCCTACGATGCGCGACAGTCGGGATGATGCGTGTGATTCCGTGGAGCCAGGCCGGTGGAGCAGGGATATCCCCCTCCGTGCATAATGCTCCGCCGTTCATGGCAATGGCTCGCGGAAGCAACCTGGCGATCACCCTGGGGCTAAATCTCGTTCCGCTGTCGGGGGACGCGGGCCGCGCGAGGTGGACGGGCCGCTTCGTGCCGAGTGATGCGACTTCCGCCATTCCGTATATGGGGGCCTTCACGTGGAATCCAAGGCGCATTCATCTGCTCTGGCCCAAGACCGCGTCTGTTTGCTGGCGATGCGGCCAGAGGGACGTAAGTGCCGTTGGCCCCATCGTCTTTCTGAAGAACCCGGACACCAGGCAAAGGAAGAGCAAAGGCAGGGAGCCAATCCCGTTCACTTGGCGAGACCCGGCGGCCTTCTATGCGGCGGATAGCCCGTACAAGACGAGAAAGAGCACCGTTGAGGAAGCCGCCGCGCGCGGCGGCGATTTGACTTGTCTGCTCGATGAGGACAACCCGCCGAAGGCTGCGATCGTCGAGGAGAACGCGGACCACCAGGGCTGGCGGCTCATCATCCCCTGCACGAATCCTGCTAACAACAAGACCTTCGACCATCGCCAGATCGATCTGCCGGATCTGTCACCCGCCTCCGTTCGCGCCGCGCTGCCTGGCGATGTCCCGGCGGGGAGAGTGAAGGGCCTCGATGGTTGGATGGAACCGGAACGGTCTGGCCGCGCCCGCGGCGCGGCCCGATTCGTGGCGGCGGCGGTGAGGGCGCTCACCCACGGCGATTGGGCCGTACTGTCTGCGGCGGCGTACCGGGAGATGCACCATTCGCCAGAGGCGTTCGACCTGTTCAGCGGCTTGTGGTGGGCCCTGCGCGGGAAGGTCGCCCTGCCGTCGAAGGAAGTGGGATGGCTCCTGCTCAAACTGATGGCGGCCGTGCCTTCTCGTGCCCGCGGCCCCCATCGGAACGCGGAGTTCTGCCCTCTGCGGTCTTTGCCAAGACGTCAGGCAGACGAGCGGCGCGGGGATCGACCCCGGCGCTCCCGTTACCCCGTCTCGTTTCCGCGCGGGCGGCGGCTGGAGGCCGCCCTGCGCAGCGCAATTGACACGAACGTGCGTCGCCGAAGACCGAAACCCATTGACTGGGCCGGCCTGTGTGACGGCCTCAATCAACTGCTTGACTGAAGGACCCTTGCGAAAGGAGACAGCAATGTTTGTCCAGATTCACATGCTCCAGAGCATGCCCCCGGGCAACCTCAACCGCGACGAGACCGGCCAACCGAAGAAGTGCATCTTCGGGGGTGTCACCCGTGGGCGCATCAGCAGCCAGTGTCTCAAACGCAACGTTCGCCACTCGATCCAGTTCAAAGAGGCATTTGGGGATGACCTCGCCAGCAGAACCCAATACCTGCCCCGGATGGTGGCCGACGCATTGGAGGACAACGGGCAATTCGACGTTCCCGCTGATGACCTGGACGAGCTCATGGCCGCCCTTGCGGCCAGATTTCACAAGGAGGAGCGCAGAAGTCCCACCGAAGAAGCTGACGACGATCAGAGCGACGAAGAGAAGTCGGGCGGCTCGGATGCCGCTGGCGCTAAGCCAGGCGTAACGGCCCAACTGGTCTTCTTCCCCCCGCCCTTTGCGCGCGAGATAGCCAAACACGTTGCGGATCTGCGGAAGCGCAATCCCAAAGCCTACAACTTCTTCCTCCGTCGCAAGCTGAAACCGAAGCCCCCCAAGGCCGAGGAGAAGTCTCTCAAGCAGGAGATTGACCGATTTGTCGCCGAGGCATCAAAGGCGAGCCAACGCCTCACGGTCGACATCGGGCTGTTCGGCAGGATGACCACCAGCGAACTTGTGCTGAACGTCGAGGCGAGCTGCCAGGTGGCTCACGCGATCAGCACGCACGAAACGATCATCGAGAGCGACTATTTCACCGCGATGGACGACCGCAAGGCGGAATACGTCTCTACCCAGACGGGCAGGGCGGCGGCCGGGTTTCTCGGTTCCGGTGAGACCGAGACGTTCTTTAACTCGGCCGTCTACTACAAGTACCTCAACGTCGATACTGCCGCTTTGAGAGACAAGAAGCACCTGCCGGCCCTCAGCGTTACGGACGCGGCGCGGGTGGCCGGGGTGCTCCTGAGCGCCGCGGCACTGGCGACCCCCACCGGAAAACAGAACAGCTTCGCCGCACACTCCGTTCCGGAACTCATTCTGGTCGAGGTCTCGAAGACGAAGCGTGCGCTCAGCTACGCCAACGCGTTCCTCCAGCCCGTGGAAGGCGGGGCCGGCCGCAACCTCATGGGCGAATCCGCGAAGGCCCTGCAACTGTACGTCGATTCCATTGCGGCAGCGTTCGCGCCGGCCGACGTGCGCCGCGTCCTGCTGGCGGTGGGGCCCGCTTCGATGGAGTTGGCTTGCGAGCATGGGCGGGAAGACAGCCTCGACGAACTCGTCGAGGCCGTCGTCGGCCTGATCGCCGCGCCGGACCAACCGGGAGCAAGCGCATGAGCGACACCCACAACACCTTGTTTCTGCGCCTCGCCGGCCCGATGCAGTCGTGGGGCACCTCTTCGCGATTTCAGTTGCGCCGCACCGATCTCTATCCGAGCAAGTCCGGGGTCTTGGGGCTCCTGCTCTGCGCGAAGGGCGTTGGCCGTGAAGAGTCCCGCCAAGCACTTGATCCGCTGAACCGGCTGCGGATGGCCGTCCGCGTCGATCGCCCCGGCACCACGGATTGGGATTACCATACCGTCGGGGCGAAGATCGGGATCAGGATGGCTAAGGGCGGGGTCAAGCGTACCGGTAATACGAAGGACTCGCCCATCGAGACGCTTCTTTCGCGCCGGCAGTACCTCTACGACGCATCATTCCTCGTCGGCCTCCACGCGCGCGACGGGGCAGAGGACACCATCGCCTCCTGCGCCGCCGCGCTTTCCGAGCCGGTCTGGCCCGTCTTCCTTGGGCGCAAGTGCTGCGTGCCGGCCGAACCGGTATGCGCGGGCACAGGCTCCTTCGAGAATCTGACCGAAGCGTTGGCCTCCGTGCCGTGGCGCCCGAGGATAGACGCCCTTGATCGCGCCGACCGCGAGGCGACGCGGGCCCTGGACACCTATATCGAACACCCGCCCGGCTCGCCCCCGCCCGCCGGCGCCCGGCTTGTCCACGACATGCCCCGGAGATTCGGCTATTACAGCCACGGGGCACGCTGGGTCGTCCCCGGACGGGTGACAGTGCCTGTCGGCAAAGCGACGCACCAACCCGCCGCCGGCGCGGAGGCGCGGGTCGACCCTTACGGTCCGGCGTATCAGGCCGCGCGGCCGATCCGCCTTCAGCGCGACAAGCATCTTTGCGTGTTCTGCAAAGCCCCGGCCGTCCATGTCCATCACCTCGACTACAAGGACGTGCGTGTTGGGACACTCCGCTCCCTGTGCGAGCTGTGTCACGACGCCTGCACAATGCTCGAATACGGCAGGGACATGAGAACGAGACGGATCGATCCCGAGGACCCGGAACAGCGCCCGGCGATCCTTCAGCAAATCCGCCGCTTGCTTACCGAGCGCCGCTTGGGGCGCCGTCGTAAACTTCTTGAGAAGGTACGCGTGCTCCGTGCTGATTTCCTCGACGATCTCCCCGCCTCCTGGGTGAAGGAGGGCCGATAAATGTTCCTTTCGCTTCTGCACGTCGATGTGCGTGACGGGCGCCCCGGACGCTCTTGGTTGCGGAACGTCTACCACGTTCACCAGCGCTTGTGGATGGGCTTCCCGGATTCCCGGCGCAAGAAGGATGACCCGTTCTTCCTGGGCACGTGGGACGGCCCTGCCATCCCGGAGCCGAAGCCGACCCGTCGTGAATGCGGGTTCCTTTACCGGATCGAGCACGACGGACCCACCAGAATCCTCGTGCAGTCCGCCCAGCGGCCCGATTGGGAGTACGCCTTCCAGAACGCCCCCGGCCTACTCGCCGGGGCCCCCCGGGTGCGTCAGTTGGATCCGGCACCACGCCGCGATCAGGCTTATCGATTCCGTTTGCTGGCAAACGTCGTCAGGCGCAACAGCATCGTTCACCCCAGTGGAGGGACCAGAAGGACTCGTCCCCTTCCCCGGAAGAAGCGCACCGCGACGATTGTCCGCCCGGACCCCATCCCCGACCCGCTGCCAGCCGACCCGGCCGAGCGCGAACGGGTTCTCCATGCCCGCTGGAGGCCATGGCGGGAGTGGCTCAAAGATATTGGCGGCTCACGCGGCTTTCGCGTTGTCGATGACAAGGAATCCCCCCTGCTCATGGAGGCCGTTGGCCTGACCGTTCGCGTCCCCGGCAAAGGCCGTGATGGGTCCACCCAGGCCAAGCCGAGCGTCAGACACTACAACGCCGGCCTCTTCGAAGGCGTGCTCGTCTGCACCGAGGAAGACCGACTGCGTGACACCCTCGCCGCCGGCATCGGCCCCGCGAAGGCGTTCGGCTGCGGGCTGCTGTCCGTCGCGCCGCTTCGTATCTGACTCATCAAATATTCGGCGATAGGCCGATAAAGCTCTTTGACAAGTGCATACGGAAGGGGACGGGGAATGAAGAACCTCCACGAGCTGCCAAGGTTCGGCGACAAGCTCAGTTACCTCTATGTCGAGCACGCCGCCGTCGATCAGTGCGACAAGGCCATCGCCGTTCACCAGGCCGACGGCACGACGCCCGTGCCGGCCGCCGCGCTGGCCGTGCTGATCCTCGGCCCCGGCACCAAGATCACCCACGCCGCCGTCAAGGCCCTTGCCGACAACAACTGCCAGGTGATATGGGCCGGGGAACACGGTGTCCGCTTCTATGCCCACGGCCTCGGAGGTTCGCGCCACAGCCGGAACTTCATCCGCCAGGCCCGCCTCGTCAGCAACGACATCACCCGCCTCCAGGTGGTCATCCGCATGTACTGCCTGCGCTTCGACGAGCCCGTGGACCCCGGCCTCACCCTTCAGCAGATTCGCGGCAAGGAAGGCATCCGTGTCCGCCAGGCCTATGCCGACGCCTCAAGCGAAACCGGCGTGCCGTGGCAGGGGCGGTCCTACAAGCGCCGGGACTGGAAGGCGGCCGATCCCGTCAACCGTGCCCTCTCGGCCGCCAACTCCTGCCTCTACGGCCTTGTGCACGCCGCCATCCTCTCCGGCGGGTATTCGCCTGCCCTGGGCTTCATCCACACCGGCAAGCAGCTCTCCTTCGTGTACGACGTCGCCGACCTCTACAAGGCGGACTTCACCATTCCCCTGGCGTTCCGAGCGACCGCCTCCAGCCCGGTCCAGCTCGAACGCGAGGTGCGGATCGCCTGCCGGGAGCGCTTCCGCAAGGCCAGGCTCATGGAGCAGGTCCTGCCCGACATCCAGAGCGTCCTCGACGTGGAAGAGGAAGCGGCCGACGAGTTCGCCGACGATGCCGCCCGCCCGGCCGAGCTCTGGACGCCGAGGGCGCTCGCTGCGGATATGCCGGTCGGGCGAATCCTCAAACTCGACCCCGAGTCCATGCCGACCAGACCCAAGGAGTCCCTCGATGGTCGTCCTGATACTGGAACGGGTGACGCCCTCCCTGCGGGGTGAGCTGACGCGCTGGCTCATCCAGCCGAAGGCGGGCGTCTTCGTGGGGCGCGTTCCTGCTCGCGTCCGGGACCTGGTCTGGGAGAAGGTGGGCCGATCCCTCCGGAAGGGGGCGGCCACGCTGATCCACAGTGATGATACCGAACAGGGCTTCTCCGTCCGGATACTCGGCGATCCCAGCAAGGTCGTGACAGACTTCGAGGGTCTTTTCCTCGCCAAAACGCCCGTAAGTCCATAGAATGCGTACGCGATCTCAGTGCTGTCCCCACGCACGTGGGGGTGAACCGTAACCGAGAACCTCTTTGCCGGAAGGGATAGGGCTGTCCCCACGCACGTGGGGGTGAACCGATCGCATCCCACGGGACGCTGCCCGTGGGCTTAGCTGTCCCCACGCACGTGGGGGTGAACCGGTCGCCGTCCTCTGGGGCGGGCTGGACTGGAAGCTGTCCCCACGCACGTGGGGGTGAACCGCCCGTTGTAGGCCGCGACGATGCCCCCCAGGGCGCTGTCCCCACGCACGTGGGGGTGAACCGGCCAGTGCCGTGACGCTGCTCTTGGCATACGAGGCTGTCCCCACGCACGTGGGGGTGAACCGCAGATCGCTCGGCTCAGTGGGGCAACGCGGGAGCTGTCCCCACGCACGTGGGGGTGAACCGGCCGGAGATTCCGCTTGCGGCCGGCCAGACGCGCTGTCCCCACGCACGTGGGGGTGAACCGTGGTGCCGGCCACCACGACTGGCCATCGGTACGCTGTCCCCACGCACGTGGGGGTGAACCGCTCTGCACATTCGCACTGAAGTTGGAAATGGCGCTGTCCCCACGCACGTGGGGGTGAACCGTGCCCTTGCACAACCCCTGCGGAACCCCACACGCTGTCCCCACGCACGTGGGGGTGAACCGGTCCCAGGAGGCCCGCGAGCGGACCTGACGGCGCTGTCCCCACGCACGTGGGGGTGAACCGTGTCCAACGTACCCTCCGACCCCTTATACAAGGCTGTCCCCACGCACGTGGGGGTGAACCGGCGTATAGGCCGCAGTTCCGGGAGGTGGTGAAGCTGTCCCCACGCACGTGGGGGTGAACCGGCCAAGGATGCGGCTGGGGAGAGGCAGACATGGCTGTCCCCACGCACGTGGGGGTGAACCGGGCTCGCAGTCGGGGAAACGCCGGGGGAGATGGCTGTCCCCACGCACGTGGGGGTGAACCGAGCCTCAGGATGTCGCGTTGTGTCGGCATGTCGCTGTCCCCACGCACGTGGGGGTGAACCGTGGCGTCTCGACTTCGGCAAGGGCTGGCCAAGGCTGTCCCCACGCACGTGGGGGTGAACCGGACGCCTGGCTCGCCAGCGCCGAGATCGCCTTCGCTGTCCCCACGCACGTGGGGGTGAACCGTCGAGACGCCACTTCTTTGTTGCCGACGAGGAAGCTGTCCCCACGCACGTGGGGGTGAACCGCGAATCCAGCGCGACCGGAGGCTGACCCTGGCGCTGTCCCCACGCACGTGGGGGTGAACCGGCCAAGACTTTGGCCAAGGTTGGCCGGATCGCCGCTGTCCCCACGCACGTGGGGGTGAACCGCACCGAAAAGAAACTCTCCGAGTCCTCCCGGCGCTGTCCCCACGCACGTGGGGGTGAACCGTAGCTCTCGTGATCAAGGCGCCCCGAGGCGTAGCTGTCCCCACGCACGTGGGGGTGAACCGCTTCGCATCCTGAGCCAATGTCGGTACTACTCCGCTGTCCCCACGCACGTGGGGGTGAACCGAAAGAGACGCGGCGGCGGGACCCCTCAAGACAGCTGTCCCCACGCACGTGGGGGTGAACCGACCCACAAAGCCGAGGATCGCCCCCAACCGGCCGCTGTCCCCACGCACGTGGGGGTGAACCGGTGGAGGCCGCCGGGGCGATCGCCGACGGGGCGCTGTCCCCACGCACGTGGGGGTGAACCGTCATCTCCCACGGCTTCTTCCCTTCCGCCTTCGCTGTCCCCACGCACGTGGGGGTGAACCGCGGGAACGCAGCGCCAACCGGATCACGCTGCCGCTGTCCCCACGCACGTGGGGGTGAACCGGCGGTTAACAGGGCAGGAACGGCCTGTTCACGGCTGTCCCCACGCACGTGGGGGTGAACCGGCTACCGGATCATGTGCTGCGACTGTGGACTCGCTGTCCCCACGCACGTGGGGGTGAACCGACGGCATTCCTGGCCGCGATCCCGACCACCGCGCTGTCCCCACGCACGTGGGGGTGAACCGGCGTTCCCCGCCCACAGGCCGCACCTCCGCGAGCTGTCCCCACGCACGTGGGGGTGAACCGGGCATCCAGCGGGCGGGAGAGGACCGCTACATGCTGTCCCCACGCACGTGGGGGTGAACCGACATGAAGAAGGTCATAGGTCGTAGGTCATAGGGCTGTCCCCACGCACGTGGGGGTGAACCGGTGGCCCTGAGCAGCGCCCACATCCTGACGGTGCTGTCCCCACGCACGTGGGGGTGAACCGTTGGTCCGGGCCTGACTGTGCCCGGTGAGACCGCTGTCCCCACGCACGTGGGGGTGAACCGACATGAAGAAGGTCATAGGTCGTAGGTCATAGGGCTGTCCCCACGCACGTGGGGGTGAACCGGCAAACGGACACGACCCCCAGGCACTCGACGCCGCTGTCCCCACGCACGTGGGGGTGAACCGGCATTGACCCGGGCGACGAAGGAACTGCCCGTGCTGTCCCCACGCACGTGGGGGTGAACCGGGCAAGTGGCGGCAGAAGGCCGTCGACGAGCGGCTGTCCCCACGCACGTGGGGGTGAACCGCACGAACGACCCTGTTCTGCGGGAACTTGGCCGGGCGGCTTGGGCAGGAAGGGACGCGCCTGTTCCCCGGGCGTTGCCCGGGGCTGACGGATTCGAGCTCTTCAGGCTCGCAACAACACACTTCGCGAGTGCTTATCCCAGTGCCATTGGGCACTGTCACTATCTGGAGAACGTCCGCCGGAGGCTGTCAGATGTGCTCGACCTCGATGCCGGCGAGCTTGGCGTAGGCCTTGAAGAGGACCTCGTGGTCGCCGTAGATGAACAACTGGTGGAAGCCCTTGACGTCGCGGGAGTCGGCGACGCCGTCGACGGTGACCTCGACGGACGTACGGCAGCCGCCGGCGGGCGGGGTGTCGATGTTGCGGACGACGTGGCCCGTCCCGAGGATGATGCGCTTCGGGCCGACGAACTTCATGAGGGTGATCCTCTGCCCCTTGCGCCAGAGCACCTGGGGCGAGACGCCCATCGCGGACTCCGAATGGCTGCGGAGGATGAACGGCTCGTGCGGCTTGTCGAATCCGTCCAGCTTCGTCGCGCACGTGCAGTGGGCGCCCATGAGCGTGTTGTTGACGGTGTTGGGGGCCGGGTCCTGCATGAAGCCGGGCCGGCCGATCAGGTAGGCGGTGAGGCGCTGGCTGATGGCCGCGTTCCAGTCCGCCTCGCACGTGCCGATGCTGCCCTCGTCCAGCAGCCTGGAGAAGGCTATGCACGGCGGGCAGGGGATCTGCCGCGAGCCGATCAGGCCCAGGCAGTCGATCGAGATGCCCTGGCACTTTTCCTGCTCGATGATTTGGCGGCAGGTGAAGTAGCCCTTGGCGGCGTTGAGGATGTCTTCCTTGTTGGGCTCGACGATCTTCTCGGCCTCCTTGGCGTAGTAGTCGGCGACGGCCTTCACCTCGTCGCTGGACTCGACCTTCTTGAGCACCTCGGGGTAGCGGGACCGCGGGACGTAGTGCAGCGTCGTGCCGATGACCTCGAGCTTTCGGTCCTGCGGCTTGTTGCCCCGCAGGACACAGATGCGGGCGTTCTTCATCATCCAGACGGTGTTGAGCATGCGCAGCCCGGTCGAGAGCCACTCGACGTCCTGGGTCGCGGCGACGAAGGCGTTCTTGACCTTCCGGGCGTGCTGGAGGTGGCCGGTGAAGGACGTCCCCATCTGGCTGAAGACGACCGTCGGGACGGCGCCCCGCTTGTCGAGGAACTGGTTGGCCCACTTCCAGCCCTGGTTGAGGGACATGGTGGTCAGGAGGACGCCGTCGGGCTTGGCCTTGGCGACCTTCTCCAGGAACGCGTTGAGCGTCTTCTGGTCGTGGATGGGCTCGTCGGTCAGGTCGAGGTCCACCCCGAGGCCCTTCGCGGCGGTCTTGAGGACCTTGGTGTACTGCGCCTGGTGGCCCTTGATGTCGTAGGAGGCCCCGGGCCAGCCCATGAAGTAGCGGTCGACGTTGGGGCGCGAGAAGGCCGCGAGGATGCGGGCCTTTCCGGCCGGCTTCGGCTCCACGGCTGCAAGGACCGACGAGGCGAACTCCAGCAGCCCCGCGTTCGCGGCCAGGGCCGAGACCCCGACGCCCTTCAGGAACCCCCGCCGGCTCAAACTCAACGGGCAACGGGACACGTGGCATCCTTCGGTGGTGGACATGGCAGCTTCTCCTGTCTGCTGGTTTCTTCCTCGACGTGTGCGAATCGAACCACGGCGCTTCCCCTGTATCTCCGCGGCCGGGCGGTGTCAAGCGGGCTCTCGGCAATTCTTCCGTCCCGGCGCCCCGCGCCCGGTGGGGTGTTCCACATTCCTGGTGGCGCCTGTTAGAATGTGCGGCGCAGGCCGGCGCCCGGGAAGACCGGGAAGATGCTCCGCCGGGCGAGAAAGGAGACAAACCGTGAACCGATACAGCAGGCTACCGAGGCCGGCCCTGTGGGCTGTGGCCGCAACGTTGGGCGTGACCTTCCTGACAAGCGCAAGCAGCCCTTCCCACGCAAAGCAGCCACCCAAACCGCAGCGGAGAACCGCCATGGACCCCTACGAGCGCACCGGGACAATCCGCGCTACTTCGCCGACGGCAGCGGCAGGGCGATCCTGCTGGTCGGCTCGCACACGTGGTCGAACCTCGTGGACATCGGGCCGAGCGACCCGCCGGCGAAGTTCGATTTCGCCGGATACCTCGACTTCCTCGAGAGGCACCATCACAACTTCATCCGGCTCTGGACGTGGGAGCCGGTGACGTGGAACACCGAGCGCAACCGGCGGAAAGGGATCCACCACGCCGGCCCCCAGCCGTGGGCGAGAACGGGCCCCGGCAAGGCCCTTGACGGCAAGGCGAAGTTCAATCTCGAGAAGTTCAGCGGCGAGTACTTCCGGCGGCTGCGGTCGCGCGTCTCCGCGGCCGGCAAGCGCGGGATCTACGTCTCGGTCATGCTCTTCGAGGGCTGGGCGATGCAGTTCTCCGGCGGCGCGTGGGAGGGCCACCCCTTCAACGCGGGCAATAACGTCAACGGCATCAACGGCGACGTGAACGGCGACGGCAAGGGGCTGGAGGTCCACACGCTCGCCGGCAAGGCGGTCACGGCCGTCCAGGAAGCGTACGTCCGCAAGGTGATCGATACGGTCAACGACCTGGACAACGTGCTGTACGAGATCTCCAACGAGAACCACCCGCCGTCGGGGAAGTGGCAGTACCACATGATCGACTACATCCACAAGTACGAGAAGTCCAAGGGCGCCCGGCACCCGGTGGGCATGACCTTCCAGTACCGCGGCGGGAGCAACAAGACGCTGTTCGCAAGCCCGGCCGACTGGGTCTCGCCGAATCCGGCCGGCGGCTACCGCGACGACCCCCCGGCCGCCGGCGGGAAGAAGGTCGTCCTCAGCGACACGGATCACCTCTGGGGGATCGGCGGCAGCCGGCAGTGGGTCTGGAAGAGCTTCTTGCGGGGGCACAACCCGATCTTCATGGACCCGTACGACGGGGTGGTGCTCGGCCCGCGGTCGGACAAGCGATGGGACCCGATCCGCCGCGCGATGGGCCAGGCGCTGCGACTGAGCGAGCGGATCGACCTGGCCGGGATGACCCCGCGCAACAAGCTGGCGTCCACCGGCTACTGCCTGGCCAAGGCGGCCAAGAGGAGTGCCGAGTACCTGGTCTACCTGCCCAAGGGCGGCGGCGTGACGGTCGATCTGTCCGCGGCCTCGGGCGAGATGGCGGTCGAGTGGTTCAACCCGCAGTCGGGCAAGTGGCACAAGGGCGCAGCCGTCCGCGGCGGCGCGAGCCGGAAGCTGACGGCCCCGTTCCAGGGCGACGCGGTTCTGTACGTCCGCTCGCGGTGACAGCGGCCTCATCGGCCCGCGCGGCGACGGCGCAGCACAAGCAGCGCGCCCAGCGCGAGCAAGCTCAGGGAAGCCGGCTCCGGCACGGGGGGCGTTTGACCGGGCGCATCGCCCAGGAAGGTGTTCTTCTTGGGTCCGCCCGCCCAAGGCGGCTTGCCGCCTCCGTGGCCATTGCCGTTACCTCCATCGCCGCCGATCATCTCGTCGATCCAGCCGTTGAGGACGGAGACCCGGGTATCGCCGGCCCAGTCGCCGTAGTTGCACCAGAGGCCATCCCCATTCTCATCGACGACGAAGGAGTGGACGCCGGCCAGCAGCCAGTTGGGGCCCTTCCTGATGAAAGTGGGCCCTCCGCTGTCGCCAAAGCTCGTCAGATACTCGAGATCCACCTGCGAGGAGGAGCCAAAGACGTTGTCGGCTGTGCTGCCGGAGTCGAAATCGTACGCGAAGACGTTCGGAGTCTTCCCTACGGTCAGGAATAACTGGTCGATCGCGTTTTGGCCCGCGCGCTTCGTGCCAGCCGGTTCAGTCGCCCCCAGGTCCCCGGTGCCGGTCATCCCGTAGCCAACCATTGTCCCGACTGCTCCCAATTCACCCTTGCCCTTGTTCCGCCTAGCCGGCTGGATGCCGGTGATCTGGTCGGCGAGCTGGATGAGTCCGATGTCGGAGCCCAATGACAAGTCTCCGGTCCAATCGGGATGGGCCAACCAGCTCGCGGCCCCGTACGTATCCACCTCCGACCAACCGTCCCGCAGGTCAGGATCCGTAACGAACGTCACCGAGGTCGCCTTATCGACGCAGTGTCCCGCAGTGAGTACCCAGTCGCCGCCCGGATTTCCGCTGGTGATCAATGTCCCCGAGCCGAGGTAACTGCCCGAAGGTGTGTCGAACAGCACGGCGCCGACGCTCGGGAACTGAGCGGCGAGCTGTACATAAGAGGTATCGTCCGCCCCGGAGCGGACACCGGCCGAAGCAGGCGGGACGGGTCCGGCCAGCCAGACCAGGACGAGCACAAGGGCGGCCCCGATAACGCGCAGCTCGGGCCTCTGGGGGGAATTCCTGAACGATGACATGGCTTCTTCTCCTCTGCTTGAGCTTCAGGTCCATTGAGGGGGTTTGGGGCTTTCCTCTCCGGACTGCCTCCAGCCTCCAAGATGCCGCAATTATACCGCATAAGCGCAAATCGGTCAATAGATACCTGAGGCCGGATAGATGCCCCGAAAGCACGGCTCGTGCCGCCCGAAGCCGATCCGGGACGCAGACCGCCCCGGTCGCGAATCCCGCAGCGCGCCCGCAGCTCGCGCCGCGGCATTCGCTGGTTTCTTTTCGCGCCCGGCGCGGTATCCTTGCCGCCCGTCGGCACCGGCGGTGCGGCTGCACGGAGACGGCTTGACGGACCCGGGCCAAACAGGAGAAACCCCATGCGAGGGTCTGCCTGTCCTTTCGCCATCGTTTGCCTGTCGCTTTGCGTCGCGGCGCGCTGGCAAGGCGCCGCCGCAGGCGAAACGTCCATAAGGGTGTGGGCCACCGGCGACGGCGTGCGGGTGAACCCCGAGACGGGGCGGTACTTCGAGGACCGCGCCGACATCCACGACGACTATCCGACGGGCGACTACAGGAGCCGCAACGCGGTCTGGGACGCCGCCGCCGGACGGGTCACGCTGCACGCCGCCCGGAACGAGTTCGTCTCGTTCCAGCTCATCGTGGAGGGCCCCAAGGGCGCCTCCGGCCACGTCGTTCGGTTCGAGAGACTCACCGGCCCGGGAGGAGCCCGGATCGCCGCCGCGAACGTGGCGCTGTTCAAGGCCTGGTACGTGCACGTCCTGAGGCATTCCGCCGGGTACCAGGACCTCTCGCTGGGGCCGGGCTGGTATCCCGACGCCCTCCTGCCCGCACCGGCCGGCGAAGGGCTGTCCTTCCGGATACCCGACCCCAGGAACGCCATCGGGCCCGCCCAGCGAAACCAGGCCGTCTGGGTGGACGTGTATGTCCCCCGCGACCGCAAGGCGGCACCGCCGGGCGCCTATCGCGGACGGCTGGTGGTCGACTCGGCCGGCAAGCGGCATGAGATCCGCGTCGAGCTGAACGTCTGGGACTTCGCGCTGAGCGACGAGATCCACTGCCGCGGCGACATCTGGAACGGCACGCTGCGAAGGATGACGCCGCAGCGGGAGCTGGGCTACTACCAGATGGCCCACCGCCACCGATTCCAGCCGGGCGTGGCGTACTACAGGCCCGCACTGAAGGTCGAGGGCACGAAGGTCTCCATCGACTGGAGCGACTACGACAGGCGAGTCGGCAGGTACCTGGACGGCACGGCGTTCACGAAGGCCTGCGGCTACTGGGGCCCCGGCCGCGGCGTGCCGATCGGCCACATCCTGCTCCCGGTCAACTGCAACAAGCCCGGCCGGCGGACGGGCGGGTGGCCTCTTTCCATGCCGCAGAGCGGCCCGACGCCGCAGTTCGAGGCCGTCTGGCTCGAGACCGCCCGCCGGATCAGGGCCCACTTCGACGCCGATCCCAGGATGCGAAAGGTCGGGAAGATCGTCTTCCTCGGCGGCCTGGACGAGTCGTACAACGAGGCCGCCTACGAGAAGATGATCTACTACGCCAAGCTGCTTCGCCGCGGCCTGGGGAAAGGCTGGTTCCAGTACCGCATCGACGGCGGCTACAGCCGGCAGGCCATGGAGAAGCTGCACGAGCACGTCGACCTCTGGGTCTGCCACACGGTGGGCTTCGACGCCGGCAAGACGGAGCACTTCCGCCGCAAGGGCGTGGAGAGCTGGTTCTACGGCCCGATGATCTACGAGCGGCGGGGCAACTCGGCGTGCGGGTCCAACACGTTCACCGACCTGGACCTGCTGACGTGCCGCGGCATCGGGTGGGCGGCGTGGAAGCACTCCAGCGGCTTCTGCGAGTGGGAGCTCGACGCCTTCCACGACGACACCAAGGCCATGCAGCGCCCGCAGAAGCCGTGGTCGAAGGCCTGGACGAAGGCGATGAACTGCCGCTACGGCGGATCGGAATACAACGGCAGCGGGCTGCTGATCTACCGGGGCGAGCTGAGCGGCTCGGCCGATCCCATCGCCAGCGTTCGTCTCAAGGCGCACCGGCGAGGCTTCCAGGACTACGAGTACTTCTGGCTGCTCCGCAAGGCGGGGCTGGGCGAACGGGCCAACCAACTGGCGGACTCGATCTTCCTTTCGACGCCCTTCGGCCCGAAGTCCGTGGGCAACACGAAGATCTGGAGGAACCACCCCGAGCAGTGGGACGCCGTTCGCATCCGGGCCGGCAAACTCCTGCACGCCAGGTGAGCCAGGTGAGCCAGGTGACCGAGCCGCCGGCCGGGAGACCCGCAGAGTGTATCGCAACAGACTCGCCACGTACGAAGGCGCCACCGGCTTCATCCTGGACTGGATGGTCACGGGGTTCTTCCCCAACGCCGTCGGCGGCGGCCGGGCGCCCAACCTGTTCGATCCGAAGAAGAGCCGCTTCTGGACGAAGGACTACCTCCAGGCCGTCGGCGGCGAGGCGGGCGTGCGGCGTATCCCCAAGGCCCGCCGGATCGCCCCGGTGGAATGGCTGGCGGTTCATGCGCCGCGGTACCACCCCAAGCTGTTTCTCAACAGCTTTCGCCGGGCGTACCCGCAGCTCGACGCGGCCTGGCCCGACCCGTGGGACCACCTGTGGTACGCGCTGGCCGTCATCGAGAGCGACACGGCCCAGGAGGCCGAGGTCCGCCTCTGCGCCCACGACGGGTGCCGCCTCTGGTGGAACGGGCGGCTGGAGTTCCAGGAGCACTCGTGGCACAAGCTCGTCTTCGACCTGAACACGGTCCCGGTTCGTCTGCGGAAGGGCCGCAACTCGCTGCTGCTGAAGCTGGACCGGTTCGGCCTGGTGGCCCGGCTCACGGCGCCCGGCGGCGGGAGGCTCAAGGGCGGCATTCGCTGCGTCTCGGCGGCCCAGCCGCGCCGCGAGCCGCCCGGCACGTTCGAGCAGCTCACGCGATACTCCCGCACGCTGAAGGTGGCCCTGCCCTGCCGGGCGAGGACGCCCGAGGAGCTCGGCAGGTGGAAGCGGGCCGCCCGGGCACACTTCAGAAAGGCGATCGGGCCCTTCCCCGCCGTCTCGCGCAGCCGGGCCCGGCTGGTGAGCCGCCGGGACTGCGACGGTTACACGCGGTGTCACTACCACCTGAGCCGCGAAGCCGACTCGAGGCTGCCGGTCTACGTGCTCGTCCCGCGCGCCGGGCGGTTCAACGGCCGGACGGTCATCTGCCCGCACGGCCACGGACAGGATGAGAGGGTCGTCGCCGGCATCGACCCGCCGGCCAGGCCGCACGGCAACTGGTTCGGCCCGTTCACCGGCAACTACGCCGAGCTGCTCGCGCGGGCGGGCTTCCTGACGGCGACGTGGGCCGAGCGGGCCCTGTCCCACGATCGCCTGGACCCCACCGGCGTTCGGACGGGCGATGCGTGCAACCTGGCCGGCCTGTGCGCCCAGGCGATGAGCATGACGCTGCCCGGCCTGCACCTGTTCGACCTGCACGGCGTGACGGACTTCGTCTGCTTGCTGGACGGCGTAAGCAAACGCCGGCTCGGCCTGATGGGACTCTCCGGCGGCGCGACCATGACGTACCTCGCCGGCGCATACGACGACCGCTTCCGGGCGATGGGTGTCTTCTGCGGCATTCACAGCTACGCCGACTACGCCCGCAGCTACGACGGGTGCGCCCAGCAGGTCGTCCCGAACCTCTACCCCACGCTGGACGTGGGCGAGCTGCTGTGCCTGGCGGCCCCGCGCCCGCTGCTGCTGGCCCAGGGCCGCCGCGACGTGACGTTCAACGTTTTCCTCCTGAAGCGTTTCGCCCGCCAGGCGCGCCGCGCCTACAGGACATTGGGCGCGGCCGACCGCCTGGAGCTGCACCTCTACGACCTCGCCCACCAGGTGGACATCGGCGCGGCGATCGACTTCTTCCTGCGGCGCCTCTGACCGCGCCCGGCGGTGTCAGCCGGACACGCCCTTCGCCGACCGCGTGGGCTTTCCCGGCTTGTGCTTCAGGGCCTGCTGGAAGAACTCGACGGCGTCGGTCGCGGCCTTGAGGGCGACGGCCGACGTGCCGTTCCAGAAGGCGTGGCTCTTCCCGTCGATCGTGATCAGCCGCACCGGGACCTTGGCCTTCTCGAGCTTCTCCTGGAGGATGAGCGACTGCTTGTATGGCACGACGCGATCGCCCGTGCAGTGCATGAGCAGGAACCGGGCGCTGTCGGAATCGACGTAAGCAGCCGGCGAGATCAGCTTCGCGCCTTCCAGTCCTCTTGCCCGGCCGAACACGCTCAGGTCGGCCGGCGTCGCCATGCTCACGACCGCGTGCACGCGGCTGGAGACGCCCTCGTTGCCGCCGGTTCCCTCGAGCTGCCTGGCCTTGAAGCTCGTGCCGAGCATGGCCGCCAGGTGCGCCCCGGCCGAGCCGCCGAACGCGCCGATCCGATCGCCGTCGATGTTGTGCTTGCCCGCGTTGGCCCGCACCCAGCGGACGGCGGCCTTGACGTCCTGTACGCACTGGCGGACCTGCACCTCCGGAATCAGCCTGTACCCGACGCACGCGGCGGCGAAGCCCCGGGCGGCGAACCTCGAGGCAAACCGGGCGAACCGCTCCTTGTTGCCGCTTCGCCACCCGCCGCCGTGGATGACCACGATGCACGGCAGCTTCCCGGCGGGCGGGTCCTTCGGCAGGTACAGGTCCAGCTTGACCTCGCGGTCGCCGTACCTGGCGTGGACGATGTCCCGCACGACCCTGACCGTCTCGGGCACCTGGAACTTCGGCCCCGGGGCGCGGGGGGCGGACCGTTTTCTCAGCTCCGGGTCCTTCGCGGCCGCGTCCCGGATGAGCTTGCCCACCTTGCTGCGGAAGGCCTGGGGATCATCCGTTCTGAGCTTCATCAGCTCGGCGTGCCCTTCGGGATTCTCGGCCTTGTACTTCCTCAGGACCTCCTGCACGAGCCCCCGCCGGCCCGGCTGGCCCCTCTCACCCGGCGCGCCAAAGGCCAATCCGCTCACCAACACCACAATCGCCGCCAGAGATTTCGTCATGTGAATCTCCGTTGATCCAAAGGGCCAGCCTTGTCCACGAAGGATCGTGCCTCGCCCGCGAGAGCTTTCATTCTCTCCCCGCGGGCTCTTGTAGTGGGGTGACCTCTTCTTCCGCCAGCGTGGCGGCGTATTCAAGGCAGGCGAGTATGTCCTCTCTTGACAGTGACGGATACTCTTTCAGGAGCTCGTCCACCGTGTCCCCGTTGGCAAGCATGTGGACAATCTGGTGAACCGGGATCCGCGTCCCCTTCACGCAGGCCTGGCCGTGGCATACCTTCGCGTCGATGACAATGCGATCAAACATGGCTTCCTACTCCTCGCCCGTCAAAGCGGCCAGGGAAACCCACGTTCCTGAGCACGGACTATACGGCGGGCCGCGCCCGACTGTCAAGAGAGCGACCGGCCGGTCAGCCCTCGCCAGCCGGCGCGAAGGCGTGTCGAAGCAGCGCGAGGCTCCTGGGGACGGCGGTCTCGGGGGGCTCTTTGCCCTCGAACTCCAGCGAGACGTACCCGCGATAGTTGCTGCGACGGAGGATGGCGGCGATGCGGCCGTAGTCCAGGTCGAGCTCGTACCAGTCGCCGCCGCCGAAGTACGTCTTGGCGTGGACGAACGTCGCGCGAGGGGCGACGGCCTCCAACTGCTCGTAGGTGTCCTCCAGGAAGTTGCCCGTGTCCAGCGTCACGCCGAGTGAGGGCGAATCGACGGCCTCGACGATCCGCAGCAGCCCGGCGGCCGTGCGGGCCAGGCCCCAGTGATTCTCCAGGCCCATCACCACGCCGCATCTCTCGGCGGCCGGGATGCACCGCTCGAGCGCGTCGATCACCCAGCAGAAGGCGTCCTCGTCGGTGTAGCCGTCCAGGGGCGGCTCGATGCCGCGGTTGGCCATCAGCTCGTCGAAGCTCGCGCTGGTGCCCCACCGGCCGGTGTTGACGCGGACGGTCGGTATGCCCAGCGCATAGGCCAGCTCGATGCTCGCGATCGTCTTCTCGACGTTCTCCCGCCGGCGGTCGGCGTCCGGCGAGAGGAAGCCCTGGTGGGCCGAGAGGCCGCACAGGTCCAGCCCCGACGTCAGCGCCAGCCGCTTGAGCGATTGCAGGTAGGCGTTGTCCCTGCGGCGCATCTGCACTTCGAGGATCTCGACGCCGTCGAAGCCCATCGCGCCGGCCCGCCCGATGCAGTCGTCCACGGTCGGGTTGCTCTCGGCGTCGAACCGAAAGAACGAATACGTGGAGACGGCAACGGGATTCGGCCGGGCGGGCGCGGCTGCGTCGGACCGTTCCGGGAACGGGGCCGTCATGGAACCCACGCTGCTCCTCTGGAGAAAGGGGACAGAACTCGGTCGACTTGCCGAATACCCTATGGTACGGGAGGGCGGATTTCAACGGCCCGGCTGCGCCCCGCCCTGGGGCGCTCGGCGGGGGGCTCACCGTCTCGGTGCGGGCAGCGGGACGGGTCTCGGCGCGGGGCGGACGGGCAGGATGGTCGGGCTCATCAGGGCCGTGTGCACCATGACCCGCTCGTTGTAGCCGAGCGTCTGGCCGCCTCGCACGCCGCGAAGGTAGTACACCCGTCCGGCGCCGCGAAGCTCGCCGGCCACGAAACGGGTCCGGTAGCAGTCGCGCAGGTAAGCGCGAACCTGCTCGCCCGTGACCGGGCGGAAGCGGACCGCCGACGAACGGCGCACCGGCAGCGGCCAGCCGTACTGGCTCAGGTAGCTGTTGAGCACCTTGTCGCGCATCGCGGAGAACAGCTCGGGCGAGTTGAACAGGTCGGCGGCGACGATGCGTCCGGCGTAGGCGGCCACCACGCCGACGCACCCGCGCGGCAGGTGCGGGACGACCTTCCTTCGCCACTCGGTGAGTTGGCGGGCGTTTTCGGGCTTGGCCACGGCCGCGTAGAGGTCTTCCGAGGCGGTGCTGGACCCGAGGCGTTTATTGGCCCGCCGGATCTCGGACCATATCTCGTCCTGCCCGGCCCTGCCGGCGGCCCTTTCCCGCACGGCCTGGGGGACGACGGCCGAGGTGGCGCCGAACTTCCCGGCGCCTTTCCAGCGCCCCTTCTGGACGCAGTACAGTGGCAGCACGGTCGAGGAGCCCGGCCCCAGCAGCGCGTCGGTCCGGAGCGTGCGGTTCTGCTTGCCGCCGGTGATGAGCTCGCCGGCCATCAGAAACACCATCGTGCTCCGCGACTTGTTGATGAACCGGGCGCTGGAGACCTGCGCCGAGCTCAATTCCTCGATGACCAGCACGCCGCGACCGAGGGCCTGCTGCATGGTCATCACGCTGCGAAGCTGCTCGGCCGGCCGCGACAGCAGAATGGGAAAGACCGTCAGCCGCCCGACCCGCGCCGGGGGATGGATGTCGGCCCAGTCCAGATACCTCGTCAGCAGGTTCCTCGCCTCCGGGACCGGCGCCACCTGCCCGCTGGCAGCGGGCAAGGCCGACAGGCACGACACCAGGATCCACGTCACCTTACCGCGCATGGCCCTGCTCCTTGTTCTCTCGCCGTCCCACGGTCTCACGGTCCCACGGTCCCACGGCATTGCCGTAATCCGCCCGCGGCGAATCGTCCGATGTTCTATTGACTTGGACGGACCGCGGCGGCGAAAGGTTCCCGCCGGCAGGCGAACACTTGACCGCGGCGGCCCCCCCGGTTGCAATATACCCGGGCCGGGGCCGATCGGCCCGTGGAGATCTCGATTTGCTCAGGACGCTGCACGGGTATCTGATGCGTGACCTCCTGAAGGTCACGGCGCTTGCGCTGGTGGCCGTCACGCTGCTGCTGACGGCGTTGGCGATCATCCAGCCGCTGCGCAAGCTCGGCCTGGCGGGCGAGCAGGTGCTGCTGCTGTTCGCCTACACGCTGCCGGTGATGCTGTCCTTCACGCTGCCCGTGGCCACGCTGTTCGCCGCGACGCTCGTGTTCGGGCGCTTCAGCCAGGACAACGAGCTGCTCGCCAGCCGGGCCAGCGGCGTGGCCACGCTCGCGCTGCTCAAGCCCGCCATCATGCTCGGGGGGATCGTGACCGTGATCTCCCTGGCGCTGAGCAACTTCGTCGCGCCGAACCTGACGACGATGGCCGGCGTGCTCCAGGCCAATGCCCGGGAGATCATCTACCATCACCTCAAGAGCCGCGGGTACGTTGACATTGACAGGGGCAGCCGGAGACACGTGATCCACGCCGACCGTGTCGATCCGGAGAACGACACGCTGCACGGCGTGGTCTACGCCCTGGTGAGGAAGCCGAGGGCATCGGCGGACCCGAACCGGCCGCCCCGTGCCGGCGGGGTGTTTCTGGCGTCGGCGTCGGCGGCCTACCTCAGTTTCCTCGGGAAGGGCGAGGACAAGAAGCGGGTGCTCATCCAGCCCCTCGACCCGTCCGTGATCCGAACCGGCGACAGCGTGGGCCCGGACATCGACGCGGGGGGACGATCCCCACGCTTCTCCATGCCGCTGGACAACCCCCTCGACGAGAAGCCGTCGTGGTACAACTGGACCGAGCTGCTCAGGACGCTTCGGGAGCCCGACCGCCACGGGGAGATCAAGCGGAGGCTCGACCAGATACGCCAGCTCGTCTGCAACGACCTGCTGGCTGAGAAGATCATCCAAGCCGTCCGGGCCGGCAGGAGCTACCAACAGCTCGTCCAGGGCGACGAGACCTACGAGATCGAGGCGCAGCGCGCCGAGAAGGACGACGACGGGGCCGCCGTCCTGAGCTCGACGGCGGCCGACGGCACCGAAGGCAGGCGCGTCACCGTCATCATCCGCCGCAGGAGGCAAGTCCGCGAGATGATCTCCGCCCGGTCGGGAAAGGCGACCATCTCCTGGTCGCCCCTCACGCGCCGCCCGCAGGTGACCTTGAAACTCCAGGACGACGTCACCGTGAACTACCTGGACCCCGGCGGGCGGCGAGAGACCCGCCCGGGCGAGTGGGCCCGCGGGGAGATCTCCGTACCCGCCGAGATCCGCCGGCGGGCCGAGCAGATCACCCTGTCCGACCTCTACAGAGACCCCAATGCCGCCAGCGAGAAGATCGCCCAGAAGATCGATTACCTCAAGAACGAGCGGATTCCGAAGCTCAAGGGCGCGCTGATCGCCGAACTGCACGCGAGGATCGCGTACGGCGTGAGCTGCTTCCTGATGGTGGCGATGGGCGCCGCGCTGGGGCTGATCTTCCGCGGCGGGCAGTTCATCAGCGCGTTCGCCATCTCGGCGGTGCCCGTTGCCCTCGTCATCGCCATGCTGCTGATGGGCAAGGGAATGGTCCGCAACCCCGACGTGTCCGCCGGCCTCGGCTTGACGTGCATCTGGGCGGGCATCGTCGCACTGCTGGCGGCGAACGGGCTGCTGTACTGGCACCTGGCAAGAAAGTGAAGAGAAGCTGTCAACTGACAGCTCAGAACAATGAGAACGCTCGATCGATACGTCATTCGAAGCTTCCTGTGGTCCGCGCTGCTGCTGTTCGTGGCGGTCATGGCCCTGCGGATCGTCGCGGACCTGTTCTTCAACATGGACGAGTTCGTCGAGGGCAACGAGGCCTTCGGCGAGCTGATCCGCCACATCGGCAGGTACTACGGCTACCAGTCGCTGATGTATTTCGGCGAGCTGGGCGGGACGATCATCGTGCTGGCCGCGGCCTTCACGCTGGCCCGGATGAACCACACGAACGAGCTGACGGCCATGCTGGCCTCCGGCGTGAGCCTCCACAGGGTGATCCTGCCCATGGTGATCTCGGCGATGCTCATGGGGGGGCTGATCATCCTCGACAGGGAGCTGCTGATCCCGCCCAACGCGGCCAATCTCGTCCGCGACCGCGACGAGGCCAAAGAGCTCTCGGAGTTTCCGGTGAACCTCACCGCCGACGGCAGCGGCACGGTCTGGTGGTCGCCGCTTTACAGGCCGGGCACGGGGACGATGCGGGCGCCGATCCTCACGATCCGCGGCGCCGGCGGCAAGCGCCTGGCCAGCGCGGTCTCCGGCGGCACGGCCCGGCCGGCGAGCTTCGAGGGCTACCACGAAACGGTGGACGGTGAGCACGTCACGCTCTCGGGCTGGCAGATGACCGCCACGGCCCTGTCGCGCTCGGGCGCCGCGCCCGAGCCCTGGGAGAACACGCCGACCGTCGAGAGGATCTACACGCGGATCGGGCCCGTCCAGTTGCTCGCGGCGGCCAAGCAGCGCGCCCGCAAGTACGACATCGCCGTCCCGCCGGACGAGAAGATCCCCAGCGTCTCGGGCATCCCGCCGGTCCGCGACGAGCACTACGGCATGATCGTCACGACCCGCTCGCCCCCCGAGGCCGAGGAGCTCGCGCTCGGGCCCGTCGTGGAGGACAAGCCCGATCGCGACGGGCGGCTCAACCGGCCCATGTTCATCTTCAAGGTCGACGCCGGAAAGGGCCATCCCGACACGGGCAGGCTGCTCGGCGTCTTCCACGCCCGCTCGGCCACCTGGGTGCCCGGCGAATCGCCCAACAAGAGCTATTGGCAGCTCGAGGAAGGCCGGTACTTCTTCACCTCCGACCTCAGCGGCGACGACCTGGTCCTGAGGCAGTCCAGCCGGTGGCTGGACCTGATGAGCACGGCCGACCTGACCCGCCTGCTGAAGGTCGGGCGCATCCCGGATTACGAGGCGGCCGTGCTGGCCAAACACCTCCGCTTCGCCGAGCCGATCAACAACCTCGTCATGCTGCTGCTGGCCCTGCCGTTCATCCTGTCGCGCGAGCGGAACATCAGGGCCTCCGCCACGCTGAGCGTGCTCATGGTGGGGTCCTATTTCGCGTTCGTGCACGCCTGCCACCTGGTCGGCCTGCACCCCCTGCTGGCCGCCTTCCTGCCCATCGTCCTGTTCGGCACCGTCGCCGCCGTCATGCTCGACGCGCTCAAGACGTGAGCGAACGGAATCTACACAGCCATCCGGAATTGCGGCTTGACAGACGCTCGTTGCGGGGCGTAGAATCCTCCCAAGTTCAAGCCCGTTTTGTTTGGGCCAGGAGCAAGCGAGGTAACGTCTGCTGTGCCGGGGTACGAAAAGGAGATGTTGGTGTGGTCTGAACGCACCGACCGGCGGAAGTCCGCGAGGCCGGGCCGTCCGCGCGCAGCGCATGCCCGAGGCACGCCCGGAGAAAGGAGAAGGACGATGCATCCCGACAGATTGGCCAAGCTCGTGACGGCAGCCGTGGTTGTCCTGGCGGCATGCGCCCCCCCCGCCATGGGCTGGGACGACGACTTCAACGACAACCAACGCGATGCTAATGTGTGGGACTACGTGACCCACCGGGACGGGGCCCTGACCGAGACGAACCAGCGCCTGGAGTACACCTCCCCCAGCGCCGCCCCTCAGCACAACAGCGCAGAGTACGTGCTGAAGCACGATCTGCCTTACAGCAGCACCTGGGACATCATCGTGGACGTCCACCTGGACCGGGACGCGTTCTCGGACCCCCAGCCGTTCTTCGCCTACGCGGTGGGGTTCAACGTCGAGAACCCAGCCGACGAGGACGATCAGATCTGGTGGGAGCACCTCTACGGCACGAACGGGGACGTCTGGGGCCTGTGCGTCGCCACCGACGGCGTGGAACCGTTCTGGGACACGCCGGCCGCCCCCGACGCCAACGACGGGAAGCTCATGCTCGCGTGGAGCGGAGAGCACTTCACGGCCTACTACGACGAGAACGACGGCGGCGGCTTCCGGCAGTTCAGGAGGTTCTTCGTGGACGACTGGGGCATGGGCGCCGGGAGCACGTTCACGGTTGTAGTCGGCGGCAGCAACGACGGATGTGCCATCCACGAGGGCGGCAAGCTGTACCTGGACAACTTCCACGCGTCGCAGTGGCCCGCCACGTACTGGCAGGACGACGCCAACAGTTGGTTCAACGCCGACTGCTGGTCCTCGGGGGTCCCGACGGCGGGGACCGACGCGTATATCGAGAACGGGGGCGCGGCGCAGATCGATTCGGACTTCTGTCCAGCCGAGGCCAACGCCGTGTATGTCGGCACGTTCGGCACGGGGACTCTGAGCTGGAGCGCCGGATCGCTCATCACCAACGCGATCCACGTGGGGCCCGGTGGGACCCTCGATGTCTCGCTGGACGGCAACTGGACCTGGTCGGGCAGGCTGGAGCAGACCGGCGGCGACGTGCTCGTCGGCAACGAAGGCCTCGTGCTGGACGGCGGCGGGTCGGCCAACCTCTCCGACGGCAACTGCTGGCTGGCCAATCTCGACGTCGCCGCCACCTCCACCGGCAGCTTCACGCAGAGCGGGGGGCACGTCGAGGCGGCGGACGCCATCTACCTGGGCGGCGCGAGGGGCTCTCACGGCACGTACGAACTCAGCGACGGCAACTGCAACGCGTGGACCGTTTGGGTCGGCTGCGAGGGCACCGGCGAGTTCACGCACACCGGCGGCGACCTTACGACCAGTGAGCTGTCCGTCGGCGACGGCCCCAACTCCGTCGGCGTCTACAACCTCAGCGGCACCGGCCGGGTGCTCAGCGAGTGGGAGACTGTCTATATTGGCTGGAAGGGCACCGGAACGTTCAACCAGACGGGCGGGAAGGTCGAGGCGGCCTCCCTGAGCTTCGGCAGCAGTGACGTCTGGAAGCAGCCCGGCGGGACGGGAACGTACAACCTCATGGGCGGGCAGCTCCGCATCCGGTCGATCGACATGAGTGACGGGAACGGCACGCTCATCGTGGACGGGGGCCGGTTGATCAACCCCGAGGAGGCGCCCGGCCCCGGGGACGACCCGCCGGACGTCGGCTTCCACTTCGAGATGGCAACGGACGGGCACTTCACGTTCGGCGGAACGAATGGGCGCCTGCACCTGGGCGACTCGATGCCCAAGGGGTTCCAGATCGACGGCAACAACACGTTCACGCAGACCGGCGGGACGGTGGTGGCGGACGCGCTGTCCATCGGCTCCTCGGACATCTGGAAAGGACCCCAGCGCCCCGCCTACACCATCTCAGGCGGCGAGCTGCTGATCGCAGAGGCGGAGCTGGGGATGACGGAGGGCGACCTGTTGAACATCGCCGGCGGCGGGACCTTCAACCTCAGCGGCGGGAAGGTCGTCGTGCAGTTCGGCAGTGTTCAGATCGGAGGGCCCGTCCCGGTCCGGGGCGACTTGGACCTGGCCGAGCTCAACGTCAGCGCCGGCGAGCTGCACGTGCTCTACGGCACGGCCGACCCGGAGATGTCCACCCCGTCCGGCGGGGTCATACGCGTCGGAAGCCAGATGGTCAAGCAGGACGGCAACGGCGTGCTGAACGTCTCCGGCGGGACGATCGTGGCCGGGGGACTTCTCGTCGAGCCGACCGGAATCAGCCAGTGGAAGACGTCCGCCAACCGGGTCAGCATGGCCGGCGGGCGGATCGTCCTCACCGGCCGATGGGGCGACGAGGAGATGGGCATGTGGTGGGAGGAAAGCCTGATCGGCGGCCGCCTCGAGGGATACGGCACCATCACCTCCGTTGCGGAGATCGTCCTCCTGGAAGGCTCGTCTCTCGCGCCGGCGGGGGGAATGCTCACCATCGACGGCGTGCTTGTGTCGGGATCGTACGACGATTGGAACATGATCCTGGAGACCTACAGCGTGATGCATCTGCCCGTGGACGTTCCCGCCGGCGCGGGCCTCCAGACGCGAGGGGACTTTATCGGCCGCGTCACCAACGCCGGCACGCTCGCGGCCTACGGCGGCGCCATGCGCCTCCTCGGCGAGGTCGTCAATACGGGCACGCTGGCCAACGCGCCTTTCTCCGTGCTCTTCGTCCACCCCCTCTCGCTCGACCACACCGGCAGCATCGAGGCCCACAGCGAGGGCGGCGTCAGCTTCGACCGGCCCATCGTGAACCAGCCCGGCCAGACGATCGCACTGTACGGCGGCACGCTGTACGCCCCGCACATCACCAACGCCCCGGGCGGCGACATGACCGGGACGGGGACGATCCACGCCGACGTGACCAACCAGGGCACGACGAGCTTCTTCAGCAGCGTGGGGATCTTCGGCGACGTCGTCAACGAGCCCGACGCCAACCTGATGCTGAGCGACGGCGGCCTGCACGTCTACGGGCACACGCAGAACGAGGGCGACATCAAGGTCCGCAACGGCGAGGCCGTCTTCCACGGCGGCTATGACGGCGACGGGAGGCTCGATATCGATCCCGCCCTGGCGGTGATGGGCGGAGACCTGAACGTCGGGCCCGACGGGGTCGTCCGCCTCGACGCCAACAGCACGCTGCAACTGCGGGGCGACTTCCGCAACGCCTCGACGCGCCGGGGCGACTTCGACCTCGCCGGCACGGTGCAGTTCCACGGCGCCGGCACGCAGGAGCTGGAGGCGGCCGGGGCCGACCTCGGCACCGACCTCGACGGCTGGATCGAGAACTTCGTCATCGGCGAGCTGCGACTGGAGCCCGGCGTCCGCGTCAGCCTGGCCGACGCGTTCGACAACCGGCTCGACGGCGACGGCAACGAGGCCGTCTACGTGGACGACCTCGACCTGGCAAGCGGCGCGTGGATCGACCTGGACGGGCGGAACCTGTACTACCGCAACGGCGGAGACCCCAAGCAGCTCTTCTACGCCGATTTCGACCTGAGCGGCGACGTGGGGCGCTCGGACTTCCGCGTCCTGGAGGCCCATTTCGGAACGCACGCCGGGGCCGGGTGGATCGAAGGCGACGCCGACGGCGACGGGGCCGTCAACTTCCTGGACTACCTCATCTGGAAGGCGAAGGTCGGCCTGTCCTCCGGCGGAGAAAAGACGCCCGAGCCGGCGACGCTCATCCTCTTCGCGCCGGCGCTCGCGGTGCTTCTGAGGCGCAGATCGAGCGGCCGACGACGACGCGGCTCATAGCTGCTCAAAGTGACCAATGGGGATTGGCGTATGGCGTGTCGGTTGACTCGTTGATTCGTTAACTCGTTAACTCGGAAGAGGTTGTCCACATTGCTGGAGCTTTTCATTGCGTGGCTGCCCGGCGGCCGGGCTGTGCTGGCCGCGATCCTCCCCGCGCTCGACGCGAGGGTATCGTCAGAGCGCAGCTCTTTTCGAATTAACGAGTTCACGAGTTCACGAGTCAACGGGGATCGCTCATAGAGCGACGAAACCGGTCAGTTTGAGTAGCTGGAAACGCGTGAAGGACGCCCGGTGCAGGCGGCCGCTCACGCCAGGATGTCCACGAGAACCGGCGGGAAGGCTCCCTCCAGGTCGCGGCCGGGGGTGTGTTGGAGGTACGTGTCGATGACCAGGTCCATCAGGCCCCCACCGCCTTGGCCGCGGCGTCGCCGGCGGACCACACGGGCCCGCTTCGGGCGCCTCCGCAGGCCGGTCCCGTCCTGACGGCAGCGGGCGGTGACCTTCGCAGGGCGCCTCGGGCGGCGCCGCCAAAGGGAGCCGTAAGGCAGCGACTCCTCGCGCCGCCTGAAGCGGCGCGGGATGGGCAGGCATTCGGTCATGGCCCTGACCTTCAATGCCGGAGGCGCGGGCTGCCGCCGATACGACAATCCTCCCTGAGCCTCCGTTCCTCCCGGCGGCGGCGCTTGGGGAAACCCGCTGGCCCCGCCGGCTGACCCCATTGTATCGCGCGGCCGAAATCCCGTCAACGCATGAAATTACGCCAGCGAGCGGAGGATCTCCAGGCCCCGGGCGAGCTGATCGTCGCTGGTGGCGTAGGAGAGGCGGAAGTGCGTGTCCCGCGCGGAGAAGACGCTGCCGGGGATGATCAGGACGTTGTGGGCGATGGCCTTCTCGACGAAGGCCGTCGCGTCCCCGCCGGGGGCGGACACGAAGGCGTAGAAGGCCCCGCCCGGCTTGATGAGGCCGAAGCGCTCGCCGAGGGCCTCGTAGACCATGTCCCGCTTGCGGCGGTAGTCGGCCACGTGCCGGGAGACGTCGGTCCCGAGGGCCACCACGCCCGCCGCCTGCGCCATCGAGGGGGCGCACACGAAGCTGTACTGCTGGAGCATGGTCATCTTCTCGATGATCGCCCGCGGACCCGTGCACCAGCCCATCCGCCAGCCGGTCATCGCGTAGCTCTTGGAGAAGCCCCGCATCAGCAGCGTGTTCTCGTAGA
>CAYRVX010000081.1:0-32329 GCA_964427875.1 uncultured Planctomycetaceae bacterium
CATCCGAACGGGCTTGTTGGAACAGATCGGTTTGCCGCCGTGTCGACGCCCGTCTCGCCCGGAGCACCGGTAGTAGGGATAGAACGCCTTGTTCCGCGCGAACCGAGAGATCCCGTGCCCATAGAGGGCATACCCGCAACAGCCGCATTCCAGCAGCCCCTGCAACAGATACCCCGGCCCGCGACTCTGCCGGCGGGCACGCTTGCGGTTCTCCGACAACTGTTCGGCGGCGGCCTCGAACAGTTCCTCGCTGACGATCGGCGGCACTGGGATCGTAATCTGATCTTCCACCTTGCTAGCGTATCGCGACACCGCGTGGCGTGGTTGTGCCGGCCGGCCGCGCCCGGGGCGCAACTGGGGGCGACGCGGACCCACGCGCGTTTTTCCGAATACGGCTTGGCCTATGTACGCGGGGTTCTTGAGCAACTTCCCGACCGCCTCCGAACTCCATCGCTTGCCCTTGGCGCTGGGGATGCCCTGCCGGGCCAGACAGCGGCAGACCTCACGGATCGACAGACGATCCCGGCCGATCCATTCGAAGATCTGCCGCACCACCTAGGCCTGCTCGAAGTCCACCTGATAGTACGCCTGTCCGTCCCCTTCGTGCTTGCCGATATAGCGATACCCATACGGTGCGCCGCACAGCACACTGACCGAACCCCGTCGGGCGGCGTGACGTTTGCCTCGCCGGCTGCGCTCCATGATCTTCGTCCGCTCGTACTCGGCAATCATGCCCTGCATCTGGAGCAGCAGGTCCTCTTCTGGACTGGCCCCTATTGTGCGGTTGAGGAAGACCAGTTCCACGCCGCTGCGCTGGAGTTCCTCCACCAGCAGCACCTGCCAGGCGTACTTGCGGGCCAGGCGATCCGGCGAGTGCACGTACAACCGCTGGAACCCGCCCGCCCAGGCCGTGTCGCGCAGGCGCTCCAGTGCCGGGCGGATCAACGTGCTGCCCGTATAGCCGTCGTCGATGAAGCACAACTCTTCGTCGAGCGCCAAGCCGTCGGCCTGTACGCGCTGCCGGAGGTCGACGATCTGGCTGTCGATCGTTCCCTGCTGGGCCTGCGGATCCGACGAGACCCGGGCGTAGATCGCCGCGCGAAGCGAAGCGGATTCTTTCGTCTCGTTGTTCACCATGTTTCACGCTCCCTGGGCGACACGCCCGGCTCGATTCCATCCGCTCATCTCGCGACTTGCTGTCGACGAGAGCCTGCTTGCCAACGGCCTGCGGATCACCGGAACCACCATCTCGTAAGTGCGAGCCAGCACCTGTGCTTCCAGCCGGCCACCGGCGAACTCACGCCGCAAGTCCAACGGCGGCCTTTCCATTCGGAACTCACCATCCATGGCTTGCCCTTTCAGAAAGGAGACCTGCCGCAAGACTCTCTCTGCACGAGAGTTACTGCGGTTGCCACCCCGATCCGTACCGGGGCGTCAACCGGCCTCGCGGCACTACCCTCTCTATCGTCAAGCCGCCTTCCCCAACATTGTCCATACCGTGTAGATCGTGTTGTGCGGCGTGGCCTTGTCGCTGGTCCAGTAGCCCGGTGCGTGCATGCGGTCGAATATAGCCGTCCAGTTCAGCGGCTCACCCGCCTCCTCGAGCACCTTGGCGGCGGCATCGAGGCAGCTCATCTTGTCGCCGGTGCGCTTGCGGCCGGTGGGGACGGTGACGCCGTCGGCGAGGTTGCCCTTCTCGACGGCCTCGACCGTCTTGGCGATCTCCTTCCGCCGGCGAGCGCCGGCAGCCTTGCCGGGCTTCTTGGGGGCCGACTCGGCCATAGCACGCTCGCTGGCCGTCATGCCATCGCCGGGCTTCTTGCGCTCGTCGACGAGGCGGGCGTTCTCCTGGTCGGCGTTGGCTTCCGCGGCGCTCTTGCCGGGCGCCCTCGTCTCGTGGCGGAGGCGCTGGGCGCTGCGGATGCGGATCTTCTTGCCGGTGGTCAGGTTCGTTGCATTCCACCCCCCGTTGGGGTTGTCGGCGTCGATGCGGACGGTGGCCATCCGGCCCGACACCTTCGCTGCGTAACACTTGCCCTTCTTGACTTCGCTCTTCTTCATCGCTCGATCTCCTCTGGCTGCGGGCCCGCTACGAGGCCCAGGTCTTCAGGAATGCCAGCCACTCGCTGGCCGTCATCGGCTCGTGTGCTTCCGTCGCCTCGTCGTCCTCGACGCGCCACAGCGACGGGTCGATCGGGTCGGCCGAGACATGCACCCGCCCGGCAGCGATGCGATCGGCTTGGCGGATGCTCAAGGGCATGTCGCTGCGCGGGTTCATAGACCCACCTCCTCGGCCAGGCGGCTCTGGGCCTCGTAGCCGCCTAGGGCCTCGACCAGTTGCTCGGAGAACCAGCGGACTTCCTCATCGATGTCTTGGTCGTCCGTTCGGACCGGCTGGAGAAGCGACACGATCGTCGCCACGGCCTGTGGGGTGAGGTTGTCGCTGAGCCAGTCGCGCAGGACATCCTGTTCGTCGTCCTCGGGGACGGTCACCCTCGTCTTCCGGCCGTCGACCTCGACCGGGTACGTCTTCGGCTTGTCTCGTCGTTCGGGCATGTGTTGCTCCTTGTGTTCCAGGGCCTGGCCCATCCAGACCCGGGCGCTGGCCAGCCGTGGCGGGCTCGCGTTCGGGTCCGGTCAGTCGGCAAGGTGCTGGAGGATGCGCAGGTAGTCGTGGACCTCGCTGTTGGTGCCCTCGTAGCCGTCCAGGGCGCGCTGCAGCATCTCGGCAGCGTAGCGTTGGTCGCCTTCGTCGTCTGCCAGTACCTCGTGGACATCCTCTGGCTGGTTCGGCTGGAAGAACGTGATGCGGATGACGTCCGCACCGCGGTCCCGCTCGATGCGGGCGAAGGCTCGCGGCAGCCCCGGGCTGCCGTCGCGGAGCGTCGTCTTGCTGCTTCCAGCCAGTTCGATCGCGGTGATGCGCATGGTCTTCTCCTTCGCGGTGGGGGGAGGCTACTCGCCCAGGCCTGCGAGGCGTCCGGCCTCGTAGGCGACCTTCAAGGCCTTCTCGACGCTCCAGACCGCCAGGTCGTGGAAGTCGAGGTCGTCGCTCTTGCGGGTCTCGAGCGTCTCGATGCCCAGCACGTCGCGGGCGATCTCGGCCAGGGCGGCGTCGCGTTTGGCTTGTCTGCGTCGCTCGTTCATCTCTATCTACTTTTCTGCCAGGTGTTTACGTTTGCCATTCGACAGACGCATGTTACCTCGAATCCGCGACGCATCAAGGCAATTAACCTCTTATTCTAAAAGAACTTACAGCTTCCCACAAGCTGGCCACGGGGCTAGAGATATGACCGCCGAGACCCCCAAGATCACGGCCCTGACGCCAACCCAGGCCGCGAAGGTCCTCAGCGCCGCCGGCGGGCGGCGGATCACCGAGGCCATGCTCCTCGCGGACATCGAGGCCAGGGCGCCCGCCAACGCCGACGGCACGCTGAACCTGGTGCACTACGCCGCGTGGCTGGTCCGCGAGACCGCCGGCGGCGGAGGACTGGCCGATGGCGATTGACCCGCGCAACCTTCGCCCGTCGATGCTGACGCGGATGCTGAACTCCACGCCGCTAGGTGAGGTGATCAGCGAGCGCCAGCTCCGCCGCCATCGCAACCGCGCCGGCTACCGGATCGGCGACGATCGGCACGTGGACCTGTTCCGCTACGTCGCCTGGCTGGCTTGGCTGCGCCACGATCCTGCACCCGCCAGGCAGCCGGCCGACTACGAGGCGATCAAGGAGGCGGCCCGCGCACGCAACGCCGAGCTGTCGGCCATCGGCCGGGTCCGACGACGCAGTTCCCGAATCAGACGTTCGATGGGGTTCGTCGTCGTCACCCAATGCCGATGCGCGCGGGGAACCGCCAGGAACAGCAGCGTCTTGTCGAAGTCGGCCTCCAGGCTGGCCACCGCCTGCGGCTCCACGTCGCGCCACGTCAGGGCGAACTCGGCCAGTCGCCGGCGCGCCTCGTCGGCGGTGTCCACGTCGTAGATCTCCGCCGCCTCCTGACGGATCGACGCGTGGGCTTCCTTGTCCGCCACGGCATCCCACAGGTTGCCCAGCTTGTGACAGACGCAACGTTGTCGCCCGCCCGGGCCAAAGACGCTGTCCAAGGCATTGGCCAGCCCGTTCGAACCGTCGTGGATGAACAACGCCGTCTTCTCGCCCGTCAGGCCCCGACAGTACAGACTCAGAAGGAACGCCTGCCACGGCGATTCCCGCTCGCCCGACGCCAGGCGGAAGTCCACCAACTCCCGGCTGCCGTCCAGGCGAATGCCGCGAACCAGCAGCACCGCCACCTTGCGGACCGATGCGCCTGGGCGGACGCCACCAAGTCGCGCCGACGGGGCCACCTGGCAGCGAACGTACATCGCGTCCAGGGCCAGATACAGGTAGTCGTTCGACAGCCGACGCGTCTGGAACGCCTGCCGCCGGGCGTCCAACTGCCCGACCAGCTTGCTGACCGTCGACGGGCAGACGCTTGTGCCCCACATCTGGTGCAGCAGGGCCGTCGTCTCCCGCATCGACGCGCCGGTTACGTAAGCGTTGACGATCGCGCGGTCCACCTCCTCGCTTCGCCGCTTGCGGAAGCCCAGCAGCTCGCTGCGAAAGCCGGCCGTGCGAACGCGAGGCATCCGAAACGTCACCTCTTGGCCCAGGACCATGAAGCGACGTGGCCGGTATCCGCAGCGATACGTCCTGCGTGCCTCGGGAGACCGTTCGTGCCAGCCGGCGCCGACGAACTGCTGAATCTCATGCTCCAAGGCCACACCGATCGCCTTGGCCAACCAGTTCGCCAGGCAGCCATGGGCCGCCTCCCAAAATCTCTCGGAGCCTTGGCCAAGCCAATCGGATATACTGGCCAGTACACCAATCATCTTCGACTTTGCGATCATGGGGATGGTCTCCTTGGCCCAGCGTGGGCCGACTTGTTGACAGAACAAAAGAGACCATCCCTCTGCGCCGACGCGACGCAAGGGCAGAATCCGAAATTGCGCACGAGATCGTACGTCAGGGGGCGGCTCCCGCGCACGCGGACCGGGATCCGTCGCGAGCGAAAGTCTTGATCTGCGGGGTCCCGTCATGCCCCAATAGGCGTTTCAGTCTGGGAAGGCCCTGCCCTGCCGCCCCGCCGTGCGCCGCGCCAGGCAGGCCACCCCAACACATCGGAGCCACCATATGATGACGAAGCGAGACCTCGGACGTATGGGAACGTGGGTCGCCACCGGCGCGTGCGCCCTGGCCATCCTCCTGCCGGCCTCGGCCCGCGCGGACAAGCCGCCCCAAGGCCCGGCCGGGCTGATCGACCAACGCTCGGGCTTCCCGGGCGGGCTCTGCGTGTTCGTCGGCGCCGGCGACGCCTCGGCCGCGATCGAACTGGGCAAGACCGGGCGGTTCCTCGTACAGGTGCTCGACACCGACGCCCGGCGCATCGACACCGTCCGCAGCCGGATCCGCCGAGCCGGCCTCTACGGGCTCGTGACGGCCGAGACGACCGCGTCGGCAACCGCCCTGCCCTACACCGAGAACCTCGTCAACGCCGTCGTGCTGCCCGCAAAGGCTCCCCCCGCCGTGCCCCTGGCGGAAGTCGCCCGCGTGCTGTGCCCGCGCGGGGTCGTGCTGATCGGCCGGCGCGGGGCCGGCTCGGCCGCCAAGGCCGCCGGACTGCGACCCGAAGCCCTCGACGCCGACGCCGGCGACTGGACGATCGCCCGCAAGCCGACCCCCGCGGGGATGGACGGCTGGACGCACCGGCGTCACTCGGCCGGGGGCAACGCGGTGTCCGACGACAAACTCGTCGCGCCGCCGAGACGCGTCCGCTGGGTGGCCGGCGCGACCCGGGAAATCAGCAGCCTCGTCACCGTGGCCGGACGAAGCTACTACGGCGACCTGTGGGCACGAGACTCCTTCAACGGCCTGCGCCTGTGGGACCGCCCGCTGAAACCCTCGCCCGCCCAGGGAAACTTCTCGTTCCGCAGGACCCCGGGCAGCGTCCACCCGGTCGCCGTCGGCGAGCGCGTGCTGGTCGTCACCGACGCCGGGCTGGCAGCCCTGGACGGTGCGACGGGGAAAACGGTCCGACGCTACGACAAGGCGGGCACGCCGACGGAGGTCCTCTGCACGGACGGCACGATCGTCGCCATCGACCCGCGGTCGCTGGGCGCGCTGGACGTCAAGACCGGCGCGCTGCGCTGGCGGCGACCGACGTCCGAGCCGCAATACACCGTCGCCGGCGAGGGGGGGGTGTTCTTCCTCGAGGGAGCCGTCCGCCGCGGCGAGGGCCTCACCGCCACCGCGGTCGAACTGGCCACCGGAAACGTCCGATGGCAGCGAAGCGACTACCCCTTCCTCAAGAAGGTCCGCCGGCTCGTCGTCGCCCGCGGGCTGCTCGTCTTCGAAGTCTCCACGATGGCCGACAAGAAGGAAGGCAACGCCATCCACGTCGCCGACGCCACCGACGGGCGGGTCCTCTGGAGCCGCACCTTCGTGCCCGGCGCGAACCACATGAAGCAGGCGCGGGCGATGATCGTCGGCGAGACGCTCTGGGTGCTGGAATACGCCCGGTGCGTCGGGCTCGAACCGCGAACCGGCAGCGTCCGCCGCGTCCTGCCCGCCGGGCAGGTCCACTGCTTCCCCCCCGTCGCTACCCCGCGGTACATGCTCTCCGGCGAACTCGACCTGACCGACCTCCAGACCGGCGCGCTCGACGCTCGGCGGATCACCAAGGCCGCCTGCGGACGAGACGCAGGGTGGATCCCCGCCAACGGGCTGATCTACTTCAGCCCCAAACACTGCGTCTGCTGGCCAATGCTCCGCGGGTACGTCGCCCTCGCGCCGCGACACCCGCACGCCAAGCCCATCCAGCCGCCGACGGCCGGCGACTTCCGGCCCCGGCCCGGCCAGGCCACCGCGCCCAAACAACCCCCCGACACCGACGAGCCCTGGCCCTGCTACCGCAGAGACGCCTTCCGAAGCGGGCACACCCCCGCGACCGTCACCGACGCCTCCCGCGTCCTCTGGACAGCCGACCTCGGCGGCCGCCCCGACGGGCCCATCGGACGCGACTGGCGAGAAAACCCCTTCGTCCACGGGCCCGTCTCCGCCCCCGTGATCGCCGGCGGAAACGTCTACGTGGCCCGCCCCGACGCCCATGAACTCGTCGCCCTCGACGCCGCCACCGGAAGGGTCCGCTGGCGGGCCTCGACCGACGGACGCGTCGACACGCCCCCGACCATCCACCGCGGACTGTGCCTCTTCGGCACGTCGTCAGGCTCCGTCGTCGCCCTCCGCGCCGACGACGGACGCCGCGTCTGGAAACTCCACACCGCCCCACGAGAAGAACGCATCGTCGCCTACGGACAGGTCGAGTCGCCCTGGCCCGTCGCCGGCAGCGTGCTCGTCGTCGACGACGTCGCCTACTTCGCGGCCGGGCGACACGCGCTGGCCGATGGCGGCATCCTCGTCTTCGCCGTTCGCCCCGCCGACGGGCACGTGCGGTGGGTCCGCCGCCTCGAACACATCTCGCCGATGCACGGCCGAAAGTACAAGACCGACCCGAACGACCCGCGCCCCGCCGCCACGCACGCGACGCTCTACAGCTGCAACGCCCTCGAGTTCGACCACATCGACCTGCTGCACCGCGAAGGCCCGGCCGTCGCCATGAGCCGATGGCTCTTCGACCGCAAGACCGGACGAATGACCGACAAGTCCCCTGAAGCGTTCGCCCGGCCCCAGATGGGACCCCGCGGCCTGGTCGTGCCCCGAGGCAGCTGGTCCTACGCGCCGAGAAACCAGCCCCGAGTGCCACTCGGTAAAATCCCGACCCGCCCGCTGACCGTCTACCGAGATGGAACGCTCTTCGGCTGCCTGCCTGACCGCCGCGGCGTCTACCGAAGAGACTTCACGCCGGCCGACGCCGCCCAGTTCAACCGGACGTGGATCACCGGCTGGGCCCAGAGCGCCCACCGTCGCAAAAAGAAGGGCGAGGTCTGGCGAAGCGACCGCCTCGCCGCACGGGCCGCCTGGAAGAAGGCCACCGTCCTCGACGACCCAAAGAAAACCGACCGCATCGCCGCCATGGCCCTCGCGGCCGAGAAGCTCTTCCTCGTCTCCTCGGGGGGCACGCTGCTGGTCCTGACCGCCGATAAGGGCAAAGTCCTGGCCCGCCACAAGGTGCCCGCGCCCCTCTGGAACGGCCTGGCCATCGGCAAGGGAAGGCTGCTGCTCTCGACCCGGGCCGGGAAGGTCCTCTGCCTCGGCCCCGCCGACAGCGCCGGCGGACCCTCCTGACCCCCCTCGGCGGGCCCCCGGCGGACGACGCCGACGGTGTGCGGATTCTGTCCGGTTTCCGCACAAATAAACGCCGGACAATATTTTCTTTAAACCTTTATAAGTAAAATGTTTGCGCAAAAACCTCCGGTGTCCAACGGGAGGGGATACCGCACACCCCGCACACCCCCGGGCGCGAGCACGGCGGTCGCCGCCGGCGCGAACGTGTACTGGGACGTGGCGGACACCGAGGCCAAGGAGGACTCGGAGTCCGGCGCCAACAAGCTGATCGGCAAGACCATCGCCGCCGCGGCTGACGACGATGCGACGGTGCGGGTCTGGCTGAACCAGTAACCCGCGGAGGCCGGTGCGATGGGTGACCTTCTGAGGCAGGGATGCCAATGGCTGGCGCAGCAGCGCGGGGCGCACTGCGCCAGCCAGGTCACCTACCGCCGGGGCGAGACGGAAAGCCTCCTGAGCGCCACGTTCGGCCGGACGGAGTACGAGGTCGAGGACGACTTCGGCCTCCGCGTGGCCGCGCATGCGACGGACTTTCTTGTAGTCGCCGCCGACTTCGAGCCCACCTTCGGCAAGCCCCAACCCGGCGACCAAATCGTCGCGGATGGCCAGGTGCACAAGGTGCTCGATCTGGCCGGGCAGGGGCACTGGCGATGGAGCGACCCGCACCGGACGACCATGCGAATCCACACGAAGCAGATCGCAGCGGAGTAACGGCCATGTGTCCGAGTGACCAGTACGAGAACGTGTGCAAGGGAGAGTTCGCGGAGATCCACGCGAAGCTCGACCGGCTGGATGAGGCGATCCGGGGCAACGGCAAGCCCGGCATCCAGCGGCGCCTGGACCGGATCGAGGCCGCCGAGGCGATCCGCAGGCGTGTCGTGTGGCTGGTGGTGGGCGCTGTTGTGACGCTCGTCGTCATGACGATTCGGCAGGCGATCCTGGGAGGCTGACCTACATGGCGCTGGTGATCGACATCGCGGACGCGGTCGCGGCGGAACTCGCCGGCGGGACCTTCTCGGAGGAGTTCACGCCCCAGCGGCAGGTGCTGCCCGACTTCGAGCTGGCGGACCTGGCCGGCCTGAAGGTCACCGTCGTTCCGAAGGGCGTCGAGACCGCGGGCGCATCCCGCAGCCTCTGTCAGTCCGACGTCCAGATCGACGTGGGCGTGCAGAAGAAGGTCGGCACCGATCTCGATGGCGAGGTCGCTGCACTCTGCGGCCTGGTCGAGGAGATCGCGGACTTCCTCAAGCGCCGGCCGCTGGCGGAGGCGACGACTGCCGCTTGGGTCAGCGCCGAGCAGCACGCTCTTGCCGACCAGATCGCCGCCGACAAGCACCTGGCCAGCAAGGCCGCCGCGCAGGGTAAGGGGCTGGGGATCAAGCTCGTGAAGCTCTCGCCCGGAGGGACGGCATGATCTGGCCCTTCGGCAAGCTCGTGGCCGGCCGGCGGGCGAAGCGGACGGCGCGGCAGGTCGCGCGGTTCATTCGCGCCCGGTTCGACGCGGCGGTGACGAACTCCGACAACGCTAGGCACTGGGCGAACGCCGACGGGCTGTCGGCCGATGCGGCCGCGTCGGCGAACATCCGGCGGATCCTCCGCAACCGCAGCCGGTACGAGGTCGCGAACAACTCCTACGCCAAGGGGATCGTGCTCACGCTGGCCAATGACTGCGTGGGCACCGGGCCGCGGCTCCAACTGCTGACCGAGGATGCCGAGACCAACCGTCGGGTCGAGGCGGCATTTTCGCAGTGGTGTCAGGCGACCGGGCTGGCGAGCAAGCTGCGAACCATGCGGATGGCGAAGGCGACCGACGGGGAGGCCTTCGCGATGCTGACGGCGAACCCGCGACTGGACGCGGCGGTGAAGCTCGACGTTCAGCTCCTGGAAGCGGACCGCGTGTCCACGCCGCTGCTGCTCAAAGGCAGCACGAACGACGTCGACGGGATTGCGTTCGACGCCTACGGTAACCCGGTCGCGTACACGATCCTGCGCCAGCACCCCGTCGCCCGCACGCAGCGCCCGGACCTTGCCGTCCAGACGGCCAAAGATGACCAGCCCGCCCGCACAGCCGACCGAGTTGACGATCGGCCCGGCCCGCTGCCATCTCCACACGCGCTTGCCCGTCGCCGCGTCGATGGCGTAGACGCGACCCGTCTTCGATGGCACGAAGACCTTCCCTCCGGAGACAATCGCCTGGACGACGGGGTGAATCTTGTCGTGCTCGTCAACGACGAAGTCGTAGTTCCACGCGTGCTTGAACGGCGGGCGGGGACTGTCGGGGGTATACCCGCCGCGGGCGGCGTCTCGCTGCACCTGCGGCCAGTCCGCTGCCGGGCCCGCTTGCGCCGCGAGCAGCACGCCCGCCAGGCACGCCGCCGGCGTCCTCAGCGCGTTCATCTCGCCGGCCTCAGCTTCTTGTAGTAGACGTCCTTGAACTGGACGCGCATGGGCGGGCCGACGTGCACCTGGAGGCCCAGCCAGCCGCGCTGGAGACGCTTGGGGTCCTTGTCGTCCAGCTCGCACATCGGCGTGCCGTTGATGCTCAGCGTCACGTGCCCGCCGCGCGCGACGATGCGGTACTCGTTCCACTCCGTGATCTTGACCTTCTTCAGCAGCTCCTTGGGCTCGCCCAGGGAGGCGACGACCTCGCGGCTGCCCTTCTCGTCGATCGCCACATTCTCGCCGCACTTGGCCAGCTCGCCGCGGAGCGTGTACTCCATGATCTCGCCGGTCCAGCGGCCGTCGGCGGAGAAGTCCGCCTGCGTGCCGATCAGCGCCTCCTTTTCCCGCTTGGCCCGGCGCTTTCGGCAGCGGTAGTAGATGCCCGAGTTGCCGCCCTCCATGCGGAACTTCACGCGCAGCTCGAAGTCCTGCACCTCGTCCTTCCAGAGCAGGAGGTTGTTCTCCTTGACCTTCACGTCGGCCGTGGTGCGGCCGGTGATCGCGCCGTCCTGGACGGACCAGATGTTCGGGTCGCCCGTCCAGCCGGTCAGGTCCTTGCCGTTGAAGAGGCTCACGAAGCCCTCGAGGCCGGGCGCGGGGTCGGTGCCGGGGATGTGCCGCACGGGCGGCTTGTCGCCCTGCGGGTCGGTGGGCGCCTTCAGGTCGCCGGTGGCGAACTGGATCCCGTCGCAGTAGAACTTCATCGTGCGGGGGTCGGTGTAGATGTTCATCCGGTGGCCGAAGGACGTGACGAACAGCCGCCCCTTGCCGACGGTGGTCACCCACGCCAGCACGTGGTCGTTGTCCTTGCGGTGGATCCAGCGGACGCCCATGTTCGTCCGCGCCGGGTCCAGCGACAGCAGCACGCGCACCTTGCCGCGATCGAACGGCGGGCCGTACTCGTAGACCTCGTCGGCCACGCGGAAGTCCTTGCCGCCGAACGCCGCCACCAGCGGGCTCTCCGGGTCCTCGACGGTCACGCCGATCTCCTCGTTCCACGGATGGCCGATGAACGTCCCGCCTACCAGCTTGCGGAACTCCGGCCAACTACGGTTGCCGGCGATGCCGAAGTGAATGACGACCAGCCCTCCGCCGTTGTGGACGTAACCCAGGAACGTTTCCTTCAGCAGCTTCTCGGCGGCGGCCTTGTCGCAGTTGAGCTTGCGGAAGGCTTCCTTGGCCAGGTCCGCATCCGTCGGCTTGATCCAGTCGCCAGCCGTGTTGTTCAGGACGATCGCGTCGAACGTGCGGATGCTGTCGGGCAGGAACATGGCCAGGTCGTCGCTGACCACGGGCTTGTAGGCGCCGCTCTTGGTGCCAATGGCCACGAACGCGGCCGAGCCGTACGGCACGCAGTAGCCCTTGTGCGGGTCGTTGGGCATGATGTGCGGCGGGCTTATGAAGATGAGCACCCGCCGCTGCTTGGCGGGCTTGACCTGCGGCTTGTCGGGTGCGGCCTTCTGGATCGGGCGGAGGCGATGGGCCGGGATCTCGTCAGCGGCCCGGGCGGCAGCGCCGCACAGCACGGCCGCGGCAATCGGCAGGGCGAGGATCGTTCGTGCGTTCATGGCTTCTCCCCATCGTATGGGGCCCTACGGCGTCCAGCCGGCGCGGTACTCGCCGGTCAGCGGGGCGTCGGCCTTGGCGTTGTTGGTGAGCTTCCCGGCCAGCCGATCGTACTCGAAGGCACCCTCGATCTGCGAGGCCGCGTTGGGTGTTCTTGAGGGCCTGCGCTAGCGTTTCGGTGCGCTTCGCCCGGCCTTGCGCTGCTCAGCCAGGAGCTTCGTGAGTCGCTCGACGACGTCGGGCTTCTCGGCGTAGAGGTTCTTCGTCTCGCCGAGGTTGGCCTCGAGGTCGTAGAGTTGTCCCGCCGGCTCGCCGGGTCCGGGCTTGCGGCGCCTCGGCTTGGAGAACCCACCGGAGCCCAGCCCGGCGATGAGCTTCCACTTGCCAGAGCGGATGGCGAAGATCCCGGCCGGGTGGACGATGGTGTCTCGCGGCGGGGTCTTGGGCTTGGTGCCCAGCAGGATGGGCAGGAAGCTGATGCTGTCCTCGCCGGCGTTGGCGGGCAGCTTGGCGCCGACGAGGTCGGCCAGCGTCGCCATCACGTCGGTGAAGCAGACCAGCGCCTTGCTGGTGGTTCCGGGCTTGATCGAGCCGGGCTGGGGCCAGCGGACGATAAAGGGCATGCGGTGCCCGCCTTCCCAGGCGTCGGCCTTCATGCCGCGCAGGGGCCCGACGGAGCGGTGGTCGAACCGCTTGACGTCCTGGTCGTACCAGACGGGCCCGTTGTCGCTGGAGAAGATCACCAGCGTGTTCTTGCGGGCGCCGAGCCTGTCCAGGGCCTTGAGCACGCTGCCGACGCACGAGTCGACGTTCGCCACGAAGTCGCCGTACATGCTCGCCCCGCTTCGGCCCTCGAACGCCTTCGACGGCAGCCAGGGCGTATGCGGAGCGGGGAATGCCAGGTAGAGCAGGAACGGCTTGGCGGGCGCCTTCTTGAGGTGGTTCTCGAGCCACCAGATCGCCTTCTCGGTGAACTTCGGCAGGACTTCCTGGTGCTTGAAGTCCGGCGAGATTCCGCCGCCCCGCCAGAACGCGCCCTGGATGTTCGTCCAGCCGGGCGAGTTGCTGCTGCCGACGTTCCCCGTCGGCGGCGCCACGGGGCGGTCGTTCTCGATGTAGTAGTACGGCGGGATGTCCAGCGAGGCATGGATGCCGAAGAAGTAGTCGAACCCGCGATCGACGGGCCCGCCGCGCATCGGGCCCTCGGCGGGCGGCTTCTTCTCGCCCTCGAGCCCGAGGTGCCACTTGCCCACGCAGCACGTCGCGTACCCGTGGGCCTTCAGCAGCGAGGCGATCGTCATGCGGTCGGGCTCAATGCGGTGGCGGTTCGCGCGGAAGGGGTACCGCCCCGTCATGAGCCCGTAACGGCTCGGGACGCACCACGAGCCAGGGGCGTGGGCGTCGGTGAACCGCATCCCCTCGGCCGCGAGGCGGTCGATGTTTGGCGTGGGGCACTTCGAGTCGGGGTTGTAGCACCGCGGGTCGCCGTAGCCCATGTCGTCGGCGAAGAGGATCACCACGTTCGGCGCGTCGGTGCCGGTGAGGTTCTCCGCCGCCCGCAGCAGTGCCGTTCCGCCCGACGCGGCCGCCGCGCCCGCACCGACCATCCTCAGGAACCCTCTCCGCGTCATTTCCTGTGCCATCGTATTTCTCCGCAAATGCTCCCGTGATTCCGCCTGCACACGAAGCCCGATATCGAACACGTCCGTCACGAAGCTCCCCGGGCCATCACACCGGGGTCACTTTGACTTCACGCTCACCACGCCGGCCGACCACGGCGGCATGTCGAATCGCAGGACTTGCCCGGCTAGGGCGACGCGCCCGGGGCTGGGCACGAGCTTGCGGGGCTCGGCGAGGCTGTTGCGGTCGTAGGCCCTGCCGGCCAGGAGGAGCAGCGAGGCCGACTCGACGGCAAAGCTCGGCGCGACGGTCACCTGCGCAGCGGCGGGCCGGTCGGTGGGGTTGACGGCCTTGAGGTAGAGCGTCTTGCCGTCCCGGCTGAGCGTGGCGATGGCGTTCAGGGAGTGGTCCGGGCCTTCGAGCCTCACGCGCCTGGGGGCGAAGTGGTCGCGCCACAGCTTCTGCACGACATATGTGGGCGCGCCGTAGCAGGTCTTGTGGTCGAACAGGATCGAGCAACTGGCCCATCGCGGGTGGGGCCGGGCCCGCGACACGCTTTGGAGCCAGACCGCCGGGCAGGCCATCGGGACCAACTCCCCGAGCCGCTCGAAGGCGTTGAGGAGGCCCCCGGCGTAGAGCCCCGAGGCCCACCGGTCGTTCATCATGCCCCATTCGGAGCAGTAAATCCGTATGGCGGGGTTGGCCGACTTGCCGATCATACCGCCGATCTCGTCCCGCATGTAGGCCTCGTAGCGGCGCGGGTCCTCGACGTGATCCTGCTCGTACCGGATGCCGTTGTAGTAGTGGATGCTGAGGTAGTCGAAGTCCTTGGCGGCCTTGTCCAGCAGCCGCTGGTTCCACCGGTTGGTGCTGCCCTTGCCGTCATCGTACCCGTAGCCGCCGCAGGCGATAATCTTGAGCGACGGGTCCTTCTTGCGTAGGGCCCGGCTGAAGCGTACGACGGTCGCGGCGTATCGCTCGGCCCCCATGCCCCACGTCTCGTTGTCGATCTCCCACAGACGAACGTTATGGGGTTCGGGGCGTCCGTTCCGGGCCCGCTCGGCGCCCCATTTCGTCTCGCGGGCTCCGTTGCAGTACTCCAGCCAGTCCAGGGCCTCTTCGACGCCGCGGCTGGCGTTGACCACGATGATGGGCTCGGCGCCGACGCGGCGACAGAGGTCGAGGAACTCGTCGGTTCCGAACTGGCTCGGATCCTGGTCGTCCCAGATCACGCGGGGGAAGTACGTCCGCTTCTCGCGCGGGCCGATACCGTCCTTCCACCGGTAGGCCGACGCGAAGCACCCGCCGGGGTAGCGGATGCTCGCGGGCTTCTGCCGGCGGATCGCCTCGAGCACGTCCGGGCGGAGCCCGCCGACCGCCGCCGACGCCCGGGAGAAGAGCGTCACCATGTCCAGGCAGACGGACCCACCGCCGGTCAGGCCGATCTCCAGGCTGGCCTCGGGCACGGTCCGCGGCGGGGTAAGCTCGAAAGTCAGCTTCCGCCAGGCGTCGGGGACGCTCGGCAGGTCGGTCTGCGCGACCGTCCTGCGCTGCGAATCGACCAGCCGGACCCGGAGTCGGCCCTCGGCCCGGCCCCGGGCCCAAAGAGAACCGCTGTATCGCTCGCCCTGGCGGAGCATGACGGGCCCCTGGCGGAGGCCGGCCTCGCCCGCGTCGGCCTCGTGCGAGATGCACAGCGAGGTGCGGCTGTTGAAGGCGCCGTCAGTGATGCGCGTGAAGCCGGCCTCACCGAAGAAGCTCCAGTAGTCCGGCGCGGCGGTCATCGCGGACGCCGGCGGCAGGCCCTCGAAAAGCGTCTTGCCGTCGAGCGTGGCGACCTTGATTCGCCGGAACTGCACTTGCGTGCCCCAGCCGGTGAGCCCGACGGCCCCGCGGATGATCGGGTCCTTGGCGTCGGTGACGTCCAGGACCTTCCGGTCGTCCAGCCAGATGCCGTACCGGGCGCCTTCGCAACGGATGCGGACGCGGTACCAGCGCCCTTTCTCGATGGTGCCGGCGACGTGCGGCCCCATCGGTCGGCGGGCCTTTTCGATCGCGTGTTCCCGGTTGCCCCAGCCGCCCATGTTGGCCCAGTACAGCCGGTTCCTGCCCGCCACGCGGAACAGGACGATGAAGCCCTCGGCACCGGTGATCTTGCGGGCGTCGAGCGTGAGCTCATAGTCGCCCCAGCTCTTGTCCCCGAAGACCAGGCGGCGGTCGGTGACAGGTGTGGCGGTCTTGACGGTCTTGCCGTCGAGCATCCAGTGGCCGCCCGAGCCCGCCTCGAGCGAGGGGTTGCGGACGAGGTCGCCCCAGAGCCCGCCATGCACGGAGTTGAAGATATGCTCGAGGAACTGCCCGTGGATGCCCACGTCGATGGTGCCGACGACTTTCGCCGGGTCGACGCGGTATTCCACCCTCGCCGGCCCCCGGGGGCGGGGTGGGGGCGGGGCGAACTTGCCGATTTTCTTGTCCAGCGTGAAACGCCACCGCCACTTGCCCGACCACGTCGGCGCGAACGACCCGTCACGGTTCTTGGTGATCCTCTGGCCGTCCTTGCAGCGGTAGGCCGCCCGGAGCCGGTCGCCGGTGATCTGGATGACGAAGAAGCCCGAGGTCGTCTGGCCGTCGTTGATGCAGGCCCACTTCCTCTTCTCGCCCTCGGGTGCCCACCTGCGGAGGCCCGTGCCCGTGTGCCCATAGAGGTAAAGGACCACGTTGTACGCCTTCGCGGCCTCGTAGAAGGCCCTCCAGTCCTCCTCGTGCCACCAATCGGTGTCGAACCCGCAATGGGCCATGAGCACGACGGGCCGGCCGCTGTCGCCGACGCATTTGGCCAGGTCGTTCTTGAGGAACGTCAGCGCCCCCTGCGGGTCGTGCCAGACGGCGCTGTAGCGGACCTTGGGGTTCTGGAAGTCGGCGGGGTAGATCCCCAGGCTCACCAGGTGGACGTCGTCGTAGTCCCAGGAGTAGTGCAGGCCGTTGTCGGCCAGGTTCGTCAGCCAGCCCTTGGCCTTGCGGGCCGCGTTGCGTTTCTTCAAGGCGGCCTGGAAGTTGAAGCGGCTGTGCTTGCTCTTTCCGATCGGCGGCCCGTCGTGGTTGCCCCAGGTCTCGAAAGCGGGGTACTTCAGCAGGCCGTCAGTCCCGTCAAAGCCGAAGTCCGCCACGAACGCCTTGTACTGCTCGGCCGTGTAGTCCTTGCCGTCGCGAACCTTGTCGCCGTCGTCGATGCAGTCGCCCAGCACGACGGCGCCACGCGGGGGGTCGATCTTCCCGCCCCCGAGCTCCTCGGGCCAGGACACGGAGGCGATGCGGTTCATCTCCTCGATCGTCTGGCGGTCGGTCCGGTTCCAGTCCTTGGCCTCGAAGGCCTTGTAGTGCGGATCGGAGGTAGACAGGAAGGTGACGTTCCGCGTGCGTGCGGGACGTGTTGCGGCCGGGGGCTTGGCCGCGGCCGGCCGGGGCCAGCAGACCGCCGCCGCGAGGCTCAACCACAGGCAAGAGAGTACGAATCGCTTCATGTGCGTTCTCCTACGGCATGATACGGGGCCCGGGGCCGGGCGGGCCTGCGGGCGGCTCAGCCGGCGCCGCGGCCAGGATCGCTTCGCGGACGTTCTCGCCCGAGCGGTCGCGGAGGCGGCGGGTGGCGGCAGGCTCACCGGGACGCCTCCCACCCGGCGATGCGCTTCCGGGCCGTCAGGCCCCAGGTGCCGTCCAGCTTTCGCTCGGCGACGACCATCCGTCCGCAGTCGATCTGCACGACGAAGAAGCCGTGTCGCACGGGCTTGTCGGGCTTGTCGGCGTCGCGGACATGCGGGGCGTCGAACACGTCAATGTCGTGCCAGCGGAAGATATCGGTCTCGTGGTCGTGCCCGTGGAAGATGGCCACGACGTTATGCCCCCGGACCGCTTCGAAGTACCGTTTGCGCCACTCCTCCGGCCACCACCGCAGGCCCTCACGCTTGTCGAAGCCGAAGTGGTGCATCAGGATCAGCGGCTGGGACTTGTCGGCCAAGCGCTTGAGCTCGTCGGTGAGGAACCCGAAGCTGTTCTGCGGATCATAGGGCCGGGTGGTCGTGCCGACGGAGATGTTGAGGTTGATGAAGCGGATGCCCTCCCGCTGCCAGGAGTAGTGCACGTCGTTGGCGGAGCGGGCGGCCAGGCCGGACCGGGCCGCGATGCGTTTGAGAAGCCCCCGCCGCACCGGCAGGTCGGCCCCGCCGTCGTGGTTGCCGAACAGCTCGTAGACCGGGAACGCCAGCCTGCGGTCGCCGGTGAGGCCGAAGTCGCGGAGCCAGGCCTCCCACTGCGTTTGCTTGCCGTCGTTGGTTATGTCCCCGAGGTGGAGGACACCCCTGGGCGTGCGGACGATCCCGCCGCCGACGGACTTCGGCAGCGGCGTGCCCGGCAGGAAGTTCATCCTGTCGATCATCGCCTGGACGGCAGGCTCGACACGCCAGTGCAGCCCGTAATGGGTGTCGCTGACGACGTAGAACGTCAGCCTGCCGGGGGCGGGCTTGTCCTCGGTCCGGAAGGCCCAGACCTTACCGGGGGCCGGCGGGAGCGGGCCGTTGTCCTGGGCCACCCGCCAGTAGTACCTCGTGCCGTGTTCGAGCTTGAGGGGGATCGGCCAGTCCGTCGCCGTCGGCAAGAGGTCCCCCGACGCGGTGCCCTCGCCGCGGGCGACGGCGTTGGGGTCGATACCGAAGTACACGCGCTGGCCGGCGGCGTAGGGGCCGGGCTTCCAGCGGAGGCGGTCGGTGCCGCGGGGGACGCCGGCGACGCGGTCGCGGGGCCGGGGCCGGCCGGCGGGCCCGGCGCTGAGCTCGAAGCGCCAGACCGGCCCGACGTCCAGCCGCTTGCCATCGGCGCCGCACTGCTCGACGCGCCAGTCGTACGTCCTGCCCAGGGTCAGCGCGCCGGCGTCGAGCAGGGCGGTGTCGGCGGCGTCGACGGCGTCGACGCGAACGGCGGTTGGGAGCGTCGCTTCGACGGCCGGGCGGTCCGGGCTCAGATAGACCCGTATCCGGCGAGCCCGGGGGTCGCCCGCCCGCCAGCGGAGGGTGACGTGGCGCGCCAAAATGACACTGCCGTCGGCCGGCTCGGGGTCGAAGGGCCCTACCTCGCCCATGTCGTTGCGGACCTCGCGGCGCGACAGGCAGCGGTCCCAGATGCGCACCCGCCCGAGGCTGCCGCGGAAGCCGAAGCACGGGAGCTTCTTCCGGGCATCCCATGCGGCACCCAGCAGCATGGGCTCGCCCTTCTTGGGCGTGAGCTTCTCCGCGGCCTCGGTATCGGGCCGGCCGTCCACGTAAACCCGCAGCCGCCCGTCGGCGTAGGTCCAAGCCAGGTGGTGCCACCGCATCGGCCAGGGCGGGCGCGCATAGGCCGCGTCGCGGCGCCACCCGCAGAACGCGCCCTCCCGCCCCTTGCCGTAGCCAAACTCCGCACAATCGTGCGGGCGGGAGGCCCATGAGACGATCACCATCTTGCCGACCAGCTTGGCCGGACAGGCCCACACGGCCAGCGTGAACGGCCGCCCGCGCGTGATACCCGGCGGGGTTGGGAACGTCGACCGCAGCCACATCTTCTCGCTGAGCTTGACGGCCGGGCGGCCGACCACGGCGGCGACGGTCGGTCGGTCGGTCGAGCGGACCTCGAAGCTCCCGCCGAGCGACCCGGCATTGGGCCAACTCGCCAATGGCCCGGCGGACAGAGCGGCCGCGTCGAGGTCCACGAGCGGCCGGGCATCGGCGGCGGCGACCCTCGCGGCGGGCAGCGCCCCGGCGAGGGCGATCAGAAGGCATCGGAGCCGGCGGCGAATGTCGTATTGTGCGTACACGCCTCTACTTCTCCTTCGTTCGGATTCGCCACTCGTAGACGCCGGCGGAGCGGCGCTTGCGGCACTGGACTTCCAGCCGCATCGAGTCGGTCTTCACCGGATCGAACGTCACGACGTTAAACCTGTCGACCTCCAGGCCGTAGCTGCTGGCGTTGGCCACTTCCTTCCACTGCTTGCCGTTGCGATACAGCAGGCGCCAGCTCTCCGGCACGCGGCAGTCGGCGTCGACGGGGGTCTCGTCGAACCAGTACACCTCGCAGCCGACAACCGTCTTGACGCCGTCGAGGTCTCGGCGAACCCACTGCTTCTTGCCGAACTGCGACCGGCCCCACCAGGTGAATCGGGGCGTCTTGCGGTCGTAGGAGCTGGACGGGACTTTGCCGTCGCTGATCGCGGCGATCGGGTCGGGGCCGCCGCGGTGGTAGGAGGCCATCGGCTCGGGAGGCGGGGCCCAGACACGGGCGTCGGGCCCCGTGCCGATCACCGGAAACGCCGAGATGCGAAGCCGCGCCGCCCCCATCGGGATCAGCGTGATGGACTCGACCGGCTCGGCCGACTTCACCGGACTCGGCTGAAGCGGGGCCACCAGGCCGAGGTGGTCCTCCGTCCACGTCGGGATCTTCCGGGCCTTGGCCCTGATCTCGACGGGGGCGTCGTCGTGGGCGAACGGCTGGCCGGAGGCGGGCCATCGCTTGCGGACCACCTCCATCGACCGGGCGGCCCTCTCGTCGCCGCCGTCCAGGACCAGCCCGTAGTTCCAGGGGGTGGTCGGCAGGATCTCCCAGGCGGGCCAGGCGTCCGTCCCGCCGGCGCGGACGTGCTTCTCGCCGATCTCTAGCGAGAACGTCACCGGCCCCCGGCTGACCGAGGCGGCGTTGTGGTTCTTCGCCCAGCGCCGGACGCGGACGGCCATGGGCAGCATCAGCCGGAGCTTGTCGCCGTCGCTCCACGTGCGGTCGATTCGGACGTAGGACCGCGGGCGGGCCTTGGCGTCAAGCCGCCGGCCGTTGACGTCAACCGTCGGTGCGGCGCACCAGGCCGGCACGCGAAGGTAGAGCGGGAACCGCGTCGGCGAGGGCACCGACACGGTCACGTCCACCGTGCCGTCGAAGGGATAGTCCGTCCTCTCGCGGAACGTCGCTTCGGCCCCGCCGCCGACCTTGGCGCGGACGTCGCAGGCGGCATACAGCACGGCCGCCAGCCCGCCGTCCTTGGTCGCCTGCCAGAGATTCCGGGCGTAGCACGGCCAGGCCATGCCCAGGTTGTGCTGGCAGCAGCGATGGCCGTGCGGGTTCATCACCTGCATGGGCCCGCCGTTGGCCAGCCCGGGCTGCTTGCTGCGCCGGTCAGAGCTGACCTGGTTGGGCGAGGTGAGGTACCGCAGGGCCTTGAGGTTCGCGGTCATGGTGGCCGGCAGCGTATTGACGGCCGCGTTCTCGCAACGGTCGGCCCACTTGGTCTGGCCGGTGATCCGCAGCATCGCGAGCTCGGACTGGATCATCTCCGCGACGCCGCAGGCCTCGATCCCCTGGCGCGGATCAGTGTACCCGGGGCGAGCGAACTCGTCGCCCCCGAACATCCCGCCGGGCACTTGGCCGTAGAGGCCGAAGATGCTCTCCCAGTTGGCCTCGGCCGCCCGCAGGTGCTTGGGGTCGTGCGACTGCTGCCAGAACTGGGCGGGCTTGCGGAAGCCCTGGGAGAAGTCGACGTTGTGGCAGGCAGTGACCGTCCTCATCCAACTCGCCCCGGTCCGCTGGAGCTTGGCGGCCAGCTCCAGCAGGGCCTTGTCCCCCGTGCGGTTGTACAGCCAGTAGACGCTGGCCATGTTGTCTCCGCCACGAGGCACCTGCCAGCCACCCGCGAAGAACCGCTTGTCGGGTACGGTCAGCTCCCACCGGAAGTATCGCCCCATCATCTCGAGGACCCGCCGGTCGCCCGTGGCCTCGTGATAGCACTGGAGGGCTGCCAGCATCGACATGTTCGGCATCAGGTCCGGTCCGCGGCGCTCGTCGCCGGCATTCTTCCGCGGGCCGAAGTAGCCGTCCTTCCGCTGGCTGGCCAGCAGGGCCTCGATGAACGGCTTGGACTGCTCGATGATCCGCTTGTCGTCCAGCACGTACCCCAGGGCGCAGAAGCCGCGGAACCAGTACGGCACCTCCTCCCAACTGCTGTGGCCGATCCCCTCGGGGCTCAGCCAGGCATTGCCTTCCCTCCGGCAGAAGCGGCTGATCTCGGTCAGCCGCCCGGTGAACCCCTCGGCCTCCAGCTCGAGCTGCCTCCGCAGCCAGCCGCGCGGGGCGATCGCGCCGGTCGGCAGTTGGATCAGCGGGCTCGGCAGCAGCGGCTCCCGGTTGGACGGGTACAGGCCGCTCTTGGCGGAGGTGTCCGGGCGATCCACCACGGAGACCCGCTCCACCGCGAGCCCGGCGCCTGCGCCGCAGAGAATCGCAAGAAACACTGTCCACGCCTTCGGTCTGCTGTTCACCTGTCGGGCTCCTGTCTTTCAATCCGTGCTCTCGGCCTTGTCCGGCGGCTTCGAGAACATCTTCTCCGGCGGCGACGCCGGTCCGCAAGAGTAACGACGGCACGGCTCCGGGGATCCGACCTACTCAAGATCCTCCCGCGCCTCACTCAATCTCGATCGTCTCCGCGCCCCGGCCCTCTGGATCAACGGCAACGCCGTGCAAAGCCGCCCCGGGGTCGATGTAGTCCGTGTCCCCGATGACCTTTGCCCGGGTCTTCATGTCGCCGGGCATCGTCTTCTCGTCCAATGCGAAGACGACACTCATTCTGCGGGTGGCCAAGTCCATCTTCCACACCTGCCCGTCGCGCCAGAAGCCGGTCATGTCAACGCTCTGGATGCGGCCGCAGCTCCTCTCTCGCTGGAAGGAGTGGATCCCACTGACGTAGAGGTCCTTCCCGTCGGGCGAGAGCGCGGTGTAGCACGGTCCGCGCAGCCGGCTCTTCGGCGGGAGAAGGTATTTCTCGGATTGAGGCAGTCTCAAGGCTCAACGTGTCGTCTAAAAGGGACCCGGTACTTGATGCTCAGCAGGTTTTCGCCGTGCCGGGGAGCTTCCGGCACATCCGCAGTCACGACGATGCCCGCCGTCGTCATCTCCTGACGCCAGAGCGTCTCTTCCAGGACATGATCCTGCCAAAGGACTTCCTCGACGGTCGCCCTGCGATCGATGGTCGCTTTGAACGTCATGCCTTGAGGGAGCGTCGTCACCTGTTCCTCGACAGGCAACCGGATGACGGCCGTCCAGTCTCGGTCGCACGCGAGGCGACCGAACCATGGCACCCCCTGCAAGATCATCTGCGAAATGTCGCGTCGCGATCGACGCCGTTTCGTGTAATCATCTCCATACGGCAGGATGGCGCCCATACGGCCGCCGTTTACGAGGTCGCAGGGATAGTTCGGATGGTCCTGGAACCAGCGCACTTCCTCGCCGAGCTCCATCAGTCTCAGCAAACGTACGATCCCCGCCTGCATGCTGTCCTCGATAGGATAGTAGTTCTCCGTTCCTTCCAGGACTATGCAGAGCGAGGAGTGGTTGCGGGCCAGCCATCCAGGTAGATTGCTCCGAGTCTCCCGCCACAGCCGAGGCCGTCCGTCCTGGGGATAGCCCGCCGCGGAGCCGGCTTTTTCAAGCTCGCGCATGACTTCCATGAGCGTAGGAATCGAGAACTTGTCGTTCACGGTCGGGTAAAGGTACGCGCTGTCCCCCATGCCGCCGCCCGCCAGACCGTGGAAGTCCACGTGAGCGTCTGGGATGCACTCCTCGACCAGCGCGCGCATGGCGCGCCCTTCGGCCGTAGCCGGCGGCTTCCCCTGCACATGCACTTTGGCGGCGGAGACGTTGTTGGCATTTCCGTCTTTGTCGCGCTGGTCGCGCAAGCAGCCGTCCGGGTTCGTCACGGGAGCAATCAGCACGACTTGGCGTTCCAGATGCCTGCGGTGCTCGGGCTGGCCCAGAGCTCGGGCCATCGCCAAGCAAACGGCGCGTCCCACTTCTTCATTGCCGTCCGTGCCGCCTGTCAGCAGGAAGACACTCTTGTTCTCCGTGGGAACGCTGGGGTCCGTGACACTGAGCAGCGGCAGATCCCGTCCTTCCTCGGACTTGCCCAGGCTCGACAACGTCGCCCACTGCGGCGCCTCGCCGGCGATCGCCTGACATTCGCTCATCACATCGTCGTAATCCGGCCAAGGGACAGTCATGCTGTTTGAGTCCTGTTGTCGCGTCAAGAGCAAAGCCCTTCTTGAGTCGCGGCTGATAGGAAATCGGGCTCTCGTCTCATTCTCGTGGCTGCTGTCTTGCCGGGCAAGGCCTGTTTGACCTCGAGCGTGCCCTGGGGTGCGGTCGGCTGGCGGTGGCGGGTCTTACCCGAGATGCCTGTTAGCAGTCCGTTGAAGCAGTGCTCCGTCGGCGAGAGCGAGTCATTTCGTCGAGCATCAAGGAGCGGAAACGCAGGCGAATCCACGCGATTCGCCGAGTGTTCGCGACGCCGACGCGCAGGCGAAAGGCCCGCTCGCAGCCAGGTCCGAAGGACCCCTTCGGGGATGACTTCTTCAACGGGCTGTTACGCTCTCGGCAGGGCCTTGCTTGGCGCCCTGCGGTAGCCGGTGACCGCGATGTCGTGGTTGTCGTACACCTCGACGACGGCGTAGGAGCTGTTCGCCTCCCCGGTCCCCTCGACCATGGCCTTCAGCGTGTAGTAATGAATGCCCTCGATACGGCTGTAATGCCCCGCGTGATTGTGCCCCTGGAATACCGCCAGGACGTTCTTGTGCTTCTGTAAGGCCAGCCTCACGTCGCGGGCGTTCTTGACGTAGTGACTCCCCTTGCCGTCCAGTTGCTGGTGCACGAACGCGACGACCGGCCGGGAGGTGGCGGCGAGGTCGGCCCGGAGCCAGGCCAGCTCCGCCTTCGGCACGTTGGCGTCGGTCCATTGGAAGTTGCCGGAGTTGTAATCGCTGCCGTCCGCCCGATAGTTGGCGTCGAGGACGACGAAGTGAAGTCCCTTCAAGTCGAAGGAGTAGTAGCTCGACGTGCGGGGGATGCCCGTGTTTGTCGCGACCGCCAGGAACTGGGCCTTCGAGATGCTGTCCATGTCGTGGTTGCCCAGGACGTGGTACGCGGACCCCTTGAACTTCTGGAAGGTCCCCTCGATGGCCCGGAGGTAGGCGAGCGTGCTCTTCTCGGCCGGGGGCTTGGCCTGATCCTTCAAATCGCCAAGCTCGATGAGGAAATCGACCTTCTGCTCGTTCATGAGGGCGACGCACTCGGCCATCTTTGGCAGCGACTCGCGGTAGTGCCTCTTCCCCCCGGGATTCGCGTCGGCGTAATGGGCGTCGGTCACGATCCCGAACCGCAGGAGCGCCTTGCGCCCCTGTTCCTCCGCCCGGGCGAACAGGGCCCCCGCGGAAAGCCCCGCGATGAGGGAGCCCGACCTGGTCAATAGCTCACGACGTGAGATCCTCGTCACGGTGTCCAGCCGGGGCGCCATGGGAAGACCCTTTCTCCGGGATTTCCCGGATGACCTCTCGCCGACGATCGCGGTCGGCATTTCTGACGATTCTATCGCCGATTGTGGGATCGGCAAGCACCGTTCCTGACCGATGGAGACTGGAAGACCACGTACAGCGAGTGTGCGACGACCTTCGCCCCGATCTTGATCAACTTCTCCCTCAGCGTCGTCAGCTACCAATGCTTCACGGCATGCGGCAGGGCCAGCCGCCGCAGGAAGCTGCCCAGGTTGTATGCCAACGCGAATCCGCCGCAGGCCGGCAGCCGGACCTGGTTGTCCACGAAGTCGTGGCACGACAGCTTCGTTCACTTCACCGCGTTCTTGCCTTCCTTTATCCACTGCTCCGCCGTGCCGCGGCCATTGTTGAACTTCACCACCTGCCAGGGCTTCCGGCGAAGGTTCGTCACGATGAAGCCGACCCGCGGGAATCGCTCGCCAATTATGCGGCCTGCACGTCCACCGGGCGCGAACCGTTGGCGATGCTCTGGTTGAAGGCGAGGCCGACGAGGACGGCTTGGATTCCTGCCTCCAGAGGCGCCTTCTGTGACAGCGGGTCGGCGATCGGCTCAGTCGAGAACAGCATCTTCCGAAGTTCCGGATCAGCGCCCCCGTGGCCGCCTTCGGATGGCGGCGGCGTAATGTCCTCGATGCGGCCGTCGGGACGATAGATGGTCACCCTCTTCCGGGTCCGGTCATCGTCACCGTCATTCATCAGGGAACCAGCCCCTTCCTTGTAGCCGAAGGCCCAACTGGTGCCGTACACATTGTCCAGCTCGAGTCGCCCCAGTGTGCCCTCGATGGACATCTGCACGGCCTCGTAGCAACCGTAGGCGACCAGGGAGTAGCTTGCCTCCACGCCGCTTTCGTAGGTAATCGAACCGTTGACGGTGTCGTAGATGTCGATGCCTTCATCAAATACACAGCCGTCGCGATGATAGCCGTCGTAGTGCTCTTGGTCGAGGTAGAGCCGTTTCAATCCGTCGTTAGCGGCGAGGTCGGCGGAGAACTCACAGGCTTCGAAGTGCGGGCAGCCGCGGCAACGCTCGCTGCGGAACGGGCCATTGGTGCCGTAGAACGCCAGCCGGCCGTGTGCCGTTACCCGCGCCGGCAGGGCATCAACGAGCCAGTTGATCAAATCAAAATGGTGGCTAGCCTTGTGGATCATCAATCCGCCGCTGTTCGCCATTTGCCGGTGCCAGCGCCGGAAGTAGTCGGCTCCGTGGTAGCGATCGAGGAACTCAGCAAAACGGACATGATGGACCTCACCGATGGTACCGGAAAGCAAGGCCTGCTTCAGGGCCGCGGCGTCGGGTCCGAAGCGCATGTTATGGGTCACCATCGCCACGCCCGTGCTTCCCGCTGCCGCGGCACGAATGTCTCGGACCTGGTCGAATGTCGTGCATAACGGTTTCTCCGAAAACACGTCGAGCCCGGCTTCAAGCGCGGCTACCACGTACTCCGCGTGAGTGCTGTCCATCGAGCAGATCACGACCGCGTCGGGGCCGCAGCCCTCAAGCATCTCGGAGAAACTGCTGAACGCTGGGACATCGGCTTCGAGCACTTCATTGGCCACGGCCATCCGGCCGGGGTTGGGATCGAACATGCCGACCAGATCGATATCGTCGGGGAATTCGTCTTTGAGTGGCCGCATGAAACTGCCGATACCGCGGCCACCCGTGCCGACGAAGGCGAGTCTTCTCTTCTGCATGTGGGGACTCCTGTCTGGTTACGACTGGAGGCAGCTCTCTCAGTGCGCGTCTTCCAGTGCGGTGTCACGGCAAAGGTGAAGTAGGCGCCCGCACGGCGCAGGGCCGCTCAGTCATAGATGCTCTTCATCTGCCAGGCGTCGAGTGAGTTCAGCACCGCGTCCGAGCCTTGCGACCGCAGCGAGACCCCGATGCTGTCGGGCCGGCCTGGGTAGACGCGCACGGCCACGCACTGCCAGCCGTTCACGAATACCTCCACGACGCTCCGGTCCACGAAGACCCGCAGCGAGAGCGGTTCTCGCGGGCCGAGCGCCAACTGGGCCGTCTCCGGCGCACGGCAGCGCGCGTCGGGCAGAGAGGACGAGTATGACGTGTCGATCGAGATGGTGCTCGCGATCGTCCTGCCTCTCTTTCTCGACCCGCGGCGCCTGTAGCCCCGGCCCTTGTAGAACATGATCCGCGTGACTTCCTCCCGCTTCGGCGAGCGGAGGACGCACAGCTCGATCATCTGCGAGCCCTTGCAGTCGATCTCGGCGGCCAGCTCCATCGAGTTGCCCTGGATCTTCTCCAGCACGACGTCGGTGTTGGCCGGGAGGGTGCGCTTCTCCACGTGCTGGTGGTCGTGCCGCAGAGACTCCACGTCGCCGGCCGGCTGCATGTCCAGCACGCCGGGCTCGGTGTCCTTGGCGAGCGTCAGGAGCCTCGGCAGAGACATGATCTGGTTCCAGCCGTCGTGCCGCTTGCCGGGATTCATGTTGAAGATAACGACCACGCCGCCTTTGCCGTCCGGCGTCGCGGACGGCGCGTGCACGCCGCAGGGCCCCGAGGGCCCGAAGTTGAAGTCGCCGCCGTCGGTGACCTTGAACTTGTCCCGCTTCTTGTCGTAGTCCCCCAGCATGTACTTCCCGCCGCTGGTGTGGCTGTAGTGGAGCAGAATGTGCCTCTCACCGATCGGCCAGAAGTACGGGCAGGCCCCGTCGTCGCCGACGATCCCGTATCGGTCGTCCTCGAGGAACGGGTGCAGGTACTCCCACTTGGCCAGGTCCTTCGACCGGTGCAGGAACTCCGCACGGACAGGCTTGCCCCCGGGGCCGTTGGGCAGCGTGCCGGCCGTCAGGGCGTAGTACATACCCTCCTTCTTCCATATGCATGGGTCGAAGATGTTGTAGGGGACCGCCGGCTCGCCGGGCGCGGGGAACGGGATCACCGCCTTACCCGTGACCTTCTCCCAGTTCAGAAGCAGCGGGTCGCTGGACACGGCCACCATGCTCCCGACCTGCGTGCCGTGGTACATCGCGATGACGCGGTCGTCCTCGACGAGTGTGGAGCCGGAGAAGCATGCCCGCTCCGGGTCCGGGTAGATCGCGTAGGGAAGGTCCCGCCAGTGAATCAGATCATCGCTGACCGCGTGCCCCCAGTGCTGCCGCGGGTCTTCCGGCGGGTAGCCCTGGTAGAACATGTGCCATCTGCCCTTCCAGAAGCACAGCCCGTCGGGGTCGTTGAGGCGGTGCTCCGGGCTGACGAAGTGGTAGCGCGGATGGTGCGGGGCCTTCAGCAGCTCCTTCCGAGATGCCCGAAACCGCGCCAGCAGCGGGTTCGTCTTGAGTTGCTCCTCCTGCTCGGCCAGCGTGTTCGCGAATGTGTACTTCGGGACCCTGGATTTCATGGATGCGCGAGCCTCTGCTTTGTACACATACGTGGGTTTCCGCGGCTTGTCGGACTGTACAATCTGATCGACGTTGATGTGCCCCCAGCCGCGCGTGTGACGGTCCACAATCTGTAGTGTCGCCTTCTTGCCGACGAGCTCGGACACGTTCCAGGACTTCCAGTCGAGGACCTCCTGGCGACTGGCGTTCTTGACCGCCAACCCCACGGCCGTGCGCACGACCTTGCCGCCGACCAGGAGGTTCATGCAGCTCTTGCCCGGGAAGTTCCCCGCCCCAATGAGGAAGTTGATGTGCTTCCGCTCGATGGTGAATTCCGGCGACGTCAGCGTGCCGGTCGATCCGTCGCCGTCGAGGTAGGTGTTGACCAGGCCCTTTCCCTGGTGGCCGGTGACCTTGTTCGGCGGCGTAACGTTGGCCCGCGCCGGCCGGTCGCCGAAGGCCGTGCCCTCGGCCTCCCATCCGCCGTAGTGAGGGCCCTCGAAGTCGGCGATCAGGATATCGCTACGCGGCTCGTCCGGTCGCGTCTGCGACATCAAGCCAGCTGCGCCCAACAGCACTGCCACCGACACCGCCCACGGTGCTCTTGTCCGTCTGCTCACCGCACTGTCCTCCCTATCCGGGCACCGGCCCGCCTAGCCGCCGGCCGACAGCTTGTTGACGGCATCGGCGCACGGGTCGCGCAGCGGCTTGGCGTTCTTCGGCGCCTTCCTGGGCATGAACGTCTCGTGGCCCGTGATGATCTCCGAGAGTTGGCGGGCCCACTTGGACTTCTGCTCCGCGTCCTTGGTGTGCTTCGCGGCGGCTTCGATCTTGGCGGCCAGGCGGCGGCAGCTCTTGAGGTCTCTCTGGCCGGCCACGGCTGCCTTAAGCTCGGCCACCAGTCGGTCCAACATGGACTGCATGAGCTCACCGTCCTTCGGCAGGCGCCGCCCGGCCTGCTTGGCGAGGAGGGCGACGGCCGGGTCCGTCCGGACGCGCATCCACCGCCCGAAGTACATCTCCCGGCCTTCGGATTGTTTCAACAGGCCCATTGCCCATTCTGTTCTCTTTGCCTTGTCCGCGACGCACGCCACCGTGGCCTTGATCGCCGAGGTCATCCTCGCGCAGGCGGCGTCGTTCTCCGTCGACGCCGCGGCCCGTGTGGCAACCAGGTGCTCCTTGTAGCTCGCCTCGGTAGCGGCCAAGACGGCGGGAAGCCCCTCGACGACCAGCCGGTAGTTGACCAGGGCCGTCGGCGCATCGCACTTCTCGGCCTGGAGGAATTCGTAGACCTTCTTCGCCGTCGGCTTGTCCTTTGTCGTCGGCAGCTTGGCGACGTTCGCACCCAGCCGCGTCTTCACGGTCTTGGCGTAGAGCCCGTCCACCGGGCAGCCCGCCTTGTCGCCGACGGCCTCCAGTCCCGCCCGGAACGCCCTCCAGACCGCGATCTGCTCGGCCGCCGTGGCCGCCGCGGCCTGCGCGGCGTCGGTCAGAAGGAAGTTGTAGGGGTTGATCGCCAAGCCGCTGGTCAGCACCTTCCGCCCGGGGCCTTTGCGGTCGGCTTCGTCCAGGAGTCGATAGACGCAGTACGCCATCGTCGAGTCCAGGAAGGCACCGAAGCCGTGGTTGACCGCCCAAGCGATGCTCTGGTGGTAGACCATCGGTTTCCGCGGATTGCCCGGCAGGCCGTAGCCCGGGTGCCGCCGGTACTTCCTGGAGGCATCGCCGAAGAACCACCTTGTGAACGGCCCCGTCCCCTCGTCGCCCGCCGTGGCGTATTGCCCGCCCTTGCAGGCGAAGAGCTTCTTCTTCGCATCGTAGCGAAAGGCGACCATTGCGCAATGGCCCGGCTGGCTGGCCTGGCAGGCGGGGATGCCGAGCGTGTTGTGGCTGCGAGCCGAGATGGCCCCCATCGTACCGCACACGCCGCCGTCCTTGAGCATCATCTGGATCGTGTGATACGTCCACGCAAAGGGCTTCAGGCGGCGGGCGGACTGCATGTCGTACTGCTGGGCGATCGGGCCGATGTACTCGCCGTACTTCTTGAACTCGCCGCGGTCGCGGAACGCAGCCCATCGCTCCTCCCGCTCGCGCAGGGGCTGATCGTCGTCGACCAGCATCGTCAGGACCGGCCAGGGGGCGGTGATCGGGAATCGCGGCCACGTGCGCTCGGCCTGCACCTTCGGCGGAAACTTGTGTTCGTAGTTGCGGATGATGTACGCACATCGCTCGCCGGGCGTCGGCACCGGGTCCCGCTGTGCGGGCAGCAGCCCCTTGGCCTCGTAGGCCTTGCGGAAGAGCATGTACGCTTCGGCGAGCTTCTTCTTCTGCTCCCCCCGGACCATGTCGCGGCTGTTCCAATGGATGACCCGCTCGCCGCAGTCAATCTCGACGGGGTGGCCCTTCGCCTTCATGTAGGCATTGAACTGCTTCTGAAGCTCCCTGCTGGCCAGCACGTCGGCCGCGTATAGCGAGCGGCGGCGCTTCTCGGTGACGGGGACCTTCTTGCCTTTGCGCCTGCCCTTGGGCTGTGGGATCGCGATACCCCGCTTGTCGTACTTCAACTCGGCCGGGGCGTCCTTGTATCCGACCACCACTTCTTCCTCGATCGTATGGTCGTTGAGGAAGTTGATGACGTGATCGTACTTATCCAGTTTCCGGCCGGGCTCTTTGGTGTTGACGAGCTTGCGGGGATCGCCGCCGATGACGAGCTTCAGCGGAGTTCGCGGCGTGACGTCCGCTTCGAACGCCCGCTTGGCGTGCACAATGGCGGCGGCCAGGGCAAGTTGGCGATACTTCTCGAGCCGAGCCTTGCCCAGGTCCAGCCGCAGCGAGTACAGAAGCAACAGAACGTCCGCCGGCTTGTCGTGAGCGCAGTATACAGATGCCTCGACGTTAGGGTCGGCGTGGACCCAAGCCAGGAATTCGCCCGGCAGCGGCTTGCCGCGCGCCTTCAGCTCGGCCCGCGCCTTGAGCTTCATGTGCGACAGAAACGCCTCGCGGACCTTCGGAGTGAAGGCATATTGCTCGCCGGCGCAGGCCTTCAGAAGCGCGGCCTTACTCCTGGCGACGGCGGTGTCCTGTCCCTGGTCGGCCTCGGCGAGGCCGGCCGTCAGCGCAACGGTCAGCAACGCCAGCCGAATCCCCGGGGCACGCAACGTACCGACAATCATCCTCATCTGTACTGCCCTTCCGTCTGAGCCACGGGGGCGGTGTTTCCTCGGGCCGGTCGAGATCATTTCCGATTCCAGTACTTTCGGTGCGCACCGGTCAGGTAGAGGTTCTTGTTCTTGGCCGAGAAGATCAGCGCGACGACGGCCGACGCGGAGATCCTGGACTGGCCGCTTGTGAAGTCGGATGCGTTGTAGTCCCGGTTGGGCTGAAAGTAGAAGGTCCCGTCGGGGCAGTGGGCCAGCGTGAACCACCAGCGGTTGCTGTCCATCAGCTTGCGGAAGCTCGCCGGGTCGGTGAAGGCCCCGAGCGCGGTGTAGCCCATGCCCATGATCGGCGAGCCGTGAGTATCCGGAAAGGTCTCCGGGTGCTCGCCGATCACGCGCGCGTGCATAATCGCCTGCTTCTTGAAGCGAGCGTCCGTGTACGGGCTGAGGTAGTTGGCCAGGGCGGCCGCGCCGGTTCGCCCCATGTCCGCCCAGCGGTCGTGCCGGCTGGGGATGTCGGCGTACCAGACGTACCCGTTCC
>CAYRVX010000082.1:0-31871 GCA_964427875.1 uncultured Planctomycetaceae bacterium
AACATGTAAACCATGTCCCCGGATCAAAGTGTAAAGGATGTGCCCGGTTGCACATGCCTCTGTGGCCGCCCGGTGAACCCATGAGCTCATAGTTGACGGTCTACTCGCCCGGTCGCGGCGCGCCGGCCCGTCGAGTCCTCTCGGGCGTGCTTTTTCCGGCGTCACTTGCCGGCGAGGATGAGGTCGAGGCGCTTGTTTCGCTCCTCGAACGACAGCCGGCCGCTGCCCTCGATGGTCATCCACCCGTTGTAGCCGATCTTGTCCAGCTCCTTCCGGACGGACGGCCAGTTCACGCTGCCGTCGCGGATGTCCACGAATCGCCCGCCGTGGCCGTCGGGGTTGAGCTTGAAGTCCTTCACGTGGCACTTGGCGATCAGCTTGCCGAACGCGCGGATCCACTCCTCCGGCGGGGCGTACTTCACGTGGTTGCCGATGTCGAAGTAGAACTGCACCCACCGGCTGTCGACCGAGCGGATGAAGCTCGCCGCCAGGTCGGGCTTGACCCAGAGGTTGTTCCAGACGTTCTCGAGGGCGATGACGACCTTCGTCTTCTCGGCGACGGGGATGAGCCTCTTGAGCGCCTCGCGCGACGCCTCGGTGGCCTGGTTCTGGGCCTCGATGTACTGGGCGTACTTGGCGTTGTCGCCCTTGGCGACGCGGGTGACGCGGGCGGTCTTCTCGTCGAAGTCGATGTCGAACTCCCACGGCTGGGGCATGGGCAGGCGGCCGACGCGGCAGGGCACGAGCAGGATGGCGTCCGCGCCGTAGCCGCCGGCGGCCTTCAGCGCCGTCTCGACGCTCTTGACGTCGGCCTCCAGCCGCTTGGGCTGGTTGAAGTTGACCCAGCCGCGAAGGACCGAGTGGATTCGCAGGCCGATCTTCTCGGCCCGCGCGCGGGCCTTCTCGGCCTCGGCGGGCGTGACGTTCGCCGCGCCGCACTCGAGGCCGTCGAAGCCGGCGTCCTTGAGCTTCTTGAGCGACTCCTCGTCGGTCTTGCGAAGAATGAGGGCCTTGGAGAGCTTCGTCTTGAACGTTGCGGCCCCGAGGCGCCCGCCGGCCATCAGACCGACCCCCGCCGCCGCGGACCTCGCCAGGAACTCTCGTCGCGTGAGTGCGTCTTTCATGGTCTTCGTCTCCCTTGGGCTAAAAGACATCGCCTGCATCGGCCGCCTTGTACGTCCGGCCCCGCCGCCTCGTCAAGCACTTTCAGAGAGGCGCAACTCGCTTGACACGGCCCCGCCGGCGAGCTAGTCTCTCTGGCGCGGTTGGGGACGGTGCGCAGGAACCGGGTACGAGGAACACGCCGAAAGGGGCCGGACGTGATGACAACCGTGCAGTTCGAGCCGATGGGCGTTGGCGCGATCCTGGACCGGGCTTTCCGGATCTACCGGCAGAACTTCGTCCGGTTCCTGGCGATCGTCGCGATCGTCGAGATTCCGATGATGCTGGTCGCCCTCCTGCTGGCTCGAGTGCAGGTGCAGGCCATCTCAACCGGGGCCGAAGGGCAGGCGCCGGACCCGGCGGTCATCCTTCCGACGGCCTTGGCCGGCCTGGTCATCATGCTTGTGGCCCAGTCTCTTTGCGGTGCGGCGCTGATGAAGAGCGTTTCGGCCTCGTATCTCGGCGAGCAGGTGACCATCGCGGAAGCCTACAAGATGATCCTGCCGAAGATCCTGACGCTGATCGGCGCGTCGATAGTGGTCGGCGTGGTCGTCGGCGTGGGGATGCTCCTGTGCCTCGCGCCCGGGATCATCTTCGGCCTGTGGTACATGCTGACGACGGAGGTGATCGTCATCGAGGGCACGGGGGCATTCAAGGGCATGTCGCGCAGCAGGAAGCTGGTCTCCGGGAACCTCGGCAAGGTATTCCTGCTGGGCCTGGTGGTGGGGATCCTCACGTGGATCATCGCCGGAGGGTTCGGCTACGTAGGTGCCCTGATCGCGGAGTCGGCGGTGGAGGTCGGCGATCCCGAGCACATCGAGGCGTGGCGCAGCTCGGCCATGAGAGCCGCGGTCATCCGGCAGTTCTTCACGCGGATCGGACGGATCCTGGTGATGCCGATCCCGGCGGCGGCGTACATCCTGCTGTATTACGACTTGAGGATTCGCAAGGAGGGATTCGACCTGGAGATGCTCGCCCGGGCGCTGGGCAGGCCGGCGCCGGAGCCGCCGACGCTCATGCCGGTGGCCGAGATGCCCCCCCGCCAAATGGAGGCCCCTTCGGATGGCACCTCTCCGGAGGAGTGATCCCGTGTCCCTGCGCCGCTGGGCCGGGCGGCTTGTGATGGCGGCGGGCCTCCTGTCCGTCGCCGCAAGCGGGGTGTGGGGCCGGCCGGGCGCGGCGGCTCCCTACGCCCGTCCCGACGCAGAGACCATTCGCAAGGCGGCCCGAGAGATCCTTCAGTCGCCCCGGTTTGCCGAGAAGCGGACCTTCGCGGAGTGGCTGCGCGAGTGGCTGGGGGACTGGCGACTGCCGCCGTGGGGGGAAGGCGGCCTCGTGGTGCACGTGCTGTTCTGGGCGCTGCTGGTCGCCTCGGGCGTCGTGGTGCTGGCGGTCCTGGTCCACTTCATCCTGAGCGTCGCGGCGGCGTACCGCGGGCCGGGCGGGATCGACGCCGGCAGCCAGGACGTGCCGCACTTCCGGGACCTGCGGGCCCGAAGCTACGACGAGCTGCGCCAACTCATGACCTCTCTTGGGAATGAAGGCGACTACCGCCGCGCGATCGGCGTGATGATGGTGGCCCTGCTCCGCTGGCTGGAGGCCGCCGGGATGCTCGGCTTCGACGACGGCAAGACCAACGGGGACTACGTTCGCGAATACCCTCCGACGGCCGGGGGGGGCGGGAAGTTCAGGGAGTTCGTGCACGCCTTCGACGGGAGGATCTACGCGGGCGCCCCGTGCCGGCGGAGTGATTACGAGGAGATGATCCGCATGTTCGAAACGGTGCAGGCCCATGTCCGCCCAAAGCCATAGGACCGATTACATCGTCCTGGCCGTCCTCGCCGCGGCGCTGCTGGCCATCGTCTGGGCCCTGACCGCCGGTGACGATGCGGGCGACTCGCCCTCGCAGCAGCCGCCCGTGCGGACGAGTCACTCGACCCACGGCCAGGGCGTGATGGCCTGCTATCTGCTCTACGAGAAGCTGGGCGTCTCGGTAAGGCGTTCGCATTCGCCGCTGCTCGGCGGGCAGTTGGAGAAAACGGACGTCCTGCTGATCCTGGACCCGATCATTGCCCTGGGGGACGGCGAGGAGGAACACCTCGCCCGTTGGGTCCGCGACGGCGGGGTGGTCGTCTGCGTCGCCGAGAAGCTCGACGCCCTGCACGGCATGGAGCGCAAGGAGGCGCAAGGGTCCCCTGCCGCAGCGAAGCGCCGGCGGTATCGCGGGCCGTTGGCCCGCGACGTCGCCGCGACCGACGCCCTGGGCGACGACGTGCTCGAAGTCGCCCGCGGCGGCGCGCCAAGGGGCCTCGGATCGCCCCGGCGCCTTCTGGGTGATGCGGCGGGAGACAGGATCGTCGAGCGAATCAGCGGCAGCGGGCGCGTGATCGTCCTGGCCGACAGCTCGTTCCTCTGCAACCGGCGCCTGGGCCGGGCGGACAACGCGATTCTCGCGGCGAATCTGGTGGCCCATTCGCTGTCGGCGGCGCGGGGCGGGCGTGTGGCGTTCGACGAGTACCATCTCGGCCTGGGCTGGCGCGAGAGCGGTTTCAGGCTGCTGGCGGGGCTGCTGTTCGCCACGCCGGCGGGGTGGTCTCTGCTGTGTGTGACGGCCGCCGCGGTGGCGGGGCTGATCTACAAGGGCAGGCGGTTCGGCGTGCGTCTCGAGCTCGTCCGGCGGCGTCGTCGAAGCAAGCTGGAGTTCGTGCGTTCGGCCGGCGCGACGTGCAGGGCCGCCGGGGCCAGGAGCCTGGCCTTCGTGCTGCTGTTCCACTGGTTCCGCCGGAAGTGCGCCGAGCGGGCCCGCCTGCCCAGCTCGGCCGGGCCCGACCGGATCGCCGCCGCACTCGAGCGGATCGGGCCCGGCAGCCGGAGGGAGTACGAGAGCGTGCTGAGCCGGTCCGCCGCCGTGACGGTCCACCAGAGGATGTCCAAGAGGCGGTTCACTCGGATGTTGGCAAGGTTAGCGGAGATCGAACGGGAAACATGCGATGGAAGTTCAACAGGCCAGTGAGATCGCCGGGCGCATTCTTCACGAGCTCGGCAAGGTGATCGTCGGACAGGAACAAGCCCTTCGGCAGATGGCGGCGGCCTTCCTGGCCGGCGGTCATGCGCTTCTGGAAGGCGTGCCGGGCACGGCCAAGACGCTGATGGCGCGGGCGCTGGCCGCGGTGTCCGGCGCGGGGTTCCGCCGCATCCAGTTCACGCCCGACCTGATGCCGTCGGACATCCTGGGCGTGAACATCTACAACACGGCGACGGGCGAGTTCGTCTTCCGCCCCGGGCCGATCTTCTCCGACGTGATCCTCGCCGACGAGATCAACCGCGCGCCGGCCAAGACGCAGTCGGCCCTCCTGGAGGCGATGCAGGAGCGGCAGGCGACGGTCGACGGCGTCGCCCACCGCGTTCCCGACGTGTTCACCGTCTTCGCCACGCAGAACCCCGTGGAGTTCGAGGGGACCTATCCCCTGCCGGAGGCCCAGGTGGATCGGTTCATGCTGAAGATCAAGGTCCCCTACCCCGCCGAGGCGGCGGAGGGGGGCATACTGGACCTTACGCACTCGGGTTTCGAGGCCGCCGACCTGACCACCGCCGATCTCCACGCCGTCCTCGATCCGGACCGTCTCAAGGACCTGCGCCGGACCGTCCGAACGGTCCGAGTGGAGGAAATGGTCCGCCGGTACATGACCCGGATGGTCCGCGCGACCCGCTCCATGCGGGAGATCTCGCTGGGGGCCAGCCCGCGTGCGGCCGTGATGTTGATGCACGCCGCCCAGGCGTGCGCCGTGCTCGCCGGGCGGGCCTTCGTCACGCCCGACGACGTCAAGGCCATGGCCCTGCCCGTCCTTCGGCACCGGGTCGTCCTTCTGCCGGAAGTGGAAGTCGAGGGCCGCACCGGCGACGACTGCGTCGGGCAACTGCTCACGCAGGTGCCCGTGCCGCGGTAAGCAGAGATCATGCTCCCCAGTGTGCGACTGATCATCATGCTTCTGGCGGCCGCGCCGGTCTTTCTGGCCGGGGCGTTCTTCAGGCCCCTGTCCGCCGTCGGAGGCGTCTACGTCCTCCTGCTGCTGGTCTACATGGGCGTGGACGCACTGCTGCTGCCCCGGCGGCGCACGATCGAGGTCCGGCGAATCGTGCCGGGGCGGATCTCGCTGTCGGTCCCGACGCGGATCGTCCTGGAGGTGCACAATCGCGGCCGCCGGCGGCTGAGGATCCAACTGGCCGAAGACCTCCCGCCGAACATGACGGCCCGGCCCGAGCGGCTCGCCGGGCTGTTCGACGCCGGCGCCCGGGGCAGCCTCGAATACCGCCTGGTCGCCACCCGAAGGGGCCAGTACGAGCTTGGCCGCCTGTACGTTCGCGCGGTCCCGGCCATGGGCCTGTTCCACAGGCAGTACGTGCTCAACCTGCCGGACGGCGTGCGGGTCTACCCCAACCTGGTCGGTGTCAGGCGATACGAGCTGATGATCCGGCGAGGGTTGATGCACGCGATGGGGCTGGCCCGGATGAAGCAGGTCGGGCAGGGGTCGCAGTTCGAGAGCCTGCGGCCGTATGCCGAGGGCGATCCCCTCGGCCGCGTCGATTGGAAGGCCACGGCGAAACGCTCACGACTGATCGTCAGGAATTACCAGCCCGAGCGCGAGCAGAGCGTGGTGGTGGCGCTCGACGTGGGGCGGGCGACGGCGGGCGAGTTCGGCGGCATCAGCCGGCTTGACTACTTCATCAACGCCACGATGATGCTGGCCTACGTCGTCCTTCGCCAGGGCGACTGGCTGAGCATGGTGGCCTTCAGCGATCGGATCGAGAGCTACCTGCCGCGGGTGCGGCACATGAACAGCATCGAGCGGGTGGCCGACGCGCTGTACAGGGTCGAGCCGAGACTCGTCGAGTCGGACTACGCGACGGCCTGCCGCTTCCTCGGGCTCAAGAACCGCAAACGGAGCCTCGTCTGCCTGATGACCGACGTGATCAACCGGGAGGCCAACGCCGACATCATCGCCTACATGGGACGGTTCGCGCGGCGGCACCTGCCACTGGTGGTCACGCTGAAGGACCCGCAGGTTCAGGCCGCGGCGGCCCGGCCGCTCCGGGCCGGCTGCGATCCCTACACCAAGGCGATGGCCCTGGACGTGCTGGCCGCCCGCGCCGAGGCCCTCAAGGCCATGCGCCACGGCGGCGTGGGTGTCCTCGAGGTCGAGCCCGGCGCCCTGAGCCCGGACCTGATCAACCGTTACATCCTGATCAAGTCAACCCGGCGGCTCTGAGGCCGCCGAGGACGCGCCCTTCCGGCCGCGTCCGGCCAGCAGAAGCCAGAGGATCGCGGCGGCCCACACGCAGATTCCCGTGGTGATCTTGGCTGCGCCCGAGACCGAATGGGCGGGGGTGACGAAGCCCTCGATCGCCCCGGCCAGGACGAACATGGGAATCGTGCCGAGCACCAGCAGCACGGCCTTCCTCGCCCCGGCCCGCAGGGAGGCCCGGCGCGACAGGCTGCCGGGCACCGCCAGCGACAGGCCCACGCGCAGACCCGCGGCCCCCGCCACCAGGACAGCGAAGATCTCCAGCACCCCGTGCGGGACCAGGAACGAATAGCACACGTAGGTCAGATGATGATTGTCGAAGTGCGCGAAGAACGCGCCCAGCATCATCGAGTTCACCAGGATGACGTAGCACGTGCCCACGGCGGCGGTGATCCCCGAGGCGAACGCCAGGAACGCCACCGAGATGTTGTTGGCCATGATGCCGGTCGCCATCGGAGGCTTGGGAATCCGCCGGTATCGCTCGCTGACGTCCTCGGGGGTGACGCCCGGCTCATCCCCGGGCACGTCCAGGCCGTGCGGAACGAAGATGTACGCCGTCGCGGGGCGCAGCCTCACGGTCACGTACGCCCCGAGCGCCCCGGCGGCGAAGACGGCCACCGAGATCAGCACCGCCACCCACTGGCTGCGGAACAGGCGAGGGTAGTCCCGCGCGAAGAACCGCCAGACGGCCCGGAGGCGGTTGACGTCCCTTCGCCGGTAGAGCATGCCGTGGGCCGCGATGGCCAGGGCGTTGATCCGCCGCTGCGTGGCGGCGTCCACGTCGAGCATGCGGGCCCGGGCGACGTCCACGGCCACCGTGGGATACGCGCGGATCAGCTCGTGCAGCTCGGCGTCCGTCAGCGAGGCGGCGCCTCTCCGCCCGCCCCTGCCAACCAGTTGCTCGAGCCGGTCCCACGTCGCCGAGCGAAGCTGTATGAAGCGCGCGGGCGTCACGGTGCATCGGCCCCCGTCTCGTCGGCCGGCGGCGGCGCTTGCGGCGGCCGGGCCGGCGGCGCCGCGGCCGGAAACAGCAAGCGGTGCAGACAGCTCTCCAGCACCGCCACGCTCGCGCCCGGCGGCTCCTGCCCCAGGCGACGCAAGGCCGGAAGCAGCAGCTTCGGGAGGACGCGCTGGCGGGCCTCGACGGTCAGATCGTTGCGGCGGGACCAGTAGTTCATCAGCAGGCGATGCTCCCGGGGCGTCAGCCCGGAGCCCTCCGGGGCTTCCGCGCCCACCGGGGGCACCCACGTATCGCCGCGGGCTGCGCGCCCGCGCCGCTGAGTGGCGGCATAGTCGGCGCCGCCTTCGACGACGACCACCGTGCCGGCGGCCAGGTCGCCCAGACGCTGGCAGCGCCGGGTGACGAACATGCACAGTCCGGCCGCGATGTACCCCGCCGGAAGAACGTCCACGCTTCGAAGCAGGTTGCGGATCGCGACGTCCGTGAAGGTGATCGCCCCCCCCTCCAGCTTGACGACACGGATCCTCATGACCTTCTTGCCGGGGCTCTGCCCGTTCGTCCGAAGCTCGAAGACGACGAAGTACCCCCAGTAGACGGCGAACGCCGCGAGGATCAGGCCCGCGAGAATCCACAGGCCGCTGCCCGTGACCAATCCCTCCCGCGACCAGCCGGCCGCTCCAAGCCCGGCGATCAGCGCGAGCACGAAGAGCACCAGGTAGATCAGGACCAGCCACAGCGTGTCGATGAGTCCGGCAATGAACCGCGTGCCGATCCCCGCCAGTCGGCGCTGGAGCTCGACGTTCTCGGGCGTCTCGATGAGGTCCAGCTCGAGCGTTTCCATGGGGTGTTCCTCGTTTCCCGACGGCCTGGAAGGTACTGCGCGCCGCCGGACGATGCAAGCGCCCCCGACCGGTGGCGAGCGCCGCGCGGCGTTTTGCCCGGGCACGGACTGGCCAACCCGGCCGCGTCGGGTATAATGCCCTTTGCGCCGCCCGCTCCCGGGAACATCCGCGCCATGAAAGGCCAGGAACCATATCCCTTCGTTGACGACGCCGAGGTCCACTGGCGGAAGAGCGCCCCGCTGGCGGCGCCGGCATTCCCGGCCAGGCGCCAACTGGCGGGGCGGGCCGAGAGGATTCGCCAGTTCGGCGGGTGCCAGGCGACCGCGTGAAGCTCCCCAGGCCGTGCGAGCAGGAGATGCCTATGGCCAAGGCGACGCTGACGATATCCCGGCAGGGGCAGATGCGGGCCGTCGAGCTGGACCCCAGGGGGACGGTCATCGGGCGCAATCCCGGCTGCGACGTGGTGCTGGACAGCGGGCGGGTCTCGCGGCGGCACGCGCTGGTGTTCCAGGACCCGTTCGGGCGGTGGATCGTGGAGGACGTCGGCAGCCGGCACGGCGTGTGGGTCCGCCAGGAGCGGATCGAGGCCCGGGCCGTGCTGCCCGGCGAGTGGTTCCGCGTCGGGCCGTTCGCCCTGTCGGTGTCGGAGGAAACCGACCGCCAGATCGCCCCCGACCCGTCCTCGTCCGCGTCCACCACGCTCATCGAGGACGACTCGCCGGCGGAGATCCTGCCGCCGGCCGAGCCGGGCCAGGCGCTCGATCGCGTCCAGATCCGCCGGCTCAACGAGATCGCCGACCGCATGGCCGAGCTGACCGACCCGGACGGGCTCTACCGCCAGGTCTGCGACCACCTCGCCGGGCCGATGGGCGGGCTGGCGGCCGTCGTGCGGGTGCCCGGGCCTGCGGAGGACTTCGCCGGCTCGGCGGAGATCCTCGCCTGCCGCTTCGCCAACGCTCGGGAGGACCTGGACGCCCGCGGGCGGGGAAACCTCCGCCTGTCCCGGCGCGTCCTGGAGGCCGTCCGGGCCGAGGGCAGGAGCGTCATGGCCAGCAGCGCCCGGCGGCCGGACGTCGAGCTGCACCTGACCGTGGTCGATCAGCACACGCCGCGCGTGGTCCTGGCCGCGCCCATCACGGACCCGGCCAGGACCGTGGACGTCCTGTACCTGGACATCCCGTCGGACCGCCCCGGCGAGGGGACGCTCGACTTCGTCGAGGCCGTCGCCCGCCAGGTGAGGTACGCCCGCAAGGGGCTGCTGCTGGCCGAGGAAAAGGCCAGACAGCACGCGCTGGATCGCCAGTTGGAGCTGGCCCGGCAGATCCAGTCGAAGCTGGTGCCGACGGAGATCTCGCCGCTGGCCGGAGTCGACATCTGCGTGTGCTACCGCCCGGCCATGTGGGTCGGGGGCGATTACTGCGACACGTGGCTGCTGGCCGACGGGCGCGTGGCGCTGGCGATCGGCGACGTCTGCGGCAAGGGCCTGCCGGCGGCGCTGCTGATGGCGAACCTCCAGGCCGCCCTGAGGACCACCACGACCTTCTGCTTCGTGGCGCCCCAGGCCATGGGGCACGTCAACCGCCTCCTGAGCGAAAACCTGCCCGAGGGCCTGTTCGTCACGCTGTTCCTGGGGATCTTCGATCCGGCAAGCGGCTCGCTGGAGTACGTCAACGCCGGGCACATGCCTCCCGTAACCGTCGCGCCGGATCGCGGGGTGCTGCCGCTGGGCCGGCCGGAGAACCGGCCCGTCGGCGTTCACGAAGGGCCCTTCGAAGGCGGCGTGGAGACCATCGTGCCGGGCACGGGACTGATCGTCATCACCGACGGCATCACCGAGGCGACCGCGTCCGGCGGCGAGCAGTTCGGCATCGCCCGCGTGCGAACGGCGCTGGAGGCGGCCGACCTCGCCTCGGCCGAAAGCATGATCCAGGCCGTCACGGCGGCCGCCGAGGCCTTCCGAGAGCCCCTCCCCCAGCAGGACGACGTGACCGTCTTCGGGCTGCTGTATCGGGGAAAGCAGACGAGTTGACCACTCGACGAGTGAACGAGTTAACGAGTCAACGAGTCAACGAGTTGACCAGGCCCGCCCGCGGCCCTACGCCCGCCCCAGGTACTCCCCGGTCCGCGTGTCGATCTTCACGACGGTCCCGTTCTCGATGAACGGCGGGACCTTGATCGCCGCCCCGCCCTCGCAGGTGGCGTCCTTGAGCTGGCTGGTGGCCGTGGCGCCCTTGAGCTGCGGCGGGGTGTCCACGACGGTGAGCTCGACGGTGTTCGGCAGCTCGACGGACACGGCCTGTCCCTCGGCGATGGAGACCTCCAGCGGCATATTCGGCGCAAGGTATACTTCCTTGTCGCCGACGAGCCCCTTCGGTATCTCGGTCTGGTCGTACGTCTCGGGATCCATCACGATCAGGTTGGACCCGTCGGAGTAGAGGTACTCCATCTTCTTTCGCTCGAAGAAGGCCTCTTCGAGCTGCTCGTCCACGCGGAACCGGTTCCGGATGAGCTGGCCGGTCTTGGCGTTCTTCAGCTCGATCTGCATGTAGCTCTGGCCCTTGCCCTTGACCACGTGATTCGTGGAGAAGACCACCCAGACCGCGTCCTGGTACCGCACGCCCTGCCCGCGGCGAAGATGAAGCGCCTTGACCGACATATTCCTACGTCTCCTGTCTCATTCGCCCGGCTGCTGGAACTGCCGCATTGTACCAGACGGCCGCCGGCGTGCAAGGGCCGCTTACGCTTGGCGAACGGGGCTTGCAATGCCGCCGACGGGGGCGATAATGCGCCGCTGCCGTCGCGTCCGACCGCGATGGTGAGAACCACCGACCCCCACAGGAGACGGCCACATGGCTGCGAGCAAACCGGCCCGGCGCGAGAAGAAGGACGTCCTGCTGCTGATCGGCGGGACGTGGCACCCCTTCGAGGCCTGCGCGAAGATCGCCAGGGACATCCTCAAGTCCAGCGGGCGATACAAGCTCACCGTCACGGGCGACCGCGAGGTGCTCGCCGGGCCGCTGGAGAAGTACGACGCCGTGATGATCTACACCTGCGGCGGGAAGGTCACGCCCCGGCAGGAGGCGGGCCTGGTGGAATACGTCCGCCGCGGCGGCGGGCTGGTGGCCGTGCATTCGGCCAACGCCGTCTCGGCCGACTGCCGCGACTACCTCGCGCTGATCGGCTCGCAGTTCGACACGCACCCGCGCGAGCAGAAGTTCGAGCACGTGCGGATCGTCGACGGCTCGCACCAGGCCACCACGCGCCTGGCGGACTTCAGCCTCACCGAGGAGCTCTACGTCCTGAAGGACATTGCCCCGGACGTTCGGGTGCTGGCCGAGACGACCTACCAGTGCAAGCCCATGCCCGTCATGTACGCGCGGAGCCAGGGCAAGGGGCGCGTCTTCTACACGGCCCTGGGGCACGGGGCGAGGCAGTGGAAGGTCTCGCACTTCCAGCGGTCGCTGCTGCACGGGCTGGACTGGGCCTGCCGCGTCCGGCCGATCCGCAGGGGCCCGATCCGCTGCGCGATGCTGGGCTACGGCCCGTCGTTCAACATGGGGCGGCTGCACAGCAACTTCGTGAATCAGACGGCCGGGATGAAGGCGGTGGCGGCGTGCGACATCGACCCGGCCCGGACGAAGGCGGCCAAGGAGGATTTCGCCGATTTCAGGACGTACGGGCACATGGACGAGCTGCTCAAGGCCAGGGGCGTCGACCTGGTCGTCGCCATCCTGCCGCACAGCATCCACGCGGAGATGGCCCTGCGGTGCATCGAGGCGGGCAAGCACGTCGTCAATGAGAAGCCCTTCTGCGTCACGGTGGGCCAGGCCGACCGGATGATCGGCGCCGCCAGGAAGGCCGGCGTGATGGTGACGTGCTTCCACAACCGGCGGTGGGACGGCGATTTCATGACGATCCGCCGGCTCGTCGAGGAGGGCGCCATCGGCGAGGTGTTCGAGATCTCCTGCGGGGGCTGCGGCTACCGCGCGCCGAGGGACTGGTGGCGGTCGGACAAGCAGATCGCCGGCGGCAACCTCTACGACTGGGGCGCCCACTTCACCGACTGGGTCCTCCAGTTGATCCCCCAGAGAATCACCTCGATCCAGGGCTTCTTCCACAAGAAGGTCTGGGTGCAGTCCACCTGCGAGGACCACACGCAGGCGATCGTCCGCTTCGCCAACGGCGCGATGGCGGACATCGCGTTCTCGTCGATCTCCGCGGCCGGTCGGCCGAGGTGGCGAATCCTCGGCACGAAGGGCGCAATCCTCGACGACGGCGGCGTCGAGAAGGGCTGCAAGGTCATCACCCACGAGGACGGGGTGCTCGTCACCCGCGAGGTGCCGTGGATACCGGCGGCGTGGGACGAGTTCTACCCCAACGTCGCCGACCATCTGCTGCTGGGCGATGCGCTGGCCGTCACGCCGCAGCAGGCCCGGCGGGTGATCGGCGTCATCGAGTACGCCGAGCGGTCGAGCAAGTCCGGCAAGCCCGAGGTCTTCCGCGGGGGGTGATCTCTACGGGTCGATCCCTTTCAGGAAGGTGTCCACCTCGCTCGTGGTCGGCAGCGGGGGCATGGCGCCGGCGCCAATGCACGTCAGGGCGCCGACGGCGCTCGCGCGGCGGACGATGCGCGTCAGCTCCTCGGCGGCGAGCCGGCTCGGCGGCGCGCCTTCACGCCAGTGGGCCAGCAGCTCGACGATCAGGCAGGCCATGAACCCGTCCCCCGCGCCGAGCGTGTCGGCCACGCCGACGACGAATGCGTCCACGTGCCCGCCGGCCGACGGCGTGGCGAAGCTCGCGCCCTTCTCGCCCTCGCTGCGGACAACGAGCTGGACGCCCGCGTCCAGCAGCGCGGCGGCGCCTTCGTCGAAGTCGCCCGTGCCGAAGACGAACTCCCATTCCTCGTCGCTGACCTTCGCGACGGTCGTGCCCGCGAAGCCCTCGAAAATCCGCTCGCGGGCGGCTGGCGGGTCCGGCCAGAGCGTCGGCCGCCAGTTCAGGTCGTACGTGATCATCGCGCCGGACTCGCCGGCCAGGCGGCGGGCCTCGTCGGTGGCCGCTCGCGGCGATTCGTCGATCCGGCTGATCGAGCCGAAGTGCAGCGCCTCGGCCGAGGCGATGTACCCCGGGTCGATGTGCTCGGGAGAAAGGCACATGTCCGCCCCGGGGTTGCGGTAGAACGTGATGTCCTTGAGCCCGTCGGACCGGCCGGCCACGAACGCCAGCGACGTCCGCACGCCGTCCACCTTGATCAGGTGGGACGTGTCCACGCCCGCCCCGGCCACGACGGATTCGAGGAAGTGCCCGAACGGCTCGTTGCCGACGGCCCCGACGAACCCGGCCGGCAGCCCCAGGCGCACGACCCCGACGGCCACGTTCGCCGGCGCCCCGCCCGGCGCCTTGAGAAACGTCTTCGCCTCGGCCAGCGAGACGTCCCGCTCGCCCGCACAGAAGTCGATCAGCAGCTCGCCCAGACAGATCACGTTCGGCATGGCGTTCCAGATCCTTGACCGGTTTGAGGGAGTCGGTTCCTTCGGAATCAGATAACCGAAAGGCAAATGGCGTACAAGGGCGGGAGGAATGGTGATTGGCGAGGGAAGAGCAGAAGGGTCTGGGGAGGACCCTGCGCTACCCAACGTTTCGTCCCGTGGGGACTCAACATTGGGCGTTTCAAAACGACGGACGCGCACGGGACGATGCAGGAATCAGAGCGATTCCGCAATCCACAATCCGCAATCCACAATCCGCAATCCGCAATCCGCAATCCGCAATCCGCAATCCACAATCCGCAATCCGCAATCCACAATCCGCAATCCGCAATCCGCAATCCGCAATCGCTAGAGGTTGTCAAGGATGTGCCCCAGCTTGTCCTTCTTCGTGCGAAGGTAGTCGCGGTTGCCTTCGTGCGCCGGGATCTCCAGCGGGACGCGCTCGATGATCTTCAGGCCGAAACCCTCCAGGCCGTAGATCTTCCGGGGGTTGTTCGTCATCACGCGAAGCTTCGAGAGCCCCAGGTCGCGGAGGATCTGGTTGCCGATTCCGTAATCCCGCCGGTCGGGCTCAAAGCCCAGGTGCACGTTGGCCTCGACGGTGTCCATGCCCTTCTCGATCTGGAGCTTGTAGGCCCGCAGCTTGTTGACCAGGCCGATGCCTCGCCCTTCCTGGCGGACGTAGACGACGGCGCCCTTGCCGGCCTCGGCGACGCGCCGCAGGGCCGTCTGGAGCTGCGGCCCGCAGTCGCATCGCAGCGACCTCAGCACGTCGCCGGTGAGACATTCGCTGTGCACGCGGACGAGCACCGGCTCGTTGTGGCGGACGGGCCCGCCGGCCTTGTCCAGCTCGCCGACGCCGCCGCAGCACAGCGCGATGTGCGGCTCGGGGTCGACGACCGAGGTGAAGGCGATGAGGTGGAAATCGCCGGCCTCCAGCCGCACGTCGACCTCGACGGCCCGTTCGATCAGCCGCTCGCTGCGAAGGCGGTGGCGGATGAGGTCGGGCACCGAGCCCATCTTCAGGCCGTGCGTCCGGCAGAACTCGGCCAGGTCGTCGCGCCGGGCCATCGTGCCGTCGTCGTTCATGATCTCGCAGATGACGGCGACGGGCTTGAGCCCGGCGAGGCGTGCGAGGTCGACGGCCCCCTCGGTCTGTCCGGCCCGCACGAGGCAGCCTCCCTGTCTGGCGCGAACGGGGAAGACGTGCCCCGGCCGCACCAGGTCGGCGGGGCGCGAGCTGTCGTTGGCGAGGATCTCAACCGTCCTGGCGCGATCGGCGGCGGAGATGCCGGTCGTCACGCCGGTCGCGGCGTCCACGGAGACGGTGAAGGCCGTGCCGTGCAGGGCGGCGTTCTCCGAGGTCTGGGGGTGCAGGCCCAGCGCGCCGGCTCGCTCGGCGGTCATCGGCACGCAGATCAGCCCGCGCCCGAACCTGGCCATGAAGTTGATGGTCTCCGGCTTGACGTGCTCGGCCGCGCAGACCAGGTCGCCCTCGTTCTCGCGGGACTCGTCGTCCACGAGGACGATCATCCGCCCGGCGCGGAGGTCCTCGACGATGTCTTCGATCTTATCCAGCACGGCCGTCCGTTCCGCCGCCGCCGTCTTCCAGCGGCTTGCCCTCGACCATCGTGAAGCTCAGGCCGAGCCTCGTATAGCTTATTATAGCCAGAACGCTCAGCCCCGCCACCGCCCAGCTCGCAACGAGGATGCCCCAATGGCCGAGCCCGTCCAGCAGGCGGTCCAGGTCCGGCGCCAGCAGCGTGTAGCCGACCATGACCAACTGGCCGAACGTGCACGCCTTGCCCGCCAACGTGGGACGGACGCGAAGCCGGTCGGTCACGAGGTATACGACGACCGTGCCGATGATGACCCACAGGTCCTTGCCGACGACGGCCACCACGACCCAGTTCGGCAGGCGCAGGCCGTCGGCGGCCGTGGCCGGCAGCGAAAGGACCACGACCGAACAGATGATCAGGCCCTTGTCGGCCAGGGGGTCCAGGATCGCGCCCAGGCGGCTCTTGGCGTCCAGCCGGCGGGCCAGCAGCCCGTCGACGAAATCGGAGAAGGCCGTCACGATGAAGATCGCCAGGGCCGCGTGCCTCGCCCAGGGCAGCTCCTGCCGGTTCAGCAGCAGGACGACGAACGGCCAGATCAGCAGCAGGCGAAGCAGGCTGATCCGGTTCGGCCAGCTCAGGGCCTTCCAGGTCTTTCGTGGCGTCTGGTTCACGCAGCTCGTCCGTATCGAGGGTCGATCATGCGTCTCCCGGCCGCGAAGAGTCTATCGCAGGGATGCACAGGATGCAGGGGATAAGAAGGAGTTTATTTCCGGAAGGGCGGGAGGTCCTTCTCCGGCCTTCCCGGTCCGGTTCGCATCCCTTGCAAGAGGAATTCGCCGGCCGCTGCGGCGCCGCGGGCTCACCCGCGGGCCTTGGCCTCGAGCCTCTTGATGTCGATGTAGAACAGCCAGGCCCCCAGCAGCAGGATCGCCCCAAGCGGGAGAGCCACCAGGATGAAGTACTTGCCATAGGCGTGCAGGTACGTTCCCTCGCCCGCGAAGCTGTCGGGGTCTTCATGGTCGCCGATGAGCGCCAGCAGCGTCACCAGGCTGAAGACGACGAGCATCAGTCCCACGACGAGCAGCAGCGGGATCATCGTCCGCTTGTAGGCCCGGCTGTGGACCCGCTGGACATTGGCGTGCAGGCGCGAGGCGCGAGTCGGCTGGATGCTCGGCGCGACGGCGTCGGACGCCGCGGCGATGTCCGCCAGCAAGGCCCCATCCGGCTGGGCCGACATGGCCGCCAGGGTGCCGAGCGGGTCGGCCTGCGCCGCGGGCTCACCTTGCGTGACCTGCGCCCCCGGAGGCGGCGGAGGTGCCGCACCCGCAGGAGGGGCAGGAGGTGGTGGCGGCGGCACCGCACCCGGTAACGGCGGCGGCGGGGGCGACGCATCGCCCAGCTCCACCGCCGCGGCCAGCTCGCCCAGCACGGGGTTCTCCGGCACATCGGGCTCGGCCGTCTGTGCCTGCGAGGACTCGCCGGTCGGCCCGGGCTGCTGTCCGCCCTCCGACAGCAGCATCAGCCCGCTCGTCGGCCCGGCCGAGCGATTGCCCTCGGCCGCCTCGTCCGGCGGCCCCCCCTCGTCGGCCGCCAGCGCCGCCAAGGCGTCAGCGCTCTTCTCGTGCTTCTCATCCCGTCCGTTCATGTACGCGGCGTCTCCCGCATAATAGAATGATACACGATCCTGGGCCTGAGATGATATAATCATCGACCGATCGGAACGAGGGTCTTAGTCCCTCTGGCACACAATGTCGAGGTGAAGCATGAAGATCCGGCAGCCCGTTCGGGCAGGAATGTTCTACGAGTCGTCGCCCGGTCCGTGCCGCACCCACGCCGAGAGGCTGCTGGCCTCGGCGGAAGTGCCCGACGACATCCCCAAGCCCCTTTACGGGGGACTGGTTCCCCACGCCGGGTGGTCGTACTCCGGCGCAGTGGCCGCCAGGACGTTCAGGGTCCTCCTGGCGGCCGGCGAGTTCCGATCGGCCGTGCTGTTCGGCGCCGACCACACCGGGACGGTCCGACGCGGGGAAGTGTACGACTCCGGCATGTGGCGGACGCCGCTGGGGGACGTGGCCATCGACGAAAAGCTCGCCGCCGCCGTGCTGGCGGCCGGCGACTGCTGCCGCGCCAACCCCGACGCCCACGCGGCCGAGCACTCCCTGGAGGTGCAGGTCCCGCTCCTGCAAGTGCTCGCCCCGGAAGTGAAGATCGTTCCCATCGCCGTGCCGCCGACCGACCTGGCCGTGGAGATCGGCCGCACCGTTGCCCAGGCCATCGGCGACAGGGCCCAGGAAGTCTGCATCGTCGGCAGCACGGACCTCTCACACCACGGCGGTCACTTCCCGGCCCCGGGCGGGCGCGGCGAGGTCGGCGAGAAATGGACCCGCGCGAACGACCGCCGGATGCTCGACCTGATCGAGGCCATGAACGCCGAGGCGATCGTTCCCGAGGCCCACGAGCGCATGAACGCCTGCGGCGCCGGCGCGATCGCCGCCACCGTCGCCGCCTGCAAGGCCCTCGGCGCCGAGAAGGGCATCTGCCTGGAGTACACCAACAGCTACACGATCGTCCACCAGAAGCAGCCGTACGAGCTCGACGACACCACCGTCGGATACGCCTCGGTCGTGTTCGCGTGAGGCACGAGACGATAGAACATGAGCCCAGGAGAGCCCGATCCGCTGGATCTCAGCGCGGCTCTGCGGAACATCCGCACCAGAGCAAAGCTGGGGGAATTCCGAGTCACTCAGCACGCTCACCAGGAGATGGCGGCGGAAGGCATATCCCTTCAGGAGGTCCTTGAGGCCACGTCGGTCGGGAAAATCCTGGAGAACTACCCCAGGCACCGCCGCGGGCCATGTTGTCTGCTATACGGCACCACTGCCTCAGGCCGCGATCTCCATGTGGTGTGTACAACTACTCAGCCGATGCTTGTTATAATAACAGTGTATCGACCTGTACCGCCGAAGTGGCCAAGTCCAACGCGAAGGAGCGGCGGGACATGAACTGCACAATCGAAGGCTGTCCTGGCGAATACGAGGACCGGCGGATCACGCATACGCTTCGCCGTGATGGTCGGGTCGTCGTCATCGATCGGGTACCGGCGGAGGTCTGCGCCGTCTGCGGAGACGTGCTTCTGGCCCCCGAGACGATCCGGCACATCGAGGAGATGCTCAAAACAGCCGAAGAGCCTGACAGCAGCGTTCCGCTCTACGAATACGTGTGACCTCCCCCCGCGGTCCTACGGTCGACCGCCTTCACGGCTCTGCTGTCCTTCAGGCCTTCGGCATGGGCTTCATGTCCGCCGGCGAGCGGGGCGGGCGATAGCCGCTGCCCGTCACCGTGAACCGAAGCGACTCGAGGAAGGTGCGGTTCTCGGCCTTGCGGAGGAACCGCTTTCCGAAGTCCCCGTGGATCCGCTTGCCGCCCGCCGCCGCGGGGCAGTAGACGAGCTTCCCGTGGAGCCATTCCTGGGCCACCGGCCCGCCCTGCCAGGAGTGGTCCATGCGCGCAAGCCGCTCATCCTGCCGCGGGCCCGTGTACAGGAACCGATGTATCTTCTCGTGGAATGGGGCGAGGGCCCCGCAGATGTAGCTGCCGGACTGCCGGCCGCGCGAGCGGTCCACGCGGTACCACTTCGGGGCCGCGAGACGGCCGTTCCAGGTCACCTCCAGTTGCGTCTTGAGGAACCGGTCGATGTCCGTGCGGTCGAAGACGACGCCGTGGTGATACAGCATCACCGCCTGGGTGAGGCTGGCGGAATAGTACCCGCTGCGGTGCTCCGGGCCGATCCAGTGCTTCCATCGCCGCCCGTCGGCGGGGTGCACGTCCCACGCGCCGGCGGGGTCCCAGTAGTTCCACTCGTAATGCCCGTCGCGGAGCGTCAGGCAGCGCTTGAACCGCGTGCCCAGCCGGATGGCCGTCTTCATGTGCTCGTCCCTGCCAGTGACGCGATACAGCCCCAGCAACGCCCGGCAGATGATCGAGTGTTTGTTGTGCGGCTGCGTCAGGTTGCCCTTGACGTCGCGTAGGGCGCCGTGCGTGCGGAAGACCGCGCCGGTCCCGCCGAGCTCGACCAGCCGCCCGCGGGCGCGCCACTTCCTGACCAGGTGGTTCTCCATCAGGTCGAGGTACTCGGCGGTTTGTGCGGCGAACTTCGTCCCCATCGCCTCGTCGGCCGCGACGGCCTCCAGGAACCGGCACAGCACGTCCACCGTTCGGAAGCCGGTGATGATGACGTCCACTTTCCTGTCGGGGTCCTTGGGGTCGCGGAACAGCCCCAGCGCCTTGCCGTACCAGCCGAGGTAGCCGTCGGGGCCCTTCGTCATCGCCGCGCGCATGTTGGCGAAGGTCGCCACGAACGCGTCGAGGTGCTTCGCCTCGCCGGTGATCTGATATGCCGTCAGCGGCATCTGGAGCTGCGGGAGGATCAGCCAGCAGTAGCCTTCCGAAGAGTCGGCGGCCAGCTTCCGGCAGTACTCCGCCGTGATGCGCTTGGGCACGTTGGCCGCGTGCCCGGCGAACTTCGCGACGATCTGCCTGTCCTTGACGTCCAGGATCGCCAGAGGCCCTGCGGCCGGCGCCGGCCAACACGAAAGGAGACACGCGGCCACAGCGGCGACTCTATGGTGCATTGTGATGCTCCTGTGTGGTCCAGCTTTCTCGCCCCCGGCCACGAGGGCCGGGGGCTGAATGCGAGTGCTCCGAGAAGCTTTCCTATCCCTCGAAGTCGCCGTAGCGGCGGCAGGCGTCGAAGAGGGCGTCGATGTTCGCCAGGGGGACCTCCGGCTCCAGGACGTGCGTCGGGGCGATGATCAGGCCGCCGTCGCGGCCGTACTTGTCGATCACCTCCCTCACGCGCTCCGCGACGTCCTCCGGCGTGCCCCAGGGCATCGTGGACTGCGTGCCGATGCAGCCGTCAAGCGTCAGCCGATCGCCCCAGCGGCGGTGGACCTCGTCCACGTCGAGGCACTCCGGCTGAAGCGGATTGAGGATGTCCAGCCCGGCGTCGAGCAGCTCGGGGATGACGGCCATGAGATTGCCGTCGCTGTGATACTTGATCCGAACGTCGGGGTTGATGTCCTTGACCGCCAGCCAGAGCTTGCTCCACCGCGAGTGGATGAGCCTGCGCCACGTGTCGGGCGAGAACATCATGGCGTTCTGGTTGGCGACGTCGTCGCCGCAGAAGACCAGGTCGGCCCCGGCCTTGGTGGCGGCGACGGCCTTGGTGAGGTTCTGCCGGAAGATCCGCTCCAGGAGGCACTCGGCCCAGGCGGGGCGCTCGATCGTGTCGAGGAGGAACTGCTCGTAGCCGCGAATCTGCCACGACGTCTCATACATGTGCCCGACGAACGCGACGGCGATCCGCCCGTCGGCGTGGGCCTCGGCGACCTCATCGGCCATGTGCGAGAAGTCCCAGTCCGTCATGTCGTCCATCGGGTAGTCTTCGATCTCCCGGAGGCTCGCGGCGTTCCGCAGCGGCGAGACGTAGCCCCAGAAGTGGAAGTACCCGCTGGGCACCATGGCCACGCCGTTCTCGTCGATGGTCGTGCCCTCGGGCAGGTCCTCGCCGTCCCAGTAGCCGGAGAAGTCCAGCGGCGCCAGCCCTTCCGGGCGGCGGGCGGACAGGCCCTTCTGGCGCGTGAACCCGTAGTGGGCGGCGATGTCCTCCGTGCCGATGTGCTCGATCACGCGCCGTCGGACGTCCGGCGTGAAGCCGGCCGAGTAGAGCACCCGCGCCGGCCGCCGATGGGCCGTCGTGTCCAGAAACGCCTCCAGATCGCTCGCCATGCTCTACCCTCGTGGACTCGTGCCTCATACATACCTCCGCCAAGGACGGCACGCCAGGGGAGAGCGCTTTTCTGGCCGCGCCGCCGGGTTGGCGGCGGCTTCCTGTTCAGCAGGGACCTGCCTGCCGGCAGGCAGGTCCCTGCTAAAGCAGTTGTCCCCCCAACCCGACTTCCAAAGCCCTTGCCAGAAGGCGGTTCGTGCGGCTATACTTGCAGATCGACAGTGGCACTGGAATCGCGCGGCTTTAAGGAGCAAGGCCGATGAAGACATACGAAGGCAAGCTGGTCGCGCCGGCGGACGCGAAGTTCGCGATCGTGGTCAGCCGATTCAACGAGTTCGTCACGAGCAAGCTGTTGGGCGGCGCGATCGACGCGATGAAGCGCCACCACGTCGAGGCCGACAGGATCGACGTGGTCTGGTCGCCGGGCAGCTTCGAGATCCCCCTGCTGGCCCAGCGTCTGGCGGCCAGCGGGCAGTACTCGGCCGTCGTGTGTATCGGTGCGGTCATCCGGGGAGGCACGGAGCATCACCAGTACATCGCCTCCGAGGCCGCCAAGGGGGTCGCGCTGGCCTCGATGAAAACCGGCGTGCCATGCATCTTCGGCGTCCTGACGTGCGACACCGTCGAGCAGGCCGTGGACCGCGCCGGCGCGAAGGCCGGCAACAAGGGCGCCGAGGCCGCCATGGCCGCCATCGAAATGGTCAACCTGCTGGGGCAACTGCCCGGCGGGAAGAGCTGAAGGCGGATCGAGGCCGTGAACCCGCACCACCGGGCAAGGCGCCTGGCCCTCCAGGGACTCTGCTGCCTGGACGCACAGGGCCCCGGCGGCGTCGAGCTGGTCCACGAGTTCGTCGCCGACAGCCGGGAGCCCCCCGAGACGCTCCGGGCCGCCCGGGGCCTGCTGGACGAGGCCCATGCCGACTGGCCGGCCTGCGACGGCATCCTCGTCCGCCACGCCCGCCACTGGGACCTCAGCCGCCTGGCCCTGGTGGACCGCAACATCCTCCGCCTGGCCGCGCACGAGCTGCGCTTCGCCAAGGCGCCGCCCAAGGTCGTCATCACCGAGGCCATCCGCCTGGCCCGCGAGTTCTCCACGGCCGAAAGCCCCCGCTTCATCAACGGCGTCCTCGACGCCGTCGCCAGGGAGATCCTCGCCGCCGACGGCGCCGACGAAGAAAAGATCAGCAGGGATGCAGGGGATGCAGGGGATGCCGATTAGGTCAGAAGACAAGAGACAGGAGTAGAGGCCGCGCGGTGACACGGAAGATTCCCTTGCTTTTCCTGAGGAATAGCCTTTCTTATCCCCTGCATCCTCTGCACCTGCCTGCCGGCAGGCAGGTCCCTGCTAAAAAGGAAAGCGAAACCACCGAATGGCCCTCTTTCGCAAGGCATTGGAGAGGCTCAGCCGGGGGCTGAGCCGCACTCGCGAGAAGTTCGTCGGCTCGCTCAAGACCTTCCTGGCCGGGAAGGTCCTGAACGCCGAGACGCTGGAGGACCTGGAGGCCATCCTCATCCAGGCGGACATCGGCGTGGCCGCGGCCGGGCGAATCCGCGGGGACCTGGAAGCCGCCGCGGAAGAAGGACGCATCGCCCGCGGCGACGACGTGATCGAGTTCCTCAAGGCCGAGCTCAAGGAGTACTGGCCGGAGTCGGACCGGACGGTCCACTTCGCGGAGGCCCCTCCGACGGTGATCCTGGTGGCGGGCATCAACGGGTCGGGCAAGACGACGTCGGTGGCCAAGCTCGCCTGGCAGTTCAAGGCGGCGGGCAGGAAGGTGTGCCTGGCCGCGGGGGACACCTTCCGCGCCGCGGCGGTCGAGCAACTCACGATCTGGGCCGATCGCATCGGCGTGGAGGTCATCAAGGGCAGCGGCACGGACCCGGCGGCGGTGGTCTTCGACGCCTGCGACGCCGCACGGGCCCGCGGCGCCGACGTGCTGCTGGTGGACACGGCCGGGCGGCTCCACACGCAGGACAACCTCATGAGGGAGCTGACCAAGATCCGCGACGTCGTCTCCCGCAAGATACCCGGCGCCCCGCACGAGGTCCTGCTCGTGCTCGACGCGACTACCGGGCAGAACGCCATCAACCAGGCGCGGGCCTTCGCCGACGCCATCGACGTGACGGGCATCTTCCTGGCCAAGCTGGACGGCACGGCCAAGGGCGGCATCGTGGTGGCCATCCGAAACGACGTCAACCTGCCCGTGAAGTTCGTGGGCATCGGCGAGACCTACGAGGACGTCGAGCCGTTCGACCCGGAGCGGTTCGTCGAGGCACTGTTCGCGTAACGGGCGCTTTTTTGCGGGTTTTCTCCCGAAAACCTTTTGACAGCGAGCCCTGCGGCCGCTAGGTTCTCCGGCAAGAGTTCCCGCAGGTAACGGGCTGCTGTCTGGAAGGCCCCCACGGATGTGGGCCGGGCCGGTCCGTAAGAGCGATTCGTAAAGGAGATTGAAGATGACTGAAGCCCCGCAAGCTCCCGCGCCCGCCCCGGCTCCAGGCGGCCCCGCGCCGAACCCGGGCAAGGCCCTCGGCATTGCAGGCATGGTCCTGGGCATTGTCGGTCTGGTCGGCATCTGCGTGTGGTGGCTCGGCCTGCCGTGTGCGATCGTTGGCCTGATCCTCAGCATTATGGGAAAGAAGAAGTCCAAGGCCGCCGGCGCTTCGACCGGGATGGCCACGGCGGGCATGGTCTGCAGCATCATCGCCCTGGCGATTGTGATTATCGTCCTCATCCTTGCCGCCGTTGGCCTGGCGATCTTCAGCTCGGCCGTCAAGGATATCCAGAGCGACCCCAACTTTCAGGGCCTGCTGAACTTCAGACCGACCTTCTGATCCGAGACATCGCGACGCCGCGGCTGACGGCAGACTCGCGGCCGCCGCGACGTCTGCGAAAGTGTGTTTCCTGCGGGCGCGACCCGCTGTGTGCGAGTTGGGCAGCGCTGCCTACGGCTCGCTCATCGGCGGGTGCGCCCGCTTTCCTGCGCCGAGAACGGAGAGAAAAGGGGACAGGCTACTTTTTCGCGGAGCGGAAAGGGGCGTTTGGCCTTGCGTCCCACGCCCGTCGCGGGTAAGAACGGTCGGCAATTCCGTGCGGAGACGGCAGCCTAATGGCCGAAGGTGACTCGATCGCGGTGCAGGGCGGGCCTCGAGGCGCCTCCGGAGGCGCGGCGGGCGAGCGGCAGACGCAGCTCGTGCTGCCTCATCGCGGCGCCGCCGTCTTGAGCTTCAGCGCCGCCGGGGCCTGCTGCTTCGCCCTGACGGTCGTCGCCGGGCTGCTGATCCGAACCGGCACCGTCACGACAGAGGAGCCGGAAGGCGAGCTGCTGCTCATCGTGGGCCTCATTGCCCTGGTGAGCCACGTGACGCTGTCCCTCGTCGCCTGGGCGATGGCCGCGAATGACCTGAGGCTAATGGCCGAAGGGCGGATGGACTCGGCCGGCAAGGCCGCGACCGTCGCGGGCAAGGTCATCGCAATGATCTTCGTACTCGTCACGGCCGCTTCCGCGATCGCCGCGGCGGTCCTGGTCATGAGCGGCCGGGCGCCGTTCACGCTCGAAGCGCCCCTCCAGGAGCCCTGAGACGGGGAGAGAATGCGAATGGCCGAATGGGACAGGCAATGGCACTGCATGGTGAACGGCCAGAAGTACGGCCCGATCTCGGAGACCGAGCTCCGCGCGTGGGTGGCTCAACGTCGGGTCAAGCCGGCCGACATGGTATGGACCGAGGGCATGCCCAACTGGCAGGCGCTCGAGTCGGTGCAGTACATGTTCCGGGGCGGGCTGGCCATGCCGCCCAGCCCCATCCAGCAGGTCGTCCTCAAGCCCCATCGCGGCGTGCTCGTTCTCGTTCTTGGAATCGTCAGCATCGTGTTCCCCCTGTTCGGGATCCTCGGGGGCATCACCTGGTACCTGGCCAACCAGGACCTGCCGGAGATCGATGCCGGCCTGATGGATCCTTCCGGGCGAGGGATGGTCGTGGCGGGGAAGGTTTGCGGAATCATCGGCTTCATCCTCGGGATGGTCGGCTGCTGCTGGTTCAGCTTCTGGCTGATCTTCGTCTTCGGCATGATCGGCTCGGGCGGGGGGTTCTGATCCGCCGGGGGCGGCGGCCTTATGAAGGCAGAACTCGTCAAGGTGCCCCGGCGCCCGCCGTGGCCTATGTGGTCGGTGGCGCTGGTGCTGGGTTGGCTCGCGACGGTCGGCGCGGCCGTCTGGCTGATGCTCAAGTGTGACCGGCACGTCGAGCTGTGCCTCTTCAAGCGTCTCACCGGCTACCCCTGCCCGACCTGCGGCTCGACGCGAGGGGTGCTGCACATCCTCCAGGGCGACATTCCGGCCGCCTGGACGTTCAACCCGCTGCTGTTCACCGTGCTTGCCGTTGCGGGGGCACTGCTGGCCGTGCGGGTGGCGTTCGGGCGCGCGGTGCGAATCCGGCTGAGCCGCGGCGAGCAGCGGATCGCCTGGACCGTCGGCATCGCGCTTATCCTGCTCAACTGGGCGTACGTGATCGTCTACGTGGGATAGAGCGTTCGGCTCTGAGCATTCGGCCTTCAGCAATCGCGCCCCAATGGCGTTAGAATGCGTTCGTGGACCTGGACTTCGACATCGTGGTGATCGGCGGCGGACACGCCGGCGTGGAGGCGGCGTGGGCGTCGGCCCGCCTGGGCGCGCGGACGGCGCTGCTGACGCTCGATCCGGAGCGGATAGCGCAGATGTCCTGCAACCCGGCGATCGGCGGCGTCGGCAAGGGGCAGATCGTCCGCGAGATCGACGCACTGGGTGGCCTGATGGCCCTGGCCGCCGACGCGACGGGCATCCAGTTCCGCATGCTGAACCGCTCGAAGGGCCCGGCCGTGTGGGGGCCGAGATGCCAGTCCGACCGACACGCCTACGCCGCCTGGGTCCAGGAGGCACTGGCGAGGCTGGGCAGGCTGACCGTCCTCGACGCCGAGGCGAGCGACGTCCTCACCGAGGGCGGGCGTCTCGTCGGCGTCCGCGCGGCGCCGGGGCCCGGCCGGGGCAAGTCCGTCGAGCTGCGCTGCCGCGCCGCCGTCGTCGCCGCGGGGACTTTCCTGAACGGCCTGATGCACATGGGCCGGCGGATGTGGCCCGGCGGGCGGTACGACGAGCCGGCCTCGTCGCCGCTGAGCGATTCGCTCCGCGCGTGCGGGCTCGAGGCGGGAAGGCTCAAGACGGGAACGTGCCCGCGCCTCGCGGCCGAGACCATCGACTACGATCGCTGCCGGCGACAGGACGGCGACGAGACGCCCTCGCCCTTCTCGTTCCTCAACGATTCCGTCGACGTCCGGCAGGTGCCCTGTTACATCACCGCGACCACGCCGGAGATCCATGCGGTCATCCGCGCCAACCTGCATCGGGCGCCGCTGTATACGGGGCAGATCCAGTCGGTCGGGCCGAGATACTGCCCCTCTCTGGAGACCAAGGTCGAGCGATTCGCCGAGAAGGCCTCCCACCAGGTCTTCCTGGAGCCGGAGGGGCGCGGCACGAACTGGGTCTACTGCAACGGCATCGCCACCTCCCTGCCGACGGACGTGCAGGACTTCATCGTGCATCACATCCCCGGCCTGGCGAACGCGGAGATCCTGCGGTACGGGTACGCCATCGAATACGACTACTTCCCGCCCACGCAACTGAAGGCCACGCTCGAGACGCGAAGCGCGGCCGGGCTCTACCTCGCCGGGCAGGTCAACGGCACCACCGGCTACGAGGAGGCCGCCGCCCAGGGCCTCCTGGCGGGGGTCAACGCGTTCGCCGGCATGGAGGGAGGAGAATCGCTCGTCCTCCGGCGGGACCAGGCCTACATCGGCGTGATGGTGGACGATCTCGTCACCAAGGGCGTCACCGAGCCGTATCGCATGTTCACCAGCCGGGCCGAGCACCGACTCAGCCTCCGCGCCGACAACGCCGACCGCCGGCTGACGGAGATCGGCCGCCGGATCGGGCTCGTCAAGCCCGATCGCTGGGGCCGGTTCACCGCCAAGGCCGGCGCCGTCGACGCCGCCCGGGAGCTGCTGCAATCCAACCGCATCGAGGGCAAGACGCTCTGGGGGCTCCTGACGCAGCCGAACAGAGGGCTCTGCGAGGTGATCGCGGCCGCCGGCGGCGGTGCCGGCGAGAAGCTGGCCGAATTGCATGGCTCGCAGCCGGCCGGGCTCGAGTCGCTGGCCGTCGACGCGCGCTATGCCGGGTACATCGCCAAGGAGATCGCCGTCAGTGGCCACATGCAGGAGCTGGAGAGAAAACTCCTGCCGGAAGACCTGGACTACGCGGCCGTCTCGCACCTGCGACACGAGGCGAGAGAGCGGCTCCAGCAGGTCCGCCCCCGATCGCTGGGCCAGGCGCTGCGGGTCAGCGGCGTCACCCCGGCCGACATCACCGTGCTGGCGGTCCACCTGGCGCGTTAAGATGGGGGATCTGCGTGTTGTGGCGAAAGCCGGATGGCGGCTGATCCGTCAGGAAAATCGCCTTTTTCGGGCCGGCGGCCGCGGACGACCGTAAGGTACTTTCAAAAATAGGGTTATGGGGACGGGGGGCGCGCGGGATTTCTCAAGAAAATCGCCCCGCAGGCCGAAGATCACTATGTACGAGCGTGAAAGCGTCCGGAACAGTAGCGTGAGAACCCTATGAATAACGTCAATGGCGTCCAACCTCCTTGGGCACCTGGCCCTGTTCAACCGACGAGCTCCGTCGTACCGAACACGCCCGCCAACCCGCCCGGCGGCGTTTCCGACGTGGTGGAGATCTCCTCGGCCGCGGCACTGGCGGCCAAGATCCAGGAGATCCCCGACATCCGAGCCGACCTCGTCGCCGGAGTGAAGCACGAGATCGAAGCCGGCACGTACGAGACACCCGATCGGATCGAGGCGGCCGTAGAAAGGCTGCTGAACGACCTTATTCCCTGAGCTCCTTTAACCGGTTGGCCCTGACCGGAAGTCTCTAACGGACGCGGATGGAGCCGCGTCCGTTGCTTTGCGCCCTTTCCTGCCTGCCCCTCCGCCCGGCCCGCTCTGTCCGCCCCCCTGGCACGGTTGAGGACAATCCCATTGTCAGGTAATACTTGGCCCACGACCATGAAGGGGCTCCAGGCAAGTCAACCGTAGCCAGTAGCCGGTAGCCAGTAGCCAGTAACAGGCGTCATTCCGCAGGCTTCCACGGCTTACCCGCGCCGCGCGGACCTGGCTACGGGCTACTGGGTACTGGCTACTGGTCGGTCCAACGCTGTTACCTTTGTCTGAACCAGGCCGCCCCTCTTGCAGCGGTCCCGCCCTTTTTGGCCGTGTGTGAGAATGTTTCCTGGCGGTCCGTAACGATTGGTTCTGTAATCTGTTAGCTCCGGAGGAGCGGACGTTGATAGCCCAGGGCGCCGCGGCGCTGTTTGCCGCAAGCCCTGGGTTTGCAGGGCGTGTGTTTCGCGGAACCCCGGCAGGGGTGACCGTACCTCACGGTCGCCCCATACGAGGCTCCGCACAAAGGGTGACGCGTACCCAGGGCTCCCTCCGGTCGCCCTGGGCTACCCACGTACCGCCCCATACGGGGCGAAGAGGAAACCTCCCCGGATTTGTCCTCGCACACTTTTTGGCCCCGCCGAGGTGATTCGTCTTGACAAAATGAGCAAATTTGGGAAACTATGACGCCTGGGGGGTTAAGTCAAGAATTGCTTGGGACGATGTTAGAGAAGGGCTCGGCGGGCCCGGCGGCGGGCCCCGGCCGACGCCGAGGGCCCCGGGTCACACGGAGATACGATGGTGAGACACAAGCCCGTGTATACGACAGGTGAGGCGGCGGAGATCTGCAACCTCTCTCAGCAGACCATCATCCGCTGTTTTGACAGCGGGCAGTTGGAGGGATTCCGTGTTCCCGGCAGCAGGTTCCGCCGCATCCCTCGCGACAGGCTCATCAAGTTCATGAAGGACAACAACATCCCGCTGAACGGGATCGAGAACGACAGGGTCCGCGTCCTGGTCGTCGACGACGACCCGGAGGTCCTCGAGCTGTTCGTGGACGTCCTGAAGTCGGACGGGCGGTTCGAGATCGCCACGGCCCAGACCGGCTACGACGCCGGCATGCTCACCCAGAGCTTCCGTCCCGACGTCGTCGTATTGGACTACCTCCTGCCGGACATCAACGGGGACAAGGTCTGCCGGACCATTCGCCAGGACCCGGAGCTCTCGAAGATCAAGATCCTGGTCATCTCCGGCATGGCGAATCCCACGGAGGTCGATGCGATCCTGGCCGCCGGCGCGGACGACTTCATCAAGAAGCCCTTCAACATTGAGAACTTCATCGAGCGCATGGTGAAACTCGTAAAGCGCCGGTGACCGTTCTTGCGAGGTCTTGCCCGTGGAGGAACGCGTGGAACAGCCCCCGGGGCTGCGAGCCAGGATCAGCACCCACGAACTGGACCTGATCCTCCGCCGGCTCGACAGCCTGCCGACGCTTCCCGTCGTGGCCGCCCGCGCGCTGGAGCTCAGCGCGCCGCCCGGCGCCGAGGCCGCCGGCCCGGCGGCCGCGCCGGGAGAACTGGCCGCGCTGATCGCCCGCGACCCGCCCCTGACGGCCAAGCTCCTTTCCCTTGCCAACGCCTCGGCGCCCGGGCGCAGCGCAACGGCCGCCAGTGCGGTCGGCCAGGTGGGCGCGGATGCCGTCCGTTCGGCCGTGCTCAGCACGAAGGCCTTGGCGCCCCCGCCCGCCGGCGACGACGAGGCCCTCTACGGTGCGGGCTTCTGGCGGCACTGCCTGGCGGTGGCCTCCGCGGCGCGGATGCTGGCCGAACGCGTCAATCCCGGCCTCGACGGCGAAGAGGTCTTCGCCGCCGGCCTGCTCCACGATATCGGCAAGCTCGTTCTGGCTTCCCTGGCCCCCAAAAGCTACGCCCGCGCCCTGGCGGCCGCGCGCGGCGGCAACGGAAACCTCGCCGATCACGAAAAGGAGATCCTCGGCGTCGACCACCTCGTCGCCGGGCGGCGCCTCGCACAGCGATGGAACCTGCCCCGCGCGATCGAGAACGTGATCTGGCTGCACCACCAGCCGAGCGAGGCCGTCCCGCCCTCCGTGGGCGAGGCGGACCTGGTCCGAATCGTGGCCCTGGCCGATGCGATCGCCCGCCGCCGGCGAATCGGCCTCTCGCCCGGCCGCTCGTCCCGTGCGACTTACGAGGGCCTGTGCAGCCGGCTGGGCATCCCGGCGGCGGCCGTCAGGGAAGTGGCCGAGGCGCTCCCGGAAGCCGTTGAGGGGCACGTCCGCATCCTGGGCCTGGACCGATGGGACGGCGAAGCGATCTCCCGCGACGCCCTGGCCGCCGCAAACGAGGAGCTGGGGCGGCTCAACGAGCAGCTTCGCCGCGGGCGAGAGGCGCTGTCTGCCGAGGCCGAGGCCTTCCGCCACTTCTCCGCGTTCGCCGCCGCCCTCGGGCCGCAAGCCCAGGTCGCCGACGTCCTGCGCCAGATGGCCGACGTGTTCATGGCGGCCCCGACGCCCGGGCGCGATCGCCCGCCCGGCCCGGTGGTGGCCTACTCCTTCGACGACGAAGAGGCCGCCGTGCTGGCCGTCCGGTGCGAAGCCGCTGCGCCGCCGACCTGGCGGACGTTTCCGCTGGCCGGCGCGGCGGCGGACCGGCGAGCCGGCGAGCCGGCGTCGCCCGCCGGCGAGTCCATCCGCCACCTGCTCCTCGACGGCGAGCAGTGGAGAGACTGGGCACGCGCGGGCGCATGCACCCACCAGGTGCTCTCGTGTGCCGGCCAATGGCTCGGCGGGGTCCTCTACCCCGCCGGCCGGACCGACGAGGTCCCCCACGCCTTGGCGGCGGCACTGGGCACGGCGCTGGGCATCGTCCAGCAGCGATGCCGCTCCGCGGCGCTGGGCGAGGAGCTGGCCCGGGCCTCCCAGCGACTCGCCGAAATGCAGGACGCCCTGGCCGACGCAAGGACGCTCGCCGCCGTCGAGGACATCGCCACGGGCGCCGCCCACGAGCTGAACAACCCGCTTGCGGTGGTCTCCGGGCGGGCGCAGATGATGGGCAAGAAGACGCGCTCCCAGCGGCAGCGAGAGGCCTGGCAGACCATCGCCGACCAGGCCCAGCGGATCAGCGACATCCTCGCCGAGCTGATGGAGTTCGCCCGCCCCCCCCAGCCGGAGGCGACGGAGATCGACGCGGCCAAGCTGCTCACCGCGGCCGCCGAGGCCTTCGCCGCCTCGGATCATCCTCAAGCCGGGACCTCGCACGTCGATATAGAGATTGACGAGGACGTTCCGGCGATCCGGGCGGACAGGGAGCAGATTCAGATGGTGATCGAGGAGCTGATCGCCAACGCCGCCGCCGCCCCGGCGGTGCACGTTCGCCTGAGGGCGGCGGCCGACGAGCCCAACGACGCCGTGCTCCTGACCGTCACCGACGACGGGGCGGGCATGGACGCCGCCACGGTCGCGCGGGCCCGCACGCCGTTCTTCTCGGCCCGGGCCGCCGGGCGGCGACACGGCCTCGGCCTCCCGAGGGCCGGGAGATACGTCGAAAACAACCGTGGAAGGATGTGGATCGACTCCACGCCCGGCGAAGGCACCACCGTCTCGGTACGCCTGCCGGGCGCTTGGGAGGTCCCAGGCGAGAGAGAGCAGTCATGAGCGGCCGTGAAGTGGCAAACGTGCTGGTGGTCGACGACGAGCCGGAAGTCAGGGAGCTGCTCGTCGACGCGCTTCAGTCGGCGGACGTGAAGGTCTCCACCGCCGCCAGCGGCCGCGAAGCCATCGACCTC
>CAYRVX010000083.1:0-30503 GCA_964427875.1 uncultured Planctomycetaceae bacterium
TCCTTCGCGCCGTGGTTGGCGTAGCCGGTGAGGTGCCACTTGCCGATGATCCCGGTGGCGTACCCGGCCGACTTCAGCGCCTCGGCGATCGTGACGTGGTCCGTCGAGAGGTGCTTTGCGTCGTTGGGGCGGAGGTAGTCGGTGATCCCCACGCGTGCGGGCCACTGGCCGGTCATCAGCGCCGCCCGGTACGGCGAGCAGACGGGGGCGGATGCGTAGGCGTTGGTGAACCGCATGCCGGCCCGGGCGAGCGAGTCCAGGTGCGGCGTCTCGTTGAACCGGTTGCCGCAGCATCCCAGCTCCGCCCAGCCGAGGTCGTCGGCGAGGATGAAGATGATGTTCGGCTTGCGCCGCGCGGGGACCCTTGCGGGTCTCGGCTCGCCCACGAGGCGGCGCGACAGGCCGACTGCGGCAGCGCCCAGCGCCAGGGCCTTCAGCGAATCACGGCGAGTGAACGGGTGGTTTCTCATGGCTGTCTCCGGGATACACGTACGTGCCGGGCACGGGGCGGGCACGGCGGTCCAGGCCGGCCCACAACACCGTTTCTCTCCTTGCGCGGGCCATCCGGACCCATCATCGCCCGGGCACGCCGGTTCGGCAAGGGCCGATTCGTTCGTTCGCCGTCTTCGGAAAAACGAGCGATGGCGCTTTGCAGGGCGGGCCGATGCTGGTAGGTTCCACGTAATGGAGTCCGGACACAGAGGCCGCGGAGATCCCGGGGGCGCGAAGAGGTGCTGACATGTCGGTCCAGGTCACGGAGCTTTCGTTCCTGGAGCATCTGGCCAGGAAGTACGACCTGCCCGTCCCCGAGCACCTCGGCGCCGACGCCTCGCGGGCGGAGATCCGCGAGGCGCTCCAGCGCTGGGGCGGCAAGGGCATGGTCAAGCCGGACGTGCTTGCCGGCAGGCGGGGCCGGGCCGGGGTGGTCACCCCTGTCGAGGAAGCGCAGGACGCGATGCGCGCCCTCAGGCTGGCCGCAGCCGACGACGTGAACGGCCACAGCGCCAGGACAGCCTATCTCGTGCAGTACGTGCCGGCCGAGATGGAGCTCTACACCGCGCTCGTGTACGATTCCCGGTTCCTCGGCCCGTCGTTTACGATCTCGCTGAACGGCGGCGTGGACATCGAGTCCGTCGACGAGGCCGACAAGCGGACGATCCCCATCGACGTCTTCAAGGGGCTGGACGCCTACCAGGCCTCGGCCATGCTGGAGGAGCTGAACTGCCCGGAGCGACTGAACAGCCTGCTCAGCCGGACGTTCGTGAGCTTCTGGGACATGTTCATCAGCACGGGGATGTGGCTGGCGGAGATCAACCCGTGGCGGGTCACGCCGGCCGGCAAGGTCTACGCCTGCGACTTCAAGGGCATGATCGACCGGGCCAACTACCGCTACAGCCAGGAGGACCTGCCTCTTCCGGAGTATTCCGAGGACCTCAGCGAGTTCGCCGAGGAGATGGCCCAATGGGACGCCGCCAGCCATCGCGGGCAGGCGTACGTCGCCGAGCTCGGCGGCAAGAGGATCCTGCCGATCCTCTTCGGCGGCGGGGCGAGCACGATCATCGTCGAGACGCTGGTGGAGTACGGGGGCGACCCGATGTTCCTGTCGGACTTCGGGGGCAACCCGCCGTACGAGAGGATGCTCGGGACGGCCCGGCGCTGTTTCGAGCACAAGCTCGCCGATGCCTCGCTGCTGCTGATCCTCGGGGGCAAGGCCAACAACACGCGGATCGACGAGACGTTCCAGGCCATCGCCGACGCGCTGCGCGAGTACGCCGAGCGCCGCGGAGGCGTGAGCATCCCGGTCGTGGTCGGGCGCGGCGGGCCGCGAATGGTCCAGGGGTTCCTCGCCCTGCAAAAGGCCCTCGAGGACCTCAAGATGCCGTACGTCATCTTCGGGCCGGACACGCCCCTCACGCTGGTGGCCGAGTACGCCGCCAAGCTCTGCAACAGCCTCGTGCCGGCGAAAGGGAACAACCCATGAGAGCCGAGACGCTGAAGGACCTGCTCAGGAAGGGCGACCGGGTGGCGGTCAGCAACATCACCGGCCGGGAGGCGTCCAAGACGTCGGTGGCGTCCCAGGCCTACGCGAACAACATCGTCGCCGGCTGGGCACTGGGCAAGGGCGGCAAGAAGATCGAGTGCCCCAAGGGCGACGACATCCCGGTCTTCGCCGACTGCTCGCGAATGCTGGAGCACCTGGCGGCCGATCGGCGACCCAACAAGTTCGTCGTGTACTCCCCCCCGCCGGCCGTCTACGGCGAGGTCAAGGAGATCCTCGACGCCGGCGGCGGCAACGGCGCCGAGACGATCTTCATCATCACGGAGAACGTCTCGATCGAGGTCTCGGCCAAGATTCACATCCTCGCGCGGCAGGCGAACGTGGACGTGATCGGCTGCAACACTCTCGGCCTGATCAGCACGCACGAGCACGTCCGTGCGGGCGCCGTCGGCGGGGAGGACCCGGACGAGGCGTTCCAGCCGGGCAGCGTCTCGATCATCTCCAACTCCGGCAACATGGTGAACACGATTGCCTCGTACCTGCTGGCGGCGGGGTTCGGCACGTCGTTCGGCGTCTCCACCGGCAAGGACATGCTGCTGCTGACGCCGACGGCGGACCTGCTGAGACTCGCCGAGCGGGACGAGGACACCCGGCTGGTGGTCCTCTACGTCGAGCCGGGCGGGCTGTACGAGCAGGAGGCGATCGAGCTCGCCCGCCGCGGCGAGATCACCAAGCCGATCGTCGCGTACGTCGCCGGGCGGGCGCTGGAAGGCAGCGACGTCACCCTCGGGCACGCCGGCGCGGTGGTGGCCGGCGGCGGCACCACGGCGTCGGCAAAGGCCCAGGCCTTCGACGAGTACTTCGGCATCGATCCGTTCGATCCGGACAGGCGATACCGGCGAAGCAGCCGTCGCGACGAGGCCCTCCGCCGCGGCTTGCGCGTCCGCAGCCTGCACCACATTCCCGCGGCGGCCGGGCTCATCTACCGGGCGACGGGCCTCCACCGCGACATGTCCTTCCATCGCAGACCCACCCTGAACCCGTGGTTCGTCAACCTTCGCGACCTGCCCCGCCGGATCCGCCACTCGCTGGTCCCCGAGCAAGGCAAGATCCCCGAGCCCTGGGGCCGGCAGTTCCGCTCGCTGATGCGCTCCGAGCTCGGCAGCCAGCCGACGCGGCGCTCGATGCGGAACCGATCCCACGCCTCGAGCAACGAGGGGAGCATCCCGCGGATCTACGGCCTCAGCGTGCTGGACCTCATGAAGGACCGGTCCTTCAGCGAGGCGCTGATCCTGTACTGGACGGGCGCCGAGCCGGCCCGGCCGTTCGAGGCGAGGCTCGTCGAGATGTGCCTGACGGCCGCCCTGACCAACGGCCCGGGCACGATCTCCGCACAGGGCGCGAAGCTCTCCGCCTCGGCGGGAAACGCGCCCAACACGGCCATGATCGCCACGCTGGCGACGCTTGGGGAGGACCACGGCGGCAACGGGCGCCGGGCCGTCAAGTTCCTCGTGAGGATGTTCCGCGAGACGAACATGGCCGACCCGTACCGCGAGGACCACGGCCTGGACCTCTCGGCCATGGCCATGGACTACGCCCGCCAGTTCAAGGCGAGCAAGGACGTGGCCAAGGAATCGGGCGTGGACTACGAGCGGGTCCCCTGCCTGGGCCATCCGGTGTTCAACACCGAGCCGGTGAACTACGATCCCCGGGAGCGCGCGATCAGCGAGCACATGGCCTCGGAGGGCATCTACAACGTCTTCCTGGATTACTACCAACGCCTGGCGGCGGCGCTGCACGAGGCGGGCGTGGCGACGAAGGTCTGGGCCGTCAACGTCGATGCCGTCATCGCCTGCGTCTGGCTGGGCATCGCCTGGCCGAGGCTGCGCGAAGGCTCCATGACCTATCAGCGTGCGGCGGACCTGGCCTTCCTGGGCTTCGCTCTCGGGCGCTCCGCCGGCGGGGCCGGCGAGTACCTCGACCATCGCGACTTCGGCTCGCCCATGGACGCCCGCATCCCCGTCAGCGAGTGCGAGGCCCTCACACCCCCGCGAGAGGCCGCCTTTCCGAAGGCTACGTAGCGGGCGGGATTGGCCGCGGCAAGGGCGAGCCGTCTCGCATGAGCGACTCGACGTCGTCCAGCTCCAGCGGCGCCAGGCCCGTGAGGTTCTCGATGCCCTCCTCCGTCACGACCACCGTGTCCTCGACGCGGATGTAGAGCCTCTCCTCGGGAACGCGCATCTGCGGATCGACCGTGAACACCACGCCCGGCTGCAACGCCTTCGAGCGGTAGCCGCCGACGTCGTGCACCGCCATGCCCACCGGGTGGGAGAGGTGCCCCTTGAACTCGAGCGCCCGCCGGGCGGCGCTCTCGTAGACGTCCTTGGAGAACGCCGTCGCGTCGACGACCTTCGCCATCTCGGCGGCGGCGTCCTGGTGAATCTCCTCGGCCGTGACGCCCGGGCGAATCCGCGCAAGCAGCACCTTGTGGTACTCCACCATGAACCCGTACAGCTCGCGCTGCCAGGGCGCGTACGTCCCGTTGACCGGCCACATCCGCCCGATGTCGCTGGTGTAATAGTGGTAGTCCGGCGCGGCGTCCATGAGCACGAGGTCGCCGTCGTTCAGCGGGCAGTCATTGCGGAAGTAGTGCCCGAACCACGCATTGGCCCCCCCCGCGACGATCGGCCGGTAGCCCTCACCCCGCGCGCCGTGCACGAGGTAGACGTAGTCGGCCAGGGCCGCGAGCTGGTACTCACAGACGCCCGGGGCGGTCGAGCGGATGGCCTCGTTGATCGCCAGTGCGCTGAGGCGCCCGGCCTCGCGGCAGAGGTCGATCTCCCGCGGGCCCTTGACGGCGCGGAGGGCGTCGATCATCGGCGACAGGTCGCGGACCTCGATCTGCGGGTGGCGCTTCTTCAGCAGGTCGATGAAGCGCTCCTCGCGCGTCGCCCGCGCGTCCCACGGATCGCCGGCGACGGCCTTGTCGGCGTGCGTCAGGTTGTCGCGGCTGGACATGGCGACCTCGCCCGGCCGGTGCGGCGTGTACAGCACCGACACGCCCTCCAGGTCCCGCGAGAGCATCTCGATCCCAAAGACGCCGTCGAGCCCGGCCAGGCGCTCGATCAGGTCGGCGTCCTCAGCCGCCAGGGCCACGCCCTCGTTCTCCCGGCCCTCTTCGCGGTGCGGCAGATAGAGCGTCGTCCGGCGGTCCGAGCCGTTCAGCAGCAGGTACGCCTGCGGGACCTCGATCCCGCAGCAGTAGTAGAACTGGTTCGTCTGGCGGAAGAGCCCAAAGCCCCGCCTGGGCCCGGCCCCCTGGAGCACGGCGGAGGCGCCGGGACCGATTGCGTCGAAGAGCTTCGCGCGACGCGACGCCAATTCCTCGGGAGGAAAGTCTCTCTGGTACAGGCCGTCGCGCGGATCGCCGGGGGGGGATGCAGTAGTCATTTCGCCTCGATGCCTCGTTGGAATCCCGCCCCCGCAACTGCTCCCGCTATCGGCGCCGCACGTCGAGCGCCTCACCCCCCTCCAGCGGGATCGAACCGGGCCTCAAGACGCCCGCAACGCGCTTACAGGCTCGCCATCTTCTCCGCCAGGTCGATCGTGCGGTTCGAGTAGCCCCACTCGTTGTCGTACCACATGGTGACCTTGACCATGTCGCCGTCGAGCACGGCCGTGTTGCCCGAGTCGAACAGCGAGCTGTGGGGGTTGTGGATGACGTCGCTGGAGACGATCGGGTCCGTGACGTACTCGATGATGCCCTTCATGGCCCCGTCCGCGGCGGCCTTGACGGTCTCGTTGACCTCCTCGATGCTGGTCTTCTTGGCGAGCAGAACGGTCAGGTCGGTGATCGAGCCGACCGGCACGGGCACGCGGAGTGCGTAGCCGTCCAGCTTGCCGTTGAGCTCCGGCAGCACCTTGCCGACCGCGACGGCCGCACCCGTCGTCGTCGGCACGATGTTCAGCGCCGCCGCCCGGGCGCGGTGCTTGTCCTTCGGGTGGATCATGTCCAGGATCTTCTGGTCGCTCGTGTAGCCGTGGACCGTCGTCATCAGGCCCTTGACAACGCCGAAGGCCTCGTGAAGCACCTTCACCACCGGCGCCAGCGAGTTCGTCGTGCAGGAGGCGTTCGAGACGCACAGCGTCTTCGGCGTGAGCGTGTCGTCGTTCACGCCCAGGACGATCGTCGCGGCCGTGCCCTTCGTCGGGGCCGAGATGATCACCTTCTTCGCGCCCGCGTCGAGGTGGCTGTCGTAGCCGGGCTTCTCGTCCGTCTTGTTGGCCCGGAAGATGCCCGTGCACTCCAGGCAGACGTCCACGCCCATCTCGCCCCACGGCAGCTTGGCCGGGTCGCGCTCGCCGAGGACCTTGACCTCCTCGCCGTTGACGACGAGGGCGCTTTGCTTCGCGACCACCTTGCCCGGGAACCTGCCCTGCGTCGAGTCGTACTTCAGCAGATAGGCCAGCATGTCGGCGTCGGCGAGGTCGTTGATCGCCGCCACGTCGAATCGCTCCGGCTGCTCGCACATCGCGCGGAACACCAGCCGGCCGATCCGCCCGAATCCGTTGATGCCGATTGTTACCGCCATGGAAATGGCTCCTTTCTCGGTCGCTGCCAAGGGTCGCTCTCGTCCAATGTCCAGGATACTGCCGGGCCGCGTCGCCCCCCCCCCGCCGGACAGGGCATGATAAGCTAGTGACGCCCCCCGGCCCTGTCAACAGCTTTTATGCCGCCGCGGGGAAAAGTCTCTTGGCACCCCGCCCGGTCGGCTGTATCCTTAATGGCAACACGTCGCGAAACTTCGGAGCGCCGTCGCCATGAACGAATCCGCCGAATCGCCACGGACAGATCGCGTCGAATGCACCGCCAGACGCGACCCTGCCGTCAACCTCTTCATCATCGCGGCCATGGGGCTCGGCTTCGGGATCTGGTGCCTGATGGACAGGCGCCAGCCGCCCGAGAGCTGGGACCTGGACCACGTTAACGACGTCGCTGCATACCTGCTCAACAACTGGGGGCCCGTGCTGCTGCTGCCGATCGGGCTGATCGCGCTGATCTGGGGGATCGTCTTCCTGCGGCGAAAGCTCGTGGCCACGGCCGAAGGCATCGGCTACGCGGGCAAGCAGCAGATTCCCTGGAGCCGGGTCACTCGCCTGGACGCCTCGCTTCTTGCGAGCAAGCACATCCTCAAGCTGCATCACGGCGGGCCCAAGCCGCTGACCCTGGATTCCTGGAAGCTGAACAACTTCAAGGCGATGGTGGCCTTCGTGGAGCAGCACGTGCCCCCGGAGGCGATCGAGATTCGCGGCGGAGAGGAGTAGAAACGTCCCGCGGCGCGGGCGATCCGGCGTTTTTGCCTTGGCGCGCGGGCCCACGACGCTACAATGCCTTCTCCCCCGTACGGGGTCCTTGCGGACGCGCCGTTAGCTCAGTTGGCAGAGCAGCTGACTCTTAATCAGCGGGTCGTAGGTTCGAGTCCTACACGGCGTATTAACTAAGCCTTGGCAATGCCAAGGCTTATCTTTTGGATAAACGATCGCAACTGGGCCGCCGTCCGCTCCGTGCTATGCCCGTGCTAGGGCCTCGGAAGAAACCTGAGAAAAACCGTTGGAACAGGCCCCCTCCCGTCGTGGCCACTTGGGTCTCGTGCTATGCCTCGTGCTATGTCGCCGCCTGCGCTATCAGGGGGGCGGCTGGACGATGCATCGGGGGCAAGTCTACTACCGCCAGGCCGACAACTGGCTGAACCTGGAAGGCGTGATCCTGGAGGACGACGGCACGAAGTGGTCGCCGGTCGCGGACCAGACGCAAGACCCCGACCTCGTGGAAACCGGTGGCTGGGCACGCCACGGCGATTACCTCGGCCCGTCGGTCTTCAACGAGCTGAAGGCGTTCCTCGGCGTGCTGAAGGCCGCGCGGCGCGTGCGCCGGTGGCCGTCTGGGTCGAGAGGAGCGCGAAAACTCGTGAAAGGCGCGAATTCCGCGTACACTCGTGCGTTCCATTGATGGAAAGCGAGGGCGAGAGACTGTCGCGACCGTCCGAATGCCAAGCAGGGGCGAAGCGTGAGCGGACCTGGGGACGAGGAAACGGCGAGGTGGTACCCACGGCTATTCCGAACGGCGCTTCGCCTGACGGGCAGTTACGAGGATGCCGCCGATCTGACGCAGCAGGCATTCTCCAAGGCCCTGGCAGCGTGGGAGTCTTTTGAGGAGGGGGGGCTTCGGACAACCTGGCTGCACCAGATTCTAATCAACTGTGTGCGGGATTGGGCCCGGCGCAAGGCGGTCCGCACGACCGCGCCGCTCCAGAAATACCAACTGCACTTGGCCGACCGCTCCGGCGACTGCGGCGCAGAGCGAATGGAGGCCGGAGAAGAACTGGCCGCACTTCGCGCCGCCATCGAAGACCTGCCCGCCGACGCCCAACACGCCTTCGTCATGACCGTGATCGACGGGTACAGCTACCGCGAAGCGGCGGAGATAATGGCGGTCCCGGAGGGGACCATCGCCTCCCGCGTCCACCACGCCAGGAACAGGCTGCGGACCACGATACAGAGGAGATTCGACGAGGTTTGACAATGCAAGACGAACAAGATCACGACCTTCAGGCCCGCATCGACGCTCTCCTCGCCGGAAGACTCGGCCGGGAAGAAACGGACGAGATCCTTCTGCGGATCGCGCGGGAAGATGGGGTCCGGGAGATCCTGCGGGAATCGATCGATCTCCGCGACCGCTCACGGGCCGCGTTCGGGTACGATGGCGCCGATGAGGCCATGCGGGATTCCATGGCCGCGGTGATCGCCTCGCTGAAACCGGACAGGCGCGCCGGACTGGCTGCGTCGGTGTCGCGGGGTGGGGCTTTGGACCGAAAGCGGGGGGTCCGGCCGGCGCCGGCTGTTCTGGCCGCTGCGGCGGTGATGGTGACCGCCGTGGCGGTCTATCTCGCGGTGCTTTCCCACAGGGACAACCGGATGCTTCGGCGCGAGTTGGCCGAGATCCGAGCTTCCCTGAGCTTCCCGGACATCACCCGGGCGGAGCGGGAGGGCTACCGGCGGATCTGGTCCACGATCGCCGAAGACGGCAACGGACCGGCGCCGTGGATCGTGTTGTCCGAGAATGGTGGGGAGTTCGGCTATCTGCCGGAGACGCCCGGCTCGTCGTCGAGGCAGTGTCTGATCCTTGTGCGCTTCCTGATGGCGACGCCCGACGGTCGTCGGGTTGCCGCGGTGAACGTGCTGATTCCCGCGGGGCGGGACCTGCGGCTTTCGGTACCCGAGGCGGCACAGGTGGCGGGGCTTCCGGTGTCTTGCGATATTGCGACGAACGACGACTGGGCAGCGGTTGGCTTGAGCGTGGGAAAGCAAAAGGTCGGAAATGTCGGGGTGCGAGGGCGCGTGTCGGTCGGCAGGAGTTGGCTGGAGATCGGGGAGTTCCTTCTGGACGGTCAGCGGATGCGAGTCGCCGTCCAGGCATTGCCGCTCGAACATACGCTGGGATGATCGCATCCGCAACCCCGGGCTGACCGGGAACGGCTTCATGGACCGCAGGACAATGGCAAGGATCGGCTTGGGGCTGTTGGCCACAGCGGGGGCACAGTGGCCTGTTGGCGGGCAGGAGCCCGGCCCGGCCGGAAAACGTCTGGTCGGCGCGAAGCGCGCGGCGCCCGTCGGCGTCGTTGTCCGAGTGGACCTCTCGGACCAAGCCGCCGGAAGCCGGCCGGCAATCCTTCTGGCCGGATCGATCCTGGAGGCGCGGATCGCCGGCGAGGCAGGCGCGGCGGTGACGTGGGCCTTGGCCTACGAGCAGACAGTGCTCGCCCACGGACAAGTGATGCTTGACCGGTCGGGCGCGGGGCGAGTTCGACTGACGCTGCCGGACGTTCGGCACCGGGCCGCGTGCCAACTGGCGCTGAAAGCGGCCGGCAGCGTCGTGCGGCGAAAGGTGATCGTTTACCCGGCAGCGCTGCTTTCGCACGCGGCCCGCCGGGTGGCGGACCTGGAGATTGCCGTGGTCGACCAAACCGGACGGACGCAGCGATCGCTGGCCGCAGAGGGCATTGACCATGAGAGTCTCGACAGCCAGATCTCGCGCGATTTCACCGCCTCCAGGACCGTGATCCTGGCCGGTTTTCGCAGGGCCGAGGAGCTCTCGGAGGTCTGTCGACGTTTCCAGAGGCGAGTAGAGGGCGGGGTGAGCCTGGTGATTCTGAATCCCCCGACCAGGTGGGTCGGCTGGGGAGTCAACATGGCCCGGCCCGAGAATGCGGTCGGGGGGGCCGCCCGATTCGCCCCCGGCCTCGGGCGGCTTATTCCCGCGGCGGACCTGGGCAGCGGGCCGTGGGAAGCTACCCTCCAGACCGGCGGCGGCGCGGTGCCGCTGGTGTGGTGTGGATCGCGTCGGCCGGGCCGCGACAACAGGAAACTCGCCGTTGCCAGGCACACACTCGTGACGGCTTGCCCCGCGGCGAAGGGCTGGGTGATAGTCTCGACGTTGCCCCAAACCCGAAATCCGAATACAAATGCCGTGGGCCGCGGCGTGCTCGGGGAGCTGATTCTGTGGCTAATCGAGCCCGCACCGGCCCGGCGTCAACCCTCCAAGGAGACGGACCATGTTCAGAGCAAACCTCTCGAAATGGATGATCGCCGGTCTGCTGACGGCAACGGCGGCAAGTGAGGCGGCAAAGAAACCCGAGGCAGCCGGGCCGGTTGAGAAGAAGCCCGCCGGGCCGGTCAGTGTGGCCGTCCTCGATTACGAGGTGACATCGAAGGACAAACGGCAACTGGGCACTCAGATGGCGGACATCCTGACGGCCCGGATGAGCATAGAGGATTCCCTCGACCTGGTCGAGCGGAGCAAGCTCACGAAGATCCTCGCCGAGCAGAAGCTCACCCTGGTGGGGCTGACGGACCCGGACCAGGCGGCGAAGGTGGGCAAGCTGATCGGCGCGAAGATCCTGGTCATCGGCAAGGCGTTTCTGATGGACAAGAAGCTGATGATCGTCACGAAGCTCGTGGGCGTCGAGACGGGGCGTGTCGTCGGCACGATCCGCCAGGTCGAGACGAGCAAGCCGATCTCGGACGCCATCATGCTGCTGGCGGAAGACGTGGCCGGCCTGATCCGCAAGAAGGCCGACAGGCTCCTGCCGAAGGACGTCAAACTTACCGATCCGGCCTCGGAGATCCGCCGGGCCGTCGAGAAGACGTTCGGCAAGCGCCCGCCGTCGGTGGCGGTCATCATTCCCGAACATCACGTCCGCCGGGTCGTGGTGGACCCAGCCGTCGAGACGGAGATCAAGAAGGTCCTGATCGAATGTGGGTTCAAGGTCGTCGAGACCGGGAAGAACTCCCTGGCCGATTGGGCCAAGGGGATGATGAAGGGCAAGGACGCGCCCTGGCCGGCGGCACTGGCAAAGGCCGACGTCGTGATTGTCGGCGAGGCGTTCAGCGAGTTCACCTTCCGCACGGGGGATCTCGTGACCTGCGCCGGTCGGGCCGAGATCAACGCGATCGACCGCAAGACCGGGCGGATCCTGCGGGCCGACCGCCAGACGCGGCGGGCCGTCGACCTCGCCGAACTGATCGCCGGCAAGACGGCCCTCCAGTCGTGCGGGCGGAAGTTGGCCATCGATCTCTGCAGGGCCCTGCTCAAGCACAAGCCCGACGCGGCACCGGCGAAGCCCGGCCCGGCCGGGAACAGGACCGAAGCAGGGCGGAAGGCGAAGCCGACCTCTTCGGTTGGCGGCGGGGGCCTTCCGCCGGCAATAACGGCCCTTCCGGCCGTGGTTCTCGCGGCGACCGGCGAGGCCGACAAGCCCGCCCCCGCCAAGGCGACTTCAGTCAAGCGCACGGTCTTCGCCGCGCCGTTCGAGAACGAGACACACCAGGAGCAGTACGACCCGGCCGCCGAGGGAATGGGCGACCTCGTAGCCGTGCTCCTGGCCGAGCAGAAGAGCATCGGGGTCGTCGAGCGGCAGCGGCTGGGGGTCCTGACGGCCGAGCAGGCCCGATCGCTGAAGGGGCTGACCGGGCAGAAGTATGCCATCCGGGCGGGGAGGCTTCTCAAGGCCGACACGGTGATCACGGGACGGCTGTTTCTGGTGCAGAAAAAGCTCATGGTCAGCGTTCAGGCGCTGGACATCGCCACGTCGCGCGTCGCCGCGGCCGACCAGCTCGCCTGCAGGCCGGAGTACATCATGGAGGCCGCCCTTCAACTGGCACGCGGGCTCGGCAAGCAGATGTCCCTGCCCCTGCCGGAGATCGACCTGAAGAAGATCGACGCCTCGCCGGTGGCCAGCCTGCACTTCGCCAAGGCGATCAGCCACTACTACGCGGGCAACATGGACGCGGCCATCATGCAGTTCATGCGGACGATGGACCTGGACCCGGATTACGTCGAGGCCCACTACTGGGCCGGCATGGCCCACCACCGCCTCGGCGAAGACGCCCACGCCATCATCGAATGGGAGAAGTTCCTCAAACGCCGCCCGAAGTCCAAGCACGACAAACAGGTCTGCAAGCTGCTCGCCGAGGCGAAGGAGCGCGAGCAAGACTCCACCGTCGAGCGGCTCGGCCCGGCGACGACGAAACCGGTGAGGAAGGCCGGATAGGGCCCGCCAGGGCCGCTGCAATCGTATCGGATGAAGAGGAACAGCATGGACAAAGGGAAGGGCTGCGTGGCCGCCGCTGCGCTGCTCGGGTCGTGGTTGGCAGCGGGCCCGCCGGCCCGTGCCGCCACGCCCGTGGCCGTGTTCAACTTCCAGTTGACCACCGCCGAGCGGACGCCGGACTGGGTATGGCTGGAGAAGTTCCTCTCCGACCAGATCACCACGGACTTCCACCACGACGGGAAGCTCTCCGTTATCGCCCGCGACCGGATGCAGCTCATGGCCGAGGAGCTGAAGTGGGTGCCGGAGATGGCCACCAGCGACCCGGACAGCATGAAGCGGATCCGGGCCGGCCTGAAGATAGAGTATCTCGTCAGCGGCGTGTGCAGCGTCGCCGAAGGGCGACTGGAGATCATCGCCCAAGTCGTGGGTGTAAAGACTCGGAAAGAGGTCTATCGCTCTAAGGTAGCGGGCAAGACGGAGGACGTGCTGACGCTTCAGAAGAAGCTCTCGGCCGACCTGCTGAGCTGGTTCACGAAGCGTCCGGTGGGGCTGATCCTGCCGAACCTGCCGGTCTGGACGCGGAGCCTCCCGGCGGCCAAGGCGCTGTACGAGGGGATCGACCTCTACGACCAGGGGCGTTACCACGAGGCGTGGCTGCGGTTCCGGCAGTCATCGCGGGAGGATGCGGCCTACGCCGAGGCGGTGTACTGGGTCGGCAAGATGTACTACTTCATGGACCACTACCGCCACGCCCGGCGTGCGCTGGAGCGGTTCGTGTACCTGGACGCCTTCCACCCGCGGCTGGGTGATGCGCTCGTGGAGTACCTCCACACCTGCGAGAACCACGGCACCTCGGCCGAGCAGTTGGTGGAGCTCTACGCGAAGCTCGGCCGCCGCTTCCCCGGCGCGAGGGTCTGGGAGGGAACCGGTTGGGGGCTCGACCGAAGGGGCACAATGCACATGGACGAGTGGCTCCGTCGCAGGTCGGCCCTGCTGCTAGGGCAGATCGGCCGACCTGCCGAGGCCGTAGACGCCTGGTACGCCGAGCCGGAGAAGCTGCGCCCCATCGACTACAGCAACTGGCCGATCATGACCAGGAACGTGCTCGAGCATTACGCACGGACAGGGCAGCTCGTGAAGCTCGACGTGCTGACCAAGGAACTGGACTCCCTCTTCCCCGATCGCGTTTTCTGCGGGCGCGTTCTTCACTTCAAGCCTGGCGAGCAAGCGGTCGTCTACCAGATGGCCCGGCCCCAGCTCCTGATGGGGGGAAAGCGGCGCGGGCTCGACAAATGGGCGGCATTTGCTCGCGACAACGCGAATGTGCGACTGTGCCTCATCGCTCCCGCGGGACAGTTCTTCACTTCGCTGCGCTGCCGCCCCGTGGCGGAAGGTGCCGGCGGGAACGTGGCGCTGTCTCTGTGCCCCCTGCGAGGAGGAGACTCGGTTGTGCCGCCGCGCATCGTGGACGTCGCAGCCGCTCGGCGGGAGGGGGTCTCCATGGACCGGCTTCCGCGAAGCGGCATCGTGGTCCTCGGCTGCGCGATTCGCATGGCCGACGATGAGGGCCCGCTGACGCTCCAGGGCTTCGGCGTGTCGGCGAGCCTCGCGGAACTGGGGCCCAGCGGGGCGATATACGTACGGTGTCGGAACAGCAACCGCTTCCGCGTTGACGTGGACGGGGGGTTCGGGAGGTGGAACTACGGGCTCGTGGGCCTGCTCGCACCGGGCGAGCACACCGTACGGCTGTCCGGGGTCGGCCCTGGTTCGCCCTACGGCGAGTGGGAGACGACCGTCACGGTGGTGGCGAACCGGACCGCACGAGTGGTCGGTCAACTGCCATGGAAGCCCGGGAGCCCGTGGTCTGGCTGGACGGCTGCGGGGGTCGAGTCGACCTACTTGGGCCACAACCTGCGGCTCCACAGGCGGGACGGGGCGCCGGCGATCCAGGCGGACGAGGAGGCGATCCGGCTGGTGTGGGACCGCAGGGGGGACCTGTGGTCGAGCGTCAGTCGCGACGGCAACACGTTCAGCCCGCCGCGGAAGCTGGACCTGCCGGTGTCCAGCGGCTGGCTGGAGGCCGAGCCGATCCTCCGGCGGGACGAGTCCGGGCGCTTCCTCCTGACGTTTACCTCCGAGCGCGACCGCCTGCACCAGAAGAAGAGGTACTCCTGCTGGTCGCGGGACTTCGTCCACTGGAGCGCGCCGGCCGGAGTCGGCACGCTCGGCTCGAACGCCATTCGCGACAGGGACGGCCGAGTCCTCCGGACGGAGCGCTCGAAGGACCGCGTGTGGATCAAGGCCAGCCGGGACGGCCGCCGGTGGCAGCGGCTCGGTTCCGTGAGCCCCGTGCGGCAGGGCGATTCCATCTCGAACGTCCTGCTGTCTCAGCGCGACGACGGAAGGTATGACCTGTTCCTGAAGGAGAGGCTCCCGCAGGGCCCCAAGCACTCGCCGGAACAGCAAGCCCCTTACCTGCTCGTGCATTCGGTCAGTGCCGATGCGCAGACCTGGTCGCCGCCGAGCGTCCTGTCGAAGCTGACCTACGGGCTCAGTTGGCCGCCTTTGGTAACCGCGTACGCCGAGGGCCGGTGTTTCGCGTTGGCGAACAGGTTTGTCGGGGTCTTTGGGGGATCAGGCTCCTGTAGCTCCGTCCTCTTCTGCGAAGATGCCAACGGCGCTTGGCGGCGCTGGGGGACCATCAGCGAACTGGTCTCCGGTCACCCCGCCCTGGGCCATCATCCCCGCTGGGGCTACATGATCGCCTGGTCGCGACCCGCCGGCACCGAGCGCTCCACGGACCCGGGCGCGGGGCCGTTCCTGGTCCGCGGGGCGAGCCTGGAGTCCATCGCCACCGAACGCCTGTCGTCGCCCCGGCGGCCGCCTCCCACACCCGTGGACCACTCCAAACCCAAGGTGGCCGCCGTGCCGCCGGGCTCGATCCAATACTTCATGCCCGACGACGACGGCAGACCCGGCTACAGCCGCGCCTCGGTATCACGGCTCAGCGGCGCGGAGCACTTCAATAGGCCCGCCCGAGGCTCCGGCACGGTGAACCCCAACGCGATGGTCGCCACCGTGAAACGTGGCCCGCAGCTTCTGGGGCTGGCCTTCGATTCGAAGGAACCGGGCTCTGCGGTCTTCGACGTGCTGCGCGTGGACTTCACCGGCAGGGGAGACTTCCGCAATGCCTGCACCATTCCGCGCACGCGAGCCTTCGCCAACCAGAGAGACAAACGGCTCGATCTGTGGTTCGATGCCTTGCCCTTGATGGTGACGCTCAGGTCCCGGCGGGTGCCGGTGCGGGTCCGGTGCAGATACGGCGAGAGAGAGGTCGGCTCGGGCAAGCCGCTGCATCGATGGCTGGAGATCCGGCTGGCCTTGAGCGCCCGAGGCAAGTGCCGCTTTGGCAAGAGGACGCACGTCGTGGAGCTCCGGGATTGCGACGGCAACCTTCGCGTCAGCGATCCCTACCCAGTCTCCCCGGATGCCGGGCCGGGGGACCTGCTCATCGTGGACCGCGGCTCGACCGGACAGCCACCCGCGGCCGAGGGATACTACGGCCATCCCGTCCTTGTGGATGGCAGGCTGTGGGACCTCACCGTCTCAGAGGACGACATGACGATCGCCGCCACGCCGTACGAGGGCCCAACCGGCAGCATCCGCGTCGATCAACTCTACTGGGGTGCGAAGTTCGCCGGACAGAAGCACCTGATCGCCGTGCGGGGAGGCAAGAAGCCGGTTCCCGTCCCGGTCGATCGGTACCGGATGTTCCTGTACGACGAACGAGTGCGGTTGAGCCACGGCAGGTTCACCCACGGCATGAAACTGTCCGGGGCCTCGCTCGAGGGGTCCCACGCCGTGGAGTTCACCCTTGCCGCAGGACAGACCAAGCAGATCGTCATCGGCTCTCCTCTGAAGGGAACATGGCGCGCCGAGCAGAAGGGCAGGGCGGTCCAGTTCGGTTTCTCCTTCACCGACGTGGCCGGACGGCCCGGGCCAAGCATGTACACGTGGACGAGCCAGAGTTGGTTCCCCAAGATCCGCGTCTCCGTTTTCGACGCCTCGGGGAAGCTCGCGGCAGTGTGCGAAGGCAGGCTCCGGCGGATCGAATGGCGGCTCCCCGAGGGCCTGAAGGGGACGTTCACCGCCTCGCCGGATTTCCTCGAGACGTTTCCCGTCGAGTTGGAGAAGATCACCTTCACGGTCAAGTGACAGTCCCCAGGCACCCCCCTTGCGCCCGGGACACGCAGAAACGCCTGTGCGGACCAGGCAGGAGTAGAAGGTGGAAATCGCAGCTTCGTTTGTCTGTACTGCCGCTGTGGCACTCACCTCGCCGGGGGCGAACGACGCGACCCCCGTGGCCGTCTTCAACTTCCAGTTGACCACGGCGGACAAGACGCCGGACTGGGTATGGCTGGAGAAGTTCCTCTCCGACCAGATCACCACGGACTTCCACCACGACGGGAAGCTCTCCGTTATCGCCCGCGACCGGATGCAGCTCATGGCCGAGGAGCTGAAGTGGGTGCCGGAGATGGCCACCAGCGACCCGGACAGCATGAAGCGGATCCGGGCCGGCCTGAAGATAGAGTATCTCGTCAGCGGCGTGTGCAGCGTCGCCGAAGGGCGACTGGAGATCATCGCCCAAGTCGTGGGTGTAAAGACTCGGAAAGAGGTCTATCGCTCTAAGGTAGCGGGCAAGACGGAGGACGTGCTGACGCTTCAGAAGAAGCTCTCGGCCGACCTGCTGAGCTGGTTCACGAAGCGTCCGGTGGGGCTGATCCTGCCGAACCTGCCGGTCTGGACGCGGAGCCTCCCGGCCGTCCGGGCACTGTACGAGGGCATGGACCTCTACGACCAGGGCCGTTACGGGGAAGCGTGGCTGAAGTTCCGCCAGGCATCGCGGGAGGACCCGGCCTACGTCGAGGCGGTCTACTGGGTCGGGAAGATGTATTACTTCACGCACCGCTACCGCCACGCGCGCCGCACCTTCGACCGCTTCGTGTACCTGGACATCGCCCATCCTCGTATGACCGACTGCCTGACGGAATATATCCACACATACGAGGCACTGGGCGAATCGCCGGAACGGCTGCTGGAGCTCTACGGGCGCTGCCTCCAGCGCATCTCGGGGCGTCCGCGGCCGAGCGCCCGGACGCTCTTCCGCGGCAGCGCGCAGGAGAAATGGACGTCCGAGAGGTATGTGGAGACGCTGGTCCGACTGGGCCGACACGGCGAGGCGGTCCGCTGCGCCGCTTGAGAGCCCGGCCGGTACGGGGGCATCACGGGCTTCCGCAAGGGCGTGTTCGAGCATGCCCTCAGACACAACCTCGTCACCGGCGGCACGTTCGGCTACGACACGCTGCCGCCATACACGCAGTGGAAGGGCTTCCGGCAGGACCAGCGCCGGTGGTTTCTCGACTTCACCACAGGCGAGCGGGAGCGGCGAACGCCGGCGCCGCGGACCGTGGCCGAGCCCCCGGTGCGCATCCTCGGCAGCGACCACAGGAACATCGACAAGACGGCGATCCTGGCCTATCGGCGGTTCTCCTGGGGCGCGTTTCTGGTGGCTCGCAGCGGCTGTCGGTTCCGCCGTATCGCCTTCCACCCCGTCGTTGCCGGCGCCGGGGAGGACAGCACCTTCACCGTGCGGCTGACGCGCGAATGCGCCAAGACGCGCGTTCGCCCGGTCCGCGACCGGACGGTGTGGGACGTAGGCCGCAGCAGCGCGGGCTACAAGCGGGACGACGCCAGGACTCTCCTGGTCCTCCCGCCCACCTCGACGGACGTCGCCTCGGCGGCCGCCAACGGGCTCGCCGTGGACGGTTTGCCTCCCATGGGCATGTTCTGGGCACACTTCGACTTCTGCCCCAAGGACCCAAAGAAGAGCCGCCCTCTCACGATCAGCGCTGTACGCGTCGTGCCGGAGTTCGAGCCGCTCGGGGCTGTGGGAGCCGTCCGCGCCGACTGCGCAACCACGCCCTTCTTCCGCGTAGAGGTCGACGGCCGACACGCACCACGCTGCGAGGGCCGCATCGGGCCGCTTCGCGCCGGCACGCACAAGCTGCGGTTCCTGCCTCTGGATCCGAACTGGCCGTATGAACCCTGGGAAACGACGGTCAACGTTGAGCCGAACACCACGACACCCGTGATGGGGCGGCTCGGCTGGCACAAGACCGGCCGGTGGGCCTCCTGGAGCGCGCCGAGACTGATCGACGCGAGCGCAACCAGCGGCCTACAGGGTCCGCCCTGTATCCTGGTCGAGCCCGGCGCCGTCCGCATCCTGTGGTCGCGCGGGGGGGACATCTGGCGCTCGGTCTCCGTGGACGGCCGGACGTTCTCGCAGCCGCGGAAGCTCCCGCTGCCGATCTCCTCGGCCTGGTCGGAGGGCTCACCCCGATGCTTGCGAGACGAGTCCGGCCGATACACCCTCACCTTCATCTCCAACCGCGACGCCCAGCACCGCTCGCTTCCGTACGTGAGCTGGTCGCGCGACTTCGAGAACTGGAGCGCCCCGGCCATGGCGTTCGACGAGCCCGTGGGCGCCTACGACATGTTCCAGGATCGAGGCGGGCGGTACGTTCTCCTGGCGTGGCGGTGGGACGACGCAACCAGGAAGAGGATCGTCTTCGACGTCTGGGCCAGCGGGGACGCCTTGCGCTGGCGACAGATGTGCGCGAACGTGGATTCCCGCGAGAGAGATCTTCTCGGCGCGTACGACTACGTGATCGCCCAGCGCGGCGATGAGACGTACGTGGTGCTCGGCCTGGATCGCACGAGGGCGGGATCGGGCCTGGTAAAGCACCTCAGCGTCGACCTGGTCCACTGGCGGCGCGAGGCGGAGGACCTCGCCGTCCGGCCGCGCATCGCGCGATTCTCGAAGATCCCCCGCGACGGGTGCACGGAGGTGGCGCTGTTCGCCTTCGCCAGCCTGCAGGGTACGCCCGAAGAGCTGATCCGAGCGAAGAGGCACTACTACACCAATATCAGCGCGGTGCTGGCCTTGTCTCGCGGTGCCGACGGGCTGTGGAAGAAGTCGCCCACGTTCCGTGGCGTGGCCTCCACGCAGGCCAGGCTCGCCAGACACCACCTCTGGGGGTACCTCCTGGTCTTCGGCACGGGACACGCCGGGCCGTACGTCCAGCAGATCGACAACCTCGATTCCCTCCTGGCGGACGGCACGCTTGCGGCCGTCCCAAAGCCCAAGCCCGCGCCGAAGCCCAAGCCGGCGCCGAAGCCCAAGCCGGCCCCGCAGGTGGTGGGCACGCTGTCGTACCCCGCGGCAGAGCATCGCAGGAGCCCGATCACCGGCGTGCAGCGGCCGACCCGGACCTTCAAGGACGAGGCCTACGGCAAGCCAAAGCCCGGCAGCGGCACCGTCAACCCGAGGGCCGCGGTCGTCACTTTCGAGGCCGCCGGCAGGACGATGAAAGTGGCCCTGGACTCCAAGGACCCTGCATCTCAGCACCCTGACGTCCTTCGCTGGGACCTGACCGGCAAAGGCGATTTTCACCGGGCCATCGTGGTCGAAAGGACGCCCATGGACAACAGCCGGGGCAGCGAGCACAGCTCGCGGTATCGTCCGGTATTCCTTGCCAAGAGGCTGCGGCTCAAGCTGGGCGAGCTGGATCCTTGTATCTATTTCCGCGCCTGCACCAAGTGGGACAAGAGCTGGGAGTACCTCCAGGTGACCTTTCGCATGGTCGCCGAAGGCGTCTGCCGGTTCGGGAAGAAGACGTACAAGGTCCACTTCTACGACGGCAGCTCGAACCTGCGTCTGACCGACAAGGGAAAACCGTGGCCGCGGGACGGCAAGCCCTATGAGATCTCTCACGCCGGCGGCGACCACGTCGTGGTGGATTCCGGGGACGGCAAGTCCACCCGCGGGGCTATCGGGTACTACGGGAATCCCATTCTCGTGGACGGTGCGCTGTGGAACGTCAAGATCTCGCCGGATGGCAGCCGCGTCGTCGCTGAGCCCTACGGGGGGCCGACCGGCACGATTCGCATCGATCATCCCGACTGGGCCTGCCGGCTGCTCTACGAAACAGGCGTGGTGTACGTATACGGCGGTGGCCGACCCGTGCCCGCGCCGGCAGGGCTCTGCCGCCTCAGCGATTACACCGAGTACGACTCCTCCGGATTGCGCCAGCGCTGGTTCACTCTGGAGGACAGGTACAACTGGCAGGAGCACCGGCGCAGGTACGTCACGGTCAAGGCCGGCAAGGACCTGGCCGTGAAGATCGGTTCGCCTCTCCAGGCCCGGCTGGAGGCCGAACAGGTCGGCAGGCAGATCCGCTTCACGTTGCGCGTTTTTGATGTGTACGGCATCCCCGTCGGGAACATCACCGGCGCGCATGGCGGCTCCCTGGCCATCGAGATCTTCGACTCGACCGGCCGTCAACTCAAGCTCAAGAAGGACCGGCAAGGCGGCTTCTTCATCGCCCGCCGGGCCACCTGGCCCATCCCCGATGGTGTGACCGGTCGGCTCAAGGTAGTCCTCAAGTACCAGGAGAAAGGCTTCGAGGTCAGCAGCGAAGACATCACCGTCACAGTCAGATAACCGTGGCTCTCCGTCGCGCCTATCTGGCGAGTCTGGACGTGGCCGTGCCGGGGCGCGTGGAACTCCAGATCCTGGTGGATCTGACGGAGGTGCGCCGTTGCGGCGCGTGTACAGCCATGGCGCCTCGATGATGCCCTTGCGCAAGCCGGGCAGGGCTGCGACAGGAGCGCTAACCCAAGTTCGCCAGTTATCGCCGTAAGTCCTTTCTTTGCGTTCAGAATCGGCCGAAGTCTTCACTACATCTCGGTCGGTTTCCGGCCTGGCAAATCCCCCATAAGGCCTGCAGAATGGCCGAGCGACCGGCGAAGATTCTCTTCAGAATCCCACTGCTGGCGAACTTGGGCTAGCACTACAGCGCCACTTAGCGATGCGCCACGCAGTTAACGGCAGCCACGATCAGATGTTGCATCGACCGCAAGCTCTCAGCTATCAGCTACAGATCCCCGGACCTTTCTGCTCTTGCTGAAGGCTGATAGCTGAAAGCTGATAGCTCATCACAGAAGACTCATCACGGCCTAAGTGACGCTGTCGTGCTAGGGCGTCGCAAGAAACCTGAGAAAAACCGTTGGAACAGGTCCCCTCCCGTCGTGGCCACTTGGGTTTCGTGCTATGCCTCGTGCTGTGGCGCGGCGTGCGCTGAGCCAGTAAGGCTCCTTCACCGCCCACCGCGAGAAGATGGACGCCGGCGCCGAGGTCACCTGGACCGATGGCTAGCTCCGCGAGCACGGCGAGATCTCCGCCGTCCAGCACGCGATGAACCTCAAGCTCGACCGCGGCGACGTGGGCTTCTTCGCGGAGTATCAGAACGAGCCCATCCGCCCCAGCGACCTGTCCGGCGAGGTGCTGACCGTCGAGCAGGTCTGCGCCAAGGCCAACGGCCGCCCGGCCGGCGAGGTGCCCCTGGCCTGCACGAAGCTGACGATGTTCATCGACATCCACAAGGAGCTGCTGTTCTATTGCGTCTGCGACTGGGAGGAAGGCCTCACCGCCGGCTACGTCATCGAGTACGGCACGTTCCCCCAGCAGGCCCGGTCGTTCTTCACGCTCCAGTCTGCCACGCGAACCCTCGGCCGAGCGTTCCCCGGCGCCGGGCCGGAGGGGACAGTCCAGGCCGGCCTGGAGAAGCTCGTCAGCACGTACCTGGCCCGGGACTTCCGCCGCGGTGAGGGGCTTATGCGGATCGTTGTTATAGAAGGACGCTAGTCAAACTGAGGGGAATGCCACCAACTTAAGCCCCAACGCATTGGTTCCGTATCCGGTTAGGTCGCACGTGTTTGGGTTGTCCCATCTATCGATACTACTTTGGTCCCGGTAGCACAATGCGGGGCTCAACATGCTCGGGGCGGGGTAGGTTAGCGATCAGATCAATCAGCTTCCAGCCCAGCTTCCACGGCTGAACGCAGCGGATCGCGCCGACGAAAGCAAGCCAGTCCCCCCGAGCGGGGCCGTGCACCCGTGCGGCCTTCTTCTTGAGGATCGCTTGGTTGGTTGTCCCCGGCCTCGGCCGGCACACCCGCCTTCGCCGCAGGGCTACGGCGGGCAGACAGCGGGAAGAGCCCTGGTGGGCTGTCGGGTCTCATGCGTCCGCCGCGGCCGGTTCGACCTGCCGGCCGTAGCCTCTGGCGGAGGTGGGTTCCGGCTCCCGCGAATGGAGCGACAGACATGGCGGACGGCTTCCTTGATCTGACGCCGCTTCCCGGCAGGAGTCTTATAGGCCATCATCGCCTCCACCTGTGAGGACGTATGCTTCACCACCAATGAACGCGAAGGGCCTTTCCGATGCAAGACCAGGCACGATAAGCAAACGAGACAGACAAGCCAACATAGGCTCTCGCTGTCCCTCAGCAATTTACGTACGTGATCGGGTTTTGGCTATTCCGAGAGAGGTACTTGTCCACAGACCCGTGCAGGTACTTGCGTCTGATGGCATCGCGGGCCAGAGTTCCCACGAACTCCCAGCGTCCCTTCCCTCGAACACCGTGATGACCGCGCGTGCTGAAGGTCGAACCCGCCGGCAGCCACTGGGTGATTCGGTAGACTTCGCGGATGATGCCTTCGTAGACAGCGAGGGCGAACTCCGCCTTGCCCCTTCGCTCACCGACCACCCAAACACCGCGAGTTGCGTCGTAAAGCTCGGTTTCGGTCATTCCATAGCGGTAGAGGCGGTTGATCCGGATCAGGATGGCCGGCTCCTTGATGGTGGCCGGCTTGCGTTGGTAGAGTGACATCACCTGGTCGAGTGTCATGCGTCCTCGCCTGGAGCTGCCGTGCCCCCGAACCGTGTTCGCCAGGTTGTCGAGCCCAAGCAGGTCAATCGCGGCAGCCTCAACTGCATGGGCAGCTTCCTCGCTCTTGAGTCCGTGGCTCAGAATCTCGACCCTCGGTGTGAGCCCCTTCCGTCGCAGCTTCCGGATGACCTTGGCGTGCTCCTGAGCCCCCGCGCCGTCCGCATGCGACAAGGCGCGATTCCCCTTGCCCTTCCCGACGTAGAAGACCTGGTCCGTTTCCGGGTTGACGTAGAGGTACACGTAGTAGCCCAACTCCCGGGCCACGCTACGAGGCAAGTGTCCGATCTGCATGCTGTGACCCCTTCTAATCGTGTCCACATCCCCTCACCGCGTCCACCAGTGTAACGATTTCGAGCAACTCGGGGCAGAGCTCTTGATAATCTGCATTCCTCGCGTACACTGGACGTGCGCGTAGAAGTCCATCGTCAAGGTGATCGTCGAATGCCGAGCCAGCTTCCGAGCGACAGCCGGGGCGGCGTTCGACCGGACGAGCCGGGCGATGAAGGTGTGCCGTAGAGATATGGAAGTCGGCGAAGTGTCCGTCTGAGTCCTCGTAGGCGATGCCCGCCGCCGCCAGGTCCACCGGCAGCATCTCGACGGGCTTGCTCGGCATCGGAAACAGCCTCGCCCTCGTGGGCCTTCCCTTGACGAATTCCATCATCATCTCGGCGAATTCACGGCGGATCGGCTGGACATCCCTTCGCCGATGCTTGCTGTAGGCAGCCTCGACCGTCACGGCCGCCGCGAATCATGGATTTTCGCGGGAGTTTCCGGATGATGGATCGAGCGGCCCGCCCGCGGGCCCGGACGAAAGGAGACGACGATGACCCGACGACTCGCAGCGTGGGCGAGTTGCCTGGCGCTGGCGGCGGCTGCGCCGGGGCCGGCGGCCGAGACGCTCAAGCTCACTGTGGACTGGGGCGGGGCGAACTTGGCGCGCCGGCACCCCGTCACCGGCGGCGTGCCGTTTGCCCGGGGGAAGCTGCCCGACGCCCGCTCCGTCCGCCTGACCGCCGCCGGGCGCGAAGTGCCGCTCCAGGCGCAAGTGCTCGCATGGTGGCCCGACAAATCGGTCAAGTGGCTGCTGCTGGACTTCCAGGCGGCGGTCGGGCAGACGCAGTTCGCCCTGGAGTACGGGCCCGGCGTCAGGCGGCAGCCGCCACGGCAGGTTGTCACGGCCCGACGGGGGCCCGACGGCGTGACGGTCGATACCGGCGCGGTCAGGTTCCGCGTTGCAGCCGACGGGACCGGCTTCCTCGACGAGCTGTCGTACCGCGGCAAGCTCGTCTTCCGCGCGCCGAAAGGGCGGCGGCTGAACCTCATGGACGCCCTCCACACGGCGAGTCCGGCCGACTACCACCCGATGGGCCGCTACCTCAAGGGCGCGCGGCCGGACCCGTCGAAGCTCGTGATCACGGGCGTCAAGCTCGATCTGGCCGGGCCGCTGCGGGCCGTGGTGGTCGTCGACGGAAAGTACACCTACAAGCTGGTCGGCTCGACCATCGACGCCGACGTGGCGAAGGGCGACTGCCCGTTCCGCCTTCGCATCCACGCCTGCGCGGGGCAGTCGATGCTGAGGGTCGAGCACTTCTTCTACTACGAGGGCGACGGCGACCACGACTTCGTCCGGTCCCTCGCCCTGAAGGTGCCCCTCCCCGACGGGCCGGCTGCGATCCGCTTCATCGGCGCCGGCGGCGTGATGCGCGCCGACGGGCCGATGGCGGGACTCTGGCAGCAGTCGGCCGACAGCTTCCAGGTGTGGAACAGCGACGGGCGAACGCTCTCGACGTTGCGGCGGGGCGACCGCTTCGAGGGCGTTGCGGACGTGACGGCCGGCGAGATCGGCCTGGCCGTCGGCGTGAAGGACCTCTGGCAGAACGCCGCCAAGAGCCTCCACGCCGACGTGAAGGGGCGCGAGCTGGGTATTTATCTCTGGCCCCCCGAGAGCTGCCCCCTCGACTTCCGCCGGCACGCACGGGAGTGGTCTGTCGGCGAGACCGGCGAGCCGGACGACAAGAAGGGCGACACGCCCGTCCCCATGCGCAGCAAGTACTACCGCCTCGCATCCAAGGGCGTGGGCAAGACACATTACGCGGTGGTCTACCCGCACGACGCGGCAGACAAGCCCGCCGACGTGCTGGCGGTGCATCGCCTGTTCAGCCGCCGCCCGCTGCTCTGGGCGCCGCCGCGCCACTACGCCGCGAGCCTCGCCCTCGGCCGGTACCGCGAGCGCATCGCCGGCGAGCATGACGAGATCGAGCGGGCCCTGGACCTGCCGATCCGCTACTGGCGACACAGCCAAGAGCACTTCCGCTGGTACGGCTTCTGGCTGTACGGCAACGTCTGCCAGACGATCAACCAGTATCTCCAGCTCGGGCGATGGGAGCGGGAGTTCGGTCGCTGGGGCTGGGCCAACGGCGACAGCCTCGGGCGGCTGGCGTATGCGTTGATGCTCCAGTCGGTCCGCACCGCCCGGCGGGCGGACCTGGAGTTCGCCCAGCGCTACCTCTACAACATCCACGACGTCTGCACGATCCACTCGCCGGCCTACCCGGAGCACTTCCGCACGTTCATGTACTTCAAGGGCGCCAGCCACCGCCACGGCGCCTGGCCGTGGGCGTGCCCGTACACCGGCATCCGCGGCTCGCACCCGGTGGGGGCGAAGATCTACTACTTCCTCACCGGCGAGGGCCGCATCCGCGACGTGCTCGAGGAGATCACCCAACTGGCGATTCGACGCCCCAGCGGCGGCATGGGCGACGGGCCGCTCGGGCCCAACGCCCAGATCTTCCTCTACCAGTGGGAAGCCACCGGACGCGACGAGTGGCGCGACCGCCTGAAGAAGGAGATCGTCAACTCCAAGCTGAAGGAGGCAACCGGAGGCTGGGAGGTGATGATGAACGCCGCCTTCGGCATCTACAACGCCCTCGAGGAGTACATGGACCTGACGGGCGACTACACGCTGAGGCCGCTGGCGGCACGGTTCGCCAACGAGGCAATGCCCGCCAAGATGAAGCGCCACTGGACGCGCCTGGGCTACTACCGCGTCTACGCCGCCGCCTACAACCTCACGGGCGACCCGAAGTACCGCAAGGCTATCGAGGAGATGCTCCCGCTGTACGCCGGTGAAGTGGCCGGCTCGGCGGCGGCGAAGCTGCCGGAATCGTCCTGGCCGGGCCCGGCCGGCGGGCCGCGATTCTTCGCCAACGGGAACTCCATCAGGGACATCCCCTTCGCCCTCTACTCGCTGCACAACGACAGCGAACTGAAAGAGGACAAGTGACATGACTGTGGATTGCCGACTGCGGACCGCGGGTGTCACGCCCCCGACGGCGGCACGCCGCAGGACCAACGCGCCGACCGTCGCGGGCCTCGTCTTGGCGCTGTGCCTGCACTCCGCCCTCGACGCCCGCCCATCGCAAGGCGCCGAGCTGAGGACGCGTCAACTGACCGTCCAGGTCGCCAGGGACGGTGCGGGCTTCATCGACGCCGTCCGTTTCGGCGGCCGATCCGTCGTCTCCGCACCCAAAGGCTTCGCCGGCGCGGAGGTTGCGCTGACGGATGCGGGCGACGGAACTGCCGCGTCGCTGTTCTCTCACAGGGCGACCGCGACGTTGAGGCCCGTCCTGCGCAGCGTCCGGGCGGAGCCCGGCGCCGTGATCGCCGCAGGCAGCTACACCGACGGCACGACGAGCGTACCGCTGACGCGCCGCATCCGCGCAGGCGCCGGCGGCGCCACGCTCGAAGTGACCGAAGAGGTCGACTTCACCGCCCTGCCGGCCCGCTACGCCCTGGCCTCCCACGAGCTGCACCTGCCGCTGGTGCTCGCGAAGGACCCGCACGTGCGGATGTTCGGGTTCGGCGGGGTGGGGCGCGCCGAGATGTTCCGCATGGACATGAACGACATCAACCGGGGCGGCAAGCAGCTCATTTCCGCCCCGCGCGGCCACTGGCCTTACTGGGACGTCGCCGGCGTGCTGCAACTGCCCGGCAGCCACCGCATCTGGAAGGCCAACCACGCCGACACGATGGCGTACCCCGTCTCGCAGGGCAAGGGCGCGCCCGGCTGGGCGGACTACTCGCAGCTTGACTGGGGTGTGACCGCCGTGGTGGACGAGGCGGCGAAGTCCGCCCCCTGGGCGATTCGCATCGACGCCCGCCGAGGTGCTTTCACACTCGCGGCCCATCCCGCCAGCCAACTGCCTGCCTCCGGGAAGCACCTCGGCAGGCGGACGTTCCGCTTCCGCCTGACCTTCCACGATAAGAGCTGGCCGGCGACGATCCGTTGCGAGCTGGCCTTCGGCCCCTACCGCCAACTGCTCGAGGCCCTCGCCGTCGGCAGCCGGGGAACGAAGCAGCCCTACGTTCTCCACTCCCCCATCGGCACGTCCGATCCGGACACGATCATCTTCCGCGAGCGCCTCCAGCCGTCCGTCGTCCTGCGGATTCTCTACCGCGGCGACGCCTGGCGGATGCAGGGACGGATGAAGGCCGTCGGCCAGACCGTGCCGCGCAATCAGCCCTTCGCCGACTGGGAGAAGGCCGCCCGCTGGTACCTCGACCACATCCGCACCCACGGCGTCCCCCGGCGGAGCCCGTAGGCCGGAGCATCCAGGCGTCCATGGCAACCTTCTGGCCCAGCGGGCTTTCGGCTGTGAAGATGCCGCCGAAAGCCCGGTCCCGGGTCCTCTGCGGTGACCCCGGGCTGCCTTCGCTCGGCCCCGTTCGGGGGGTGCCTGCTTGCGTCGCGCCGCCAGACCGCGAACGCACCGGCGGGCCTCGGCGACGGTGAATCCGGGCAGGCCCCTCGCCTGGCCGCCGGCGGCGCTGTATGATACGGGCACGGACGTGCGAGGGCAGGGCCCTTGGGCGATCAGATGGGAGACCCGGCATGCATCGCCATCATCACGCGAGCACGCTTGCCCGACACCGCGATTGCACGTGCCCTGGCAGATTCGCCCGGGGCCTGGTCGCCGCGGTTGTTGTGGCGCTTGCTCCCTGCCGGGCCACAGCCGGTGCGCCCGGGCCCGAGACGGCGCCAAAGAACGCCGGCGCCGCCCAGGGCACCAAGCGGGCCAGACGGACGCAAGCGGCCCTGGAGTACCTGACCGGGCTCTACACCCGCCAGCTCGGCAGCTCCGACTGGATCGCGCGGGCCGCCGCGGTGATCAGCCTGTCCCGCCTGCCCGCGGACGAGGCCACCCAGACCATCGTCGAGCACGTCGCCAACGAGCGCCACAGCGTGGGGCAACTGGTGGCCTGGCAAGCGGTGCTCGCACGGGCCGACGGCCTCAGCGAGAAGCAGTTCGCCACGTGGGAAACCGTGACCTGGCAGATGGTCCGGCGGGACCTGTTCCACGGCGACCTGCGCATCGGCCTGCTGGAGATGCTCAGCTCGCGCCCGATCACGCGCGACAGCCGAACGTACTTCCGCAGCCTCTTCCGCAAGACCAGCAGCCTGGACTCCTCGGACGTCCCGACGCTGATCGCGATGGGCCGGGCGCTGCGGGCCTGGGGCGACGCGGAGCTCGTGGAGATCCTGATCCGCGCGATGGGCGACCCGAGCACGGCCGTGCGCGCCGAGTTGATCCTCCAGGCCGCCGGTGTGGACATGCCCTGGTGCCGCACGCCAAGCGCGCAGCGCGTGTACGCCCAGTGGTGGCGCAAGAACCGGCCGAAGTTCACCGGCGTGTCCGTTCCACAGCGCCGCCGGCGCAGCCTCAAGCCGCAGTTCATCCCTTCGCCGATGGAGCTCGCCGCCTTCGACCCCGGGGACATACGGTGGCGGCGCGAGATGGAGATCGGAAGGCTCCGGCTGGGATCCTTCGCCTTGGCGATCGCAATGGATTGCAGCCGGTCGATGCGGGCGGAGATCGACCGCCTCAAGCGCGACATGCGCATCATGTTCGCGTCGTTCGAGCTGATCGCGCGCGAGGTCGGCGTGGGCATCACGCTGTTCGCGCCGGGGGGGCTGGTGAAGCACCTTCCGCTGACGGGCGACCTGCGCCGGTTGATGGCGTACGTCAACGCGGCGGACATCTTCGGTCCGGCCGGCGAGGAGGAGTGGGCCGGGGCCCTTGCCACAGCCATGAAGGCCGGCCGCTGGCCCGCCCCGGGGCAGTACAGCCGCCGCGCCATCGTGCTGATAAGCGACGAGCCGATCACCCAGCCGCAATTCGACCGCGCCATCAAGCTGGCCAGATCGGCGGACAAGGAGGGCTTTCGGATCTACGGCGTGATGATCCGGTCTGCTTACAACGTCCCGAGTAATCCGTTGTCGATTCCGTTCGATCGCACGGCCGGGGGGAGCGTGTTCGGTGAGGACCCCGAACCACCCGGCAGCCGGGCCGCCCAGGAGCACAAGGGCAAGCGCGCCGGCACAGCCAGGTCCGGGGGCTGGGCCCACTACGGCGAGATCGCCGAGGCAACGGGCGGGCGGGCCATCGAGGTCGAGGTGCCTCAAGGGGGGTTGGGCCTCGGGTCGGCGCCGAAGGCGACCGGCTCCGGCAAGGGCAAGGGCAAAGGCAAGGGCAAGAAGCAAAAGGCCGGCCAGAAGGGCCCCCGCGCCCGCGGCGAGAACGTCGACCCGATGGCCATCGCCCCGATCTACCCCGGAGGCGGGCCGACCAGCCGCATCCTGACGCTCGTGCTGACCGACGCGATCAACCCGCGCTACGCCGATCGGATCGAGCCCCTCGTGAAGATCCTGGTGGCCTATTGCCAGAAGGCGGCGGCGCGCATCCCGGAGCGGCGCGCGTGGGCCCGCCCCGGTCCGATGGAGCCGAACCTGAAATGAGCCGGCCCCTCCAGGCGGGCGGCGCGCCGGTGCGCCACGCGGCCTCGAAGCTCCGGAAAGACCTTCTGAATCCGCCTTCTTGCGGTATACTGGTAGAAGCATCGGGCTGGGTTAGGCGGCATGGGCGAGTTCCGGAGGAGGGGAGCCGGCGATGAGCAATGCAGACGCGAGCCAGCCGCAGCACACGCCAAGGTTCGAGGCGCTCGAGCCGCGGCTGCTGCTGGCCGGTAGTGTCCTTATCAGCGAG
>CAYRVX010000084.1:0-30446 GCA_964427875.1 uncultured Planctomycetaceae bacterium
ATGCGAGCGGCCGGCTCGATCAAGGTCCCCGACGTGCCCATCATCGGCATACAGGACGAGTGGATCGGCGCGTTCCGCGGCGGCAAGCCGTCCCGCGGCAGCTTCCAGAACGCCCGGCACCTGGCCGAGGCCACCTGCCTGGGCAACATCGCGCTGCGCCTCAACACGCGGCTGGAATGGGACGACGCAAACATGAAGATCACCAACATCCCTTCCGCCAACCAATATCTCCGCCGCGAGTACCGCAAAGGCTGGGAGCTGTAGGCGCGATGCGCCACTCGGCCATCGATCCGCCTGCGCCAAGGCTCCGGCGGACGGGCCTGACGAGGAACGCCTACAGCGACCCGCAACTCCTCGACATCGCCAGGGCGCTGGACCGACTGCCGAAACTGCCGCTGGATGCGAAGTGCCAAGTGCAGAAGGCGGGCACCGGCCGGCTCATAGGCACCGGAAGCTGAGGGGCCGCCGGGTCCCTCGCAGTTGCCACCAGCCCGGGCCGGCGTTGCCAAGGCCGCCGTGCGGACCCGCCAGGGGCGTCACTCGATCTTGACTTCCTTGAGCGTCGGGATCTTCTGGCGGAGGTCGTCGGCGATCTTCTTTGTGGCGAACCTTGTCTCCCTGATGTCAAGGTACTCCAGCGGCATGTCCTCAATGCCGCGGAGGCTCCGAAGGGGATTGTCTCTGCTGCCGAGGCTCAGCCGCGTCAGTTTCATGTCGCGAAGGGGCTGCAGGCTGGCAACGGGAACGCCGACGAGCTCCAGCGAGCGCAGCGGCATCCCCTTCAACAGCGTGAGGTCGCGGAAGGAGGAGTGTCTCAGCTTCAACTCTCTCAGCGGCAGGCCCCGGATCGGCTCGAAGCTCCGGACACTTTTACAGCCGCCCAGGTTCAGCTCCCGCAGCCGCATGCCCTTCAGCGCCCCGATGTCCTCCAGATCGTGGCAGTCGTTGAGGCCGAGCCGCTCCAGCGGCATGCCTTCGAGGCCCTTCAGGCTCCGGACCGCGCTATAGCTCAGTTGGAGACTCCTCAGCGGCATCCCTCGCAGCGGCGCCACGGAGGTGAGCTTCTTGGTGTTGGAGAGGTCCAGCTTCGTCAGTCGCATGCCCGCCAGGCCGTCGATACTGAGCAGGTCTTGGCAATGGAACAGGCTCACCTCCGTCAGCTTCATTCCCCGAAGCGGCTCGATGTGCCGGATGTCGGTGTCGCCCAGCTTCACGCTCCGCAGCTTCATGCCGTACAGCGGCGCGATCGACGCCAGGGTCTTGCTTCCTTCGAGGCTGAGGCTGACGATCCGGCCGTTCTCAATCTCATGCGATCGGATGGATATCTCCTCGCCCTCGCTTTCCTCGGACAGCTTCATCTCCAGGGCTCTGAGGCGTTCCCTGACGGGCAGCGCATCGCGGCGTTTCGTCCATTCCATCAGCGCCTTCGTCACGCCCTTGGGCGGGGGCAGGAAGCCGCAGTCGACCCAGCCCAGCGGAGCCAGCTCCTGGGTGAGCTTCTTGAGGGGCATCGTCGCGCGGATCGCCGCGGCATCCGCCTTGCCGCGAAGCGTCAGGTACGTCTCGTAGTACGCCTTGGCCCGGGCGAGCATCCGCGGCCGGGCGTCCGCGGTCGCCTTCCGGGCAAGCGTCTGATACCACCCCGCGAGGTCGAGACACGCATTCTCGTTGAGTCCGTGCCACGGCTTCGTTGCCAGCGGAAGGCAGGTCTTGGTCGCCTCGTCTGCGCTCACCGATGGCAGCAGGGCGGCCGCCTGGTTCGGGTCGTTCCTCTCGACGAGGTGGAGCAGGAGAAGTCGCCCTGCCACGCGCCGGTCATCGGGCCGGTCCTTCAGGGTCCGTTCCAGCGATGCCATCTCACGGTCGAGTCGCTGACGGGCAAGAAGGGAGTTGATCCTCCCGGTGATGATCGCAGCGTCGGCGGACCGGATCGCCCGAGCAATCGTGTACGCCCGCCGGTAGGTCGCCAGGGCCTTGGCGGTGTCCCCGCCGGCGACTTTGGTCCTGGCAAGCGCCCGCAGATGCCTCGACAGCATGCTCCCGGCCTCCACGCGCTCGACGCCCCGGCCATAGCGGTACTGGAGCTCATAGACGGCCAGCAACTTCCTGTCGCACTCGGCCTGCCGCTGCGGCGCGGCACCAGCCAGCCGCCGCATCGCCTCCACGGCCGTCGCACGGCCCTCCTTCGACCTCATCCCAAGCTCATAGGCCTTCTCGTAGAGCAACACCTGGAACTTCGGGGAATCGGGCGCGCCCGTGGCTGCGGTCAGGAGTTTCTCGGCCAAGGCCACGTCGTCCTTCTTGGTGGGACTCCGCTCGACCTTCTCCGCCTCCTGCCCAAACAGAGACTCAAACATCCTGTTCGGGTCCTCTGCAGCAGCAGCCGGGCTGACGGTCGCACAGAGCAATCCCAACAAGGTACCAGGTGCCACGAAACACCACTTCCCCATAGAAGATCCTCCCACCGAGTCGATGGCAACTACACCTGCCGACCGCGGAAGCATCCGGAAGTGCTGAACAAGCCGGGATATCCCAGATGGGCTCGGGCCCACGACCATCATGGGCCTCTTCGGTGATTCTATCTTGCCTCCAGGCCTTGGCAAGGCTGTTCTCGGTCCTCTCAGGGCTCGACCTGTCACCGAGGTCCCCCAAGGGATCCCAGGGGGGCGTGGCAGGACAGTCTCGTCCACTTCACGGCATTCCTGCCTTCGTGAATCCACTGCTCCGCCTCGCTGCGGCCATCGTGGAATCTCACCCCCCCTGTGGCGTTCGCCGCAGGTTCGTCACGGCGAACAGGGCCAGCGCCAGGTAGCGCGCGGGGCGGCTGGAGCGCGCGAAGGCCAGGATGATCAGCACGGTCGCGTAGACGGCCCACCAGATGGAATAGGCGGTCTGCTCGGCCCGGAAGGCATCCGGCGGCGGCTCCGCGGTGGGTGGTACGGATCAGAACTCCTCCTCCAGCTTCGGGGGCAGGTTCGGCTTCTTTCGCCTCCGGCGATATGCGTCGTTCACCTCGGCGAGCACGTCTCGGCAGATGTGCACGCGCTGATCGGCGTATATGACCGAACGGTGCTGGATCTGGCTGAGCAGCGCCGCGGGCTTGGCGTCGGGGTCGGGCTTGGGTACGGCGTTCAGCACGAGCAGGAAGCCCCGGCGTCGGGCTACCTTGGCCGTTGCGGCGAGGATCTCGTCGTACATCTCCCGCGTCAGCTCCTGGTGTCTGCGCAGTGCCGCGGCCTGCCTCGTCTGCATCCAGGTCTTCAGCGCGATGACCTTGTCCTGGAGTTGGGCGTTGAGCTTCCTGGCCTCGTCTGGATCCTTTTCCGCGGCCTCGATCTCCTTCTTGAGCGCGTTGATCTCGGCGACCTTCTCGTCCTGCTGGGCCTTCAGCTTCTTCTGAAGCTCGTTCATTTCCCCGGTGAGGTCCTTCGCCCGCTGATAGTTGTTGAAGACGTGCGCTATGTCCACGACGGCGATCAGAGCGGGCGGTGGTTGTTGGCCGCCGCCGTGATCCGCCGGGGCCCGGGGCTTCGACGCCGGCGCGGCCTTCGGCTTCGCGGCGCCGCCCCTGGAGGTGGCTGCCCCCGCGGACAGGCACGAGAGAGAAGCGACAAGCAGGACCGACGCCGCCTTCCAATGCGTTCGTGGAGACATTGTGTTCTCACCTCCCATGGGAAACAGGTTCCACTTCGCGGGCCTCTTCAGTACTTCTTGGGCATGGTAGCACATCTTCATCGGGGCGCCTTTCGTCGAGGGCCTCACGCTGCGAGCTTCTCGCGGAAGTAGCGGTGATACAGCCAGGAGCCGGCCAGCAGCAGCGTGCCGAGGCACAGGAACGACAGGATGCGATAGACCGCCTCGACCCTGGCCATGTCCACCAGGAAGACCTTCACCAGCGTGACGGTGAACAGCACCAGCGCCAGGTAGCGCACCGGCCGGCTGGAGCGGACGAAGCCCAGGATGATCAGCACGGTCGCGTAGACGGCCCACCAGATGGAATAGGCGGTCTGCTTTGCCTGGAAGGGGTCCTGCCAGGCCAAGCGTCCGGAGGCGAAGTAGCGGTCGATCTCGAAGCTGCCGGCGTAGACGATCATCACGGCCGCGAGGATCCCGACGACGACCTCGCAGGCCTTGCGGTTGAACGACGGCCCGAGCATGTCCCAGGTGGCCGCGAGGCGGCGGCGGAGGGCGTGGAGGTATGCCAGCATGCCGGCCGCCGTCAGCACGCCGGCGAGACACTGCCAGTTGCCCACGGGTACGGGCGCAGTGTCCGGCCCGAACGCCGCCCACAGGGTCAGCGTGTCGAAGAGGGCCCACTTTGCGGCCACGATCAGCAGGGCGATGCCGGCGGTGAGTCCCAGCCAGTCGCTGCGCCGCCATATCGCCGCCGCGGCGAGGCCCGCCGTCAGGGCGCCCCAGCACCACGTGGCGCCCGTGACGGGCAGCTCGAGCCCCGTGCGCAGCGCCAGCAGCCCGGCGGCCGCGACGACCATGACGACCGCCAGGGGATACTCGAGGTAATCATTGAGTATGGCCTTGCCGGCGCGGAGGATGGCCGCGGCCGCGAGGATCGCCGCCGTCAGGCCCAGCGCCAGCAGCAGGCCGAACGTCACGGGCGTCTGGCAGAAGACAAACATCGTCTCGCCCAGCCGGGGATCCTCGGGCAGGCTCTTGGCGAAGAAGTGCATCACGGCCAGGGCGAGGACCACGGGCGATTTGACGAGCAGCAGGAGGTTCTTCAGCCGCCTCGCGAGGAACATGACGACCACGCCCTGGACGGCCCATGTGATCGGCACGGCGGCCCTGTCGAACTGGATCGGCGCCGCCAGGGCCAGCAGGACGAGGCCCTGCCCGAGATAGGCGTAGGCGAGCTTTCGCCTCCCGGCCAGGTGGCGCAGGACCCATGCGGCGGCGATGGCGGCGGCGCCGAGCGCGGCCGTGTAGCCGCCCATCCAGTCACGGTACGGCCCGCGAAGCAGCCCGTAGGTCAGGGCGAACATGCCCGCCATCGCCAGCGTGCCTATCGAGGCGTGCAGGTACTCGGCCGTCGGCCGCCGCTTCCAGAACGCACGCACAAAGACATGAACGCTGAAGACCGCGAAGAAGACCCACGCCCAGATGGCCAGGAACCATCGGTCGGCCAGGGGCATGTCGGGCTGGTACTTGTAGAGCAGCTCCGCCAGCAGGGCGACGGCCGACCACGCGAACGCGGCTCCGCAGGGCCAGTCCCAGTTTCGCCACAGGCCGATCGCCAGCGTCACCACGACGAGCGCCAGCACGTTGCCCAGCAGCCACGTTGCGGGCATCGACTCGATCATCACGAGCCAGACCGCCGCGGCGGCCGAGCCGGCGAGGACGATCAGCGTCTGACAGAACGGCGCTTCGAGCCGGTCGGTCGCCGACGCGAGGCACGTCCAGGCGACGAACTCGCCCAGCAGCAGCCAGGCGAAGAGGTTGCTCGTCGACCACGCGGCGGCCTCGAAGTGCCAGGCATGCCACGCGCCGAAGACGAGCACCGAGCCCAGCAGCGCCAAGGGCGCCAGTTCGACCCACCGCTTGGCCAGCGCGACGATCAGCACGGCCGTGTTGACCGCCAGGAGGAAGCACATCAGCATCGCCTGGTGGTCTTCCGGCCCGATCGCCTGGCGGAAGAAGGCGATCATGCACCACGCCAGGGCCGCGATGGTGACGGCCCGGCCGCCGCGCCACACGCCGATGACCAGCGCGACGGCGGCCATGACGGTCACGCACGAGAGGAACCACGCGGCCGGCATGGCGTCGAACATGTACAGCCACAGGATCACCGCGGCCGAGCCGGTGAAGAACGTCAGGCCCTCGACCCAGTGCCGCTCCAGCCGCTCCTTGACGGCTCCGATCACGACGAAGGTGATGAGCTCCGCTGCCAGCAGCCAGGCGAAGAGGTTTGTCGCCCGCCAGGCCTCCTGCTGGAAGTGCCTCGCGAACCAGACGGCCACGACGATGACGGCCTGGATGAGGGCCAGCGGGGCCAGCTCCTTCCAGCGCCTTGCCAGCGCGATGTACAGCGGGACGGCCGTCACGTCGAGCAGGTAGCACATCAGCGTCGTCTGGTGGCTGTCGGCCGAAGCGGCCTGCCAGGTCAGGCCCACGGCCGACCAAGCGAGCGAGCCGATGCAGAAGTCGCGCCAGTTTCGCCAGGTGCCGACGGCCAGCCCGGCCGCCGCCAGCGCCGCTGCGCAGAACAGGAACCACCCGACCGGCATCGCGCCGAACATGACCAGCCACAGCACCAGCGCGCCCGAACCGGCACAGAGCCCCAGCGCCTTGGCCCAGGTCGATTCGATGCGCTTCGCGACCGACCCGACGCAGACGTAGGCCAGAAACTCCGCCAGGAACAGCCAGCCGAAGAGGCACGTCCGCGGCCAGGCGGCGTCCCGGAAGTGCTGGGCGTACCACCCGGCGAAGATCGCCGCCGCGCCGACCAGGGCCATCGGGCCGAGAATCCTCCAGCCTTTGACGAGCCCCACCGCCAGGAAGCCGGCGTTGACGAGGAGCACGTAGCACATCAGGAAGACCTGGCGGTTCTCGCCGGTGGACAGGAGCACGGGCGTGGCGAACGCGCCGATCAGCGAGATGACCGAGCTGGAGAGCATGCCCGTCTGGAGCGACAGCCCCATCCCCAGCGCCGTCACGACGCACATCAGCGCGAACGCCGTCTCGGAGCCGATGATGTCGTACGGGCCGTACCATCCGTTGGGGCTCGCCACGAAGACCACGAAGTACAGCAGGACGATCCCGCCGCCCATGATGCCCGCGGCGAAGAGGCGCAGCTTTCGGCGGATCAGGGCCCACTGGCCGATGGCGATCATGACCAGCCCGGCCGCGGCGCCGGCCAGCAGACGTACCTCCCGGCTGATCCAACCTCGCTCGAAGGCGTACTGGAAGAAGAAGAACCCCGCTATGAGAACCACGACGATGCCGACGTACAACATCCAGCGGGTGCCGAGCGTTTGCTCGAGGGAGAGGCCCGGTCGTCGCGCCGCGGCGGCGGGGGTCTCCGTGATCGTGGTGCTCACCGGCTCGGCTGACGGCGCCGCAGCCGGGGCGGCCCCTTCCGGCACCGGCTCGGCCGGCGGTGTGGGAGGCCTTTCGGCGGCCTGCGGGGGCCCTTCGGCCGCCGCGCCCACGAGGGCCTCAACTGCCGGTGTCAGGACCGGCGGCGGCTTGGTAGCCGGTGGGGCAGGGGCTGCGGGCCTGGCCTCCTCGGTCGGCGGCTTGGTCGGGGGCTGCGCCGCGGCGGCCCTCTGCATCCGGGAAACCGCCTGCTCCAGGCCTGCCAGCCGCTGGCGCATTGCTCTGATGGCCTCGAGAAGCTCCTCTGGCGATGGCGACGGCTGCGGGTCGTTCATGGCGTCTCCCTGGGGTTCGGGGCACGCAAGATCCTTTTCAAACAGGGCCTATCACATTCGTGGCGATCGGGGCCCTTCGGGCACAAACAGCAATCAGTAACTGAACACTATTCATTATTCGCGGATTCAGCACGGCGGACAAGGCCTTTCTGCCGGCCGGGCGGGTTTTTCCGGCGTGGTCCAAACGCCGTTCTGCACGTCCGAAGCACGCCAGGAAACCAGGTGGTCGGGCGGGGCCGGCAGTTTTTCTGTAATCTGCCGATTTTCGTTGTGCAAAAGGGCCTGCGAGATGTATATGCCTGCTACGGGGGGATCATAAGGAAAAGAAGGCGGTGGATTAAAGGAAAAATGCGAAACGAACCCAAACGCGGGTTTTTCCGACTTTGGCCCGTGGCGTGACAGGGCCGCAGGAGACAAAGGCGCGGTAAACGGCATAGGTGTTTTTACGAAACAAAGCCATTTTCGGCAATATCGTCTATAAGACCCTTTTAAAGCGGCACTTACGAGGACAAGCGCAAGATTTTGCCCGGGCTGATTCGGGCCTGGTTCAGCAGGATCCAGTGTTTGGTCACAGTGGGCTCGCCGGTAACGGACCGGTCGCCACGAGACCAACGCAGCCGGCAGCCTGTGGGCGCGGGTTGGGCTGTAACGGCCACGCTGAGTCATCGGGAGCATAGGCGTCTTGGGGAAGCAGTCGCTTCTGGAGGGCCGCAGGCCCGACTGCCGGTAGCCTCGGGCGCGAGCCCGTGGAGCTGGAGTGGCCATGGTAGAGAGCCCCCGCACGGGGGCGAGTGAAGGCCTCAAACGCCCCCGAGCGGGGGCTCGGCTGATAACGGCCTACGTACCACGGGCTCGCGCCCGAGGCTACCGACATATGCCCCGTTTCGGGGCTACACCGCCCGCGCCCCCAAGAAGGTGATGCTCCCTGAGCCATCGGCCTGATTGACAGGCACGCGCGGCCGGCGTTAGAATCCGCTCCAGCCCGTGGATGGAGATCCTCACGATGCAGAGACGCGAGTTTCTTCGTAGTGCTGTCGCGGCGGGGTGTGCGGCTGCCGGCGGCCGGCTGGAAAGCGCCCTGGCCGAGCGGCCCAAGCTCGAGAGGCGTAACGAGCGGCCGGCAATGAAGTACGCGCGCCTGGGGCGCACCAACCTGATGGTCTCGCGGATCGCTCACGGCGGCCAGCACACCAACAAGCAGCGTATGCCGATCCTGGCGGGGCTCTACGAAGGCGGCGTGAACCTCTTCGACACCAGCCACGTCTACGGCGGGGGCAGGAGCGAGGAGGCGATCGGCGAGTTCTTCGGCCGCAAGGGCCGCCGCAAGAACGTCTTCATCATCACCAAGATGGACCTCCGCAGGGAGATGAAGGCGGGCAAGGGCGTGTACGAGAAGGCGATGGAGCGGGCCGGGTCGGCACTGCGCCGCCTTCGCAGCGACCACGTCGACATCATGGCCCTGCACGGATGCACCACGCTCATCGACTACGTGAACAACGCCGAGTGGCTCCGCGCCGCCGAGGACCTCAAGAAGCAGGGGAAGGTCCGCTTCGTCGGCCTCAGCGAGCACCAGAAGCCCGCCGAGGTGCTCAAGCTCGCCGCGGCCAGCGGCCGCTACGACGTGGCCATGGTCGCCTTCTCGCTCGTGAAGGCGAAGTGGGGCTCGCTCGGGCGGACGGACGTCAAGTCGATCGAGCCGGCGCTCAAGGCCGCCCGAAAGGCCGACATGGGCATCCTGGTGATCAAGGCGGCCTCGCGCGCCGAGCAGATCGTCGCCGGGGCATCCGACCCGAAGCTCAGGAAGAAGGGCTATTCTCCCCACCAGCTCTGCTATCGCTCCGTCCTCGATCTGCCGGGGGTCACCGCGGTGGTCTGCGGCATGAGCAACATGACCCACGTCAAGGAGAACCTGGCGGTGCCCGGCATCGAGCTGACCGCGCGGCAGGCCGAGCACCTGCGCCGCGTCGCGGCCGGGTCCGGCGTCTGCGGGTTCTGCGGCACGTGCCTGGACGTCTGTCCCAACGGCGTTGCCGTGCAGGACATTCTGCGTTTCCACGGGTACTACGGCCACGGCCACCGCGCCGCCGCCCGCGCCGGCTACGCCTCGCTGCCGCCGGATCGGCGGGCCGACGCCTGTCGGCGGTGCGGCACGTGCGAGGCCGCCTGCCCGGCCCGCGTCGCGATTCGCCGCTGTCTCCAGGAGGCACACCATGCGCTGGCGTGATCGACTCGTTATCGTGCCGTTGCTCGCCGCGGCCCTCGGCGGATGCGCCCACCCGTTGGGCCGGCAGTACCTGACGCCGTCGCGCGGCGCCTGGCGGCGCGCCGGGGAGGTCCGCCATTTCACGACGAACAACCTCTTCGACCACATCGACGGGGAGGCCGACCTGGTGTTCTCCTTCGGCTTCCGCTCGCTGGCACAGGCCACCTACCGCCGCGGCGACGAGGCCGAGACCATCGTGGACATCTACGACATGCACTCGACCGCCAACGCCTTCGCCCTCTTCCGCAGCCGCGCCGACATCGAGGGCGAGCCGCTGAAGGTCGGCAGCGAGGGCGCCGGCGGCGAGGCCCGCGTCGAGTTCTGGCAGGGACGCTTCTACGTCGACCTCACCGTCCCCTCGACCGACCAGGTCCCCCAGGTGCTGGCGCTGGCCCGCGAGCTCGCCGGCGCGATGCCGCCCACGAAGGCCTGGCCGGCGTACCTGAAGCTCCTGCCGACCCGCGGGCGGGTCGCGCGATCCGAGCAGTACCTGCCCGGCGACTTCCTCGGCCGCGAGTTCCTCAAGCGGGCCGTCAGCGCGCGATACAAGCTCGCCGGCCGCGAGGCCGTCCTCTTCGCCTGCCGCTACGACGGCCCGGCCGAAGCCGCCGCGGCGCTGGGGCGCTTCGAGGCGGTCCTCCGCCAGCGGCAGCTCACTCGCCGGTTCCCCCTCGGCGAGGGAGGCTTCCTCACCGACGACCCGCTGTTCGGACGGCTGGCCGTCTTTCGCCGCGGGCGCTTCCTGGGCGGCATGACCCGCTACGCGAAGGACCCCGCGACAGAGGCTGTCCTCGCCGACCTCGACCGCCGCCTGGCCACCGACGGTGCGGATGAGGCGGCAGAATGAACCGCACGCGAAGGACGCGGCGGGAGCTCGTCACCGGACACCGAACCATACGATCCCCAAGGGCAATCACATAGGAGCAGCGGATGATGAAGTACGTCTTGACGATCGCAGGCCTGGTGGCGGTGGCAGCCGCGGGTGCGGCCGCGGGGGAGCAGGCCAAGGCGTTCACGGCGGACTACGAGTCGCTCAAGCGGCACGAGGCCGCACCGAAGTGGTTCCGCGACGCCAAGTTCGGCATCTACTTCCACTGGGGCGTCTACAGCGTGCCGGCGTTCGGCAGCGAGTGGTACCCCCGCAACATGCACATCAAGAACAGGCGGGAGTATAAGCACCACCTCGAGAAGTACGGCGACCCGACGAAGTTCGGCTATCACGACTTCGTCCCGCGGTTCAAGGCCGAGAAGTTCGACGCCGACCGCTGGGCGGCGCTGTTCGTCAAGGCCGGGGCGCGCTTCGCCGGGCCCGTCGCCGAGCACCACGACGGCTACGCCATGTGGGCCAGCAAGCTCACGCCGTGGAACGCCAAGGACACCGGCCCCAAGCGCGACATCACCGGCGAGCTCGCCAAGGCGGTCCGAAAGCGCGGCATGAAGTTCGTCGCGACGTTCCACCACGCCCGCAACAGCCTCTGGCAGATCGAGCGAAGGGGCAAGAAGGCCTGGACCGGCCACTACGATTTCGTCAGGAAGGACTTCCCCGACCTGCTGGCCGACCCCAAGCGGGCCGTCCTCTACGGATACATGCCGCGGGAGGAGTTCCTCGAGCTGTGGCTCGGCAAGCTGAAGGAGGTCATCGACAACTATCAGCCCGACCTGATGTGGTTCGACTCCTGGCTGGATCAGATCCCCGATGAGGTCAAGGGCCGGTACCTCGCGTACTACTTCAACAAGGCGCGCGAGTGGGGCAAGGGCGTGGTGGTCACCCGCAAGCAGAACGACCTGCCGCGGGACTTCAGCGTCGAGGACTACGAGAAGGGCCGCCTCGACCGGATCACCGACTACGCCTGGCTCACCGACGACACCATCAGCAAGGGCAGTTGGTGCCACACGCGGGACCTGCGGATCAAGCCCACGGCCGAGGTGCTGCACGTCCTGATCGACATCGTCAGCAAGAACGGCTGCCTGCTGCTGAACATCTCCCCCAAGGCCGACGGGACCATTCCCGACGACCAGAAGGAAGTGCTGCTGGGCGTCGGCGCGTGGCTGGGCAGGTTCGGCGAGGCCATCTACGAGACCCGGCCGTGGGTCGTCTTCGGCGAGGGGCCGACGCGCCTGAAGAAGAGCGGGCACTTCGTGGGATCGCTGAGCTACGCGGCCAGGGACATCCGCTTCACGACGAAGGGCGACGTCCTGTACGCGATTCTCCTGGGGGCCCCGGAGGGCAGCGTGACGATCACGTCGCTGGCGAAGGGCGCCGGCCTGTGCGGCGGCGAGGTGAAGCGCGTCTCGCTTCTGGCCCGCGAGGGCGCGTTGCCCCACACGCAGGACGACAAAGGGCTGCGCGTTACGCTGCCTGCGAAGGCCCCGGACAAGCTCGCCGTCGTGCTGAAGATCGAGGGGCTCAGGATCGCCGGCTTCAAGCCCGACCTGAGCATCCGCTTCGACGGCGGCAAGGCCGTCCTGGGCGCCTCGAAGGCCGCGCTGCACGGGGCGACGATCGCCACCGAGAGCAAGGACGCCGGCAAGCCGAACATCGGCTACTGGGACGACCCGTCGGCCTGGGCGTCGTGGGACGTGCGCTTCCCGCAGGCCGGCACGTACGAGGTCCGCGGGCGCTTCGCGGCCACCAGGAAAGGCGCCGCCTTCAAGGTCCACGTCGGCCGCGCGACGCTCGCCGGCGAAGCCCCCGTCACGGGCAACTGGGAGAAGTTCGAGAACGTCCGACTGGGCACGATCACGGTCCCCGAGCCCGGCAGGCAGGAGGTGAAGGTCAAGCCCGTCCCCTCCGGCTGGACTGCCATGAACCTCGCGTGGCTCGAGCTGACGCCTGCCCCGTGACGAGGCCGAGGCCGACGTCGAGGCGGTCTGCACCCGCACGCGCAGAAAAAACGGTTAGCGTCCCCATTTTCCGCGCAGGAAAAAACGGTTAGCGTCCCCATTTTAGAAGGCGGGTCCTCTTGTCGTGCTTGTCGTGCTTGTCGTGCTTGTTGTGCTTGTTGTGCTTGTCGTCCTTGTCGTGCTTGTTGTGCTTGTCGTGCTTGTCGTGCTTGTTGTGCTTGTCGTGCTTGTTGGCGGGGCGAGGTCACTTCTGTCCGAAGCAGGCCACGTGGCCGTTCTTCAGACTCAGGAACAGCTTGCCCTCGGCGGCGGACATGCCGTCGAAGACCGGGATGCTGTCTAGCTTGTGCTCGGTGAGCTTCTCGCCGTTCTCGGGCGACACGGCCCGGAGCAGTCCCCCTCGTCTGCCGTGCCACGCGTCGTCCTGGGCCTTCAGTTGGCGATTGATGTCATCGTCGGCGCCGGGCAGATAGCCCAGCATCTTCGTCTCGTCCGCCACGTCCGGGGGCCCGGCGATGAACAACCTGTCCTTGCCCAGGACCATCGCGTTGACGAGAAGGCCGGGAGTGTCCACCTGCCAGTGTTGTTTGAATCCGCGCCCCCGGCCACGCCTTGCCCCGCGTCTTCCGGCCTTCTTCGGCTGCGGCTCCGCCGGGGCCGGGTCCTTGTCGGCAGCGTAAAGCGCGTAGGTGGTTCGCGGGTGCAGCATGTTCCCCAGCGGGTCGGAGCGGAAGCCGTATATCCGCTTCTCGTCGAATGCCATGATGCGCCCACAGGGCGTTGACCTTCGCGTCCCTGCGTACGCGCCCCAGCCCTCGCCGCAATCGTCGCCGTATATCCAGTACGACCGATGGAACCATACGTCGTCCAGCAGGCCGGTCTGACAGAACAGGTGCCTTCGGCCTTTGGCCGCCTCGGCTCCTCCCCTGGGTTGAGAAGGCGCAATCGTCAGCCGCTTGCCCTCCAGGTCGAAGTTCTGCTCCTGCATGTAGACCCGCTTGCCGTCGCTGGAGAGGATGTCCGTGTTGGCCACCGGCATGTACTTCGCCGAGATCAGCGTCTGAAGGTTCTTGCCGGTCCTGGGATCGTTCTCGTCCATTACGGTTTCCGATATCTTCCTGCCCGTTCTCGCCTCCAGCCGCACGAGACGCATGCCGCCGTCGAAGAACAGGTTTCGCCCGGCAAGTGCGTAGAGGGTGCCGTTGACGATCAGCACGCTGCCGTGCACGGGCCAGACCGACTCGACCCGCTGACAGGAGACGATCTGCCTGTCCGCCGGCGCGACCAGGTATCGCCACGCAAGGACACCGTCTTCGGCGCGCAGGCAATAGACCCATCCGTCGGCACAGCCGAACAGCACCGTGTTGGCGTGCACCGTCGGGGAGGAGTCGATCTTGCCCCCCGCGATGTACTTCCACAACACCTTGCCGGAGCCCGCATCCAGCGCATAGAGCGTCTGCCGGCCGATCGAGGACACAAAGGCCTTGCCGCCTGCCACGACCGGCTGGGTGAGCTTCCCGCCGAGCTCGACGCTCCAGCGCTTCTTCAGGCCGGCTGCAACGGGCGACGGGCAGGAGCCGCTCCTTGCCGCGTCCCGCCTGTACATGGGCCAGGCGTTCGGATTGCGGATTGCGGATTGCGGACCTGCCTTGCCGGCAGGCAGGTTGCGGAGTTGCCCATAGGCGGGGCCTTTCTCCAGCCGGTCCTGCTCGGCCGTCTTCTTCTCCAGCGCCGACGCGGGCGACAGCGCGCAGAAGTGCTCGAGCTTCGACTGGTAGTAGCAGGCGCAGGAGTCCGGCGGCTTGTAGAGCAGCCCGTTGCAGGGCATCACCCCGTATACACAGCTCCCGCGAACGTAGTGATAGATCTCCACCTTCGTGTCGCCCAGCCTGTAGAACTCGGTGCCTATCCCGTTGGTCAGGAGGTACTGCGTGGTCGCCCGGCTGGGATAGCAGCGCGGGTGCATCGGGAATGCCGGCAGGTTCTCGGCGACGAAGTCCTTCTTCACCTCCCCCGTATGCAGGTCCATCGCCTTCAGGTGGGTCCCCTTCTGCTGGGCCCTGCCCGTATTGGCCGACCAGATGAGCCCGTCGATCACGAAGATGTCGTTGGGGCAATGGTGGCTTGAGTGCAGGAGGGAGCCCGTCCACAGTTGCCTGCCGTCCTTCGCCGAGAACCCGGTCGTCCTGGTGCCGTTGGCAATGACGAGCACGCCATCGGAGTACACGGCCCGCAGGGCCCCGCCCGTGCCGACCTTCTTGATCGCCGGTCCCTGCGAGGTCCAGAGCGGCTTTCCCGTCTTTCGGTCGAGGGCGACCATGCCGCTGCCGTTGGCAAAGAAGACCTTCTCGTCGCTCAGCGTCAGCGTGAGCGGCGCCACCTTGGCATCGTGCTTCCACAGGGCCTCGCCGGACGCCGCGTCAACCGCCAGCACGCTTCGCGCCGGGTCGTCCTGCGCCCATGCCCACGCGCTGCTGGCCAGCCCGATCTCCCTGTACGATGTTCCTGCCGCCCGGTAGGTCACGGGCTTCCTGTTTGGGTTCACGAGCAGGTAGAGAACTCCGCCGGCGAAGACGACCTCCTCGGTGGCCTTCGTTCCATCGTAGGTGCGGACCGTCTTGCCCGTGACGGCGTCAAGGGCTGTCAGGGGCTCGGTCTGGCCGAACGTGACGAAGACCCTGTCCCCCACGGCGACGAGCCTCCTGGGGAACTGCCCCGGCCCGCTCTTCAACGGCCAGTTGTTGGGGTGCCAGTCCTTCAAGGGCCTCCTCCAGAGGACCGTGCCGTTGAACGCGTCGCGCGCTATCAGGACCCACTTGGCCGGCAGGAATATGTGATTCCTCAGCCCTTCGTCGATGACGTAGAACACCCTCTCGCCGGTCGATACCATCGCGTGCATGCTCGACATGAAATCATGGTTGCGGAGCCACTTCGGCGAGCCGACCCACTGGATGCCCCGCGGCGGGGCAACGACCTGGTCGCGAGCCACCATGGTCCCTTGCGGATCGCGATGGTAGTGGGTCCACTCATCGATCTCGCCAGGCCGGGGCTTGACCTGTCTCTTCTGGCCGATATAGGCAACTCCTTTCGGCGCCAGCACCCTCATGATCTCCCTGTTCGGCACGCCGCGCCCGGCGTCCGAGACGACGATCAGGTTCACCATGTTGTCCCTGTACGGGAGGTTCCTGCCGTCAAACGCCCTGGCCGTGACATCGCCGCAGAGCCCCATGTCGCTGATGCGCTTCCGTGCCTTGGCGACGGTCTCAGCGGAAGTGTCCAGGCCTTGCACGAGGTAGGCGTCATTGGCCCGCAGCGCCGCGGTCAGTCTGCCGTCGCCACAGCCGATGTGAACCACAAGCCCTCCCGTGACGCCGGTTTCCTTGAGGATCTCTGTCGCCTGGTCGGCGGCTGCGACTTGTCCGATGAGAATGCCTGCCAGGATCATCACAGTGTGTTTCTGCATGGTGCTTCCCTTTCTGGTGCTACAGGCCCGATGGCCGGCGGATCTCATTGCTCCGTCACTACGCTTGAACCGGGATTCGCCCGGCAGGTGCCGGTTCGCCTCGGCGCCGTCGCCGGCTCTCTGGCCTGGCGGCCCGCCTGCCGCTACAATGACGGGTCCTGAAGAACGGAGACGCAGACATGAAGCCACTCAGCAGACGCGGGTTCCTCAAGGCAATGGCGATGGGCGCGGCGACGGCGGCCATGCCGGGCCGCCTTCTCGGGGCGAAGGCCTCGCGGAGCAGGCCCAACATCGTCTTCATCCTCGCCGACGACCTCGGCTACGGAGACGTCGGCTGCTACAACCGGCAGTCGAAGGTGCCCACGCCGAACCTGGACCGGCTGGCCGGGCAGGGCATCCGATTCACCGACGCGCACAGCTCCTCCACGGTATGCACGCCGACGCGCTACAGCCTGCTGACGGGTCGGATGTGCTTCCGGACCGGCAAACGCGGCGTCTTCACGGGCGCGGGCGGGCCTTGCCTGATTGAGAAGGAGCGCCTGACCCTTCCGCAGATGCTGCGCCGGAAGGGCTACGTCACGGCGTGCTTCGGGAAGTGGCACGTCGGGTTGACGTTCTTCGATCAAGGCGGCAAGGCGATCCACAGGGGCGGGCTCGAGGCCGTCAAGCGGATCGACTACTCCCGCGCCATTCCCGATGCCCCCATCCATCGCGGGTTCGACCACTTCTTCGGGACCGCGTGCTGCCCCACGACGGACTGGCTGTACGCCTACATCGACGGCGACCGCATCCCCGTTCCGCCCGCCGGCCGGTTGGACAAGGGCCCGCTGCCCAAGCACCCCTACTCCGTGGACAACCGCCCCGGGATGATCGCGCCCGGCTACGACCTCGAGAAGGTCGACCTCGTCTTCCTCGAGAAGAGCAAGCGATTCCTCGAACAGCACGTCAAGCGGGACCCCGACAAGCCGTTCTTCCTCTTCCACTCCGCGCAGGCGGTCCACCTGCCGTCCTTCCCCGCCGGGCAGTTCAAGGGCAAGACCAAGGCCGGGCCCCACGGCGACTTCATCTTCGAGATGGACTACATCGTCGGCGAGCTGATCAGTACGCTGGAGCGCCTCGGCGTGGCGGACAACACACTGGTCATCTTCTCCAGCGACAACGGGCCGGAGACGCTCACGACCGTCCGCATGCGAACCGACCACAAGCACGACCCCGCACGCCCGTGGCGGGGCATGAAGCGCGACAACTGGGAAGGCGGCCATCGCGTGCCGCTGATCGCCCGCTGGCCCGGGAAGATCAAGCCCGGCAGCACGACGGACCAGATGACCGGCCTGACCGACGTCATGGCGACCTGCGCGGCCATTGTCGGGGCGAAGCTCCCCAAGGATGCGGCCGAGGACAGCTACAACGTGCTTCCCGTCCTGCTCGGCAAGCAGCCGGACGAGCCGGTCCGCCGGTACCTCCTCCAGCAGACCATCAGCCTGGCGCTCTCGATCCGGCGCGGGCCGTGGAAGTACCTCGACCACAAGGGCTCCGGCGGGAACAACTACCGCAGCGCGAGGCTCAAGCCGTACGCCCTGCCCGACACCGCCGGCGAGGCACCGGGCCAGCTCTACAACCTGGCTGCCGATCCCGGCGAGACCCGGAACCTCTACTTCAAGCACCCGGAGATCGTCAAGGAGCTGAAGGCAAAGCTGGACGAGTACAAAACCAGCGGCCGCAGCGCACCGGTGAGGCGCTAGCCGCCGACTTCTCCCCGGAAGAACGCGGGGTCCCGGGTGCCGGGGACGTCATGCTGAGCCCTTGACGGGCGTGCGCGGGTGTGAGATGGTGCTCGCATGGCACGGCTGGCGAGGGTCGTGGCGCCCGGGTGACAGGGCGCGACGCTCCCGGACGAAGCGCCCGTCACGGGCGGTTGGGAGAAGGGGGTGATGGGGTCAGACCTTGATTAGTGATTAGTGGGAACTTGGGTAGTGGGTCAGTTTGACTCCTGGCAGCAAGGCGCAGGATGATGGCCAAGGAGGTATTGTCAGAAGCTGTGGATGACGGGCGCAAAAGCGCGGCGTATCCCTGGTGCTGTCAAAGTACCGATTTCCAACGAGGAAAGGGATACGCCACATGCAACAGCCTACGACATCCGAGACGGCTCTGGCAACGGATTCTCCCGGCCGGGAGGCGCGAGACGTGCTGACCGAGGTCCTTCGCCAGGGGGCCCAGCGAATGCTGGCCGAGGCGATCTTGAAGGCCCGTGGGCTGACGGTTGATCCGAAGCTGGCGGTGGCGGACGGTGCGTTGGGGTTCTGGGCGGCGGCTCAGAAGCTGTGGGCGACGACGCGGGAGCAGCGGTGCTGGGTGCACAAGACGGCCAACGTGCTGAACAAGCTGCCCAAGAGCGTCCAGCCGCGAGCGAAGGGGATGCTGCACGAGATCTGGCAGGCGGAGACGAAGGCGGATGCCGAGGAGGCGTTCGACCTGTTCGTGACGACGTTCGAGGCGAAGTACCCCAAGGCGGTTGCGTGCTTGGCGAAGGATCGTGACGTGCTGCTGGCGTTCTACGACTTCCCAGCCGAGCAGTGGATCCACCTGCGGACGACGAACCCGATCGAGAGCACGTTCGCGACGGTCCGGCTTCGGCATCGGCGGACGAAGGGCTCGGGCAGCCGGGTGGCGTGCCTGACGATGGTGTTCAAGCTCGCCCGGGCGGCCGAGAAACGATGGCGGCGATTGAACGGCAGCGCGTTGCTGCCGGAGGTGATTCGCGGCGTTCGATTCGTGGACGGCGTCAAGGAGCGTGCCGCGTGAACGCGCATCCGTCATCCACAGCTATTGACAATACCTCTCGAGAATACAGGTCACAGACGCCGGGGCCGCAAAAGGACTACAAAAAACGCCGTGCATATTCTATACTCACATTGATGAGTCCCTTGCCGATGGCGAGAGTCGTCGGGGACGGCTGATTCACATCCGGGTCTGTTCGGGCCGGCTGGATCCCGGCAGCTTCGCGAGGGATTACATCCTGTCAAGTCCATGTGTGGCTACAAGCAGACATACTCCGGGCAGCCGGCGTCGGTGGCACTCCGGCTGATGGCGGTGTTCGTTCCCCTTTATACGTACGTCTGGCTCGTCGTGGATCCCCTGCTGATCCATCATTTTCAGTGCCAGATCTTTCAGGCGGAGGTGGGCTTCTTCGGGGAGTTTCTCAGCCGTCCGGCTGGGCTCATTGGGTATGTCTCGGCCCTGTTGGGCCAGTTGTACTTCTGGCCGTGGGCCGGGGCGATGGTGATTACGGCGACGATCCTGGCGGCTTGCCTGGCGGGAGGGGCGTTTCTGTCGGCCGTGACTCCGCGAAGCGCCTGGTGGGTCTCGCTGCTGGCCGCGGCGCCGCTCGTGTCGCTGCACACTTCGTACGATTACCCACTGCACGTAAGCCTTGCGGCGGCGGTGGCCCTGGCGTCGTCGGCGGGCTTCGTGCGTCTGCCGCTGCACAGATCGTGGGTCCGCGTGGCGGTTTTTCTGCTGCTGTCGGTGGCGGTGTACTACGTGGCCGGGGCGGCCATGCTGCTGTTCGCTCTGCTTTGCGGGCTGTATGAGCTGCTGGTGGCCAGGCGGTGGATTGTCGGATCGGTCGGCACGGCCGTGTCGGCGGGCGTGCCGTACGCCGCGGCGAGGTGCGTGCTTCTCCTCGACGTTGGCGGGGCCTACTCTCAGCCTCTGTCCTTTGGCTACGAGATCGGCGTGCCCGTCGCGTCGATCGGCCTGTACGCGATCTTTCCCATTGCCACCATAGCTCTGGCGTTCCGCGAGCCGATCGTGCTGTTGGCGCGTGCCGGTTGGCGGCGAATTTGCCCGCGACGGGGGGGACAGGGGGCACGCGACGGGAACTGTCGTACCTCGTCCGCAGGGCCTTCTTCGCCCCAGACGCGGGGATCTGCGGCCGCCTCCAGGAGGCGGGGCCGTCTGGGATGGGCCCTCGGCACGTTGGCATTGCCGGCCCTCTGCGGCGCGTCGGCGTGGGCCTCGCTGGACGCGGGAAAACGCAGCGTGCTGCGGATCGACTACCTGGCGCGACAGGAAGACTGGCAGGCTCTCCTGCGTGAGGTCCGTCGCCTGCCACTGAAGCACGTCGATCCGGATGTGGTCTGCAATACGGACCGCGCCCTGTTCCATACCGGGCGCCTGCCTCATGATATGTTCGCCTACCCCCACCATTCCGGCATGCCGGGACTGACGCTTTTCCTGGGCACGGGCTACATCCCAGAGAACGGTCGGATCTGCATGAAGACGAGCGATTTGCTGTTTGAGCTGGGGCACATCAACGAAGCCGAGCACATGGCCTACGAGGCGTTGGAGTTCATTGGCAACCGGCCTCATCTGCTGAAGAGACTGTTCATGGTCTACGTTCTCAAAGGCCAGCCGGTGGCGGCCCGGACGTATCTGGCCGCACTGGAAAAGAGCCCTCTGCACGCGAAAGAGGCACGGCGATATCGCCGGTTACTTCGGCAAGACCCTCGCTTGGCGACGCTGAAGGAGATCGCCGTAATCCGCCCTCTTATGCCCACAACGGACAGCCGCCCCTGGTCGACCACCGAACAACTGCTGCTGCACCTGCTTCATCAGAATCCCCGCAACCGCATGGCCTTTGAGTACCTGATGGCTCACTATCTGCTGCACGGCCGGCCGGACAAAGTCGCTTGGAACATTGGCCATCTGAGGCACTTCGGCGAGACCGAGATCCCCCGTCATTACGAGGAGGCGATCGCGCTGTACGGGTACCTCCTTCGCGCGAGGAAGCAGGTCCGCCCGATACCCCTTCACGGGCTGCGCCTGCGCCCAGGCGCACAGCGGCGGCTCGAGGAGTTCCTCGAACTGAAGATACGCTTGGCAATCGACCGCAAGAGGGCAGAGGAAGCGTTGGAAAACGTCTACGCCGACAGTTACTACTTCTACTACTTTTTTGGAATGACCAAGGGACGCAAGGGATGGCGCGACGCGACGAACTGATCCCGCTGGGGGCAGTAGCGGCGCTGCTGGCGTGCATGGTGTTTCACGCGATCTGGGACCGCCCGCGACCGGTGACCGGCGCGCACCCCGCTGGGCGCTCCGCCAGGATTCGCCCCGACTATGCCGACGTGGTAATCCCACCCAACATCGCGCCGCTGAACTTCACGGTCCTGGAGCCCGGGCGGAGATATTACGTTCGGATCGCCGGCCGCGGGGACAAGGCGATCGACATTCACTGCGATTCTCCCGGCATCGTGATCCCTCCGAAACGGTGGCGAAGGCTGCTTGAGGCCAATCGCGGGCGGGCGATCCGCCTCGACGTCTACGTCCAGGCCGACAGCGGCCGGTGGCACCGCTTCGAGCCGATCCGGCAGACCGTCGCCAAGGAGGAGATCGACGGGCACCTGGTCTACCGGCTGATCCGGCCGCTTTACAACCTGTACACCACCACGGGGATCTACCAGCGCAACCTGGCGACGTATGACGAGTCGCCCATCGTGGACGGCCGGCTGTTCGCTGATGGATGCGTGAATTGCCACACGTTTCTGAATCACCTTGCGCACAGCATGCTTGTGCACATTCGGGGCCCCGGTGGGGTTGCGATGCTGCTGGGCACAGGCGGGCGTGTCACGAAAGTGGATACCCGCACGAAGTACAACCGTTCCCCCGCGTCATATAGCTGCTGGCATCCCAGTGGGAAGTTCCTGACGTTCTCCGTCAACAAGCTCAAGCAGTTCATGCACGCGGTCGGCGAGACCCGCGATGTGTTCGACTACGCCAGCGACCTGGGCTGTTACGTGATTCCCGACAAGGCCGTGAAATCCTCCCGCCACATCACCCGTCCCGAGCGGCTGGAGACATTCCCCACTTGGTCGCCGGACGGCAAGTGGCTTTACTTCTGCAGCGCGCCAAAGACGCCCATCGAGCAATACCGGCAGACCAAATACGACCTGATGCGAATCGCCTACGACAGCAAGGCCGGCACGTGGGGCCAGCCGCAGACCGTCCTGTCGGCGCGGGAAACGGGCCTGAGCATCACCGAGCCGCGCGTCTCGCCCGACGGACGGTTCCTGATGCTCTCCATGGCCGAGTACGGCAGCTTCCCCGTATATCAACCCAACAGCGATCTGTACCTGATGGACTTGTGGACGGACAGCTACGAGAGGCTCCCGACCCCGGTGAACAGTGATCGGTGCGAGTCGTGGCACTGCTGGTCGAGCAACGGACGGTGGTTCGTCTTCTCCAGCAAGCGGCGCGACGGCGTCTTCGCCAAGCCGTACTTCAGTTACTTCGACGCCGCCGGCAAGGCGCACAAACCGTTCGTCCTGCCGCAAGAAGAGGGCGACTTCTACGAGTCGTTCCTCAAGACCTACAACGTGCCGGAACTGGTCACCGAGCCGGTCGATCTCGGGCCGGAGGATTTTGCCCGGGCGGTCCTCGCGGGGGACGGAACGCTCACCGCTCACGCCATCTCCGCAGCGACGCGAAGAGTCCCGAGGTCGGGAAACTAAGTAACCGTCAACGAATAAACTAAGCAGATGTCCAATGACGAATGCCAAATGACGAACCTGCCTGCCGGCAGGCAGGTGACGAACGCCGGCAATAGCTGCGTTCTCCGAGCGAATCGGCCTCCTTTCATTCGGCATTCGGCATTTTTCATTCGTCATTCAGAGCTCCAATTGCTGAACTTGTTTCCTGACGCTTCCTAATCCCGCGGCCTCGGATCGGCCGATCCCTACGGTAGGCACAGGGCATCTCCAGACGATGACAAGACGAAAGCCGAGATCGGCCGCCGTCAGCCTGTTGAAGAAGACCCGGCACGTGTGCACGTTCGGCCAGTGGTTGGGGTCAGACCTTGATTAGTGATTAGTGGGACTTGAGATCGGGGACGGGCGCCTGTCGGGGATGGAGCAATCGCTGGGTGTCTTGCGTTTGCAGGTGTCTGCTGAGGCGCGATTCAGCGGCATGGCCAGACGCGGACGATTCGCCACCCCCGGGCGGTCCTCTCCCAGTCGATGTGCATGTGCCCGTAATCATGCCCGCCAACCTTGAAGGCCTTCGCATCGGCAAGCCGTTCGGCCTGGCGGGCCCATCGCCTGTAGTCGTACCGCTGGTGGCACTGCCTCAAGGTGCCCCACCAACGCGTCAATTGCCCGGCAGCCTCCTGATCGCTCGCCCAGCGCTTGGAGGCCGCGGCCGGATTGCCGGCTTCAAGCAACCGGACCCAATCCTCGATCGCCTCTGCCAGGCCGCTCTGGGAAGGCGCAGTGGCGGCCACCGTCGGCCGCGTAGGAACCTGCCATGTCGAGCCGGGGGCTTCCGGGCCGCCCGTCTGATCGCACGACATAAGCGACGCGCTCACAAGTACTGCCATCAACACAGGCACATACCGCATGGCTCGTTCCCTTGCAGAGGTTGTGCTTCCTGAGACGCTCGGGCATTACGCATGTTCCAGGGAACTCTCGCGGGCCAGTCGTCGCCCCGCCGGGCCAGGCCCGACGGAGGCGTGGATGACCGGCAATCCCTGCTGGATGCCACTCATCATCCCGCCGGGGCAAGCCCGACGGTGATGCCGGAATCGCGCCCGCCACCGCCAGCCGACCGCACCTTCGCCGCCAAGGCCCGCGAGATGGGTGTTGCACGTCGGGGCTTGCTGGCTTAGGTTGGCGCAGCGGAAGGGCGCGGGACCGATGGAACGTGGAGATCGGCGGATGATATCGAGAAGGAATTTCCTCAGAGCGGTGGGGGCCGGGGCGGCGGGACTCGCGCTGCCTCGCTGGGCGCGGGCCGGGACAGGCGGGGAGGAGCGGCCGAACATCCTGTTCTTCCTGGTGGACGACCAGCGCAACGACACGCTGGGCTGCGCGGGGCATCCGATCCTCAAGACGCCGGTGGTTGACGGCCTGGCGGCCGGCGGGGTGCGGTTCACCAACATGTTCGTGACGACGAGCATCTGCGCCGCCAGCCGGGCGTCGATTCTCACGGGCCTGCACGAGCGGACGCACGGGTTCACGTTCGGCACGCCGCCGATCAGCCGGGAGCACGCGGCCGCGAGCTACCCCGCGCTGCTGCGGAAGGCGGGCTACCACACGGGCCTGATCGGCAAGTTCGGCGTCGCCGTGGCGCGCGGGATGAAGGAGGAGATGTTCGACTTCTTCAAGCCGCACGGGCGCGGCCCGTACTTCAAGAAGCAGCCCGACGGCTCGAAGCGCCACGAGACCGAGCTGGCCGGCGACCGGGCCATCGAGTTCATCCGGGCGGCGCCGCGGGGCAAGCCGTTCTGCCTGTCGGTGAGCTTCAACGCCGTGCACGCCGAGGACGGCGACAAGCGGCCGGGCATCGGCCACTACCCCTGGCCCAAGGCCGTCGACGGGATGTACGAGGACGTCACCGTCCCGGCGCCGCGGCTGTCGGAGCCCAAGGTCTTCGAGAGCCAGCCGGACTTCCTCAGGAAGGGCATGAACCGCCAGCGCTTCTTCTGGCGATGGGACACGCCGGAGAAGTACCAGACGAACATCCGCGCGTACTTCCGCATGATCAGCGGCGTGGACCGCGTGGTCGGGCGGGTGCTGGCGGAGCTGAAGGAGCGGCACCTGGCCGACAACACCGTCGTGATCTACACGGGCGACAACGGCTACTACATGGGCCAGCGCGGCTTCGCGGGCAAGTGGTCGCACTACGAGGAGTCGCTGCGCGTGCCGCTGATCGTCTACGACCCGCGCCGCGCCAAGCCGAAGCGGGCCGCGGTGACCGACGCCATGGCCCTGAACATCGACCTGCCCGCGACGATGCTCGACCTCGCCGGCGTACCCGTTCCCAAGCACTATCGCGGGCGGAGCCTGCTCGGCTTCCTGGCCGGCCGCGCCGTGCCGAACTGGCGCGAAGACTTCTTCTGCGAGCACCTGATGAACAACCGGGCCATCCCCAAGTGGGAGGGCGTCCGCGGCATGCGGTACGTCTACGCCCGCTACTTCGAGCAGGAGCCGGTGTACGAGTTCCTCCACGACCTCAAGACGGACCCGGACCAGCTCAGGAACTTCGTCGCCGACCCGGCCTGCGCGGCCGTGCTCAAGCGGATGCGGAAGCGCTGCGACGAGCTGCGCGACGCCTACGGCGGGCCGTACGTGCCGCGCCCGCGCAAGCCGCGAGCGAAAAAGCGCGCCGCCGCCCCGCCTGCGCGCAAGGCCGGGAGCCTCTGAAACGCCAGGCCGCCGGCAGGTCTTGATTCGTGCGAGTCGGTGATTCCGGGGCGGTGAGGCCGATGTCGGCTGAGAACGACCAAATGCCGGATGGCGCCGGGCGGGCGTTCGAGCGGCGGCTGCTGCCAAGGCCCGCCTGGGCGGAGGCGGTCGAGAAGCGAATCGCCGCGTTCGTGCCGGTGCACCCGAATGTCCTGTCGGCCGGCAAGCTGCTCGTGGTGGCCCCGCTCGTGCTGACGCTGAAGCAGGCGGACACGCTGCCCAGCAGCCCGTACCTGGTGGCGGGGCTGTTCCTGGCGTTCGGGCTGCTGGACTACCTCGACGGGCTCGTGGCGCGTCACCGGGGCAAGGCGACGGCCTTCGGGCGATTCTTCGACCGCGCCACCGACTACCCGATCCTCCTGGCCGTGGCGTACTTCTGCCTCGACGTCCTGCCCGCCACGCTGCTGGTGACGAAGGTGGCCCTGGACCTGCTGCTGCTCGTGCTTTACGTCGCGGGCCTGGGCAGCACGGAGAACCGCGTCCGCGTGGCCATGAGCTACTCCGCCCTGCTGGCGCTGCTGATCGTCAGCCAGGGCTGGGCGCCGCGGGTCGTCACGCCGCACATGGTGGTGTACCTGCTGTACGTGAACATGGCGTTCTCCGGCCTGGTGGCGCTGTACAACCTTCGCATCCTCCGGAAGCGGTTCATCGCCGACGCGCTCTCGGGAGCCAACGCGCTGTGCGGGGTCTTCAGCATGGTCTTCGCCGCGCGGGGGCGCGTGGACGTCAGCCTGCTGTTCCTGCTGCTGGGTGCGGCGTTCGACGGCTTCGACGGCGCCGCGGCCAGGCGGTTCGGCTCAACGCGGTGGGGCGTCTACTCCGACGACGTCGCCGACGCGATCAACTATGGCATCGCCCCCGGCGTGGCGTTGTACTTCGCGCTCGGCGGCGTGGAAGGCTGGGTCGCGGGCATCGCGTTCACCGTCTTCACGCTGGGGCGGCTGGTGTACTTCACGCTCAGCAAGGCCACCAGCGACCCGGACTACTTCGCCGGCGTGCCGAGCACGGTGGGGGCCCTGGTGGTCCTATGCTCGCTGATCCTCTTGGGGCACTATCCCGTGCTCGTGGGGCTGATGGTCGGCGTTGCGTGCGTCCAGATGGTGTCGTTCGACACGCACTACCGCCACCTCGGGCGCGCGCTGGCGGCCCACCGGCGGGTGATCTACGGCCTGCCGCTCCTGATCGTTCTGCTGCTGACCGGGCGGTTCTTCTGGAGCCGCCATGTCCCGGCCGCCATTATCCTGGGCGTGTCGCTGGTCTACGGATTCCTGCCCACGGCCGCCCACTTCCTGGCCTTCGTCAGGAAGCCGGGGCGTACTTGATCCCGCTGTTGTCACTTGCCCTTTTCCTTCGGCTTCCTCCTCGACCCGGCGGACTTGAGGTCGAGGATAGGCGTGTCGTCGAAGGCGTCGATCTTGTCGATGGTCACGATGCCGCCCTCGACGGAGAGGACCTTGCAGGTGGTGATGGCGATGAGGTTCGGCCGGACCGGCGAGTGCGTGGCGAAGACGCCCGTAAGCGGGTTGCTCCTGTTGCCCTGCGGGTGGACCTTCATGATGCCCCGCTTCGCTGGCGTGTCGTTCTTGTGAAACCACCAGAGGACTATGACTTGGGAGCAGTGTTCCAGCCTGTGGAGGGCGGGGATGTACTTGTCGTAGATCTCAAGCTGAACGGGCCGGCCCTTCTTGTTGCGGACCCGGCCGACGGGGTAGACTTTGTAGACGGTGTCACTGTAGTCGGTCCCTGCGGCCTCTGCGCCGGGGAGCTTGTCGTGTACCGTCCCCAGGACGCCGCAGGCGGCCACGCCTGCGCCCGTGCCGAGAAGACCGCGCCTTGAGATCTGCATCTGGAACTCCTTTCCGGAGAGGCATAGGCTCTCGCTAAAGTATATCAAACGTCTAAGACCCGTTTGGAGGCCGCCGGGATGGATCAATTGTCAACGAAGAGCCCCTGGGTTTCGAGAACACTCCGCAACGCCTGGGTGGGGTCGGTCGTTGCGGCGTGGACGTGCGTGCCGGCTGGCGCCGCCGCGCCGAGGGCCGCCGGGGAGTTTCAGGGCATCTGGACGCACGCGGGGCCGCACTCGGCCGTGGTGTGCTGGCGGATGAAGGACCTCGCCGATGAGGCCACCGGCTACGTCGAGTACGGGCCGACGGGCAAGTACGGCCGAAAGACACCGACCACGAGCGAGCCGCGATGGGCGCACTTCCATCGGCTGGGCGGACTGAAGCCGGGCTCGAAGGTTCACTACCGGCCGGTGCTGGTGCGAAAGGGCAGGGCGGTCCTCGGCCCGGCGGCGACGTTCACCACGCCGGCGGCCGAAGGCTGGACGCCGCTGCCGGGCAAGCTCACCGGCCCGCCGTACGTGATCGACAAGCCCGGCCGGTACATCCTCACGAAGGACATCGCGGCGGGCGGCAGCGCGATCACAATTACCGCGGCCGACGTCGTTCTGGAGCTGGACGGCCACACCGTCCGCTTCGGCATGGCCAAGGGCAAGCAGGCGGCGGGCATCCAGGTCCGCGCCGAGGGCCCCGTGACGGTCCGCAACGGGCGTGTCGTCCAGGGCGACGAGTCGGCCGACTACTCCGCCGCCGTCGAGTCGCGCTGGAAGGCCTTCCCGCGCGAGATATCCGCGATGACGGTGACGGTCCACCGCCCCAACGGCTACCCGATCAAGTTCCTCGGCCGCTCGTCGGGAGCCAAGGTGCACCACAACCTGCTGACCAGCCGCGTCACCGAGATCGAGAGCCGCCACTACCCCGGCAACGGTCTCATCCGCGTGGACCTCGGCAAGGGCCAGGGCCGCCCGTGCCTGGTGCACGACAACATCCTCACCGGCGGCTGTCACCGCGGCATCTCGGTCAACGGCGAGACCGCCGGCTCGAAGGTCTACCGCAACGACGTCCGCCACCACGCGATGTACGTCAACGGATACGCGATCAGCCTGCACGCGCCGGGCATCGAGGCCTACGGCAACCGGATCACCTCCACCGGCCGCGGGATGCACCTGACGCGCCCGGACCTGAACGTCCACGACAACCGCCTCGACATCCGCGGCCACGCCACGCTCGACGACATGCCCGCCAGGAGCCGGCCGTTCAAGAAGATCTCCGTCGAGCTGCACGGCATCAAGCTGGAGGGCTCGAAGGTCACCGCCGCGAAGGTGCACGGCAACTTCGTCCGCATCCGCCAGCCGCTGCCGGACGGCGACGTGCAGTACGTCCCCGCGACGCCGCTGAACGTGGCCTGCTACGCCCCGGCCGCCATGAACGAGGTCTACGACAACGACATCGTGGCGTTGACGCACTACCGCACGGAGCGGATCGGCGGGTACGGGCGCTGGGGGCAGTGGGCCTCGGCGATCCACTTCGTGGGCATGACGCGCGGCCCGGCCCCGGCGGGCAAGTACAGCGCCTACATCCACGGCAACCGCTTCGTCACCAATCACCTGTTCGCCTCGTCGGGCCGGCCGGTCACGCAAACTGTCCGGATCGAGAAGAACACCTTCACGCTCGCCAAGGCCCCCCCGCCCGTCCCGACGAAGAGCCGCTTCCGGCGGATCGGCGCGCTGGAGCAGGCGATCAAGGCCGGCGGGAACACGTTCCGGTAGCGGGTGCGAAAGAGAGGGTCGATCGGGCTCGGGCCCCAGCGCGGAAAGGGCGAGCGGGCTGGAGCCGCCCGCCATTGGCGGGGCAGGAGTGGTTTGACAGCTTCAGAACCGGCTAGGCGCAGATCGAGGCGGGCGGTATAATAGGGGATGTTCCGACCCGCTTTGTGGAGGGGCGGTGGTGTGTTTGCTGTGGGCCCGCCGAATCGAAAATCACGGCATGGGCGATCTCGCTGACTCGTTCCTGCCTCGGGTCGAGAGTTTCGATTCGTCGCCATCAGACCGTGGAGCTCCCGGAAGGTGAGCAACATGTCTGCGCGGTGACAGGTGAGCCACTGAAGCTGCTGGCCACCCGGACGGCCAGCAGCGCGACGACTTCAGCGGCGACAGCGGAAGGCGGCAGAGGAGATGAGCAGGACCTGTGCAGCAATCTTGACGGTGGCCGGGCTGGCTGTGGCCTTGCGTTCGATGGCGGTGGCCGACGTGAACATGGAGTATGTCACCGTGGGAGACCCCGGAAACGCGGGGGAACTGTCCGGTAGTGGCGCAGGCGGTTTCGGTCTGGATCGCATCTGCGGGGCCGTGGACTACGTTTACCGCATCGGGAAGTACGAGGTGACAAACGCCCAGTACGCCGAGTTCCTCAACGCCGTCGCGACGGCAGGCGATCCGTATGGGGTGTACAACTCGAATATGGGTGGGTGGAACGACATCGGGGGGATCTCGCGCAGCGGCTCGGGAACCGACGCCGAGCCTTGGGAGTATTCGGCGCGAGCAGATCGCGGCAGCCGCCCGGTGAATTACGTTTCGTGGGGCGACGCGGCACGGTTCTGCAACTGGCTGACCAACGGTCAGCCGACCGGCGCCCAGGACGCGACCACGACCGAGGACGGGTCGTACACGCTCAATGGCGCTACGTCCCGTGAGGACCTGACGGCTGTGACGCGAAACGGCGATGCGCTGTACGTGATCCCCAGCGAGGACGAGTGGTACAAGGCGGCGTACTACAAGGGCGGGGGGACCAGCGCCGGCTACTGGGACTATCCCACCCAAAGCGACACCGCTCCGACCGCCGAGCCACCGGCCGGAACGGATCTCGTCAACGGTTCCGCGAATTACTACGACGGCGGCTATGTGGACCCCACGTACTACACCACGGAGGTTGGGGCCTACGACGTGAGACCCTCAGACAGCGCTTGCGGTACGTTTGACCAGGGCGGGAATGTGGCGGAGTGGAACGAGGCGATCTTCTCTTCCGACTTGCGTCGCGGCGTTCGTGGCGGCATGTTCCGCTTCCACGACTTCGTCCTCCACGCCGCCGGTCGCGACTACGTCGAACCGACGCTCGAGATCACGTACTACGGGTTTCGTGTTGCCGAGGTTCCCGAACCCGCAACGGTCGCGTTGTTGGCGTTGGGTGGGCTGGCCGTGCTTCAACGGCGACGGCTCAGCGCCGCTCACCGCCGCTCACCGCAGGGGGGCGCACGGCGGTAGCCCTTTGCGGTTTTGCCCTTTATCATCGCCCGCGAAGAAGGCGATCTGAAGGACGCATCTGTGTTGTCCGGCAGGAGCGCCCACTGGCCACGAATCAAGACCTGCCCCCAATCCACGTGAGGCCATCTTTCTGTTCCACCTC
>CAYRVX010000085.1:0-29886 GCA_964427875.1 uncultured Planctomycetaceae bacterium
TCCGGGGCTCTGTGTTGGGGGGACCGCCTTCCGTGGGCTGACGCCCACGGCCAAATCCTTTCGGCCCGCCGGGCCTCGTCTGTAGACTCGTGGGTTCCCGAGACTCGCATGCACTGTTACGTGGGAACTATCGTTTCTGAACCAGGCCCATCTTTATCCAGTTCTCTTTCATCCGGCGCTTGACCGTGGCCATAGCGGAACGACGGTCGCCGGCCTGCGGGGGCCGTCGCGGAGCTCTTGTGGCCGATAGCCGCTTCCCTCCCTTGGCAAACAAAGAGGGAGGAAGCAGCCAAGCCTCGCAAAGACTGGGCGTTGGTTATGTGCCGGCGCGTTCCTGACGGCGACAGCGTGCTCGGGATACTTTGGCTGCGGCCGAGGAGCGAAGGTCCCACGCTGCTTTGGGGAATGGGGCAAACGGGTCAGTGCCGGAGGGGGCGCCTACGTTCAGCGGGCGGGCCTGGCCGCCGCGTTGTACAGCTCGATCTCCCAGATGCGGGCGGTGTCGCCGTGGCTGGCGGTGATGAGCAGGCGCAGGCGATTCGTCCTGATCGCCGGGAACTTCGCGTGCCAGTCCACCAGCGTGTTGCCCGTGACCTTCGCGCCGCCGACGTCCTGCCAGGCATCGGCGTCGGGGACCTGGAAGACGAAGTCGCCGATCGTGTCGCCCACCGTGCCGCCTTGCCGGTAGCCGGTGACGATCCGGGCGGCGCTGATGGTCCGCGGCGCATCCCAGGAGAGGGTCACCTGCTGCGGCATGGTCCTCAGGCTGACCCAGCGGCCGGCGTTGCTCGCGAGGTCGATCTTCCCGTCGTTGAGGTTCTTCGCCGGGTACCGCCCGCCTTCGTATTCGCTGGAGGCGCTCACCTTGGCGGTGCGGGCCAGGTTCGCCCCGGCCGTCTTGAGCCAATCCGGAGGCGCGAGTTTGGGCGGCCGGCCGGATCGCCCGCCGACCGACGAGACCACCGGCGGCAGCTTGCCGACGCCCTTCTTCATGATCGCCCGGAGCTGGGCAAGATGATCGGCATAGACGCCGCGCGGGTCGGTGCTGTAGTCCTTGCACACCGAAGCGGCCATTCCGACGATCTCGCCCATCATGCCCGTCGTCCGCATCACGCGAACGGTGCCCAGCGCCTCGTGCGTGACCGAGATGCACCGCCCGGCCATGAAGAGGTTCGCCACGCTGCGGGAGTACAGGCAGCGGTAGGGAACCCAGTAGGGCTTCTTGAAGGCGGTGTAATGGGCTCGGGAGATGAACGCGTCGTCTCCGAAGTGGTCGCTGAAGGGCTTGGTCGGCAGGTGCAGGTCGATGCTCCAGGTGCTCGGCACGGCCGCGTCGGGGAACTCCTTGCCGCCCAGGACGTGCTTCTTGGTGAGGATGACGTCGCCGAGCAGGCGGCGGCTCTCCCGCTTGCCGGCGATGAACGCGGCCCATTGGAGCTTGTGGTTGGGGTACTTCTTGTGCACGTTCTTCAGCGCGTCCCACGCGCCGTACATGCCGCGGAAGTTGTTGTCGCGGATGTGCTCGCCCTTTTCGAACGGGTCGTAGTCGAAGCCGCTCTCCCAGAACCACACGCCCAGCTTGGAGGGGATCTTCTTGTCGGACATGTCGTGGGCCCACGGGCATCGCGGGAACGGCTGCGGCCTGGGCGTCTTGACGATCCGCCACATGTTCGAGCGCCCCATGTGGCCCTTCCTCGTCATCTCCCAGTCCGCCCCGGCGAGGAAACCTATGGTGCCGTCCCCCGTGCAGTCGGCGAACCACCTGCCGAAGAAGCGAAGCTCCCGGCTGTTGGCGATGTGCCTGGCGTCCACGGAGACGATTTGCCTGTCCTTCGTGGCCACGCGGAAGGCGTGGCAGTTCAGGAACAGCGAGATGTTCTTCTCGGCCCGGACGACCTTTAACTTGCGGTCGTCGCCGAACTCTTCCGCCCGGCCGGGCGAGCCCTTGGCCCGCGGGCCGAGCTCCCGATCGACGTCGCCGATCCGCGGGTAGGGCTCCAGGTTGGTCCCGCCGCCGCGCCACACGCGGACCTCGGATGAGTTGTTGCCCCCCAGGACCGGGCGGTTCTGGATGACCGCGACCTTCACGCCCAGCCGGGCCGCCGCGACGGCCGCGCAAACGCCCGCGTTGCCCCCGCCGACCACCACCAGGTCGAACCGGCCGGCCTCTTGCGGCTCGTGAGGCAGGCCCAGCATCTTCCTGCGGAAGTCCGCCAGCGCCTTGAGGCCGTTCGGCGGCGCAAAGCCCGCATCGCTGGAGAACACGATCGCATCGCATCGCCCCTCGAAGCCGGTCAGGTCGTTAAGGGCGACCGTCGCGTTGGCCTTCGAGATCGACACCGCCGGCGCCTCGTGCCAGTGCCATTCGGCCCCCTTCGTGCCGAAGACCGTCTTGAGCGGCTCGCCGTCGATCGACACGCGAAACCGCCCGGGCGCCTCGCCGCCCTTGCGCCGGGGGACCCAGTCCCGCGTCCGCACCCACACGCGGTACTCGCCCGCGGCCGGGAACGCCACCGTCGCCGTCGCGTCCTTGACCGGCACGCCCAGACCGTGTGCGAGCAGGAACGGCGAGCCCATCTGGTCCATGAACTGCTGGTCGATCACCCACCCGCCGGTGTCGTCGAACCCCTCGGCCTCAACCAGCACGGTTCCGGCCGCCGCAACGGGGCCGGCGAGGCAGACGGCCCAGAAGGGCCATCCCCACAGCGACCTTGGGTTTCCTGTCATGGTTTCTCCTTGGGCCGTAATCCCATACCAGAATGTCGGCAACTGGCGGCGGATTCAAGGTTCGTCTCTCCGCGGCCCTGTGACGGCGGGGCCGGATCGGGTACGATCCCTCGCGCGGGTTTGCGGACTCGCGGGCCCGGCGGGAACGAAACTGCGCTTTGTGTGGAAGGTTTCATAGTCTATCGAGGCGGAGCCGGCGGCGATGCGGATTCTCTCGGGCAAGTACAAGGGACGCAAGCTCCTGCCGCCGCCTCCGGGCAGTTCGACGCGGCCGGTGACCGGCCGGGTGAAGAAATCGCTGTTTGACATGCTGGGCGGGCGCGTGGTGGATGCGGTCGTGGTGGACCTCTACTGCGGGACGGGTTCGCTGGGCCTGGAGGCCCTCTCGCGCGGCGCGCGGAGCTGTGCGTTCGCCGAGCGCGACCGGCGGGTGCTGGCCCGGCTGCGGCGGAACATCGAGGCAGCCGGCGCGGCGGAGGTGTGCAGCGTCTGGCCCGGCGATCTGACGAAGGGCCTCGCCCGGCGGCTGGGCGAGGTCGGCGCGCCGGTGGACGTGGCGTTCGTCGATCCGCCCTATGCGGCGGCAAGAAGATGGCCTGCGTCGGCTGCGGCGAGTAGAATCTTCATGCCGCTGGCCGAGCACCTGGCCGACGGCGGCGTGGTGGCGCTGCGGCTGCCCCGCGAGATCGAGCCGCCCGAAGTCGCGGGCCGCCTGGTCGTCCGGCGGCGGAAACGGTATGGTGAGATGATCCTGGCCCTGCTGGAATTGGAGGCAGCGAAGTAGATGGCCGAACCTGCGTATCTATACTTCGAGCCCGACCGCCTGGCGAAGCTCAAGAACCTCAACCTCCTGGCCCGCCAGGCCGTGGAGGGGTTCATCTCCGGCCTGCACCGCAGCCCGCACAAGGGCTTCTCGGTGGAGTTCGCCGAGCACCGCGAGTACACGCCGGGCGACGACCTGCGGCACCTGGACTGGGTCGCCTGGGGCCGGACCGACCGCTACTTCATCAAGCAGTACGAGCAGGAGACCAACCTGCGGGCGTACATCCTGCTGGACGTGAGCAACTCGATGGCCTACCGGTACGAGTCGCAGGTCACGAAGTTCGTCTACGGGTGCTTCATGGCGGCGTGCCTGAGCTACCTGATGTGCCGCCAGCAGGACATGGTGGGGGTGATCGCCTTCGACGAGAAGATTCGCTTCCATCTCCCGCCGCACTCGACGCCGTCGCACCTGGACCGCGTCTTCAAGAAGCTGGAATCCACCACGCCGGGCAAGGGCACGAACATCGCCCCGACCTTCCACGAGCTGGCCAACATGATCGCCAAGCGCGGGTTGGTGATCGTCATCTCCGACCTGTACGACGACCCGGCAGAGATCATGAAGGCCCTCCAGCACTTCGTCTACAAGAGACACCAGATCATCGTGTTTCACCTGATGGACCCCGCGGAGCTGGAGTTCCCCTTCAGGAAAATCCTCTCCTTCCTGGACATGGAGACGGACGAGCGTCTCCAGGTCGATCCGCGCTACGTTCGGGACGGGTACATCGAGGAGATCAACGCCTTCATAGACAACTACCGCCGCGAGTGCGGCCAGCGAAACATCGAGTACGTCCTGACCGCGACCGACGAGCCGTACGACCGGATGCTATTGAACTACCTGGCCCGCCGCAAGGCGATGTACGGATGAAAGAAGCTCTCAGCGATCGGCTTTCCGCTTGCCTTCGGCCGGGAGCCACAAGGCCGATGGCTGAGAGCTGACGGCTGAGAGCCAAGGGAACGATGCTGGCGCTGAGCTTTGCCACGCCTCTGCTGCTGATCGGCCTGCTGGCCGCGGGGATCCCGTTCATCCTCCATCTGCTCAGCAGCGTCCGCGCCCAGGACATGATGTTCCCGACGCTGCGATTCCTGCGGATGAGCATGGAGAAGACCGCCCGCCGCAGGCGCCTGCAGCACTGGCTGCTTCTGCTGTTGCGGGCCGCGCTGTTCGCGCTGCTGGCGCTGTGCGTGGCCGAGCCGATCAGCCGGGCCACCGGCGGCTGGCTCGGCGACCAGAGGTACTCCGCCGTGATCCTCCTGGACAACGGGTATTCGATGGCCGTCAGCGGCACGAAGGGCAGCCGCATCGAGCGGGCCAAGGCCGACGCGACGAGTCTGCTCAGCGGCGACGAGAAGCCGTCGGTGGCCGCCCTGCTGACCACCAACGGCGGCTTCGTTTCGCGGGACCTTTCCGGCGGCCTGGACGCGCTGCGGGACGGCATCGCCCGCGCGCGGATCGGCTACGGGCCCGTGCCGCTGCCCCAGCGGTTCCGGACCGCCGTCAGGATGCTTCAGGACGACACCTCGCCGAGGAAGGCCATCTACCTCTTCAGCGACCTCCAGCGGATCAGTTTTGAGGAGATCGCGGCGTTGGAGGACCTGGCCGGCGCCGAGGACATCCATCTGCTCGTGGTGGACACGACCGCCGAGGAGGTCACCAACGTCGGGATCAGCGACCTCCAGATCACCGGGCGCCGGGTGGTGGACTCGGTCCTGGAGTTCACCGTCACGCTGGTGAACTCCTCGACGACGGACAAGACGCTGGACGTGGCCTTCCAGATCGACGGGGCGCCGCAGGCCCGGCGGATCCGCAAGGGCCTCCGCGCCGCCGGGCAGGAGGGGGCCAGCGCGACCGTGCGCTTTACGCATCGCTTCACGAAGCCCGGGGACGTGTCGGGCAAGGTCTTCCTGGATCACGCCGACGACCTGGCGATGGACAACGTGCGGCGGTTCAGCCTCACTATCGGCGGGCGGGTCAAGGCGCTGCTCGTGCGCGGCCCCAGCGACGCGGTCGGCGGGCTGGAGCCGTCCACCATGCTCCACCTGGCGCTGGCGCCGTACGAAGATCAGTCCATGCCCTGGCCGATCCGCCCCCGCATCGTCGAGGCCCAGGAGCTCTCCCCCGCCGACCTGGAAGCGACGGATATCGCCTTCTTCTGCGAGGTCCCCCGGTTCACCGCCGCCGGGGCCAAGGCCATCGAGGCCTTCGCCGCCGGCGGGGGCACGACGGTCTTCTTCCTGGGCCCGCACGTCGATACGGACAACTACAACGAGACACTCGTGCAGCAGATCCCCACGGAGGGAGGCCTCCTGCCCGCCCGGCTGGCGGGATTCGTCGGCGAGATCGGCCCGGACGCCGATTCCATCAAGATCAGCAAGGTCGCCGTCGACCACCCGTACTTCGCCGGGTTGTATGAAAGCCACGCCGACTACCTGACGGTCCTTGTCCAGCGGTACTGCCGCCTGGCCCCCTCCGCCCGCCCCGGGCGGACGCTGATCGAACTGGCCAACGGCGACCCGCTGCTTCAGCTCAAGCGGTTCGGCAGCGGGGGCGTGGTCCTGTGCACGACCACGGCCGGGCCGAAGTGGTCCAACCTGCCGATCACCGGCCTGTTCCTGCCGATGGCGGCGCGGATGAGCCTGCTGGCCAGGCGCCAACTGTGGCAGGAGGGCACGTACCTGGCCGGGGCGCAGGTGCCGATACGTCCGGACATGTCCGGCTACGATCGCCCGGCCGACGGCGAGAAGATGATCGTGAACGTCACGCCTCCCGACACGGGCGGCGGCGTGCCGCCGACGGCGAACCTGCCCCTGAAGAAGACGTCGGAGGGCTACGTGACGACCTACGGCGACACCGCGGAGTTGGGGCTGTATCGCTGGAAGGTCACCCGCGCCAGCGGCTCGCAGGCCCCGAGCGGGGTCTTTGCGGTCAACCCCTTCGGGGCCGAATGCCGACTCGAGGCGATGGGCGCCCAGGCGTTTCAGCGGGCCATGAAGGCACGGGGCCTACAGCGTGTCTACATTGCGCCGACACTGGCGGCCGTCCACGCCGCCGCCGCGGAGGAGTCCGAGGGGAAGAACTGGTGGGACCTGCTGCTGGCCTTCACGATCATGATCCTGGTCTTCGAGGTCATCGTCGCCAACCGCCGCGCCCGCGGGCAGGTGGTCCCGGCGCACCTCCAGCCGGGCGCGCCCGCGTGACGGGGCTTGCCGACGGCGCTGAAGCGCACCGCGAATTCTGCGGCAGGTGGATACGCCGTGTCTCGCCCGGTAGAATGCCCCCATGGCCCGGGCGGCGACGAGATTGACGGCCCTATGGGTGGTGCAGCGGCTGCGGCGGGCCGGGCATCAGGCGCTGTTTGCCGGCGGATGCGTGCGGGACATGCTCCTGGGGCGACGGTCCACGGACTACGACGTGGCCACCGACGCGACGCCGCAGCAGGTCCGGCGGCTGTTTCCCCGCGTGCTGCTGATCGGGGCGAAGTTCGGCGTGGCGATGGTGATCCGCCGCGGGCGCCAGGTCGAGGTGGCGACGTTCCGCAGCGACCTGTCGTACAGCGACGGCCGCCGGCCGGACCAGGTGACCTTCGCCTCGCCCAAGGAAGACGCCCTCCGGCGGGACTTCACGGTAAACGGGATGTTCTACGATCCGCTGGCCGGCGAGGTGATCGACTACGTCGGCGGGCGGCGGGACCTGGCCGCGAAGATCGTTCGGACGATCGGCGGGGCGGACGAACGGTTCGCCGAGGACTACCTCCGGATGCTCCGGGCGGCGCGGTTTGCCGTTCGCCTGGGCTTCCGGATCGCCCCGGCCACCGCGGCGGCCGCGAGGAAACACGCCGATCGCATCGCCGCCATCAGCGGGGAGCGAATCTTCGACGAGCTGTCCAAGATGCTGTCTCTGCCGTCGGCGGTCGAAGCGCTGCGGCGAATGGAGGAACTGAAGCTCGCCCGCCACGTCCTGCCGGAGCTGTTCGCCGCCGAGTCTCTCTGGCCGGGGGCGCTGCGATGCGTGGCGGCCGTGGCGAAACGAAAGGACCTGACGCTGACGCTTGCAGCGCTGTTCGCCGATCTGGAGCCGACGAGGATCGGCCCGATGATCCGCCGGTGGGGCGGGTCGAACGAGCTGGGCGATGCCCTGAAGTGGCTCACCTGCCACGCCGACGACTGGCGAACCGCCGGGGAGATCCCGCTGGCGGATTTCCGCCGCCTGGCCGGGCACGAGCAGTTCGACCGGCTGTGGGTGCTCTGGCGAGTGCGGGAGAAGCTGGCGGGCGGCGGCCGCCGCTCGCGGTGGGCGGCGCGGCGCCTCAGAGGGATCCCCGGCGGCGAGGCGCTGCCGGAGCCCTTCGTCACCGGCCTGGACCTCCTGAAGATGCACCTGCCCGAGGGCCCGCTGCTTGGCCGGATGCTCCGCGAGGTCTACGACGCGCAGTTGAACCTCCAGGTTCGCAACCGAAGGCAGGCCCTCGCCTGGGCCAGATCGCGGATTGAGCAGCTCACTTGATCTCCCCCTGCCCCCCCCAGGGTCTCTTCTCTCTTCCCCTACTGCCTACTGCCTACTGCCTATTGCCTCTCCGAAGCTACCCCTCGAACCGCCGGACGAGCAGGCAGGCGTTGTGGCCGCCGAAGCCGAAGCTGTTGCTGAGGACGATGTTGACTTTCTTCTCTCGGGGCGTTTTGGGGACGTAGTCGAGGTTGCACTCCTCGTCGGGCTCGTCGAGGTTGAGCGTGGCGGGCAGGACGCCGTCCTGGATGGTCTTGGAACAGGCGATGAGCTCCACGCCGCCGGACGCGCCAAGCAGGTGCCCGGTGGCGCTCTTTGTGGAGGAGACGAGCAGACCGTTGGTGGCATGGTGGCCGAAGGTCCGTTTGATGGCCCGCGTTTCCGCCACGTCGCCAAGGACGGTGCTCGTGCCGTGGGCGTTGATGTAATCGACCTGTTCCGGGGCCGTGCCGCCGTCGTGCAGGGCGTCCTGCATCGCCAGTACGGCGCCGTTGCCCTCCGGATCGGGCGCGGTGATGTGGTACGCGTCGGCGCTCGAGCCGTAGCCGATGAGCTCGCAGCATATCTCCGCGCCGCGGGCGAGCGCGTGGGAAAGCTCCTCGAGGATGACCACCCCGGCGCCTTCGGAGAGCAGGAACCCGTCGCGGTCCTTGTCGAAGGGCCTGGAGGCGCCGGCGGGGTCGTCGTTCCGCGTGGACAGGCCCTTCAGCGCGCAGAAGCTCGCCAGGCCGATCGGCGTGAGAGCCGCCTCGCTGCCGCCCGTGATGATGACGTCGGCCTCGTCCTGCTGAATCGTGCGGTAGGCCTCGCCGACGGCGTTGGCGCCGGACGCGCAGGCGGTGACGGTACAGAAGTTCGGCCCCTGGAGATGCCAGACGATGGAGATGTGCCCGCTGGCCGCGTTGCCCATCAGCTTGGGCACGGTGAACGGGCTGACGCGCCCGGGCCCCCTGTCCAGCATGCGCTTGTGCTGGTCTTCCAGTTCCTGAAGGCCCCCGATTCCGGTCCCCACGATGACGCCGCAGCGACCGGACCTCTCCTTGGCGAAATCCAGGCCGCTGTCGTTGACGGCTTCAATCGCGGCGGCGACGGCGAACTGCGCGAACCGATCCATCCGCTTGGCCTCGCGCGGATCGATCAGGTCGCAGGGAATGGTCGTCCAGTCCTGGACTTCCCCACCGATCCGGGACGCGAAGCCCGTGGTGTCGAACCGCCCGATCGGGCGAATCCCGCTCTTGCAGGCGAGCAGGTCCGTCCAGAACTCCTCGACGCTGCGGCCGAGCGGATTGACCGTTCCCAGGCCCGTCAGTACGACGCGGCGATTGGCCATGTAACACGGTTCCTCAGGCCTCAGGCCTTGCTGGAGTGCTCCCGGATGTAATCGATGGCCTGACCAACGGTCTGGATCTTCTCCGCCTCCTCGTCGGGGATACTCATCTCGAACTCGTCCTCGAACTCCATGACGAGCTCCACCGTATCGAGCGAGTCGGCGTTGAGGTCGTTGACGAAGCTCGTCTCCCGCGTGATCTCGGTCTTGTCAACGCCCATCTGCTCGGAAACGATTTCTATGACCTTTTCTTCGATTTCTTCGGGCACGTTTCCTACCTCCCTGAAGATCTCACTGGTTCCTGATCGGTCGTGTGCTTGCCGGTTTTCTCCACGGGCGGGGTACTATAGCTTGGCCGTCCTCGGCTTGCAATAGCATCCCGGCCGCTGGGGCCAATTCTTCTACGTGTGCATGCCTCCGTCAACGCTGAGGACCTGGCCGGTGATGTAGCATGCGGCCTCGGAGGCCAGGAAGGCGACGGCCTTGGCAACGTCCGCCGGCTCGCCCATCTGCTTCAGCGGGATCAGCGACATGGCGGCGTCCTTGACCTGCTGGCCCAGGGCGTCGGTCATCTCGGTCCGGATGAACCCCGGCGCAACGGCATTGCAGCGGACCTTCTTGCCGGCCAGCTCGACGGCGGTGGTCTTGGTCAGCCCGAGCAGGCCGGCCTTGCTGGCCGAGTAGTTCGCCTGTCCGCGGTTGCCCTCCAGCCCGGAGAAACTGGAGATGTTGACGATGGAGCCGCTGCGCTGGCGGACCATGTACCTGGCGACGGCCCGCGTGCCGTAGAAGGCGCCGAAGAGGTTGACCTTGAGGACGAGTTCCCAGTCGGCGTCGTCGGTCCGCATCAGCAGCCCGTCGCGGGTGATACCGGCGTTGTTGACCAGCACGTCGATGCGCCCGTACTTCTCCGCGACGTCGTCCGCCAGGGCGGTGAAGGCCTCGCTGTCGGAGACGTCCAGCTTGCGGCAGTCGAGCGCCTCGCCGGGGCCGCCGAGATCCTCCGCAAGCTCCGCGAAGAGGTCCTCGCGCACGTCGGCGGCCACCACGGTCATGCCCATCGCCAGCAGTTCGCGGACGATCTCACGGCCGATGCCCCGGGCGGCCCCGGTGACGATGGCAACCTTCTCGCCGTCAGCCATGGGTCACTTCTCCGATTCGTGTCTCTCTGGCCACGCGTGCGTACTGGAGCAGCTTTTCCACGGCCGGGCGGGAGTTCAGGCTCGTGAGCTCGGCCCTGCGGCGGATTCGCCGCATCAGTCCGGCAAGCACCCTTCCCGGGCCGATCTCGTAGAAGCTCTCGGTGCCTTCGGCCAGCAGGAACTCCATCGACTGCTGCCAGCGGACGGCGGAGGTCAACTGGGCCAGCAGCCTGGCGGGGATCTCGTCGGCACGGGTGTACGGTTGGCCGTCCACGTTTGCCACGACCGGCACCCTCGGGTCGCGGAATTCCACGTCCTTCAGCGCCTCGGCGAGTTTCTCGGCGGCCGGGGCCATGATCTCGCTGTGGAAGGCGCCGGCCACCTTCAGCGGGACCGCCCCGGAGGCGCCGAAGGCCGCGGCCAGCTTCTCCACCCGCCCGCAGGCGTCGAGGGCCCCGGACAGGACGACCTGGCCGGGGCAGTTGAAGTTGGCGCAGGCCAGCGGCCGGCCCCGAGAGGCGGCCCGAGCCAGCCTTCTGGCGGTGGGCTCGTCCAGGCCGATCACGCTGACCATTCCGGACGGCACGGCCGTCGCGGCCTCCTGCATCAACTCTCCGCGCCGGGCGACGAGCCGGACGGCCGGCTGGAGGTCCACGGCGTCGGCTGCGTACAGCGCGGTGTACTCACCCAGGCTCAACCCGGCGACGTACGCCGGGCGGATCGCCTCCAACTGGTCGGACCCGGGCAGCTCGTCCAGGACGGCCAGGGCGGCGGCCGAGACCGTAAACACCGCCGGCTGGCAGATGTCCGTCCGTGACAGCTCCTCCTCGGGCCCCTCGAAGCACAGCCGCCTCAGCGGCAGGTCGGTGGCGGCCTCGGCCTCGTCGAAGACCCGCCGGGCCGCGGGAAACGCCTCGTGGAGGTCCTTTCCCATGCCGACTTGCTGGGCGCCCTGTCCAGGAAACAGAAAAGCAGTCTTCATGCCTGTACCCGCATCAAAGCCGAACGACGGCCCCGGCCCAGGTCAGGCCGGCGCCGAACGCCACGAGCAGCACCGTCGAGCCCGGGCCGACCTGCCCGGCCTCGCGGGCCTGAACCAACGCCAGCGGAATGGACGCGCTGGACGTGTTGCCGTAGCGGTCGATGTTGATGAGAACCTTCTCCAGGGGGAACTTGAACTTCGCCGCGGCCGACTTGATGATCCGTGCGTTGACCTGGTGGGGAACGACGAGATCCACGTCGTCCACGGTGAGATCGCATTTCTCCATGCAGTCGCCCAGAAGCCACTGCATCTTCTCGACGGCGAAGCGGTACACGTCCCGGCCACGCATCTTGATGTAGTGCCCGCGCTCGTCCAGCGTCTGCTGGGTGGTGGGCGTTCGGGCCCCGCCGGCGGGGACGTGGATCAGGTCCCAGCCGTCCCCGTCGGCGTGCATGACCGAGTACATCAGGCCGTTGTCCGGGTTTTCGGTGCCCTCGAGGACGACCGCCCCGGCCCCGTCGCCGAAGATGATGCAACTGGCGCGGTCGGTGTAGTCGGTGAATCGCGTGAGCGCTTCGGCCCCGACAACCAGGATTCGCCTGTGCGTGCCCGTCTCGATGAACTTCTCGGCGATGGTCATGCCGTACACGAACCCGCTACAGGCGGCCGAAATGTCGAACGCCGGCGCGTTCACGATCCCCAGCTCGCTCTGGACGAAGCACGCCACGGAGGGAAAGATCATGTCCGGGGTGACCGTCGCGCAGATGATCATGTCGAGGTCTTCCGGCTGGAGGCCCGCGTCGCGCAGGGCGTTTCGGGCGGCCGCCGTGGCCAGCGTGACGGTGCTCTCTCCGGCCGAAACGACGTGGCGCTCCTTGATGCCGGTCCGCTGGGTGATCCATTCGTCGGAGGTCTCGACCATCTTCTCGAGGTCGGCGTTGGTGAGCACCCTCTCGGGGACGGCGGCCCCCAGACCCGTGATCGCGGCGTGAAGGGACTTAGGCATGTGGGCTCCTCTGTCCCTGGGAGAGCAACTGGGTGATCTGCTCGTTCACCTGGCAGCTGGCGAAGTCTTTCGCAACGCGAACGGCGTTCATGATGCCGCGATGGTTGCTGGCGCCGTGGCAGATGATGCAGATGCCCGCCACGCCGAGCAGGGGCGCCCCGCCGTATTCGTTGTAGTCGTACTTGGTGGTCAGGTCGGCCGAGGCACGCTGGATGGCGTCGGCCTGCGAGGGCATGGTCTCCGCCAGCTCGCGCAGCACCCCATCGAGGACGCTGGAGGCCATGCCTTCGATGAGCTTCAGTACGACGTTCCCGACGAACCCGTCGCAGACCATCACGTCACAGACGTTGCGGAAGAGGTCCTGGCCCTCGATGTTCCCGACGAACCTCACATTCGGGTCCCTCTTCAGGAGGTCGTGTGTCTCCTTGACGAGGGTGTTGCCCTTGGCATCTTCCTGGCCGATGCTGAGCAGACCGACCCGCGGGTTCTCGGTGGCGAACATGGCCCGGAGGTACACCGACGCCATAACGGCGTACTGGTGCAGGTGCCGGGGACGGCAGTTGACGTTGGCACCCACGTCGCAGACCGCCACCGGCGTCCAGAAGGTGGGGGTGATGATTGCGATGCCCGGGCGATGAACGCCGCGAAGGCGCCGCAGCCGCATCTGCGCCGCGGCGACGCACGCGCCGGTGTTGCCGGCCGAAATGCATGCGTCGATCTGGCCGTCGCTCTGCATCTCGGCCATCACCGCGATGGAACTGCCCGGCTTGGCGCGCAGGGCCTCCACCGGAGACTCGTCCATGCCGATCGCCTCATCGGTGTGGCGTATCTCGATGTGTTCGGCGGTGGCCCGGGCCTCCCCGAGACACCGGCCGATGGCCGGCTTGTTGCCGATGAGGACGATCTCGTCGCCTTCCGAGAGCACCTCGCGAGCGGCCAGCGCACCCTTGACCTGCTCGTCCGGGGCGAGATCACCTCCCATCGCATCGACGCCGATCCGCATCGACTAGCTCTCCTTCTTCATTTCCAGGCTTAGTCCCGGCCTCACGTAGCCGCAATTGTCGCACGCCGCGTGCGGCAGCTTCGGCGAGTTGCACTGCGGGCAGTCGGCGTAATTGACCGGGCGAATCCCGTGGTGGCTGCGCCTCCGGCGGGTGCGGGAACGAGAGAGTTTCTGTTTCGGTACCATCTCTCCAATCCTGGCAAAACAAAACGCTTACGATACTCCTACCCGACGGCGGCGCAACACCTCGCCCCCCAAGCCGCCTCGAATTCAGGCCGGAAACTAGGTGGCTCGCGGTTCCTTGTCAAGGAAAAACACGGCCGTGGACGCCCGCCGTACGGCGCCTCACCCCAACGCCTCCTTCGCCCACTGCGCCGCGGCCTGGAGGGCCTCGGCAAGCTTCTCGGGCGACTTTCCGCCGGCCTGGGCCAGCGTGTCTCGGCCTCCCCCCCCTCCCCCGACCAGCGGGGCAACCGCCTTTACCCACTTGTCCGCAGTGAACCTGCCCTGCTTGGCGAGCTTCTGGCAAACCATCGCCACGAGCATGACCTTGCCGGCCCCGGCGGCCCCCAACAGCAGGCCGGCCGCGCCCTTCTGCCGCTGCCGGTCGCACTCGCTCCTCATGGCGCCGGCGTCCACGGCGGGCATCCGCCCGATAAGGACCGGGCCTTCCGGCGAGTCGAGCGCGATCTCCGGCGTGAACTCCTCGGCGGCCTGCGGCCTCGCCGCCCGGGGCTTCCTGAGCTCCTTGACCTGGCCCTGGAGCGAGGCGATTCGCTCGGGGATCTCCTGCGGGGGCGCGCGGAGTGCCGCCGAGGCCGCCCGCACGATCCTGTCGGTCTCCTGCACGTGGCGGACCGCGCCCAGGCCGGTCAGGGCGGTGATCCGGCGGACGCCCTTGCCCACGGATTCCTCCGCGATGATCTTGAATAGCCCGACCTGGCCGGTTCGCTCAAGGTGCGTGCCTCCGCAGAACTCCGCGTTCGTCGCCCCGCCGGCTCGACCCATGACGATCACCCGCACCGGGTCGGGATACTTCTCCCCGAAGACCGCCCGGACGCCGGGGACCTGCCTCGCCTCCGCCAGCGGGAGGACCTTCTCGGCGACCGGCTCATCGGCCAGCACGCGCTCGTTGACCAGGCGCTCGACCTCGGCGAGCTGTTCGGGCGTGACGGCCCGCGTATGCGAGAAATCGAAGCGCAGGCGATCGGGCGCCACGACGCTGCCGGCCTGGTTCACGTGCTCGCCGAGCACCTCGCGAAGCCCCCAGTTCAGCAGGTGCGTGCCGGTGTGATTGCGCATGGTGTCCAGCCGGCGGCGGTCCACCGTGAGGCTGACGGCCTGGCCGACCTCCAGCGAGCCGGACTCGACGGCGCCGAGGTGGCAGATGCCCGTGCCGGCCAACTGCACGTCCCGGACGGCGAATCGCCCGCCGTCCCATTCGATCGCGCCCGCGTCGCCGACCTGGCCGCCCTGCTCGGCGTAGAAGCTCGTCCGGTCCAGGACCAGCCCCGCCTCGTCGCCGGCCTCCAGGCGGCCTTGGGAGACGAACCTCGCCTCCGCGACCCAGCCCAGCACGGCGGCGTCGATGGCCTCCCGGCGGTACTTCCCCGAGTCGTCCGTGGCCGGAAGGTCCAGGACCTCGTCGGCCTGGAAGGCCGCCCCCGCGCCGCTCAGCTCCCGGTGGCGGGCCATCGCCTCCTCGTAGGCCGGCAGGTCCACCCGGAGCCCACATTCAGCCGCCATGATCTGCGTGAGGTCCACCGGGAAACCGTACGTCGCGTAGAGATCGAACGCCACCTCGCCGGGCAACTCCTTCTCGCCGGACTCCCGAAGCCTGCCGGCCTGCCGGTCGAAGAGCTCGATGCCCCGGTCCAGCGTCCGGCCGAAGGACTCCTCCTCCTGCCGGATCGTCTCGATGACGTACTCCCGCCGCTCGCGCACCTCGCCGAAGGCCTGGCCCATCAGCTCGACGACGGTCGGGGCGAGCTTCGCCATGAAGGGCCCGTCGATGTTCAGGTACTGCCGCCCGTAACGGGCCGCGCGGCGAAGGATCCGCCTCAGCACGTAGCCCCGGCCCTCGTTGGAGGGGATCACGCCGTCGGCGATGGCGAACGTCAGCGTGCGGGCGTGGTCGGCGATCACGCGGCAGGCGACGTCGGCGATGTCGTCCTCTCCGGACACGTCGAAGCGGTCCGCCAGCCCGCTGGATGCCCCGTAGCGGTGGTCTGTCAGAGTCTCGATCCGCTCGATGATCGGGACGAACAGGTCGCTGGCGTAGTTGCTCTTCTTGCCCTGGAGGACCATGCAGATCCGCTCGAAGCCCATGCCCGTGTCGACGTGCCTGGCCGGCAGCGGCGTGAGCCTGCCTTCCCCGTCGCGGCTGTACTGCATGAACACGAGGTTCCAGATCTCGATCACGCGGGCGTCGCCGACGTTGACCAGCTTGGCCCCGGACTTCTCGTCCGTCATGTCGACGTGGATCTCGCTGCACGGCCCGCAGGGCCCCGTCTCGCCCATCTCCCAGAAGTTGTCCTTCTTGCCGCCTCGCAGGATGTGCGACGGGTCGATGTCGGTCACTTCCCGCCAGAGCCTCGCGGCCTCCTCGTCGGCCTCCAGGCCGTCGGCGGGGTCGCCCTCGAAGACGGTCGCGTACAGGCGCTCCCTGTCCAGGCCCCACGCGTCCGTCAGGAGCTCCCAGGCCCAGCCGATCGCCTCGGCCTTGAAGTAGTCCCCGAAGCTCCAGTTGCCCAGCATCTCGAAGAACGTGTGATGGTAGGTGTCGTGGCCGACGTCCTCGAGGTCGTTGTGCTTCCCGCCGGCGCGGATGCACTTCTGGCTGTTGACGGCCCGGACGTAGTCGCGTCGGGTCAGTCCGAGGAAGATGTCCTTGAACTGATTCATCCCCGCGTTGGTGAACAGCAGGGTGGGATCTTCCCCCGGCAGCAGCGGGGCGGACGGAACGAAGGTGTGCTCACGCCGCCGGAAGAACTCGACGAACTCGCCTCGGATTTCGCTGCCGGTGTGCGCCATGCTCGATACTCGTCTACCCGGGGCGAGCAGCAAGTGGCTCTTACGTACCGCGGCTCGCCGCCGAGCGGAAACGAGGATCGGCGATTGTAGCGGCACGCCGCCCTTTAGCCAAGGGTCAGGAGACATAAAAAAGCCCCCGGTCTCTTGCCGAGGCCGGGGGAGGGGGAATCGGTGGTTGCGGATCTTCGGTCAGCCGAAGCCTATTTGCGTCGTCGACGTCGCCTCAGCACGACCAGCACGCCGCCGAGGCCAAGCAGTCCCAAGGCGGACGGTTCGGGCGTGATCTGCATCTTGATCTTCTGCGCGACGCCCCACTGGCCCCATTGCACGGGATCCTCGTACCAATCGGGGAAGAGGAATCCCGGGTAGTCCGGCGCCGGCGGCTCGGTGCCCTCACCCAGCTCGACGGCCACCGCCAGCATGAACTCCAATTCCCAGTTCGGGTACTGCTCGAACCCTCCGCTCAGCGTGATGATGCTGTAGACGCCGACGATCTCGTTGTACAGGTAGGTGATCTGCGTGTTGTGGGTGTACTGGCTGATGTTGACGACGTACTCCTCGACCCCTGCCGGCTCGTCGCCCCACCACTGAGAGGTTGCGCCTCCCCTGGCGTACTTCTTCAGGAGCAGAGTGCCCTCGTCATAGTCCATGGCCCACTTCTCGATCCGGAGGTTGCCGAACGGCTCGACCCTCAGCAACTGGCGGGCCACAAGCTCCTGGCCGGACATCGCCCATTGGGTGCCCAGGTCGACACCGTCCCAACTGGCGGCATTGATCACGCTGCCGATCTGTGCCAAGTCCCCGGTATTCCCTTCCGGCAGACTGGCGGACCAACGCCCGTCCATGATGTCCCCGTCGAACTCTTCGCTCACGAAGACGCCGTAGACGGGAGCGGCCTGGGCCGTGCCTGCGGCCAACGCGCCGGCAACGAGCAGAGCCGCCAGAGAACCCGATATCTTCCGCAACTTTTCGATTCCACCGTTCATGATTCTACCTCCAGAACTGCTTGGCCCAAAGATGATTGAAGGGTCCTTATTTCCAGGGTTTACGACGCCAACGAAACATGTACATTGGGTACTTCATATACCACTTATTGCTTTCTCTTTCATTCGTTTCGGCCCGGTGCGGCTCGCTTCGCCCAGTTTCTTGCGAGACGCAGCAAACCGCCGCGCCGTACTCAAGCCTGAAGGTGCTGCAATGAGCGGTTTCCCGACAGCCCGCCAGGCGAGCCGTCGGTGCAGCAGAGCGGACTACACCCTCACAGACGAGAACCTCACCTCACTGTCAGGCCACGTACACGTAGTGCATGGGCACTCCCCTACAGCGCCAGGCTCTGCGCTGTAGGAAGACCCTGCCTACGAGCACATAGTTTGTGAGATACTCGCCGATACTATCTTAACAGAGTATACCACAGACGTTCGTTTTGTCAACCGCAAACTGGCCCTCCGGGCGAAAAAAAACAACGATCCGCATGCGAGCTAAACTGAGCGCATCGTTCAATGGTTTAGCGCGCCAGCCCTGCCTGCCGGCAGGCAGGGCTGGCCCGGTAAACAGATACCCCACGCCCCCCGGTTCCATTTAGCTCTTGTGCGGATCGTTGTAAAAAACCGCCCCCGGCCAACTCATGGCCGGGGGCGGCGGGGTGCCTGTGTTTGTTGCGTCGAATCTGGCTTGGCTCAGGCGCGGCGGCGCCGGGCCAGTGTGAGCACTCCGCCGAGCGCCAGCAGGCCCAGCGTGGCCGGCTCGGGGATCAGCTCGTACATGATCACCGTCTGGATCTGCTGCACCCGGCCCCAGTGGCCGTCCTCCTGGTAGCCCTGCGGAAGGTATTCCGGATAGTCCACCGGCGGGTCGGTGCCCTCGCCCTCGCGAACGGCCGTCGCCATAAAGAACTCGATCGTGTATACGTCCAGGCCGACCGTGAACTCGGGGAACGTCCCGCGGACATGCATAAAACTCTCTACCCCTCCGAGCTGGTCGACATGCACGGTGTGTCTGTACCCCGTGATATCGACGACGTACTGCGTCATCCCCGGGGAATCGTCGTCATTCCACCACGGGCCGGTGTTCTTCAGCAACATCGTCGCATCATTGGCGTCGTAAGAAACGACGTACTCGTGCACGTCCCCCGGCTGGATGCCCTCGTCGTCGACGGACTCAATGACCGGCCCACTGATGAGCCACTGACCGCCGAGGGCCAGGCCGTCCCAACTGGCGACATTGATCACGTCGTCAACCTGAAGGGCTCCCCCGCCGGCGTAGCTTTCGGCATAACGTCCCTGCTCGATCCACCCGCCAAGGTCATTGCTCTTGTATGGGCCGGGAATCGGCGCCGCCTGGAGCGAACCTGCGATTAACAGGACGGCCACAAGCGGAAGTGATACGCCGATACCCACCCTCCGAAGGCTCCTCTTCGACCTCATGACTCTGCCTCCTACAATCGAGTTAGCACTGCTGAGTTTCGATTTCTCCGACTCTCCGCCGGGCCGCCCGGGCCCCGTGCCCGCCGGCTTTTCGTCCCGGCACCGCAGCGACGCAGCCAACGCCGGCGCGTCGCCTTACTCGGTAAGTGACCGCTCAACGGCCACGTACAGACCTCATACGGAGAATGCTGCAGGAGCGGGTCGCCATCAGCCGCGGCTCACACGGCCGACGGTGCAGCAGAGCAATGCAAAACCTCCGTGGAAAGCGCCGGCCTCACACAGGCTCACGTCCGGAAAACGAGTCAAACCTACCGGCAATCAGGACGGACTTACCGGCCAACCCTCGCTTGTCGGCTCACGGTTCTCGTGGCACTTTCCAGCAACTATTCAGTATACCTGATGAAGCGGTTTTGTCAAGCCCGATTTGCATAAAGGGGAGAAGAAAAAAAGCCGCCTTCGAGGGCGGGGGTGTCCGCGAGGCCTACTTGCTCGCGAAGGCCGCTTCGAGCTCCTTCAGGGCACGGCGACTGGCCAGGCGGGCGACCGAGCCCATACGGTCCACGAGAAGGCGGCCGTCAAGGTGATCGATCTCGTGCTGCATGATCCTGGCCATCAGGTCTTCGCCGGTCTTCTCGAGTTCATTGCCGTCGCGGTCCAGGGCGCGGACGGTGGCGGTCTTCTTGCGCTTGATCTTGCAGGAGATGCCGGGAAAGCTCAGGCACCCTTCTTCGCCGTCCTGCGTGCCCCCGGTGTCGATAATCCGTGGATTCACAAAGACATGACGGTCCTGCGGATCGAACGTGGGCGAGGCGATAAACAGCCGGGCGGCGATGCCCACCTGCGGGGCGGCCAAGCCCACGCCCCGAAACTCGAACATCAGCTCGAACATCCGGTCGATCACGGCGCGAACGGCGTCGTCCACCGCTTCCACCGGCGCGCACGTCTCTCTCAGGCGCGGATCGGGGTAGCGGATGATCTTCAGCCTGGCCACGTCCACGTGTCGGATCTCTTCGTTCATTCCTGCCTGCCGATATCATTTTACGGGCCCCGGGTCGGGCGGATCAAGCCCCCGGTCCATTCGGCGGCGCGGGCGGAAGCGGCCGGCGCGAGGAGATTCGCCGCGTGTCGGGCTGTTTTCTGCGGGATGTCGAGCACGCCCTTCACCAAGAGGCCGGGCCGCCGATGGATCTCGCCCGGGGCGCCCTGGCGGCACCTGATGCTGATCGCCGGCCATTGGGGTTTGACAAAACCGGAAAAGCGCCTATAATCGTGATGAGGTTGAGCGTTTGCACAGAGTCAGCCCCTTGACGGAATTCGCCCTCGAGGCGCGGTGCCGACCGGGCGCCTTCCGTCACGGGGCGCGTTTTGCAGGGCGCGCTCGTGGAATTGTCGGCGATTGACAGTTGTCAGGAGGTCATTGGTTACTCATTCCAGAGCCCCGAGCTGTTGGCCCTTGCGCTGACGCACTCGTCGGTCGCCGCGACGCGCATTGAGAGCAACGAGCGGCTGGAGTTCCTCGGCGACGCCGTGTTGGGGCTGGTCGTCTGCCAGGATCTCTACCAGCGCTGCGATGATCTGCTGGAGGGGCAGATGACGAAGATCAAGTCCTCGGTCGTCTCGCGTCGCACTTGCGCGGAGATTGCCGAGCAGTCCGGGATCGCGGGGCTCCTGTTCCTGGGCAAGGGCATGCCTGCCCTGGCCGACCTGCCGCAGTCGGTGACCGCAGCCGTCTTCGAGGCCATCGTCGGCGCGATCTACCTGGACGGCGGGATCGAGGCGGCGCGGCGGTTCATCCTGGCCAACATCGGCCCGTTCATCGACGAGGCCTTCGCCACCGAGCACCAGTGGAATTACAAGTCGCTGCTCCAGCAGCACTCTCAACGCCGCTGGGGCGTGACGCCGGAGTACCAGCTTCTCGACGAGAAGGGGCCCGACCACAGCAAGTGTTTCGAGGTGGCCGTCTCCATCGGCGGGCGGCATTTCAGCAGCGCCTGGGGCATGAGCAAGAAAGAGGCCGAGCAGGAAGCCGCACGCAGGGCCCTGCACGAACTGGGCCTGATGAAGGGCGAGCCGCTCGACGAGGAGGCCGCCGGGGATTCGCCGTCCGCCCCGCCCGAGTCGTAGGGCCGACCGCCGCTCAGCCCGGCCGGCCGATTCCCGCCCCGCCCGAGCAGAAAAACTCCCTTCCCGGTGTAAAACCCTCCCGTAATCTGTTGCACTATGCCGATAGCTTCTCTAGAGTGATTGCATCTCGCGTGGCTGGTCTTGGGAAGCCGAAACGGATTCTCGCAGGGTTCCTATGGGCGGATCACGGACGGTCAAAACCTTGACGGCGCTTCTTGTGGCCATGACACTCGGGGCCTTGGCGCTGATGGTGTTGGAGACCGAACCGGTTCGCCCGACAGCCGAGCCGCTGACTGTGTTTCGTCCGCCTCCGGCCGGCGCGGCGCGGGTGATCCACGACACGCGAGTTCCCCTCCAGGCCATCCAATGGCGATACATGGTGGTCCACGCCTCGCTGCTGCCAAGCGGCGAGGCGGCCAAGAAGTGTCACTTCCTGGTGGAAGCCGACGGCGAGGACGCCTGGAAGGTCACCGCGACGGACCATTGGCTCGATCAGCGCGCCGGCGGGCACATCGGCGGTTTCTGGCAGGACAGCAGCATCGGGATCTGCCTGATCGGCGACTTCTCTCGCCGCCGCCCGGCCCCCGGCCAGTTCGCCTCCCTGATCGACCTGGTGAATGCCCTCCAGAACGAATGCAGGATCTCCGCCGACCGTGTCTACCTCCATAGCGACCTGGTCGCCCGCAGCTCCTTGCCGGGCGCGGCCTTCCCGGCCGCGGAGTTCTCCGACCAACTGCTTGGCCCCCAGCGGTAAGCGTCCTCGCCTTGGCGCACCGTCCCGAACGTCCCGGCCGCGATCTTCCAAACGGGCATATTGCGTTTTGGCCGGCCGACCACCTGGTGAAGAAGGCGGCCTGGGTTTGTACAATGAAGACAAGTGGCCGGGCCGCGAAGCTGGGCTGAGGAGTGCCGACCATGAACAGCGCCGAGAAGGCCTGGGGTATCGACGTCGGGCAGTGGGCCCTGAAGGCTCTCCAGCTCCGCATCGAAAACGGCGGCATCGCAGTCGCCGCCTGCCACGTCGTGGAGCACGCCAGGGTTCTCTCGCAGGCGGAGCCGGACCGGCAGGGGCTTCTGCGCGAGGCCGTTGAGAGACTGGCGGGCCTGGCCGATCTGTCCGGCTGCCGGGTGATCGTTTCCGTGCCCAGCCGGTACAGCGTTTCCCGGTTCGTTCGTCTTCCCCCGGTCGAGCGCGAGGCCGTGGCCGATCTGGTCCGCTTTGAGGCCCGGCAGCAGATCCCCTTTCCGATCGACGAGGCCCTCTGGCGGTGGCAGGTCTTCGAGGACCCCGACCGGCCGGAGGGCGGGAATGCGGCCGTGGCCATCTTCGCACTGAGGCGCCGCGACGTGCAGGAAGTGCTCGACCTCTTCCTGGAGGCCGACATCCACGTGGACGCCGTCCAGATGCGCCCCGTGGCGCTGTTCAACCTCGTGATTGCCGACGGGCAGGCGGCCGAGGACGGCGCCACGCTGCTGGCCGACCTCGGCGCCGAGAGCATCGAGTTCGTGGTGGCCCAGAAGGGAAGGATCTGGACCCACACGGTCGAGTTCGGCGCCAGCCGACTTACCGACGCCCTGGCCCGGGCGCTGGACGTGCCTTTCGACGAGGCCGAGAGGCTCAAGCGCTCCGACGACGACGAGGACGCCGAACGGGTCCGCCAGGGCGCGGAGATCGCCGTCAGCGAGCTGGCCCTGGAGCTCCGGCGATGCGTGGACAACTACGAGGCGATCCCCGGCGTCTCGAGGATCCAACGGGTCCTCGCCGCGGGCGGGGGCTTTCGCCTGCCGGGCCTGCGCGAGGCCGTCGAGCGCTGCCTGGAGGTCCCCGTCGCCCGCCTCGAGAAGTACAACCGTATCCGCGTGCCGGCGACGGCGGAGGCGGCGGCGCTGCGTGACGTGCCGGAGGCCTTCGCGGTGGCGTGCGGCCTGGCCTTGCAGGGGCTCGGGCACGTGGCCGTGGACGTCGATTTCCTGCCGTCGGGCATCCAGGGCAAGCGCCGCCGGGACGAGGGGTCCGCCGTCCGGTCGGTCCGTCGGATGGCCGGGCGCTTCCTGGGTCGGTTCCGGCGCCGCCGGCCACAGGAAAGCCCCACGCGGCTCTGAGGTCCGTGCAACTCCACGACAGCAGCGCGCCGCGCGGCAGCCGCGACGGCAGCCGAACCGCCAACGGGGCCGCCCGGGAGGTATGCCGAGCCATGATGCTTCGCCAGACAGTCGGTGCAATGGTCATCGTTCTCCCGATCGCCGCGGCCGCGGTGGCCGACGGGCCCCTACAGATCGGCTCGCGGCTCGAACTGTTCGTCGATGACTGCCTCATCGGGCGGGTGAGCGGGGCGGCCGAGCTTCGACTGAACCATCCCACGCCGCGGGAAGTCGTGTTCGTCACCGACAGGCCGTGGGAGGGCAACACCAGCGCCTACTTCACCGTCTTCCGCGACGGGAGCGTCTACCGCATGTACTATCGCGGATCGGGCAGCGACGCCAAGACGCCGAATCGCGCCCGCGGCGAGGTGGCCTGCTACGCCGAGAGCAAGGACGCCGTGCACTGGACGCGCCCGGAGCTGGGGCTCTTCGAGTTCGCCGGCTCGAAGAAGAACAACATCGTCTGGGACGGCATCGGCACGCACGACTTCACGCCGTTCAAGGACACCAAGCCCGGCTGTCCTGCGAGGCGGCGATACAAGGCGTTCGGGCGGGGCAGGCCGAAGGCCCCTCGCGGCCTGTATGCGTTCGGCTCGCCGGACGGGATCCACTGGTCGCCGATGAGCGAGAAGGCCGTCATCACCCGGGGCGCGTTCGACTCGCAGAACCTGGCGTTCTGGGACTCCGTGCGCAGCGAGTACCGCGCGTACTTCCGAGACTTCCGCGCCGGCAAGCGGGACATCCGCACGGCCACGTCCAGGGACTTCCTGCACTGGAGCGACCCGGTGTGGCTGGAGTACCCCGGCGCGCCGCGAGAGCACCTGTACACCAATCAGATCAGCCCGTACTACCGAGCCCCGCACATCTTCCTCGGCTTTCCCGCGCGCTATCTGCCCGACCGCGGGTCGATCGTCGAGGGGCTGCTGATGTCCAGCCGCGACGGGCGCAGCTTCCATCGCTGGCACGAGGCGCTGATCCGCCCGGGGCTCAACCGCCGGAAGTGGCGAAACCGCAGCAACTACATCTGGTGGGGGCTCGTCGAAACCCCCTCGAGCCTGCCCGGGGCGGTCAGGGAGCTGTCCCTCTACGTCAACGAGGGCTACTACGCCGGCGACAGCACGTGCATTCGCCGGTACACCATCCGCCTGGACGGTTTCGTCTCCGTCCACGCCCCGCTCAAGGGCGGCCAGCTCGTCACCAAGCCGCTGCGGTTCGAGGGCAGGGAGCTGGTCGTCAACTTCTCCACGTCCGCCGCCGGCGGCGTCGCCGTCGAGGTCCAGGACGAGGCCGGCAAGGCCGTCGAGGGGTTCGCGCTGTCCGACTGCCCGGCGATCTTCGGCGACGCCGTCGAGCAGACGGTGCGCTGGAAGGGCGGCCCCGACGTCAGCGCCCTGGCCGGCAGGACGGCCCGCCTGCGCTTCGTGTTGAAGGACGCCGACCTCTACTCGCTTCGTTTCCGATGAGCCCGACGGAGATCGCTGGAGCGGCACTGGTGCGGCCGCGCGCAAACGTCGCCCCGGAGGAGTTGGACCATCGCCGCACCATGAACGAGCAGTAGTAACGGTCGACGCCGGCCACCTCGCCCTCCTCGGGGCAGTCGAGGATCTCACGCAGCAGTCCCGTCTCCCCGACCTGTGGGAGCCGGCTGGCGCCAACCGACGAAGGGCCTCATGGCAAAGTTGCCCGGAGCAGGGCCAGAAAGCCTTCCTGCTAAAGGAGTTATAGCGAAAATGCCGGCAAAATGGCTTTGTTTCGTAAAAACACTTATGACGTGTTCTCCACGGGATTTGCCCCCTTCGGGCGCGTGAATACCATACACAGATCGTCTCTACCTATTATACACACGAAACCCCGCCGGGTGTTGGATTATTTCAAAATATTTTCATGGAATTCGAAGGCTATCGAACGGCCCTCAAGAAAGCCCGGCCATGAGTCCCGTCGAGCTCCCGCGCGGATTGGCCGACCAACTGCCGGAGCGCCGAGAGGTCGAGTCTGGCCCTCGCCGTCTCGCAGGGCTTGGGCGAACGGAGCATCGCGATGAAGGAAGGCTTCCCAATGGCCCTTAGATAGGGATTCGCAGCCTGAAGGGCTGCAAAGCCGAAAGCCCAGGGCAAAGCCCTGGGTTGTGGGCGGTTGCATACCGACAAGCCCTGTAGGGGCGGCAGAAATCGCTCGAAAACAGCACTTGTTTCGCCCTTACAGGGCTCGTTCTAGAAACGGCAACCATGTCCCAGGGCGTCGCCCTGGGCTGACGAATTCGAGCCCTTCAGGCTCGCGAAACACCTGATCGGCCGCCTATCTTAGGGCCATTGGGAAGGCTTCCCGGATGGTCTGGGCGTCCGGCACTTGGCAGAACGGCGAGCCTTCTTGCTGGAGGAACGGCCCTGCAACGGCGTGAAAGTGGCCGTTGCGGGTGCTTGGGTCAGTGGTTATAGGGCCTGGTTCAGATGCGGGTAACATTCCGCCGCCGCTTCGCCCGCAGGCCGCGGCGCTCCCCGGAGGGAGGCCCAACGGGCCTCGTCTGTAGACTCGTGGGTTCCGGAGACTCGCATGCATTGTTACGTGCGAACTATCGTTTCTGAACCAGGCCGGTTATAGTATATATGATAGAGTCTTCCCTGGTCGTGTTGCGGTCACGATGCCAAGGAGGGCCCGAAGCGTTACCGAATCGAGGCCAAGGCGAAACGAGACCCGGCGCAGGGCCAAGACCTCAGAAACAAGGTCGTGCGGGTGCTTGGCAGTCGCGCAGGAATAACTCTAGCAGTCGATCCCGGGAATGCCGAATGCCGAATGGAAAAAAGCGAATTGAGATGCAATGCGCGGGTGCTTCCGGGCGTTCGCCACCTGCCTGCCGGCAGGCAGGTTCGTGATTCATCATTCGTCATTCATCACCTGCCTGCCGGCAGGCAGGTTCGTAATTCGTAATTGCGGGCCCGTTCAGGTTACTCCTGCGCGATTCCTTACCGTGTCTGCCATCATCCCGCAAGTCGCACGGCGGCGCCATTCGGAGAAGGGACCTGTATATGTTTGACAAGAGATGCCGGTTGATCGTCGCCGGAGTTGTGACGGCCGTCTGGGCGCTGGGCGTATGCCTGGAGACGTCCGCCGCGAGGGAAACCACGAAGATTCAGGGCGAGGAGCCCCCAAGGCGCCGCAAGAGATCCACCGGCGAGGAGAAGAAGAAGCCCAAGCGGACCAGGGCGAGAAAGCCGCGAACGCGCACTCGCTCCAAGCTGACGCCGGAACAGCAGTTGGAGGTGCGGCTCAAGGCGTTCAGCCCCGCCGCGATGCGCCGCGCGATCGCGGACATGACGGCGGCATTCCCCGGCCGGTACCTGCGGGGCCGGGAGCGCCTCCGACGACTGGGTGAGCTGGAGAAGCGTCTGCCGGAGGTCCTCGCCGGCGTGGCGAAGGGCGACGCGGCGGCACTCCGGGCCGGCGAGGAGATCCTCGCGTTCCAGGCCGAGGCGCTGCTGGCCAACCCGCTGCTGAGCTTCGACAAGCTGCTGCTGGTGCGGCGCCAGGGCGACCCCGCGCGAAGCCTGCCCGCCAACTGGCAGGGCAACTGCGTGTTGAAGCGGGACGGCTTCGACAACGAGATCGCCATCCTCTCTCGGGTCCGCCCCGAGGGGGAGCTGACAACCGTCTACAAGCCCGACAACGGCTCCTTCGTCGGCGACGTGGACCTCCACTGGGACGCCGGGAAGATGCTGTTCTCGCAGGTGGGCGACAGCGGCAAGTGGCAGGTGCACGAGGTGGGCGTCGACGGGGCAGGCCTGCGGGAGGTCACCCGCGGCGAGATCGCCGAGTTCGACAATTACGACGCGATCTACCTGCCGGACGAGCGGATCATCTTCTCCTCCAGCAGCGTCTGCCACGGCGTGCCGTGCGTGAGTGGCAAGACGGCGGTGGTCAACCTCTTCCGCATGGACGCCGACGGCGGCGGCGTCCGCCAGCTCTGCTTCGACCAGGACCACAACTGGCACCCCTCGGTCATGAGCGACGGCAGCGTGCTCTACACCCGGTGGGAGTACACCGACACGCCGCACTACTTCACCCGCCTGCTGTTCAGGATGAACCCCGACGGCACGTCGCAGATGGAGTACTACGGCAGCAACTCGTTCTGGCCGAACTCCATATTCTACGCCCGCCAGGTCCCCGGACACCCCACGAAGGTGGTGGCCGTCATCTCCGGACACCACGGCGACAGGCGAGTGGGCGAGCTGATCATCTTCGACAACGCCAAGGGCCGCCAGGAGGCCGACGGCGTCGTGCAGCGGATTCCCGGCTACGGCAAGAAGGTCGAGCCCGTCATCAAGGACCGCCTCGTCGCCGGCGTCTATCCCCGCTTCCTGATGCCCTTCCCGCTGAGCGAGGAGTACTTACTCGTCTCGGCGCAACTGGCGGCGGGCATGCCGTGGGGGATCTACCTCGCGGACGTGTTCGACAACATGACGCTGGTCAAGGACATGCCCGGCCATTCGCTGCTGGAGCCGCTGCCGCTGCGAAAGACCCGCCGCCCGCCGGTCATCCCGGACAGGGTCGACCCCCACCGCAAGGACGCGGTGGTGTACCTGCTGGACGTCTACCGGGGTTCCGGCCTGAGGGGCGTCCCGCGCGGGACGGTCAAGAAGCTGCGGATCTTCGAGTACCACTACGCCTACAACTTCATCGGCGGGCACATCCGCATCGGCGTGGAGGGCGGCTGGGACGTCAAGCGGATCTTCGGCACCGTGCCGGTCGAGCCGGACGGCTCGGCCGTGTTCCGCGTGCCCGCCAATACGCCGCTGGCCGTCCAGCCGCTGGACGAGAAGGGCCAGGCGCTCCAGGTCATGCGAAGCTGGTTCACCGCCATGCCCGGCGAGATGCTCTCCTGCGTCGGCTGTCACGAGCGCCAGAGCGACACGCCGCTGGTCAGTCAGGTGCTGGCCACAAAGCGCCAGCCCAGCGAGATCGCCCCCTGGCGGGGCCCGGTGCGGGGCTTCAGCTTCCGGCGCGACGTTCAGCCGGCCCTGGACAAGCACTGCGTCGGCTGCCACGACGGCCGGAGCACCGACCGCCCCAACTTCGCCGCCGCCGGTCAGTTGGAGGTCGCGACGAGCGCGAAGAGGAAGTCCGGCTTCACGCGGTCGTATCTCGCCCTGCACCCTTACGTCCGCCGGCCGGGCCCGGAAAGCGACTACCACCTCCCGGCCCAAAGCGAGTACTGCGCAAACACCAGCGAGCTGGTCCAGATGCTCCGCAAGGGGCATCAAAACGTCCGGCTCGACGAGGAGGGCTGGGACCGGCTCATCACGTGGATCGACCTGAACGTGCCCGACCACGGAACGTGGAGCGAGCAGATGGGCGGCAAGCCGGTAGGCAAGTACCACGAATCCCGCCTTCGGATGCGCAAGGCCTACGCGAACATCTCCGACGACCCGGAGGCGATTCCCAAGACCCGGCGGACGCCCGTGAAGTTCATCCGCCCGCAGCCGATGCCGGAGCTCGACCGGTCCGTGCCGGAGGTCGCCGGCTGGCCGTTCGGCCCGGATGAGGCCGGGCGGCGCCAGGCAGGCGCCCTTCGGGAAGCCTCACGGCAGGCGGGCGCCCAGACCGCCCGGAGCATCGACATCGGCGACGGCCTGAAGCTCCAGCTCGTGCTCGTCCCCGCCGGCGAGTTCGTCATGGGCTCTCCCGAGGGCGAGGCCGATGAGCTGCCGCCCTGCCGGGTGAAGATCGACCGGGCGTTCTGGATCGGCCGAACCGAGGTGACCAATCGCCAGTACTCGCTCTTCGACGCGAGCCACGACAGCCGGTACATCAACCAGCAGTGGAAGGACCACACGACGCCCGGGTACCCCGCCAACGGGCCCGACCAGCCGGTCATCCGCATCTCGTGGGAAGAGGCGATGGCGTTCTGCCGCCGGCTGGGCGCCAGGACCGGCATGGCGTTCACGCTGCCGACGGAGGCCCAGTGGGAGTACGCCGCCCGGGCGGGGACGAGCACGGCCTTCTCCTTCGGCGAGGCGAGCGCCGACTTCTCCGCCTGCGCCAACGTGGCCGACGCGTCCATCCGGCTCCTGGCCGTGCGGGGCGTCAACCCCAAGTCCGTCAAGAACGCCCCGACCACGATGGACTTCGTGCCGCGGGACGACCGCTTCAACGACGGCCAGAAGATCGTCTGCGACGTCGGCCTTTACCAGCCCAACGCGTGGGGCCTGCACGACGTGCACGGCAACGTGGCGGAGTGGACGCTCTCGGCCTACCGCCGGTATCCCTACGCGAGCGACGGGCGGGACGATCCGGCCTCCGCCGGCGATCGCGTCGTCCGCGGCGGCTCCTGGCGCGACCGGCCGAAACGCTGCCGCTCCGCCTTCCGCCTGCACTATCCCAAGTGGCAGAAGGTCTTCAACGTCGGCTTCCGCGTCGTCTGCCCCGCGGGAGCGGGAAAGGCAGTCGTTTCGCGAACGCGATGAACGGCATCGCCGCCGCGCCGTTTCCCGCTACCGCCGCGTACGGGCCTGGTTCAGATGCAGGTAACACTCCGCCGCGGTTTCGTTCGCACGCCGTGGCGCTGCCCGGAGGGAGGCCCAAAGGGCCGGAAGGAGTAGCCGTTCAGGGCAGAAAAGGGGACGGGAGTCTTTTTCCTGACGGCCTGGCGGCGTAGCCCAT
>CAYRVX010000086.1:0-29869 GCA_964427875.1 uncultured Planctomycetaceae bacterium
TTCGCTGGGCGAGCATGTGGATTGCCCCGATGCCGCCGCAAGCGATCCCGCCGCCGCGATCGCCGAGTTCATAATGGATGTTGGCGGCGGAGAAGACGGGCTGACCGCGATCTCCTCGGGGCATATTCTCCAGCCGTTTGTGAATTCTGCGCTTGCGTTTGCCCAACCGTTTTCGTGTAGTCTTGTTCACTCGAAATCCCTTTCGCTGGTTGATGAGAATCCACTTCTCACAAGTCCATTAACCGGAAAAACAAAGGGATTTCGAGCATTTTTCGCGCCGAGGCGCGGAAAGACCCTTCCGTGCACGCTTGTTTGAGGACTAGGCGGCTCCCGCGGTGGGTGAATCCCGAGAGAGAGGAATGCGTCATGAACGGTAGGAATACATCGTCTCGTCAGGGGATCCTGTTCGCCTCGGCGACGCTGCTCCTGTTGGCCGGCGCGGCGTTGGGCGACGCCTACGAGGACCTCGTCAAGTACGACTGGGACCAGAGCCGCGCGGTCCTGGCGAGCATCGAAAGCGACCTTCGCGAGGCGGCCACGCCCGCGGCCCGCCGGGGGATCGAGGCCAAGCTGCTCAAGGCCCTCGCTCACCCGGAGGCGACGGGCCAGTGCAAGCAGTTCGTCTGCCGGATGCTCCGCCGGGGCGGTTCCTCGGCGTGCGTGCCGGCCATGGCAAAGCTGCTGCCGGATGCGAAGCTCTCCCACGCGGCCCGTTTCGCCTTGCAGCACCTGCCCGGCCCCGAGGCGGCCGCCGCCCTTCGCGAGGCCCTCGGTCGGCTCAAGGGCAAGCTCCGGATCGGCGTGATCGCCTCGATAGGCGCTCGCCGCGATCCCAAGGCCGTGCCCGCATTGGCCAGGCTGCTGGGCGGCAGTGACGTGGAGCTGACCCGGGCGGCCATTCGCGCGCTGGGACGAATCGCCTCCGCCGAAGCCGCCGAGGCGCTGGCCGGCGCGAAGGTCGCCGCGGAACTCAGGGCGGAGCTGGCTGACGCCTCCCTGCTGTGCGCCGACCGGACGCTCGCCGACGGCAAGGGCGCCGCCGCCGCGGCCATCTACCGGAGGATGTTCGCCAGGGGCAACGCGACGCCGGTCCGGATCGCTGCCCTGCGGGGCATCGTGCTGTCGCAAAGGGAAAAGGCCGCCGGCACCTTGCTGGCCCTGATGAAGGACAAGGACGCGGACATCCGCCAGGCCGCCAGCAGGTTTGTCATCGAGATGCCCGGCAAGGCGGCGACGAAGGCCTTCGCGGCGGCCCTGGCGTCCATGCCGCCGGCCGGACAGGTCAAGCTGATCGACGCCCTGGTGGCCCGGGGCGACGTTGCGGCCGCGCCCCAAGTGACCCGGCTGGTCGAGAGCGGCGAGGAAGCCGTCCGCATCGCCGCGATCAAGGCCCTGGCCGTCATGGGCGACGCGTCCAGCGTGCCGACGCTCGCCAAGGCGGTATCGGCCGGCGGGGCGGTCGGCCAGGCGGCCACGGACAGCCTCAACCGTCTCAAGGGCGAGGGCGTCAGCCAGGCGATGGCCAGGCTGATCGATTCGCCCGAGCCCCAGCTCCGCAGCGCCATCCTCAGCGTGCTGACCACGCGGGCGGACAAGACGATGACGCCGGCGATGCTCAAGGCCGCCCGGGACAAGGACGAGAACGTCCGGAAGGCGGCCGTCAAGGGCCTCGCCGCCGTGGCCGGGCGGAAGGAGCTGGGCGACTTGGTCGCCCTGCTGCTCGCCACCGGGAGCGCATCCGAGCAGGGCGCCCTCCAGCGCGCCCTGTCCTCCGCGGCCTTGCGCGTTGACGACCTCGACGCCCGCGCCGCGCCGCTTGTGGCGGGCCTGGCCCGCGCCGACGCGGCCGCCAAGGTCCACCTGATCTCGGTGCTCGGCCGGCTCGGCGGAGACAGGGCGCTTGCAGCCGTCCGCGGGCAGCTTGCGGCCGCGAATGCCGACGTGGCCACGGAGGCCGTCCGGGCCCTGCATTCCTGGCCCGACTCCGCCCCGGCGGCCGACCTGCTGAACATCATCAAGACCACCAAGGACCGCACGCGCAAGGTGCTGGCCTTCCGCGGGTACATCCGGATGGCGAACATGCCGGCTGAGCGCAGCGCCGCCGAGACCACCCGGATGTACGAGCAGGCGCTGAAGCTGGCCACCGGCGTCGCCGAGAAGAAGTCCGTCCTGAGCGGCCTGGCTAATGCCCGCTCGCCCGAGGCGCTGAAGCTCGTGGAGGGCCTGCTCGGCGAGAAGGCCCTGAAGGCCGAGGCCCAGTTGGCCTGCGTGCAGATCGCCGGCAACGCGCGCGACGCCGCGCCCGACGAGGCGCGGGCGGCCCTCAGGAAGGTCATCGACTCCACCCGCAACGACTCCCTCCGCCGGAAGGCCCAGGGCATCATCAACGAGATGGACAAGTACCGCGGCTACATCACGTCCTGGCTGGTCAGCGGGCCGTACACCGGCGGTTCGGCGTACGACACGGCCTATCCGCCGGAGAAGAAGGGCGCCGGGGACGTGCAGTGGCAGGTACTGAGCAAGGGCATCGGGGCGCAGGTGATCGACCTGAAGCAGGCCTTCGGCGGCGACAACCGCGCGGTCTACATGAAGACCGGCGTCTTCTCGCCCGCCGAGAAGGACGTGCTGATGGAGATGGGCAGCGACGACGGCATCAAGCTCTGGATCAACGGCAAGCTCACCCACGCCAACAACGCCAACCGACCGTGCAAGCCCGCCGAGGACAAGGCCAAGGCCAAGCTGCGCAAGGGGTGGAACGCCCTGCTCGTCAAGATCAGCCAGAACGGCGGCGACTGGTCCTTCTGCATCCGCATCTGCCGGCCCGACGGGGCCGCGCTGGAGGGGCTCCGCGTCAACGTCGAGGGCAAATAGGCTCACAAGGCAGGGCGCCGGCGCCGACCCGCCCGGGCGTCAGAAATCCCAGCTCTTCAGGACCGCGCCGTCGGGCCTGCACAGGCGGATCCAGTCGATCTCCACAGAACCGGGGGCCGTGCCGGGATCGACGCGCAGGGCACTGAGCTTGCCCTTCACGGGGAGGTCGACCGCATGTTCGTGCCATTTCCCGTCGTGCGCGAGCTGGAACGTGACGCGCCGCGTGCGGTGGAACCGGCGGGCATCGGTCGTGCTCCAGAAGAGCTGCCCCGCCCCGCGCGCTGCCGACTTGATCCGCAGCTTCACGGTCACCGGGCCCTCGACGCGCGGGACCGCAGTCGTGTGCAGGAACGGGTCGCCGCCGGTGCAGCTCACGCGCAAGACGCCGTCCTCCGCCGACAGCCGGCAATCCCCGGAAGGCCGCCAACCGTGGACGGGCCCTGCCCGCTCGCGGCGCCCGGCCTTGGGGTCGTAAGCCGGGTTGGGGATCGGCACGAGCGCGCCGGTCTCCTTCAGGTGCCGCGAGATCAGGCCGTCGAGCTGCCTCACCTTCTCGGGGAACTTCTCCGCGAGGTCCCTCGTCTCGCCGACGTCATCCCGGAGGTTGTACAGCTCGTAGGCGCACGACCGGCCGGGGCCCTCGCCGTAGAGGCGGATGAGCTTCCAGTCGCCCTTTCGGACGGACGTGGCGGGCAGGTTTCCCGTCGCCGGGATGTAGTGCGGGAAGTGACAGAAAATCGCCTCTCGCCGCAGCCGCCCCGTGCCCTTCAGCAGCGGCACGATGCTCTCGCCGTCGAAGCGCAGCTCCCGCCCTGGCTGGATGCCGGCCATCTCCAGCAGGGTCGGGAAGAAGTCGATGCTCGAGATCACCTCGGAGCACCTCGAGTGCGGCTTGACCGCGCCCGGCCAGACGACGATGCACGGCGTCCGCGTGCCGCCCTCGTAGATGCTGCCTTTGCCGTTCCGCAGGGGATCGTTGTTCGTCGGCGGGCGGCCCTCGACCACGTTGTACATGTTCCCGCCGTTGTCGGAGGCGAAGAGGATGATCGTCTCGTCGGCGATCTTCAGCTCGTCGAGCCTGTCGAGGACGCGGCCGACGCTTTCGTCGAGGCTTCGCAGCATGGCCGCCATGATCGCGCAGCCCTGCTTGCCGCGCGGGTCGACCTTGCCCCGGCGGTCCTCCACGAGCTTCTTCTTCGCCTGGAAGGGCGCGTGCACGGCGTAATGCCACAGGCACAGGAGAAACGGTCCGTGACGGTGGTCCTGGATATACTTGACGGCCTCGTCGGTGAGGCGGTCGGTGAGGTACTCGCCCTTGGGGCCGTCGGCGAGGGTCTTGATGCGATACGGCGAGAAGTAGCTCGGCGGGCCGGGGTAGTGCCCGCCGGCGATGTTGACGTCGAAGCCCTGCTTCTTCGGCCACCACGGCTCGTGGCCGAGGTGCCACTTGCCGATGAAGCCCGTGGCATAGCCCGCCTCCCTGAACGCCTCGGCCAGCGTGCGCTCCTCCAGCGGCAGGAAGCGGCGGCTGCGGGGGCAGACCATCTTCCGCCACGGCTGGGCCTTCTCGCCGAGCAGGGGCGTCTTCGGCATGGGTGGAAGGTGCCCGGCGGGCGTGGTGATCTTCAGGCGAGCGGGGTACTTGCCCGTCATGATGCTCGCTCGCGTCGGCGAGCACAGCGGGTTGGCGGCGTAGGCGTCCGTGAAGAGCATCCCCTGCTGTGCCAGTCGCTGGAGGTTCGGCGACTCGTAGTACCTGCTGCCATAAGTGGAGCTGTCCATCCAGCCCATGTCGTCGGCGAGGATCAGGACCACGTTCCACCGGCCGGCGGGTCGCTCCGCGCCGACAAGCCCCTGCCGCCCCGCGAGCGCCGCGGCCCCACAGCCGCAGAGCTTCAGGAATCGCCGTCGGTCCACTTTGGTCTCCTTCGTCAAGATGACAGGGGCGCCATTCTACCCGGACTTCCCGGATGAGAACCACGCTTCGTGCAAAGTGAGGCGTCCTTGGGCCGCCGAGAGAGCGCCTGCGGCTTTGAGGCTGCGTGCAAGCCGCGGTAGAATGTGCCGCACGCTCCCGCAAGTCGCCTCACGCGATTGGAGACGCCCCATGCAGCAGCTTCTTGCCGCGATGGCATTGCTGGCGCCCGGCGCGGGGGGCGCACTGCCGGAAGGCTACGTTCCCAACGTCACGATCCAGCTCGACGTGCCTCGCGAGCCGGGCAACCGCCGGCTGGCGGAGCTGGGCTACGTGGACGTCACGGCCGCCCCGTTCCACGCCGACGCGACCGGCCGGCGCGACGCGACGCGGGCCCTTCAGCAGGCCATCCTCTTCGCCCGGGAGCACCAGATGGTGACGTTCTTCCCGCCGGGCGAGTACCGGGTGAGCGACACGCTGACGTGCATCCACGGGCGGCACGACCCCGGGACGCGGAAGAAGCGCCTCGGCGGCCGGATGTGGCCGTGCGTGCTCGTCGGCTCGCGGCGGGGCCCCGGGCGCCCCGTGATCGCGCTGGCGCCGAGCTCGCCGGGCTACGGCGACCCGAACCGGCCGAAGTACGTCGTGCACTTCTGGGCGCGGGCCGTCGACGAGGGCGGCTACGACGACCCCCAGCCGAACATCAACATGGACCAGATGCTCGTGGGCATCGACGTGCGGATCGGCGAGGGCAACGGCGGCGCGGTCGGCGTGCGGCACCGGGCGGCCCAGGGCTCGGGCGTCCAGGACTGCCGGATCGACGCGGCGGGCGGCCTGTGCGGGCTCGAGGGCGCCGCCGGCTCCGGCGGCAGCCACGCCAACGTCACCGTCGGCGGCGGGCGGATCGGGGCGGACCTTCGCGGGGCGCAGCCGGCCGCCACCATCACCGGCTTCACGCTGACCGGCCAGACGGGCTGCGCCCTGCTCGTCGCCGGGCGCCAGGCCGTCACCGCCGTCGGCCTGCGAATCCGGGCGGGTCACGCCGGGCCGGTCATCCGCACGCAGACGAGCTGGGGCCCCCACCACGGGCAGCTCTGCCTGGTCGACTCGTCCATCGAGCGCGACCGCAGCCGGCGCGAGTATGCCGTCCACGCGGCCAGCAGCCTCACCATGCACGACGTGTACCTGCGAAACGTGCCGCTGATCGTCCGCGGCCCGAAGATGCCGCGCTTCGTCGGCCAGCGGGACGGCTGGGCCCACGTGAGCGAGTTCGCCCTGTCGGTGACGAGCCGCCCGCTGACGCGCAAGGCCAGCAAGGAGCCCCTTCGCTACCCCATGCCGATCTACGTCGACGGGCGCCGCACGGGCGACGCCGCACGGGGCTTGGTCGGCCCCTCGGGGCCCCCGCCCGCCGACCTCCAGAGCCGCCATCTCTGGGGCGAGGACTTCCCCACGTTCGAGTCGCCCGGCTGCGCGAACGTCAAGGCCGACCCCTACCGCGCCCGGGGCGATGGCAAGGCCGACGACACCGCCGCCATCCAGCGGGCCATCGACCAGAGCGAGATCGTCTTACTGCCGAAGGGCGTGTACTGCATCTCGAAGACGCTTCGCCTGCGGCCTGACACGAAGCTCATCGGCGTGCACCGCAGCTTCTCGGCGCTGCTGGCCACGGCCGCGGCGGGCGGGGACTTCACCAACGCCGACGCCCCGCGCCCCCTCGTGCAGACCGCCGACGATGCCGACGCCGAAACGATCCTGGCGTTCCTGAAGCTCGCCGTCACCTACGATACGCCCGGGGCGTACTGCCTCCAGTGGCGCTGCGGGCGCAAGAGCATCTTCCGCGCGGTGAACACGGTCCTGCCGCACTGGTGGTGGCCGCAGCGGGCGCCCAGGCGGCCGTTCAACCACCCGCTGGTCGTCGTCTGCGGCCACGGCGGGGGAAAATGGTACAACTTCCACGAGGGCTGCCGGCGCTGGCTCGGGCCGGACTACCGCCACCTGCTGATCGAGGGCACGCGCGAGCCGCTTGGGCTGTACCAGTGCAACCCGGAGTACTCGCGCGGCCGCGCGGAGATGGAGATCCGCGGCGCGAGGTACGTTTCGATCTACGGCCTGAAGGGCGAGTACAACGTGCCGATCCTCCTCGTTCGAGACAGCGACCACGTGCGGCTGTTCGGCTACGGGGGCAACGCCGCGGGCCTGCCCGGCAGGAGCCTGTTCGTCATCGAGCGGACGGAGAACTTCCTGCTGGCGAACCTGGTCGACTCGCCGCGGCTGGCCGGCAAGGGCGCGCCCGACGAGGCGCCCGGGATCGGCGTCGATCCGCGCAAATGGCACATGGTGATCGAGCGGCCCGTCGACGGGAAGGAGGTCCGCACGGCGCCGATGGACCGCCCGGTGCTGTACCGGCGGGGCTCGCCGCGGGCCCGGCCGGCCGCCGGCGGCGCCCGGGACCGTGGCGGCAATCACGAGGCCGACCCGAGGAAGGAGAATCGATGAACCACCGCAAGTTCGGCAGCACGGATGAGCAGGTTTCGGCGCTGGGTTTCGGGACCATGCGCCTGCCCGTCAAGGGCGACGAGAAGGACGTGGACGAGCCGGCCGCCATCGAGATGATCCGCTATGCGATCGACAACGGCGTGAACTACGTCGACTCGGCCTGGCCCTACCACGGCGGCGAGAGCGAGGTGGTGACCGGCAAGGCCCTCAGGGACGGATACAGAGAGAAGGTCCGCCTGGCGACGAAGCTGCCCGTCTGGGATGTCCAGCGCATCGAGGACTGCGACCGCATCTTCGAGGAGCAGCTCCGCAGACTCCAGGACGAGCGCATCGACTGCTACCTCCTGCACTGCCTCAGCCGGGAGCGCTGGGCCGAGATGCAGCGGCTGGGCGTCCTGGAGTGGCTCGAAGGCCTCAGGGCCGACGGACGCATCGGCCAGACCGGCTTCTCCTTCCACGACAGCTTCGAGGTCTTCCGGGAGATCGTCGACGCGTACGACTGGCCGATCTGCCAGATCCAGTACAACTACGTCTGCGAGGACGTGCAGGCCGGCACGGAGGGGCTGGAGTATGCAGCCGGGAAAGGCCTGGCCGTCGTCATCATGGAGCCGCTATTCGGCGGCACGCTGGCGGATCCGCCGGATGAGATTCGGGCGATCTGGCGGGAACGCGGGGCCGATCCCGTAGACACGGCCCTTCAGTGGCTGTGGAACAAGCCGGAAGTATCCACCGTGCTCAGCGGAATGAGCACGCTCGAGCAGGTCAGGCGGAACGTCGCCAGCGCCTGCCGCAGCGGCGCGGGTTCCCTCGGCAAGGAGGACCTCGACCTGGTCGCACGCGTGCGGGCGAAGTACACGGACCTTTCGCCCATCCCGTGCACGAAGTGCGGCTACTGCATGCCCTGCCCCAACGGCGTGGACATCCCCCGCAACCTCGAGCTGTACAACAACAGCGCCGTCCTCAAGGGCAGCAGCCTCGGGTTGTGCAGGAACCTCTACAACCTCCTGCCGGAGGCCGAGCGGGCCGGGTCATGCGTCCAGTGCCGGGAGTGTGAAGAGAAGTGCCCGCAGAAGATCGAGATCAGCGAGCAGATGCCCATCGTCCATAAGAAGCTTGGCTGAGCCTGTCACTGGGCCGGCCCCGGCGTGGCTTCCGCCCCCTTGGGCGCGTCGGCCTTCAGTGTCCCGTCGAAGTGGAACAGCACGAGCGCGCGGTCGTCCGCCTTCGGGTGCCTGGCGGGCGTGAAGCCTTTCTCGTATCGGCGCACGGAGCTGATCCGCAGCTCGTCGATGGCGGCCTGCCCCGGCGCATAGCCCGTGTTCATCGACCCGACTTGGATGGGCAGAGGCGGCAGCGACATCTTCAGCGGGCGGTCGTTGCGCCCCTTGCCGCCCGCCTGGCACCGATCCGACGCAAGCTTGCCGTCAAGGAACAGCGCCATCGCCGTCTTGCCCCCCTCGTCGAGCTTCCACTGGAGGGCCACGTGATGCCATTGGCCCTTCCGCCAGTTCCGGATGCCCGCCTGCACCGTGCGGGACTCGTAGTTGCGGTTTGACAGCGTGCACACCAGGTTTCCGCTGCGGTGATGGGCGATCGTCGCGGAGCTGTGATTGCTCAGGTAGGGATGGTCCGGCCGGATCGGCCCCATGTTGAAGAAGGCATGGGCCAGGGCCCCGTCCGGCCCGGGGCCTCGCGGGATGACGTCCCAGTTGGGACGGACCCAGAACTCGATCGTGCCCTCGCTCAGGCGGATCGCCCGCGGCTCGCCCGCCGACAGGAAGGCCGGCTTCGCCAGTGCGCTTCGGTCCCTGCCGCCGACCCCGGCGGCGTACAGCCCCTCGCCGGCTGCGGGGTCTCGCCTGGGGCTGCCGTAGCGGCGCACGAAGGCCCATCGGCCTTCCCGCGCCGTGATCCCGAACGTGCACACCACGCCGGGCAGCTCCTTGCCGAACAGGTGGAAGAACGGTTTCTCCGGGCGCCACAGGAGGCGGACGAGGTCCACCCGGCCGAGCTGCTTGCGGCCGAGGGGCTCGACCCCGTCGGTGAAGCTGGCGACGACCCGCACGTCGTGCAGGTACGTGTCCGTCCCGAAGCGCAGCTCGCCTTCGACCCGCGTGCCGGCCCCGTCGCCCGTCGTGACGTGCCGCATGCTCATGGGCTGAAGCGTCAGCCCGAGGCGCGGCGCCGGCCGGCGCTCGGCCCGCTCGGCGAATCGCAGCACCGCGAACTTCTCCACCGTATGGAAGCTGTTCCCGTCGAGGAACACGATCGCGTTCTGCTCGGCCTCTCCCTTGGGGCGCGTGTGCACGATGTTCCGGCACAGCAGGGCCCTGCAGCTTCGGCCCGCCTTCGGCCCGATGCCCAGGTCGGCCTTGGGAATGCACATTTCGACGGTCCATCGATCGCCGCCGGCTGCCGCACCCACCCGGGCCGTGCCGTCCCACTTCCTGGAGTACCCGGACTGTCCGTTCGGCACCGCGGCCGTCCTGGCGTCGAACACCGTGCCGCGGGCATCCACGATCCAGTGCACGAATTCCCTCCCCGCGCGCGGGGCGACGAGCACCTCCACACTGTCGCACAGGGACCATTCATCCCGATCGGGCATCGTCGGACCGATCCCGGCAGGATCCGGGTCGCGGCACTCGAAGGCCACGTACAGGTGGTTCGCGTCGTACAGCAATCGCGCCTGCGTCTCCAATCCCTCGATCCGCAGGACGCGGTAGTCCACGAAGCGCTCGATCGGCCGGGCGCGCTTCCAGGCCTCTTCGTCCAGGATGCCGTCGGGGCGGATCTCCCCACCGGCGGGAACGGCGAGGACCTCCCGCCTGCGGCACGTCCGCTCGTACCAGCGGGGGATCGTATGGGCTGCGATCAGCGACTCCCGCCGGGACCACAGGTCGTCGACCTCCTTCTGTAGGGCCTGGATGTCCAGATGGTGCAGCATTCCCTGGACCGACGCCTTCCGCACGTACGCGCGGAAGAGCTTGTCGGCGGGCACGTTTCGCTGCGCGGCCTGCCACGCCGGGGCGGCCCGGGCGAGATGCTCCCGCGCCGCGGCGAGGTGCCCGGCCGTCGCCTTGCGGTCGCCCCGTCCGATGGCCGCCTTCGCCGCCAGCACGTGCGCGCGGTGCGTCGCCAGGATGGGCGCGGCCTGGGCCGGCTGGTAGAGGTTCAGGAAGTAGCCGTACCGGTCGCCGGCCAGCACGGGCGCCTTGGCCTGCAACTGCCGGAGCTTCTCCAGGGACTCGGCGGCCCGACCGGCCGCTCGGGCCTGACCGAGCATCGTCGCCACGGGATCGTCGATCCGCGTGCGGCGCATGACCTCGTCCGGCTGCGTGATGAACATGTAGCTGATGTTCTCGGCGAACAAGGGGGCGATGAGGGGCCCGGCCGTCTCGCCGAAGAGCCGTCGGCATGCCCGGCCGGCGAACGCCCGGCGCTGCGGCGGCGGGGCAACGGCCGTGCCGATCTCCAGCCATCGCTTCGTGTCGAACTCGCGCGAGCCGGGCCGGTTGACGTTCCAGGAGCACTCGGCCCCCAGCATCAGCGTGGGCTCGGACCACGGCTTGTTGCTCGGGCTGAACAGGATGTCGTCGCGAGTCGCCTCGTGGAACGTCTTCGTCCAGAGCCCGGTGGTGATGAACAGCGGGCGCCAGCCCTTCCAGAAGGCGTACTCGTAGTAGAGCTGGAACCGCCTCTTGCCCCAGGCGGCCCGGGCGAGGTCGAAGTGACGGCGGTCGCTCTCCCGAATGCAGACGAAGACGTCCTTCGGCAGCAGCTCATCGAGGCGGCGAATGAACCGCGTGAGCCCGGCGACCGTCCGATCCGCCAGGTCCCGGGCGGCGCGGCCGGAACCCATCTGTGCGGCGGCCTGCTCGTAGACGTAGTCCCGATCCAGGTACCGACCCGTGTATGGGTAGATCACGGCCACGAACTTGAGGTCCGGGATTCGCTTCTTGATCTCGCGGTAGTAGATGTCGTACACGACCGAATCCGCCTTCGCGCGGTCGTCGCCGTATGTCTTGCGGCAGAGCGGGCATCGGTCTTTCCACAGCTCGGGGTTCTGCCACCCGCCGCCGTCCGTGGAGTGAAGGTAGTAGCCCCTGTACCCGGCCGCTTCGAGCCATTCGGCCGCCCGGCGGGCGCGGCGCCTGTGATACGCCGGCCGCGACCAGCAGAAGTACCGGTTGTGCGATCGATGGCGGACCACGTCCTTGAAATCCGGGTTGTCCTTGTCGCGCGGATAGGCGCCGATGGCCGTGGTGTCCCCCGCCATGGCCTCGATGCCGCGGGCCAAGCCGTATTCGTGAATCTCGCGGAGCGCCGCGGCCGCCGCGGTCGTCTGCGCGGGCATGTCCCCGGGCTTGTAGTTGACCGGGTGCCACGCGACGTTGATCTTCGTCCGCAGCATCCAGTCGTAGTACCGTTTCTGGAGTGCAACGTAGTCCCCCGCAAGCCCCCGCGCCCGGGCCGCATCGCCCTTTCGCTCGGCGGCCAGAATGCCGTACCAATCGCCGCGGACGTGCTCGGCGAACGCCATTCCGTGCTGGCGGTACTTGAAGTCAGGCCAATCTCGCACGACCGCCGGCTGAAGCACCGCCCGGCCGTTTCGCTTCGCGATGAGCCGGCGGCACGTGACGGCGGCATACAACGTGCCGAGCGCGTCGCTGCCGACGAGGTACAGCCTCAACTGCTTTCCCCGGCCCACGGGCTGGATGACGTATCCCTGCCGGCCGGGGTCGGACGGCGAGACCTTCAGCCCGGACTGCTTCGCCTCCAGCCCTTCGGTGGTGCACGGGGAGATCACGATCAGCCTGCCCTTCGGCAGCGGCCGCGCGAGGCCGCGGACGGGCAGCTTCCGCCCGCCCACCGCGGAGATCCGCTCGTTGATCTCTTCGGCGGCGATCCGGGCCTGCTGCTGGCGGGCCGCAACGATGCAGAAACCGGTCAGCGCGACGGGATCGCCGACCAGGCGGATCTCCTTCGGCCGCGGGATGATCGTGTCCACGTCGACCGCGGCGGGCAGGGCGGCCAGGAGGACCGTCACAGCGAGTGTCCCCGGCATCATCACAGGTTCTCCTCATCCTCGGGCCGGTCGGGCACGAGCGGCTCACTTCACGTACACGACCGTCTCGTTCTCCAGCGACTCGATGGCGGCCGCCAGGACCTTCTGGGCGGCCAGGCCGTCGGCACCCGAGCCGTCAATGTCCCCCGGGGCCGCGCCCTGCGCGACCTGCTCCAGGAACCGGTGGATGCGGTTGCGGAACGTGTCCTCGAAGTCACGCATGCCGCCGAAGACGGGATTGGTGTAGACCGTCTTCTCGATCTCGCCCGCCGGGTAAAGCGTGGCCTCGCGCCACATGTCCTCCAGGACGAAGCGCCCGCCGAGCCCGGCGACCTCGCAGCGCTCCATGGGGTGGCCCCGCTCGATGTCGTAGCTGCCGGTCAGCGAGCCGACGACGCCGTTGACGAACCGCATGTTGAACTGGGCCGTGCTCCAGATCGAACGACCCGGCGCCTTCGTCGCGAAACACTGCACCGCCTCGACGTCCCCGCAGAAGTACCGCATGACGTCCACGGTGTGGGGGTGAAGGGCCTTGATCTGGAAGTAGGGAGAGCTCTCGTTGGGGTTCTTGATCCACATGCCCATGTTGACGAACAGCAGGTGGCCCAGGCGCCCCTCGTCGACCCACTTCTTCGCCAGCCTCGCCGCCGGGGTGAAGCGGTGGTTGAGATTGACGCCGAAGCACAGGCCCTTTTCCCGTGCGGCGGCGACCATCTCCTCGGCCTCGGCGATCTCGTTGCTGATGGGCTTCTCGCACAGGACGTGGCACCCGGCCGCCAGGGCCTGCATCGTCGGGGCGTGGTGGTCGCTGCCGTACTCGTACCCGCCGGTGGTGACGTGGCAGACGTCGGGATGGAGCGAGTCGAGCATCTGCTGCGCGTCGTAGAAGGCCGGCACGCCCAGCCGCCGCGACGCGTCGTCCGCCCGGTCCTGCAGAATGTCACACACCCCGACCAGCTCCGCCAGCTCATCTTGCTTCAGCAGGCGAGCGTGCCGGTTGCCGATCGGCCCCATCCCAATGACAGCCACTCTCAACATGAAACGTCCTCTCGATCCATCCGCGATCGCTTTGTCCCGCGCTCCCGATGCCCAGCCACCGCGATGCCCAGCCACCCGGGTGGCTGGGCTTCTTGCGCAACCCGCACGTTCAACTCATCCCCCTACGGCTTCTCCCCCGCCTGGAGCTTCCTCGCCGCCTCCGGGTCGCCGATGTGGAGCGTGTCGTAGGCCTGCTGACTGCTGTCGAAGGGGCCGGGCACGTCCTCGCAGCCGTGCCAGTGGAGGTTTGTGTACATCGGGTTCTCCCGGCCGGTCTGGCTCTCGCGCTTTGCGATCCAGTCCTGCATTCGCTGTTCCAGCTCGGCCGTGACCTCGGGATGCTCCTCGGCAACGTTCGTCAACTCCTCCGGATCATCCTCCAGGTCGTACAGCTCGATCTCGCTCTTGAAGTGGAAGTCCGGCTCGAGGGCGTGGATGTACTTCCACTTCGGCGTCCGCCAGCCGTGCTTGCGCATCCACGTGCATTCGGTGATGTAGAACTCATCGTCCGGCTCGCGCGGCTCACCGTTCATCTCCCCGGCCAGGCTCTGCCCGTCGAAGGCGATGTCCGTCTCGATGTCCATCAGCTCCAGGATGGTGGGGCAAACGTTCTTCATGACGGTGCAGCCGCCGAGGCGAAGCCCCGCCGGCACTCGCCCGGGCATGCGGAACACCAGCGGGACGACCAGTGTCGGGTCGTAGAGCCCGTGGTGGTCGTACCAGCACTCGTGGTCGTGGAGCGTCTCGCCGTGGTCGCTGTCCAGCACGATGAGCGTATTGGCCTCGATGCCGAGTGACTCGACGGCCTGGAAGATGTTGGCGATGCAGGCGTCCATGTAGGCGACGGCCCCGTCGTACTGGGCGATGATGTACTCCTTGTCCGTCACGCCGGGGGGGAACCACGTGGCGAAGTAGTCGCAGAACGGCTTGAACTCGAACACCGGCTTGAGCGACTCGTTGCGCGGGTCGAGCTCGTCGCCGTCGTAGAAGATCCGCTCGAACGGCCTCGGCGGCAGGTAGGGCGAGTGGGGGTCCATGTGCCGCACGAACAGGAAGAACGGCTCTTCCCGGCCGGCGAGCCGCTTCAGCTCGGGGATGGCCACTTCGTTGAGGTTCCCGGCCTTGTGCGCCCGGCCGTCGCCGCGGTCGCGGCCCCAGCCGGCAAAGTCCAGGTATTCCCGGAAGCCGCGCGACGCGGGATTGCCCTTGAAGCCCACGCAGGTGGTGTTGTACCCGTGCTCGCCGAGCACCTCCGCCAGTGTCTTGACGCCCTCGGCGAAGCTGCCCTTGTGCCGCAGGGCCACCATGCTCGTCCCGAAGCAGTCCAGGCCCGTGAACATCGAGCCATATCCGCTCGTGGTGGGGATGTGCGGGCTGAAGGCGTTCTCGAAGACCGTGCCGCCCTCGGCCCAGCGGTCGATGTGCGGCGTCGTCAGGCGCCCATAGCCGCACAGGCTCATGTGGTCCCGACGCAGGCTGTCGATGCCGATCAGGATCAGGTTCGTCTTGGCTGGCATGTGCTTCCCTTCGTGGAAAACGGTGGCTCAGCGGCCTCCCAGGTGCTTGAGGCAGGCGTTGAGGTAGCCGTAGCTTTCGGCCGCGATGACGGTCTGCTGAGATAGCTCGTACTTGCCCGCGCCGATGACCTCCAGGCAGACCGGCCCATCATATCCGCCGTCGACCATGGCCTTGCAGTAGGCCATCAGGTCGATGTCGCCCCGGCCGCAGGCCTGGTCACACGGCTCGCCCGGGCTGGGCCCGGGGCCCTTGCAGTCGCGGATGTGGATGTGTCTCACGCGGCCCAGCACGGCCGGCAGCGCCTCGGCGGGGTCCTCCCCGCCTCGGTGGACGTGGCTGGGGTCCATGTCGATCCCGAAGCCTCCCGAGGGGATCTTCTCCATGGCCCGCAGCATCGTCGCCGTGGAGTAGATGCTCGCGCCCACGTGGGCCTTGACGCAGAGCACGACGTCATGCTCGGCGGCGTTCTCGGCCATCTTCGCCATCAGGCCGGTCTGGCGCTGGAAGTCCTCCTCGACGTCCTTCTTGCCGCCGGGCCCGATGTTGACCACGGGAATCCCGATCGCCGCGGCCGCCTCGAACGCCTTCGTCAGGCGGTCCTCCTCCAGCCGGGCCTCTTCCATGCTCAGCAGCTCCAGGTGAGTCTCCTCCGCGAGCGACCTGATCTGATCGGCCTGGGACCGCCAGTTGTCCAGGTCCACGTGCTCGCACATGCCCTTGATGGCGGACAGCTCGACCCCGTCGTACCCGGCCCATGCGATGTGCCGCATCGCGGTCGCCAGATCGTGCTGGGGAAACAAAACCGAATTGACACCGAGTTTGATCATGGCTCAGGCTCTCCCTGGCTTCTCGAGGCCCACGCGTCGAACGCCCCCGCTCACAGGTCCACCACGCTGTTGTTCTGGAAGGAGCTGATGGCCGCCTCGATGATCCTCTGGGCCTTGAGGGCCTCGGCGCCCGAGGCCTCGATCTCCTCCGGCGGCGTCTCGCCGAGAAGCTGGTCGATCCAGGACCCGATGCGGCTCTCGAACGTCTCGTTGAAGGCCATCATGCCGCCGAGGTAATCGTATCGCTCGACCTCGCGGCTGCGGCGGGGGAAGAAGGTCAGGTGCTCGCAGGCGTCCTCGAGGAGGAACCGCCCCTCGGAGCCGGCCACGTCGCAGAGCTCCAGCCCGAAGCTGCCCCCCGCGTCGTAGCTCCCCGTCAGGTTGCCGACCGCGCCGCCGGCGAACAGCATGCCCACCTGTGCGTTGGACCAGATCGTCCGGCCCTCGCCCTTGCCCAGGAACGCGTGGACGCTCTTGACCTCGCCGCAGAAGTAGCGCATCACGTCGATCGAGTGCGGGTGCAGGGCGCGCAGGTGGAACCACGGCGAGGTCTCGTTGGGGTTGTTGATCCACATCCGCATGTTGATCAGGTGGAGCCGGCCGAGCCTGCCGGAGTCGATCCATTCCCTCGCCCGCACGGCCGCCGGTGTGAAGCGGTGGTTCAGATCGATGGCATAGGGGACGCCATTCTCCTTCGCCAGGGCGACCATCTCCTCGGCCTTGTCGATCTCGTTGGAGATGGGCTTTTCGCCGAGCACGGGCAGGCGGGCCGCCAGCAGCTCGATGGTGGGCGCGTAGTGGTCGCCGCCGTTCTCGACGCCGGCGGTGCACATGCTGCACGCGTCCAGCTCGATGCCGCTGTCGAGCATCTCCCGGACACTGTAGAACGCCTTGGCGTCATACGCCTTGGCGGCCTTGTCGGCCCGCTCGGGGATGATGTCGCAGACGGCCACTATCTCCGTCTTGCCCTCCAATGACTGGTATACACGAGCGTGCCGGTTGCCGATGCTGCCCATGCCGACAATGCCGATCCTCAAGCTCATCTCCATGACCTTTCTCGATGCCGTTCAGGAAAGGCCCTTCTATACCGGCCCCGGCCGAGCCCGTCAAGCCGCGGCTGGGGACCGGGGGCATTAGCGTTTTGGGGAAGCAGTCGCTTCTGGAGGGCCGCAGGCCCGATTGCTGGTAGCCTCGGGCGCGAGCCCGTGGAGCTGGAGTCGCCGTAACAGAGAGCCCCCGCACGGGGGCGAGTGAAGGCCTCAAACGCCCCCGTGCGGGGGCTGGGCTGATAACGGCCTGCATACCACGGGCTCGCGCCCGAGGCTACCAGCATATGCCCCGTTCCGGGGCTATACCGCCCGCACCCCCAAAACGTTGACGCTCCCCTGTGGACCGGCGAAGCCCTCGGGCAGGTGGAACTGCGTCGGTGGGGCGACCTGCGTCTCCGTCGAATCGTTACGGCTGGACCTTCAGCTTCTCTTTCGCGCCCGCCGCGCGGTAGAGCTGCCTGGTCGCCTCGAACGCCGAGCCCGTCAAGCCGCGAAGCGTCAACGGCCGCGGCGCCAGCAGGCCGAGCGACAGCGGGATGTCGGTTCGGCGCATCACGCCGAGGAAGTGCGGGCCCTCCATGTGCGACGACGGCGGCTCGACGAGCACGAGCTTCGACAGCCGCGGCTCGAACAGCGCGGCGTAGGCGGCGATCACGCCCGCCCTGCCCCGGCCGGTCACGTGCCACTTGACGTGCTTGATGCTCCCGGCGAACGCCATGACGTCCCAGACGCGCCCGCTGTCCACCGTTCGGCCCAGCAGCGCCAGCGAGCGGCGGATGCGAAACGGCTTCTTGACCGTCCACGCGGTCGGCCCGACGCCGCGCGGACTGAGCAGCACGCACGGGCGGTCTCCGACGACGCCCTTCGCCCAGTCCGGCAGATTCGCGTCGCTCTCGCCCTCGTTGAGCACGACCAGCCAGCAGGTCTTTGGGGGCCCGGACCCGGGGAAGTAGCGCCAGGCGGCCCGGACCGGCGGGGCCGTCGCGAACATGCCGCCCGAGGCCCGCTTGCCCAGGACCGGCGCCTTCGTGGCTGGATAGCGCTCGGGCCAGCCGCCGAAACAGCGCTGCCGCAGGTCGCCCAGCAGCTTCTCGCGGAACGCTCTGAAGCCATCGGCGTCCTTTGGGAGCTTCGGCCGGGCGACGGGCACGAAGGACTCGTCGATCCTCGTGTTCAGTTCGTCGCCCGGCAGCTCGGCCGGGAAGACGCGCAGCTCCTCGCCCTTGATCCGCTCCAGCGTCGGCTCGGTCACTCCGCCGTCGTCGTCCTTCAGGTGCTTGTTGATCCATCGATAGGCGGCCAGACGCAGCTCGGGCGTGTCCTTGTGCCCACCCTTCTCAACGAAGCAATCGACCCGCTCAGCCTGCCCGAGCATCTCGTACAGCCGCCGCAGGCGTTCCATGACGCGGTTGTTGCCGTCCATCGGGAATATCCCGTCGTGGTCGCAGTTGGCGAACAGCAGCGGCCGGGGGGCAACGAGCGCGGCGATGTACGTCCACGGCCACTGATGGAAGTTGTAGAGGAACATGCAGTCGCAGTGGCCGTTGACGACGCGGTCGGTCACGTAGACGTCCAGGTCGCCCATGCCGCTGACGGGCACCGCAACCTTGACGCGCTCGTCGGCCGCGGCGAGCCAGAAGCTGCACGCCCCGCCGCCGGAGCGGCCGGTCACGGCGATCCGCTCGCCGTCCACCTCCGGGCGCGTCTGAAGGTAGTCGACCGCGCGGATGGCGTTCCAGCACTCCACGCCGGCCGGCGTGTACCCGCGCGAGTGCCACCACCAGCGGTCGTACTTGTACGTGCCGTGGTGAATCGCGGCGATCTCGCCAAGCTGGAGCGTGTCGATCATCAGGCAGACGCAGCCGTGCGTGGCGAACCACGCGCCGTGGTGCTGATAGGCGCTCTTGTTGCCGTCGCGCCCGCGGTTGGCGTGCCCGCAGACGTACAGCACGGCAGGCAGCTTGCCCGAGAGCTTCCTCGGGCGATACAGGTTGCCCGTGACGTACAGCCGCGGGCGGCTCTGGAAGTGCAGCTTCTCGACGACGAACCCGCGACGCTCGAGCTTGCCGGTGATCGTCGCCTTCAGCGGCGTGCGCTTCGGCGGCGGCCACAGGCCCAGCATGTCCATGTACTGGCGATAGAGCTTGGGGCGCAGCTTCCGCCACTCGGCCGCGGAGCCCACGCCGGCCAGGTAGCGCGCCGCGAGCTTCTCGGCCTCCTGCTTCATGTACGCGTCGATCATCTCGTCGCCCCCCTTGCCGGCGCCCCATGCTGCGGACATGCTGACAGCTCCTATCGCAACGGCAAGGACCCTGCGCCTTGTGCGGCCCATCATCATCCTTTGCTCCCCGAATTGCGAAAACCCTTCCCCTACGGTTTGCCTGCGCCTCCCCCGGCCGCCATCGCCCCGCCGTGCTTCAGGAAGTGCTCGAAGAACAGGTACAACTGCTCGTTCGACTCCTCCGTGGGGGAGTGCCCCTGCCGGTTCGTCATGGCCACGCGGTTCTCGTATCCCAGCAGCCGGTTCACCGCAACGGCGTGGTTCAGGGCCCGCCAGCGGCTGGGCCGATCCTCCGCCCCGCCGGAGACGAGGAACGGCCGGGGGGCGATGAGCGCGTGCAGCTCGTGCAGATCGTGCCCGCCCTCGAAGAGCTTCTTGTACGCGCCGGTGCGGGGCCTCTGGCTGGTGGGGACGCCCCGTTTGCGCGTGCGGCCGGGCTCGAAACCCAGGTACCACGGCTCCCAGTAGTTCACGTTCGGGCGCTTCTCGTCGAAGACGATGCCGGGGTCGGAGAACGCTCCACAGGCGAACTTCTCGTAGAGCGCGGCCGCGAACATCGCCCACTTGCCCCCGAAGGAGTGACCCACCACGCCGATGCGCTTCGGGTCCACCTCGCCCAGGCCCGCCAGCGCGTTGCAGCAGTTGGCCGCGACGTACGCCAGCCGGGAGAGCGGCTGGAGCGACGCCGCCTCGCCGTCCGTGTAGCTGCGGGGCCAGCCGATCGACAGCGAGACGAACCCGCGCCGCGTGAGCTGATAGCCGAAGTCGCGCAGCTTCGTCTTGGGGTTCAGCCCGGCGCCGGCTTCCGCGTCGTAGTAGACGACCAGCACGGCCGGGAACGGGCCCTTGCCCTTCGGGACCAGGAGATATCCCTCCCAATTACGCCCGGCGGCGATTTCCACGAGCACTTTCTTCTGGACGAAGCCCTCCCGCGGTTTCGTCTCAAGGCGTTCGACGGAGGGCCTCTCGATCAGGGCTGGCCAGCGCCCCATCCGCCCGTGCCAGGTCTGGAGGATCTCGCCCCTGCGCTTGCGCCAGTCGGCCGCGGACTTCACCCGCCGGCCGTCGTCGAAGATCAGCGGCGACTTGTACCGGCCGAAGTCGCCCGCGAACTTCGCGGTCGGCTTGAAGAACGGGGCAATGCGCTGCCAGACCGCCTCAACGTCGGGGTCGGCGCACTGCGCCACGACGGGCGAACCGACAGCGCCGGCAAACGCGATCCACAAGACGCTCATCGCTGCTTTCGGGACCATCCGGCCCAGCCGGTGCAAGATGCAAGCTGTCATGCCCTGGCACTCCTTCACCCCTTAGGAATGAAACACGCCCGCCGGAACACAAGCCCGGAAGCAGTCCGCCGGGGGCTGCAAGAGCAGGTCACTTCGGCTTCCGCGGGTTCCAGGACGTGTCGGTCTTCAGCTCCGGCTCGATGGACGCCGCGATGTTCTCCCATGGCGTCAGCAGCACCGGGCAGCCGCCCGAGCGGTCGCTGTGGCAGGCGAACAGGCCCGTGGGGAATGCCTTGCCGAGACCGACGTTCATCACGTCGATGCCGTCCGTCTCGCCGGCGCCGCGGACGGCGAACGTGCCCAGGAACTCGTGCTTGCCTCCCCGGCGGTACACCTTGACCGTGTGATTGCCCTGGCTCGAGACGAGCAGATACCCCTCCCCGCCGGGCATGTGGTAGATCGTCAGCCCCTCGACGTCGCTCTTCAGCCCGTTCTCACCGACGCGGATCACCAGCTTGCCCGGCGTCGGGTCGCCCGGCTCGGCGCCGATCTCCCAGACGCCGCAGTCCTCCTCGCCGATGTAGAGCTTGCCGGCCTCATCGTCCGCGACGGCCCCCTCGCTGTAGGCGATGCGCCATCGGCGGACCATCCGGGCGGCAACCTTGCCGGTCCCGTCGTCGAACAGCTCATGCTGCTCGGCCACCGCAAGCACGGCCACGAAGTAGAACTTGCCCGTCTTCGCGCTGCGGTACAGGCAGCCGCCGTAGTTCCGGCTGGTCTCGATCGAGCCGTTGTCCACGCGCCGCAGCTTGCGCGTCGTGGGGTCCACGGCGTAGACCCACACCTGGTCGTCCCTCCGCTGGTTGAACGCGACGATGTCCACCTTCCCGCCGCCCAGCGGGAAGCCGTACCGCAGGTCGATGTTGCCCGGCTTGCGGACCGCGACGGACTGGACCGTCCGGCCGGCCAGGTCATAGACGAACAGCTTGTTCGCCCCCTTGTCCGACGTGATGACCGTGCTCCTGCCGGGGTCGGTCGGATGCACCCAGATGCACATGTCATCCTGGTCGCCGACGCCGTCGTCCTTGAGGATCACCTTCGGCGCGATGGCGGCGCCCTTCCGCTCAGCGGCGGAGGCTTGCAGCAGCCACCCCGCGCCGGCGAGAGCCGCAATCAAACCGACCACCCCAACGATCCGACACGGAAACAGCTTCGTCACGGTTGTTCTCCTCGTTCGGCCGGAGTGTCCTGGTCGCCACCATCAAACCGCACACCATGTTCCTCCAGACAGCGTCGCACTGCGTCGGCCGACACGACCTGCCCCAGGCCCACGACGAAGCTGTGGCCTTCTTCCCCGAAGAGCCGCAGAACCGGGAACCTCCGGCCGCGTATGTCCAGATCAGTCAGCTCCGCTCGCGCGATGCCCTCGTACACGATGCTCACGTTACCATGCCCGCCAAAGAGGACATGGATGCCCCTGTCCGATACCAGGATCTGCCGGCGGATCAGCCAGTAGATGAGGTGTTTCAGCGCAAGAAGCACGTACGCAACAATCGCAAATGCCGCCGCGCACACCGCAACGTACGAGATGATCTCAGCGGGTGGCATAGCCGGGAGGTTGGCTGGCCTTCTTCCGAGGCAGCACAGCGCAACCAGTACGCTGCACATCCCGAGGACCACAAGAGCGAAAATGAGCCACGAACGAATCCTCCGCGTTGTCTTGGCGGGCGCCCTGTTTGCCCGCTCGGTCCTCAAGCGGTACCGGTTCACCGCTGCCGGCTCCAACCATCGGTGCTGTATCTTGAGCCAGCCCATTGTCATTGCTCCGGCGCATGTGTCAGCCCACATATGGGAACGCCGGGAAGCGCACCGATCTTCATTCTACTTCGTGCAATCTGTGCAACTCGCCTGCCGACCCAAAGTCTCCCACGGGCTTGCGCCCGATGCTACCACGAAATGCCTTCGTTCGCGGGCCGGCAGCGACCAGAAGCGGCACCAGGACCAGCCCCCCGCGCAGGCCCATTCGAACATTGACTCCATCAGGTTCTCGCCATAGTATCGGGTCCAGGTGCAGGCAATGCGCAGACTTCGGGTGTATGTCGACACGTCCGTGCTCGGCGGAGTGTGTGACGAGGCATCTGCTGAGGCGAGCAGGTGGGTTCCTTAACGTGTCCACAGCGGGGAATAAGACGTTCGATTGCGTCGGGATGAAGCACGAGGCCCAGAAGGCGCTGCTGGCCGAGTTCGAGTCGCGCCGGGGAGAGTTCGCCTCGCTTGATGACTTCCTCCGCGCCAAGGCAGAGGAATCCGAGTGGGTCTCGACCACCTGGGCCTGGTTCGGGGGCAGCCCGCAGGATTCGACCAAGTAGCTCCGCTGCGGGGGGCCCGTCACGTCGCGTAGACTATCCGTGCTGCTTGCCCGGGAGTCGACAGGCCTGAGAGAGGGATGCACGCCATGAGGAACGTGAGATACTGGACCGGGGCGGCTTTGCTCCTTTCGGCCACCGGCGCGATGGCGGCGGATGCGTGGCATCATCCGTTGTATCTCGACGGCGGGGGCGTCTGGCGGCGGCGGGTGCGCGTGGACATTCGCAACGACATGGACCGCGACGCGGCGGGCGAGGCCGTGGCGGTGCGGATCGGCCGCGGCGCGGGCCAGGCCGATCTCGTCGGCGCCGCGGCCCGGGCCGCTTAGCGGCGCCGAGGGCTAATACGTGCTGGACAAGGGCGAGATACTGGACCAACGAAGTCTCATGCCCTTGCGCCGCAAGCCCAGGTCGTGCCGCGCCGGACATGCGCTGCCAGTGTGCCGGGCCATTGCCTGGCGAATGCGCCGATGATACGATCGGCCAAGCCGCCGCTCCTGGAGGACACAGATGGCACGGAGCCAACCACAGCGTCTATACTGCACGAAGCAGGAGGCCCGCCCCGTGCATCTTCTGCCCGGCCTTCTGTTGGTACTCAGCACGAATCTGACGTACCTCTGGGGTGGATTCCGCGTCGAAGGACGGGGCGCGTGGTGGTTTGGCCCGATGCTGTTCGGGGTGTGGGTATGGGGGGTTGTGGTCTACTACTTCCCGCTTGTCCTCAACTACGTCCCCGTTCCGAACCGGCGCTTGGCCGGCGAGCCGGCGCGGACCGTCCTGGTGAAGTGCCGGCGGCTGCTGGAAGAACTCCTCTTCGCAGGGCGATGCATAACGCTCGCCTCCCTGGAGGCGTTTGCGTTGATCGTGTGGCTGAAGGCGCTGACAGGGGGTGACGTGGCCGACATGTCCCACACGTCATTCGCAGCAGGGGTAATCCTGCTCGCGATCGCGCACTATACCTACGAGGTGCTCGTGCGGTGGCGATCTCGGACCCGGCGTCCCGGCCAATAGGGCGACCACTCGCCGACGATGGCAGCAAAGAGGATAGGCAATGAACATATCGCTGGCAATCATCGTGACCCTTGCGGCTGGAACAGCTCCAGGAGCCGCCGGGAGGCACAAGTCGGACTTTGACGGCCCCGTGCCGTCCGTCCGCCTGGAACAGGCCCGCGACGGCGCGGAGGACTACGAGTACCTCCACCTGCTGCGGGACCTCGTCGCGAAGGCCAGGGCAGGCGGCAGGGACGCCTCCGTCGGCGAGGCCGCGCTGCGGGCGGCCGCGAAGCTCGTGAGCATCCCCAACGCCGGCGGGCGGTACTCCACCGGCATCCTGCCCGACCCCGACGCGGTGTTCCGCGTCCGCGAGGCCGTCGCCCGTGCAGCCGAGAAGTTGACCGAGTGAGGCGCACGGGGTGGAAGTGGGAGAAAGCACCGCGGCGATACGCCGCGGCTCCGCCATTGGCGTGGGAGCTCGCCGACGATTGTACGCGCCGCGCCCTTAAGGCATTGGGGCGGAGCGGCGGCGTGCCGCCGCCGGAAAGGAGTGTGTGACAAGATTTCGTGGCACGGGCGTCCCGCCCGTGTGTCGCAGGGCCGTCCCGGCCCTGCACTTCCGGTGGACCCCACGACCGAGACGGTCGTGGGACGCACGGGCAAGTCCAGCGGACCCCTGCGGGGATGCCCGTGCCACCATGGGTGCCGCCAGAATCGGCAGTCACACACCGGCCAAGCGCCTGCCGCGGGCAAGCCGACTGCAACCGAAGACCGGACTCTGCTGGACCAGGGGCGAATGTGTCCCTCGCCCCGCCACGTCCCCGTCGGCCGCGACCGGATGCGGAATAACGACCCCGGACTGTCAGCGATCAGCTCGCGCAACTCATTCGCGGCAGTGGCAATCCTGCTCACGATCGCGCACTATACCTGCCACGTCGTCGTGCGGTGGCGATCTCGGACCGGGCGTCCGGGCCAATAGCGCGATTGTGGCAGCAAAGAGGACAGGCAATGAACCTATCGCTGGCAATCATCGTGACCCTTGTGGCTGGAACAGCTCCAGGAGCCGCCGGGAGGCACGAGGCGAACTTCGACAAGCCCGACGCGCTCGCCGGGTGGACGACCAAGGGGCCCGTCTCAACGGACAGGTCCCGCAGCCGCAGCGGCGGGGCACTCAGGATCGACCCCGGCGGGGTCGCGCTGTGGAAGCTCCGCGACGCCGAAGGCGCCGGGGAGGTGGACCTGTGGGTCTACGAGGACATGACCGCCCCCGCCGACCCGAAGAAGCGCCGCGTCTCGCCGCGATGGGGCCTGCTGGCCCCGGGCCCCTCGACAAAGCTCGGGACAGGTGGCAAGGCGCTCGTGGTCGGGCCGATCTACGCGCCCTACCTCAACGGCAAGGTCACCTACGCCGCCAGCGACTACCGCGGCGACACGTGGTTCAACGTGCAGTACCTCGGCGAATGCCGGCGCAAGGAGGGCTGGCACCGCTGGACGTTCACGATGGACCCCGCCAAGGGCCTGTCCATCGCCATGGACGGCCAGGACGTCAACGCGCGACGCAAGCGCTTCGACTGGAACCGCACGAAGCTCACCGGGACGATCGGCGTGGCGATCTTCGGCGACAGCGAGAAGGCCGGCGGCCAGACCATCTGGGTGGACGACGTGACGGTCACCCTCGGCGGTCCCGTGAAGGTCAAGCCCGTGCCGCCGCCTCCCCCGCCGCCGGTCGTGCCCGAGAAGGACCCGCCGGCCGAAAGGGAAGTCCAACTCGTCGAGGCCGTCCGCGGCAGGCACCCGCGGCTGCTCTTCTCGGCGGGGGACATCCCGGCCATGCGCAAGTTCGCCCGGGGCGAGGGCAAGTGGCTCTTCGAGAAGCTCGCCGGGTACCTGCCCGTCTGCAAGGCGCCGGACCACACGAAGTTCCTGCGAGACGGCACGGACGCGCAGCGCCAGGGCTTCTGGCGGGCCCCCACGGCCGCCCTGCACTACGTGCTCACAGGCGAGAAGCAGTCGCTCGAACGGGCGGTGAGCTTCCTGAAGCTCTTCGTCAGGCTGAAGCACTGGGAGGAGGGCAAGGAGCGCGACAGCGGCATGGGCGCGGCGAACATCATGGTGGGCGCGGCCCTGGCGTACGACTGGTGCCACGACGCCCTCGAGCCGGACTTCCGCGAGGCCGTCCGCAGGAAGCTCCTCTGGCACGCACGGGCGATGTACCACGGCGGGCACCTCATGAAGAACCGCGGCGCGACGCACTACTGGCAGCAGGACCCGCAGAACAATCACCGCTGGCACCGCGACGCGGGGCTGGCGCTGTGCGCCCTGGCCGCCTGTACGGGCAGGCCCGAGGAACAGTGGATCCTGGCGAAGACGTTGGAGGAGCTGAAGTTCGTCCACGACTGGCTGCCGGCCGACGGCACCAGCCACGAGGGGCCGGGGTATCACGTCTTCGGGGGCAACCACCTGACGATCGCCATGCACGCGGCCGACCGGTGCCTCGGCACGAAGCACCTCCAGCATGCGTTCTTCAAGAACGCCCCGCTGTTCCGCATCCACACGCTCGCGCCCGGCCTGAAGGGGTCGTTCTGTTTCGGCGACGGCGGCGGGCTCGGCGGCTACCACAACTTCCTCTACAAGTGCTGCGCCGCCCATCGCCTCGCCGACGCGCAGGAGACGCTGCGCCGGTTCAACGAGGTGAATCCCAACGCCTTCGACTTCGCCTGGTTCTCGCTTGTGTGGATCGACCCCGAGCTTGCCGACGGGGCGCCGGAGAAGCTGGCGAAGGCCCGCTTCTTTGCCGATCTCGGGCTGCTGCTGGTCCGCGACGGTTGGCAGGCCGGGAACGTCGGTGCGATGTTCAAGTGCGGCCCGTACGGCGGCTACAAGCTCAACGAGTATCGCAACGCCCGCGACTTCCACTACGTCAACGTCGCCCACGACGATCCCGACGTGAACTCCTTCCTCCTGTACGCCCGCGGGGCCATGCTGGCCGAGACCAGCCGCTACTCCAAGAAGAAGCTCACGAGCAGCCACAACACGATCCTCATCAACGGCAAGGGCCAGCGCGGGGAGGGCCAGGGCTGGACGCAGCCGCTGAAGCGCGAGGACAAGGACATGACGAAGCTCGGCGTCATCACGGCCTTCAAGGACGCCGGCGACGTCGTGGTCGTCGAGGGCGAAGGCGGCGGGGCCTATCCGGACCTGACGCGGTATCGCCGCACGTTCATCTGGGTGAAGGGCGCTTATGTCCTGATCCTCGACGACATCCGCGCCGGGAAGGACGTCGAGCTGACCTGGCTCATCCAGGGCCCCGAGCTCACGCCGCTGGACCGTGCGAAGGACCACTACGTGCTGCACAAGGACAAGGCGCTCTGCGAGCTCCACGTGGTCTCCCGGCCGCAGCTCATGGCGGCGGTCGCGGCGTCCACGGCCGACCATCGGGGCAAGCCGCTCGGCTGGCGGCAACTGCGGCTCAAGGGCAAGTCAGCGGCATTCCGCATCGCCAGCGCCTATGACCTGTGGGGCCGCGGCGGCCTTGACGTTGACGCAAGCCCCTCCGGCGGCGAGGGCATCACGGTACGTGTCAAGGCAAAGGGCATCTCGGACACGTGGACGCAACAGGCGCCGCCGGAGGACCGCGCGCCGTCGCAACTGATCGGCAAACGCCGAGCAAAGACCCTCGTGGAGGTGGACCGGAGCGATCGGCCTTCCCGGCCCTGAGCGAGTCACAGCACCGCCGGCGGCTACATGCCCTTGAGGGACTCATCCAGCGTGCCGTCGGGCAGCATCCAGTCCGGGTGCGGCTCGCCGCGCTCGGCCATGTGGTAGCGAACGCAGCGCGGCCAGTCCTCGCCCAGGCAATAGCGCCGGCGCCACTTCGGGTCGAGCAGGCCGGCTTCCGTATACCGCCTCAGCGGGCAGATGGCGTGCCACTTGCAGCTCACAGGTACGTGCTCCCGGCTGATTCCCTATCCGATTCTGCGCATCGGCGCCGGCGGGTCAATGCCGTAGTCGCAATCCCGGCAACCGCTTGCGCATGCCGGTGGAAAACGGCGAACCGGGGCGTTGATTCCGGCGTATTACTTCGTAATACTGTCTGTGTGCTGAGTGGTCGGTTTCATTGTCGCATTGGGAGTGCTTCCATGGCTGCGCCGAGAAGGAAAGAAGAGGTCATCACGCTCAAGGTGGACCAGTCGCTTCTGGCGGCCATGAGAGGCGTTCCCAACCGCAGCCGCTTCATCCGCGACGCGATCCTGGCCGCACTGGAGAACACCTGTCCCCTTTGCATGGGTACGGGAATGCTCACCCCGCAGCAGAGGCGTCACTGGGAGGCCTTCTCCGAGGCGCACCCGATGCGGGAATGCCCGGACTGCCACGAGATGCACTTGATCTGCTCCCAGGGCCCCGAGGGCGCCTGAGGAGAGCCGGCTCCCCTCGCGCGGGCGTCGGCGGGCACGGAACAGGAGCCGCCGAGATGCTCAACAGGATCGCCCAGGAGCTTCGCCGGCACGCGCCGTTCACACTTCTCGGCACGGTGGTCGGCGTGATGGTGACGGTCGTCTTCGTGTACGCCGGCGTGCCGGGCGGCGTCTCCAGGAAGCTCTTCGCGGCCTTTCATCCCGCTCACGTGCTGTTCAGCGCGCTGGTCACGGCGGCGATGTACAGGCTGCACCACAAACGCCGCGTCGTGGCGATGGTCCTGATCGGCTACGTGGGCGCCGTCGGCATCGGCACGCTCAGCGACTGCCTCATTCCCTACCTCGGCGAGGCGCTCATCGGCCTGCACGACCCGCACATGGAGGCCGAGGCCCACATCGGCTTCATCCACCTGTGGTGGCTGGTGAATCCCCTGGCGATACTGGGCGTTGCCGTCGCGTACTTCCGGCCCACGACCCGGCTGCCGCACGCGGCGCACGTCTTCCTGAGCATGGCCGCCTCGCTGTTCCACATGCTCATGGGCCTCCGGACGGCCCACGGTCCGGCCAGCATCTGGACGCTGGTCATGATCCCGGTCTTCCTGTTCCTGGCCGTGTGGCTCCCCTGCTGCACGAGCGACATCGTCTTCCCACTGCTGTTCTGCCGGGACCACCGCGACGGCAAGGCGTGCCCGCTGCACGGGGACTGACCCGACCTGGTCGGGCGAAGCGGAAAACCGTTGCCAAACCTCCCCGCTGCCGCTACAGTCCCGCCCGGCATCGACGGCTCATACGGGAGAAGCGTACATGGATTGCGACAAGTTCATCGACGACGCGATCGCCGGGATCAACGCCGAGGTCGGCGACGGCAAGGCCATCAACGCCCTCAGCGGCGGCGTCGACAGCTCGGTCGTCACCGTGCTGGCCCACCGGGCCCTGGGCGAGCGGCTGCGAACGCTCTTCATCGACAACGCCCTGATGCGCGAGGGCGAGTGCGAGTACGTCGTGCGGGTCTTCGCGGGCATGGGCATCCCCGTCGAGCTGCTGGACGCCCGCCGAGAGTTCCTCGATGCACTGGCCGGCCTGACCGACCCCGAGGACAAGCGCAACGCCGTCACCGGCACGTTCTACGAGACGGTCTTCGGCCGGGAGGTCCGCAACAGCGGCGCGACGTTCCTTCTGCACGGCACGATCCTGACCGACATCGAGGAGACGGTCGCCGGCATCAAGCGGCAGCACAACATCCTCGCCCAGCTCGGCATCGACCCCGAGAAGCAGTACGGCTACAAGGTCCTCGAGCCGCTCAAGACGCTCCGCAAGGACGGCGTGCGGGAGGTGGCCGCGGCGCTTCACCTGCCGGACGAGATCGCCCAGCGCATCCCCTTTCCGGGACCGGCGCTGGCCACGCGGATCGTCGGCGAGGTCAACGAGCAGCGCCTCGCCACGGTGCGGGCCGCAACGGCCATCGTCGAGGAGGAGCTCTCCGACAGCGGGGCGTTCCAGTACCTGGCCGTCCTGCTGAACGACCGCGCGACGGGCATCCGCGAGAAAAAGCGCGAGTTCGGCCAGATCATCGTCCTCCGCTGCATCGAGAGCACCGACGCCCGCACGGCCACCGCGACCGAGCTGCCTTGGGCCAAGCTCCACCGCATAACCGATCGCATCACCACCGAGGTCCCCGACGTCAACCGCTGCCTGTATGATCTGACCCCCAAGCCCCCCGCGACGGTCGAGTACGTGTAGTCGGCGCTATTGGCTCGCCACAGAGGCACCGAGGCTCAGAGATTCTCTGAGCAGGAAGACATCCGC
>CAYRVX010000087.1:0-29231 GCA_964427875.1 uncultured Planctomycetaceae bacterium
GTAAGCCGCATGAAATGCGACGCCTGCGCACGGCAGTGCCATTCGTGACTGTCCCCAATTTCTCACTGGTGCGCCACAGAGACACAGAGGCACAGAGAGACCCATGTGATAAGACTTGAAAAAACAAGGATTTACTCTGCGTCTCTGTGCCTCTGTGGCGAAACCGAATAACGTTCTGCAACCCAGAGTCTCAATGTTGACGAAACACTATCGGCCGGTGAAGCAGAGGACCTTGCCGTCCGTGGTCGAGAAGTACAGCCGCCCGTTCGCGGCGGCCATGGCGTCCCACTCGGGCGGGGATTCGAGCCTGTACTCGGCGAGCTTCCCGCCGTCCGATGCGGACACGGCCAGCAGCAGGGCGCCCTTCTTCCCGGCGAGAGAGGCGGCCTGTTCTTCGAGCTTCGCTCGAAGCGCGGCGTCGCCGAGGCCGTCGAAGGCCTTCTCCTCATCAAGGACGTCCGGCGGGCCGGCGATGAAGAGCGTCTTGCCCGCCAGGACCATCGCCCGCACGTGAAGGGGCGTTTCCTGAGACCACCGATAGGCGATCCGGGCGGGGCGGGGCCGGGCGCGCCGCTTCTTCTTCGGCTGCGCCTGCTTCCTCGGCCTGGCCGCCTTCGCCGCTGGCCGCGCCGCCTTCTTCGCCGCGGGCCTGGCCGGCGGGGCCTGGATGATCTCCGGCGACTTGCTGCTGGCAAAGAGATGATACTCCAGCGGCGTGGTCCATCTGAAGTACTGCGGCTTGCGCCCGTAGCCGTACACGGCCGAATCGTCGAGGGCCAGGATCCGCCCGGCGGGGGCGTAATGGCCGGCGCGGTAATACCCCCCCGCGCCGGACAGCGGCGTCTTGCCGAAGATCCAGTACCCGCGGTGGAACCACGTGCCGTCCAGGAAGCCCGTCGAGCCGAATAGGTGCGCCCCCTCCCCCTTCTGGTCGGCGGCGTCGGTAGGGGTGACGATCTCCGTACGGCCGCCTTCCAGATCGAACTGCTGGGATCGCATGTAGACGTACCGGCCGTCGCTGGACAGGACGTCCGGAAGCGCCGTGGGCATGTTCAGGCCCTTGACGTAGACCTGGAGGTTCTTGCCGGTTTCCGGGTCGCGGTCGTCGAGGACGGTCTCGGACAGCTTGCGCCCGGTCTTCGGGTCCAGCCGCAGGAGCCGCAGGCCGCCGTCCAGGAACATCGACCTGCCGGCGACGCAGTACAGGATGTCCTTCTGCACGAGCACGCTGCCGTGGACCGGCCAGACCGATTCCACCTGCTCGAAGGCCACCAGTCGCCGATCGTCCGGCGCGGCGCGGAAACGCCAGGCGAGCTTGCCGTCGGAGGCGCGAAGGCAGTAGACCCAGCCGTCCGCGCAGCCGAAGAGGACACGCCCCTGGTAGATCGTCGGCGGGGAATCCACGCGCCCGCCCGCGGCGTAGCTCCACAGGACCTTCCCCGAACCGGCGTCGAGGGCGTGCACCGTGTGGGTGTCCACCGACGCCACGAACAGCCTGCCGCCGGCCACCACCACGCTGGTGAGCTTGCCGCCGAGGTCCTTCTGCCAGGCACGGGCCAGTTTCGTCGGGACGGCCTGGCTCGTGCAGCCGCTGCGGCCCGGGTCGTGGCGGTATGTGGGCCAGTCATCTCGATTGCGGATTGCGGATTGCGGATTGCGGATTTGTCCGTAGGCGGGCCCCTTCTCCAGGCGAGCGGTGCCGGCCCTGCCCTCCGTAGCCTTGGCGGAGGAGGGGGCGAGGGCGTTGAAGCCGTACTGCTTCGCGACGAGATAGCACCCGCAACTGTGGGGCGGGGCGTACACCAGGCCGTTGCAGGGCATGATCCCGTAGATGCAGCCGCCGCGGACCCAGTGGTGGCAAGTCCAGTGCTTCTTCCGAACGTCCACGAACTCGATGCCCGTTCGCGACGGCAGAAGGTACCTGTCCGTCGCCTTGGCCCTGTAGCAGCGGTGATGGAACCAGTGCGTCTGGACGTCGGGCGTGAACTCGCTCTTGACCTCGCCCGTCCTGACGTCCAGGCCGACGTACAGGCCTGAGTCCCGCCCGCTTGCGATCTGGCCGGACCACACCACACCGTTGAGGACGAGAAGGTCCTCCGGCGAGTTGTGCCCGCCCTTGAGGTGCTTGCCTGTCCACAGCGTCTTGCCGGTCTGGCGCGCCAGGGCCGTCATGGACCTGTCCCCGCCGGCGAATAGGACGACGTCCCGATACACCACCAGCGTCGGCCCGAAGCTGCTCGGGATTGACGGCCGTGTCGCGACCGGCGCCGAGCTCCACGTCTCCTTGCCGGTCTTGCGATCCAGGCAGACGACCTTCTCGCCGTCGTGGAAGAACACGCCCTTCGCGTCGGCCGCCAGCGTCAGGGGAACCACGCGCCGGGCCTTTCTCCACAGGACCTTGCCCGTATCGGCCTGGGAGGCGGTGACGAACCTCTCCTTCTCATCCCACGGCCACTCCTTCGCCACGCGGCTCTTCGCCTGGCCCACGTTCCTGTGAATCGGGGTGTACTGCTTCGGCTGCTCGGGCGAGGCGTTGACCAGCAGGAAGAGCACGCCGTCGGAGGCGATCACCTCCTCGGTGGCCTTGCTGTCGGCGTACGTGCGGAGCGTCCTGCCCGTGGCGGCGTCCAGCGCGGTCAGGGGCTCGCGGAGCCCGAGCGTGACGTAGACCGTCTCTCCCACGGCGACGAGGCGCCGCTGGAGCTGGGCCGGCCCGCTCTTGAACGGCCAGAGATGCGTGTGCCACTTCGGGACCGGCCGCTTCCACAGGACCGTGCCGTTGAACGCGTCGCGCGCGATGAGCATCCGCTTCGGCGGCAGCAGTACGGAGGCCGTCGGCCCCTCGTCGAAGATGTAGAAGATCCGCCCGCCCGCCGACACGAGCGCGCTCATGCTGGCCATGCGGTCGTGATGGCGCGACCATCGCGGGCTTCCCACCCACTGCATTCGCCGCGGCGGGCCGACCACCGAGTCATGAGACACGGCGTTGTTGCTCGCGTCGTGCAGGTAGTGCGTCCACTCGTCGATGCTCCCGGGGCGCTGCTTGACCGTCTTCGTCCACCGGTTGCCCTTCCTGACGTACGCCACGCCGTTGGGGGCCAGGACACGGAGCATCTCCTCCGCCGCGACCGCGGCCGGCCGCTCCGAGACAACCAGGTTGATGAGGTTGTCGACGTAGGGCAGGCGCTTGCCGGCCCACCGGTCGATCGACACCTTGCCGTACAGCCCGAGCGAACGGACGTGCGCGCGGGCCTTCTCGACGTTGGCGGCGTCAGCGTCCAGGCCGTGAACCAGGTAGCTGTCGCCTGCGCGCAGCGCAGCCGTCAACTTGCCGTCGCCGCAGCCGAGGTGGACCACAAGGCCGCCCTTGACGCCCGTGGCCTCGAGGATGTCTCCAGCCGTCTCTGCACCTCTGAGAAGTCCCGCAGCGGACGAGACAATCAGGGCAGACACAACGCACAGCTTCAGACTCATGGTCCTTCTCGACATGGCATGACTCCTGGTTTCCACGCGTTCTGGCAGACGGTTTATGCGGGTCCCATTCTGCCGGACCGTGCGGAGAAAGCCAGAGCAAAACGTGCGGCCGCCCGGGCCGGGCCGCGCAGGCGCGAGCTGCGATTGCCGAGAGCCCCCGTCCCGGCCAACTCACTCCCGCGGGGGTCTCGGGCGATACAACTCGGGACGACGGCACTTCAGAACGACCGCCCGAAGATCGCCCTTGGCGGTCGGGCTCGGGCGGGCCGAATACATGTTCGCCAGGGCCTTCTCGCTGACGCCGCGCTTGTACGGGTCGGGGTATGGTCCGGCCTTTCGGACGGCCTCGGGCCATTCGTAGTACTTCGGCCGGTTGTCAAGCTGAAGCCGGGCGACCACCGGGTCGTTGTTCGTGCGGTACTGCGAGCCGGCCAGCACCATGCCCCACGGGTCCATGATGTATGTGCGGTGGTCGCTGGCGCGGATGGGGCACGCCGCCCGCAGCAGGAAGTAGCCGCTGTCCACGCAGCGCCGGGAATCTCGCAGCCGCGTGTGGTCGGTGAACGGCCCGCAGTCCTGCGTGGGCAGCAGCATCAGATCCACCTGGTGCAGGGCCGCCACGCGGTCGATCTCCGGGGCGTATACGTCGGCACAGATCTTGACGCAGACGCGCCCGAAGTCGAGGTCGAAGATGCCCACGTTCCGGCCGGCGCGATAGTGCTTGGAGTCCTTGGAGGTCGTCTGGTTGATCTTGGTGTATCGCCCGACCTCCTTGCCGCCGCGGTCGAACAGGATGGCCTCGTTGAAGCCTCGCTCCAGCTCGCCGGCGATGACCACGTACATGCCATTGCGTTTGGCGGCGTCGGCGATACGGGCGAGGCGCTTGCGGTTGCGGTCTCTGAACTTCGCCACCTGCTCGTCGCCGCGGTACCAGACGTACTCCCAGAGACACGCAATGTCGCAGCCGAGCCTGCCGCACGCGTCGAATTTGGCGATGAGGCGGTCCATGTTCGGCTCCTGCTCGACGGCGGCCGCCACGATCGTGCGCTTCATGCCACTCCTTCGCGGCATCGGTGGCGGGAGCTCCCCGGCCGTCATCGGCGCGTACTTCCCCGTCCGGGCGTATCCGCCGGGGCGGACCGGGCCCGACAGCGCCTTGGTGGGTACCGTGGCGACGGCGACGCCGCCGGCGTGCCCGGAGTCGGCGCGTGTGTGGCCGTCCGTGTCGATCACCTGCGCCCGGCCGATCGGCCAGCGGCACTGCCAGGAGAACGACGTCCGGTAGCCGCCATAGTCCCTCTTGCCGGCATAGCGGGCGACGGCATACCAGAGGCGGTGGTCCACGGCCCGGCCGCGAAGAGGCAGTGTAATGAGATGCTCGTCGCGGACCGGCCCCGGCGAGGTGGACCACACGATGAGCCTGGCGCCGCGCCGCTTCAGGACGGCGTCGATCTCCGGGAAGTGGTGGTCGGTCCCGACCTTCAGGCCGATCGTCCCGACGTCCGTCTGGAACACCGGCAGCTCGTTTCCGAGCGCCAAACCGTCCTCGTAAGGCAATCGGTGGCTCTTGCGGTACCTGCCGACGATCTTCCCCGCCCGGTTGCAGAGAAACGACGTCAGGTAGACGTTCTCGCCGTCCTTCTCACGCAGGTTGCCGACCACGTTCATCTTGTACTTTGCGGCCTTGGCGGCGATGGCGCTGGAAGCCGCCCCTGGAATCGGCTCGGGCGCCTGGTAAACGCACTCCGCCGGGAGGCACGCCAGGTCCGCGCCGGCCCGGCCGGCCTTGTCCAAAGCCTTCAGCGTGCTGGCCAGCGTGCGGCAGCCCTGGTCCCACACCAGCGAGATCGCCGCGATACGGATCTGCGGCGAGGTGTCCTGCGCTCGGTGCGGGCACGTCGCGACGGCCAGCGCCGCGAGGATGCCTATCGTCTTCATCGCACTTCCTCCAAGAGGACGTCTCGGGAATCATAGTTGGGAGGTGTCGTCGCGGCAACGGCGGCGGAGCATTGCACCCCGCCGACGGCGTCGCTATGCTCGCGACGGCAGGTAGGTGAACGCTGAGATGCGCAGCTTCGGCATGTTTACGGCGTTGGTCGTCATCGTCTCTGCTGCTCCGGCCGCGAATGCGGAGATCGTCCTTGAGAACCGTCGGGCGCGAGTGGTTCTGGGCGACGATGCACGCTGGCGCAGCCTGATCGACAAGGCGAGCCAGGCGGACTACTGCGCCAGGGAGGCACGCTGTGCTCTTGCGGTCGTGAAGGTCGGCGGGAAGACCTGCCCGGCCGACCGAGCCGCGATGAGGGACGGCAAGCTCGTGGTCGGCTTCACGGGATGCGACACGAAGCTGATCTACGCCGTCAAGCCCGAGCCGGACTGGATCCTCTTCCGGCTGGCCGGCGTGGCGGGCACGCGGCCGAGCCGCGTGACGCTCGTGCAACTGGCCGTGACGATCACGCGGCACGTCGGTTCGCGGCTCAACTGCGCATGGGACGACAACTGCGCGGTTTGCCTGATGGCCGCCAACCTCCAGGCCCGCGGCCGCGGGCAACGGCGAGCGGCCTGGGCGGAACTGACCGCCACGACCCAGGATGCCCCGGGGCCGAAGCTGGAAGGTGCGGCCGCGGCGCTCGTGGCGGCACCGACGGCGGAGCTGGACGCCGTGCTGCACCGGCTGTCGCTGGCCTCCGGCCTGCCCCGCAACCGCAAGGGCGACACCGCCTCGAAGCGGCTGCCGATCGCCCGTCAGTCGTACTGGTTCCTGAGCTTCTCCGCCAACGACGTCGAGAAGGTCATCGACTGCTGCCGGCAGACGGGTTTGCGGCAGGTGATGCTGTCGAGCGGCGCGTGGTGCCGCACGGTCGGCCACTACACCTTCCACACGAGCCGCTACCCCGGCGGGATCGAGAGCCTGCGGCGCACCGTGGCGAAGCTGCACCGGGCGGGCATCCTCGTCGGCATGCACTGCTACGCCTCGAAGGTCTCGAAGACCGACGCGTACGTCGCGCCCGTGCCGGACCGCCGCTTCTGGGTGGACCGCACGGCCGACCTTGCGGGCGGCGTCGGGCCCAACGACAAGACGATCCGCACGAAGAGCGACCTGAGCCAGTGGCCCGGCAGCCCGGCGGGGAGGCAGAAGCTCTGGGAGGGCGGCGTGGCGAAGCACCAGGAGGTCGTCATCGACGACGAGATCATCCGCTACGCCGCGGTCGGCCCGGAGGGAGGGTGGGACACGTTCCTGGACTGCCGGCGCGGCTCGTGGGGCACGAAGCCGGCCGCCCACAAGGCCGGCGCCGCCTGCCGTCACTACGGCGTGGACGGGTGCATCAACGGCTACATCGTGGACCAGGAAACGACGCTGCTGGAGGAAACCACTTCGCGCCTGGCGGGGATCTTCAACACCTGCGGCTTCGACATGGTGTACTTCGACGGCGGCGAGGACGTGGACCGGCGGCGGTTCCACCACTACGTCTCGAAGTTCCAGGCCGCCGCGATGGGCAAGTTCCGCAAGCGCCCGCTCGTGCACATGGGCACGATCATGACGCACCGCCTGTGGCACTCCTTCACCCGCAGCGGGACCGTGGACACGTACCTCAACACGCTCCGCGGGCGGATCATCGCCGGCGGCACGGTGGACACCTGGCCGACCGTCAAGGACCACGTCGACCGCTCCGTGCAGTACATGCTCACCGTCGCCGACGATCGCATGCCGGGCGAGCTCGGCTGGTTCGGCATCTGGCCGAAGGGGCAGAACACCGACGGGCTGCAACTGGACGAGATCGAGTACCTCATGGCGAAGTCGCTGGCCTACGACGCCCCCATCTCGCTCCAGACGAGCTTCTCGCGGATGCAGCGTCATCCGCTGACGCCCGGCATCCTGGAGATCGTCCGAGCCTACGAGGAGCTGCGGATGAGCGGCAAGGTGCCCGAAGCGGTGCGCCGGCGCCTGCGACAGCCGCAGAAGGACTTCGTCCTCCTCCGCCGGAAAGAAGGCGGGCAGACTGAGCTCGTGGAAGTCGCCCCGGTCGAACAGGTGGCGGGCGGACGCGAAGTTCGCGCCTTCGTCGGCAGGACGCGGGATGGGGCGGTGGCGACGGCGTGGCACTATCTCGGGAAGCCCGGCAAGCTGCTTCTGGCCGGCGGCGTCCGCGGCGCGCGGGTGCTGGACGTCTTCGGCAAGCCCATCCCACACGCCGGCTCGCCCCGCGGCGTCGAGATCCCCCTCGGGCCTCGCCGCGCGACGGTGATCCTCCCCGGCACATCCCGCGAGGCGGCGCGGAAACTGCTGGCGGAAGGCGCCGTCAAAGCTCACCCCGCCGCTGGAGGGCCGCCCGAATGATTCGCGCGTCATCGTAGGTAGCTGATGTTGTCGACGTCTCCACGACCTTTCGCAGGCTCCTCGTACTGAGCGAGGCAAAGAGCCGTTCGAGCTCGATGCGCACGGCCGGGTCCATGTGCCGGTCCGGGTCGATGTCCTTCCCGGCGAGGATCAACTGCTCGATGTGACACGCGACGGTCTCGCCCGTGAGCTTTCGCTTCTCAGCGATCTCCGAGCGGGACAGGCCCTCCTGGAGCAACTGCCACGTCGCCTCGATGCTGCGACCCTTTCTGGGCTTCCTTCTTGCGGGCGCATCTGTAGCTTGCACGGGCGGCGCGCCCCGGGCGGCGTTGGGGTGCTCGGCGGCGTACGGGCGAATGGCCGTGAGAAACTCCTCGCCGTAGCGGGCGAGCTTGACCTCTCCCACGCCGGTGATGGCGCGCATCTCGGCATCGGTGGTTGGGAAGTACCGGGCCATCTCGTGCAGCGTGCGGTCGGAGAAGACGACGTAGGGCGGGACGTTCTGCTCGCCGGCCAGGCGGCGGCGGACGCCGCGCAGCTTCTCGAACAGGCCGTGGTCGTACTCGACCGGCTCACCGGCGGGCTCGCGAGCCGTCGCGCGGGCGCGGGCCGGGCGCTGCGGCTCGCGCTGTTTGAGCATATCGAACGTCCGCCGGCCGAACAGCACGTCGTACCCCTTGGGCGTGATCTCGAGGATGGGGAATCGGCTGTCGCCGAGGCGGAGGCACTGCTGGGCGAGCAGGTCGTCGATGATCCGCCGCCAGATGCGCTTGGGCTTGCCCTTGCCCGCCCCGTAGGTCTTGATGCGATCGTGGCGGAAGTCGCGGACCTTCTGCGTGTCCGAGCCGGTGACGACGTCGACGACGTGCCCGGCGCCGAAGCGCTGGCCCGTCCGGACGATCGCCGACATGACGATCTGCGCCTCGGTGGTGGCGTCGACCTTCTCGACGCCGCCGGCGCAGACGTCGCACGCGCCGCAGTTGTCCTCCTCGAACCGCTCCCCGAAGTAGCCCAGGACCTGCCGGCGGCGGCACGCGTTGACCGTCGCGTAGTGGGCCATCTCGTTGAGCTTGCCGAGGGCGATCGACCGCTCGGTCTCGTCCTCCATCTGGTCGATGAAGTAGCGGATCTTGGGAATGTCGCCGCGGCCGAAGTAGAGCACGCAGCGGGCGGGCTCGCCGTCGCGGCCGGCCCGGCCGGTCTCCTGGTAGTAGCTCTCCATGTTCTTCGGCAGGTCGCCGTGCAGAACGAACCGGACGTTCGACTTGTCGATGCCCATGCCGAAGGCGATCGTCGCGACGATGACGTTGACCTCGTCGCGGTTGAACGCCTCCTGGTTGGCCTTGCGGGTCTCGCCGTCCAGGCCGGCGTGGTAGGGAAGCGCCGCGATGCCGCGCCCGGTCAGGAAGGCGGCGGTCGTCTCCACGTTGTCCCGCGTGGTGCGATAGACGATCCCCGACTCGCCGGGGCGCTCCCGCAGAAACGCCAGGATCTGGCGGTTGACGTTGTCCTTCGGCACGACGCGGTAGAAGAGGTTCGGGCGGTTGAACGACGCCCGCACGGTGTAGGGATCGCGCAGGCGAAGCTTCTCGATAGTGTCCTCCTGAACGCGCCGGGTCGCCGTGGCCGTCAGCGCCGCCACCGGGACGGCCGCAAAACGCTCGACGATCTTCGAGAGGGACAGGTAGTCCGGCCGAAAGTCGTGGCCCCACTCCGAGATGCAGTGCGCCTCGTCGATGGCGAAGAGGCACAGCCTCGCCTCGGAGAGCCTGGCCAGGAACGCGTCCATCGCGAAGCGTTCCGGGGCCACGTAGAGCAGGTCCAGCTCGCCCGACATCAGCCGCCCCATCACGGCCGAGCGCTGGACGCCGCTCAGCGAGCTGTTGAGGAACTCGGCGTGCAGGCCGGTGCCGACGGCCGCGTCCACCTGGTCCTTCATCAGCGAGATGAGCGGGCTGATGACGATGCACGTGCCGCCAAGCAGGTGGGCGGGGAGTTGGTAGCACAGGCTCTTGCCCCCGCCGGTGGGCATCACGGCGAACACGTCGCGCCCGGCCAGGACCGCCCGGACGATGCCCTCCTGGTTCGCCCGGAACGAGTGGAAACCGAAGACCCTCTCCAGGGCGTCGCGAAGGGCGTCATCACTTTGGGACTTCCTTGTGGCATCCATCATGGGGTCTGACCCCTCGTCCGATCGGGATTATGCCGCCCTCGGCGACGCGATGCAAGCATTCCGCGCGGCCGCACCGGCCGCGGGCGTTGCCGGGGACGCGTCCTTCGGGTACGGTATGTGCCGGACGCCCGCGGTCGTCGGCGCCGCTCGCTTGCCGGAGGTGAAATATGAGACCAGCGCCCCTCACGATCTGGGCGGCGGCAATTCTCGCAGCGCTGTGCCCGCTGCGCAGCCCGAGCGCCTCGGCACAGACGCCGGAGCTGATCTACCGCCAGTTCAGCAAGTTCTGCGGCGAGCACTTCCGCGCGGAGGCCGAGCCCGAGGTCTACGCCACGTTCGGCCGGGACCTGAAGATCGACCCGGCCGGCCAGTGGCGATACGTATCCGAGACCTCCGCGTGCCTCGCCTGGCAGACGAACCTGCCCGCCAGGGGCTGCGTCGAGTATGGACCGACCGCAAAGTATGGCCGGAGGACCCGCCCGGCCGAGAGGCCCTTCAGCATCCACGTTCACCATCTCCGGCACCTGAAGCCTGACACGACGTACCACTACCGCTTCGTTTGCGTGGACGAGAGGGATAATGAGGTCGTCGGAGCCGACTCGACGCTCGCTACCCGTCGGCTCACCGCCGTGCGGGTCCCCGGCGATCTCTCCGGCCCGGCGTACGTGCTCGACAGGCCGAACACGACCTACCTGGTAACGAAGGACATCGCCGCCGACTCGACCGCCTTCAACATCGCGGCCGACGGGGTGACGCTCGATCTCGGCGGCCACACCGTGACCTACGACGCCAAGGCCGGCGCGGCCGACCCCACGGCCGACGAGAGGCGGTACGGATGGCACGCCGCGCAGCGCCCCTGCGGCATACGGACGGCCGACGGGCGAAGGAGGATCCGCATCGTCAACGGGCGGGTCCGGCAGGGAGCCGGCCGCGGCACGTCGAAGCCGTCGGGCTACAACCCGATCTTCCTCCGCCGCCCGCGAGAGACGGAAGTCGCCGGGATGACGATCGAGTGGTCCGGCTCGCAGGTCACCGGCCTGATGGTCAACAACGCCTACAGCGGCGTCGAGGTGCATCACAACGTGCTGACGGACATGGGCACGAAGCTGTACAACCGCCATCGCGGGCTCGACGCCATCGCCTTCCAGATCGGCAGGGAGAACGACAAGACCGCCCGGTGCCACCATAACCTGATCAAGCGCACGCGCCACCGGGGCGTGCTGGCCACCGCGAACTGCGACGTGCACCACAACGAGATCTACCTCGACAGCTACGCGACGAACTCCTACGGCGTGATGTACTACGACAACCGGGGTGCGCGGAAGCTCACCATCCATCACAACCGGATCTTCGGCACGGGCTTCCACCCGATCGGCATCGGCTCGGGACAGGGCTGGAGTGACGTCGAGGTCCGCGCGAACTACATCCAGATGCAGGGCACGAGCCAGCAGTGGCGATGGCGCGGCGGCGCCGGCGGCGGCGACCCCGGCGCAGCGGAGGGCGCGGCCATCTACCCCGTCAACGGCATCCGCCTCCAGGATGCCCGCAGCAACATCGTGCACAGCGACAACGTCGTGGTCGTCAAGGGCAGCGGCGAGAGCTGCGTGATGCGAGGGCTCTGGCTCGTGCCCGAAGAGAGGGCGGGCGAGGGAATCGTCTTCCGCAACAACCGCGTCAAGCTTCTGGCCCAGGACGGCAAGGCCGGCGGGTATGCGATCTCCGCCGGCGGGACGACCCGCACGCAGAGCATCGCGACCATCACGCTGGAGGGCAATCGCGTCGCGAGCAATCTCGTCAACGTGCAGTTCGGCGACAACTACAGTTGCGGCGGGAAGTATCGATTCGTGTCGAACACGTTCGCAAGGCTCGGCGGCGACGCGCGCTACAGGACCTTCCGCCTCGGCTGGAAGGGGTGGAAGTACGAGACGTTCGGCCACGTGCTCATCGACTCGAAGTTTGAGGGCGGCGCCGGCTACGGCAGCGTCTCCTTCGACGGCGCCGGGCGGGGGCGGTACGGCTTCTCCGTGGCCTGGAGGCTTCTCATCCACACCGACCCGGGCGCGGCGGTCACGATCGCCGACAGGACGGGCGCGGAGGTCTTCACCGGCACGGCCGGCCCCGACGGCAAGGCCGCCGCCGTCCTCGTCCAGCACACCTACCGGCGCAGCGGCAAGACCCCCCACACCCCGCACACCGTAACCGTCTCCGCCGGCGGCCGCGCGACAACGCAGGAGGTCGTGATGAACGCCAACCGCGAGGTCCGGATCAGCCCTTCCTCCCACCCCCCGCCGGGCCCCTGAGGGGGCCCGGCTTGCCGGCGGCGTCCGCTCGTCGAGCCCGGTCAGATCGGTGAAGAACCGCAGCATGGCCTCCCGCGTCGTGCAGACCTGCCTACCGGACAGGCAGGTCTTCCGCCCGACGCAGACGTACTCGAGGAACACGCCCCGCCAGTTGCTGCACGAAACGCGGCGGCTACCGCGCCACCGTGCGAAAGCACGGCAATTGCGGTTGCAGTCACAGGCAAGTTCAGTATTGCTTATTGTCAGGAACGCAATCGTCGGGCGCGCAAGAGCCATACGAAACGCGCCCTTCGACGCCTGCGCGAATTGGGCATCGAAGTCGATCAATTGAACTCGTGTGTACCGGATGAATCATGATTACTTCGCGCTGTAGTACTAAGCCACAAGGAGTTTCTCATGCGGTTTACAGTCCTGGTGATTGTCGTGATGGTCCTACTCGCGGTTCCCGCCGCCTGCCGTGCGGCCGAGCCGGACGCTGACGGATCGGTGTCCTTCAACGACGCCTTTGACGGCAAGCAATTGAACGAGAAGGTCTGGCTGAAGGGCGGCTCGCGCAAGTTGCACACGGTCCGGGATGGTTCGTTGCGGCTGGTTGCTTTGGCCAAGCAAGAGCACGCGTCGGTGGCGACTCGGCGAGGCGATTTCAACTTCTTCAACAAGCCGGTGACGGTAGTCTGGGATCTCGTCCCGCACAGGATACTGGCCGGCCCGTTCCCCGCGACGAAGTGGTCCAAGGCCTACGCGGGGCTGACGATCGGCGGCGTCAACAAGGGCACCCCGGCCGCCGAACTCGGCCTGACGGCCTGGCCCGAGGGGTTCCCGGCGCCTAAGGCGGGCGCGGAATGGTTCCACACGCTGAACCTGGGGCGCCTGATGCCCCAGCACCCGGCGAAGAACTACGGCAAGGACTGGTTCAAGGACTGGCGCATCACGGGCGTGCCGCAGCGGATTATCTGGTCGCTCGACAAGACGAGCTGGTCCGTCGAGATCAAGGGCGCCCGGTTCGTCACCGGCGATCCGCACAAACGCTCGGGCAGGCACGCTCTGAAGGAAAAGGACTTCCACGACTCCGGCTTCCACCTGAAGATCTACGTCAGCTCGCACGTCCAACCCATGGAGCGGGGCGTGAACCACATCGGGGGCGTGCTCTACACGAACCGGATATGCGTTACGTCGCCCGACGCAGTGCCGCCCTACACGGAAGAGGGTCACAGGGACACCCCGACGCTCCAGGGCGTGCTCGAGGAGTTGCTGGGCAAGAACTTCCCCGAGAAGGCCCAGCCGGCCAAACCACAGTACCTTTTCGGCGTGAACTATGTCGGCGGGGGGTTTCGCCCAAGACAGGGCTTCCTGGTTCCCACGACCGAGAGCCTGGACTACTACAAGAGCAAGGGCGTGTTGCTGATGCGCTTGCCGATCACATGGGAACCGCTCCAGCCGAAGCTCGAGGGCCAGCTCGACGAGCGGTATGTCAGCGCCGTAAAGCGCAGCGTGAGGCTGATGGGCGAACGCGACATGAAGGTCCTGCTGGACCTGCACAACTACGCTCGCTACCGCAAGAAGCTCATCGGCAGCGCGGAAGTGCCCTTCTCGGCCTTCGCCGACGTGTGGCGGCGGCTGGCGGAGGCGTTCAAGGACGAGCCGGCGATCTGGGGCTACGGGCTCATGAACGAGCCGTATAACACCGAGGGCAAATGGCCCGAGGCGGCCCAAGCGGGAATCGACGGCGTTCGTGCTGTCGACAAGAAGACGATGATCGTCGTCTGCGGCGATCAGTTCGGCAACACGATGCATTGGATGAAATACGGCGCGCCGCTGGCCAAGCAGCTCAAGGACCCCTCCAACAACCTCTGCTGGGAGGGACACTGCTACTTCGACAGCTATTCCGGCGGCAAGTACCAGTTCTCATACGAGTATGAGATCAACCGTCCGGATATGGAGCGATGGGCGTTCGGTGCTGTAGACCCCATGTTCGGTGTCCGGCGGATCAAGCCCTTCGTCGAGTGGCTCAAGGCAAACAACCTCAAGGGCATCGTCGGTGAGTTTGGCGTGCCGGCCAACCCCGACCGCGACCCGCGCTGGCTGGTCATCCTCGACAATGTTTACGCCTACCTGGCCAAAAACGGCATTCCAAACACCTACTGGGCCGCAGGCACGATGTGGACGCCCGGGCGGTCCTACATCATCGAGCCGGAGTGGCGAGCCGGACCCAACCAGGGGAAGGACCGCCCGCAGATGCGGATTCTCCTGAAGCACGCCCGCGAGTCTCAGAAGTGACAGTCGGGGCAATCCTGACCTTCCGGATAGAGACCGGGGGTGGAATCCCCGCCGGCCCGGCTCTTCCCGCGTGTTCTTGTCTGGCACCTGGCCACAACGGCATCGATCACAAGTTGACGGCAAGGGCAACGCGAATGCATTAACCCACTTTCGTAACCGCTTCGATGGCTTGCTGCTCGTCTTTCTCGGCCTAGACCTCGGTGATGGCGGCGGAGCGGTGACCGAGGATGATGCGTGCTGCTTCGATGCCGACCCACCTTCGCGGGTGCTTCGGCGGACAGGACTCCTTGCGAACGCGGGCGGCGTAGGTGTGGCGGTCGGCGGCGGCCGCACCCCGGACAGGGCGGGCCGGCGCCGCGGGCTGCGGGCGGAGCGGCGGCGGAATGTTACCCGCATTTGAAGCAGGCCCAGTTTCCCCGTCCACGCTTTGCCCGCGCGCCGCCGGGCGGTAGAATCCCGCTGTCGGCATGCGGCTTGGAATTGCCGCCGGGGGGATGCATCCTGCGGAGATGATCGATGTCTGACAGCCGAAACAACAGGGCCGGTTCCCCCGCGGCGACCTGCCGCTGGTCGCTCTGGCTGCGAGGGCCCATCTGGATGGGCGTCCTGTGCGTTTGCGTGGCGGCGGGCGAAGGGGGCTCGTCGACGGCCAGCAGTCGGCTGCCTCGCATCGCGGTCCGGGACGGGCGGTTCGTGGAGAAGGCCTCGGGGAAGCGGTTCCGGCCGCGCGGGTTCAACTACATTCGCCTTCGGCCGAGATGGCACGGCACGTTCGCGCCGAAGCGCTACGACGCCGCGCGCGCCGAGGCCATGCTTGCCGACCTCCGGCGAAGCGGCTTCAACACGGTCCGGGTGTTCATCGACCCCGCGGCGAGGGAGGGCATTGTCGAGTCCACGGCCGCCGAGGGCTTCTCGCAGGCGTACATGGGCAACGTCCTCGACTTCCTCACGCGGGCCCGGCGGCACGGGGTTTACGTGATCCCGTCGCTGCTGGCCCTGCCGGCGTGCAAGCCGTACAACGCCATTGTCGGGCGCGACCGCCGCCAGTTCGGCCACGGAAACGAGATGTACCTCGATGAGAAGTTCGTGCGGGCCAAGGGGCGGTTCGTCTCGGACTTCGTGGCCGCCGTCAAGCGTCGCGACCCGGGCCTCCTCTCGACCGTGCTCGCCTACGAGCTGGACAACGAGACGCACTTCTTCGCCCACGGCAGCCCCTTCGCCGAGAAGCAAGGGACGTTCCGGTGGAACGGCAAGTCCTACGACCGGTCCAGCAGCGAGGACCTTCAGCGCCTCGCCGACGCGGCGGTGATCCGATGGGCCGACGCCTGCGTGGACGCCGCCCGCAAGGTCGATCCCGACGCGATGGTCAGCGTCAACGTCTTCACCTTTGCGGCCGTCGGGCGGAGCGGGCCGAACGCGCTTCGGGAATCGAAGACGAAGGACCGCCGCTTTCCGGCCCGGCCGCTGGCGCTGACGCGAACGAAGCTGTCCTACATCGACATCCACTTCTACCCGTTCCGGCCGGACACGCTGGACCGCGACCTGGCGAGCATCGAGTTCGGCCGGCTCCGCGAGGCGTGCAGGGCCGCCGCCAAGCCCCTCATCATGGGCGAGTTCGGGTCGTTCAAGAAGAATCACAAGACGCTCTCCGAGGCCGCCGCGGCGATGAAGGAGCATCTCGCTCGCGTGCGGGCGTTGGGCTTCGAGGGCTTCCTCTACTGGACCTACGACACCGACGAGCAGCCCTACCTCTGGAACGCCAAGAGCGGCAAGGGCGAGATCTTCGAGGTCCTCCGCGATGCGGCCCGACGGGGCGCCCCCCGCGATAGGGAACACGACCACCGCTCTTGCCGACCGATTCAAGATCGCGTAAACTGCGAGTGTCTGACGCTTGGCGCTCCCGAGCTTGGAGCTGATGGCCGCTAAGTCAGGGGGGCCAAGGCAGGAAAAGGAGGGCTACCGGTCCCTCTTCATGAGTACCGTGAAGCCTTCCTGCTCGAAGTTGTGGTCGCTGGTAAGCACTTCGCTGAGCGACTCAGACTCCATGACGTTCATGGAGATGCAGTCGGTAAGGCTGTAGCGTTTGTCCTCCCGGTTCTCGTAGCGTCTCAGCCCGTCAAGGAACCCGCTCCTCGTCTGTGGGATGACGCTGACGTTTGGGTCAGAGAGAATCGCCCGCACCATTCTGGCGGCAGCCCGGCGTAGCCTGGGTCCGTATCCACCGAGGGCCGTCAGGAACTCCGTGAGCACCTCGTCAGTGGTGACCTTCAACACGTTGCCAAGCCTGTTTCGCACCGCCTTGGCCGAAGGAGCCCATTGATCGCGCGGGCACACGATCGCGATCCAGTAGGCGGTATCTACGAAGATTGTCTTCACGGTCGGTGTTCCCCGTGGAGGTAGTAGTCGAGGTTGCCGCTCAGATCCGGTGGAAGCTTGCGCCATTCCTCGTCGGGAATCTCGGCGGAAATGGCAGCCAGTGTTTCCTCGATGGGCGGCGCGGACTCCTCGTATGCGGCAGGACCCACCTCCAACAGCTCAATTGTGTCGATGTCCGAGAACCGCAAGAGCCGCCCGTCGGGGGAACGTTCGCCCCGACCAGTTACCTTCAAACGTACCGATCGATGGTCCTTCAGCGCGGTGGTAACGGCGTCTTCCTGCTCATCGCTGAACGGCACAGCTACGGACGTTCGTTCATCAATCCAAAGCTGGAAGCGTTGCTGGCGCACGTCAGCTTCGAGCACCTCACCCGTGGCCTCCGTCATTTCCTCATACGGCGTCTCGGCGAATGACGCCAGGCGATCGCGACATCGGGCACAAACACGCGCCGGGCGCTTGCCCGGAGGGGCGAACTCAACCTCCTCGTCTTCCGCAAGAGACTCTCCCCACTTGGCGTATTCGGAGACCAAGTGCTTTGGCAGCCGCTCGGGGAGCGGGCCATCTCCTGCAGCAGCTTCAAAGACTTCGTAAGTTAACTCAATGGCTTGGTTAGCCTCGACGGGTTCTGGCGCCCAGAACGCCGGATCTTCGGGCTCCTCAACGTAGACTTCCAGCGGAACGACGGCGCTGCCGTCACCGATGCGCCGCAGACAGAGCCGCGTGCGTTCCTCGAAGCGGTTGGGCAGACGCCCACTGGCTGGGTTCGCCGCTCGCCATAGCGCTTTGGCCGTCTCGGCTACAAGTTTCTGGAACTGACTCAGTTCGGACAGCGCCGACAGGTCCAACGCGTGATCCCGGAACCGTTCGCCCTTGAAACGGAGACTGACCACTTCTTTCCAGTGTCCCGACATGATCTGAGTCTCCTACAACCAAGCAGTTGACACTCAATACGGAATCGGCCCCAAGCCTCATCCAACATGATACATCTTGCCTACCTCCGGGTCCAGTCGTTTATCGAGGCGAGGCGGGTCAGTAGAAGTACTTCCCCCCGTCGACGACGACGTTCTGGCCGCTCATGCCGGCGGAGGCCTTCGACAGCAGGAACAGGGTCAGCGGGGTGACGTGCTGGGCGGTCAGGAGCGTCTTGACGCACTGGGTCTCGATCAGGTTCCGCTTGGCGGGCTCGGTGACCTTCTCGGCGAGCTGGCGGGGCGTCATGGTCCAGCCGGGCGAGACGACGTTCGCGCGGATGCCCAGCGGCCCCAGCTCGCGGGCCAGCGACCGCGAGAAGCCCACGATGCCGGCCTTGGCTGCGTTGTAGGCCGTAGCGCCGCCCCAGCCGTGAAGGTAGTTCGTCGTGCAGACGTTCACGATGGCCTTGCCGGCGCCCTTGCGGAGGTAGCCGATCGCCGCCTGCGTCACCACGAACTGGCTCCGCAGGTCGATCGCGACGATCCGGTCGAACTCCTCGGCGGAGATGTCCTCGAAGGGCTCGTCCGGGTCGATCGCGGCGTTGTTGACGAGGTAATCCAGGTGCCCCCTGAGCTCACCGGCCTGGCGGACCAATGCCCTGGCGGCCTCGACGTCGGCAAGATCGCACTGCACGAAGTGTGCTTTCCGGCCCCACTCGGCCTGGCGCCTGTGGCCGAGCTCCGCCCGCCGGCCGCAGAAGAAGACCTCCGCGCCGAACGACACGAGCGTCCTGCACAGGTGCTCGCCCAGCCCGTCGGTGCCGCCGGTGACCAGCGCGACCTTCCCGGCGAACTCCTCGGGCGTGGGGAGCACCGGGACGAGGCCGTCGGGGGGGAGGGGGGCGTTCTGTTGGGTCATGACGGGTTTGCGCTCCGGGTCTGCTGACCGGCCACTGAAGTGGCCGGCCCTTGAAGTGGCCGGCCCTTGAAGTGGCCGGCCCTTGTCGAGTTCCATTGGCGTTACGGCTCGTTGTTGTCCTTGATGAAGGCGATCAGCTCGTCCACCTGGCAGAAGGCCAGGCACGTGACGGTGTCGGCGGCGCCGTAGTAGACGGCGACGCGCCCCGTGGCGGCGTCGGCCAGGGCCGCGCAGGGGAAGACCACGTTCGGCGTGTCGCCCACGCACTCGTAGGTCGTCTGAGGGCTCAGCAGGTAGTCCGAGCAGCGGGACGTGACCTTCCAGGGCTCGTCCAGGTCGAGCAGGGCCGCTCCGCAACTGTAGACGTATCCGTTGCAGCTCAGCAGCACGCCGTGGTAGATGACCAGCCATCCCTCGGTGGTCTCGATGGGGACGGGTCCGGCGCCGATCTTCAGCCCCTGCCAGCCGCTCTTGCGGCCCATCACGTGCCGGTGGCGGCCCCAGTACTCCATGTCCGGGCTCTCGCTGTAGAAGATGTCGCCGAACGGCGTGTGCCCCCAGTCGCTGGGGCGGCTTAGCATCGCGTAGCTGCCGCCGATCTTCCGGGGAAACAGCACGCCGTTGCGGTTGGCCGGCAGGAAGGCGTTCTCCAACTGGTGGAACGTCTGGAAGTCGTCCGTCCAGGCGATGCCGATGGTCGGGCCGTGATGGTCGTTGCACCACGTCACGTAGCAGCGGCCGTCGATCTCCACGACGCGGGGGTCGTAGTAGTGATTGCTCGCGGCGACCTCCGCCGCCGCGCCGACGAACCGGATCGGATCGTGGCCGATCTGCCAGCCGAGCCCGTCGCGGCTCGTCCCGGCATGGATGCGCGGCTTCCTCCGCCGGTCGTCCACGCGGAAGACGCCGGCAAAGGCGCCGGCAAAGGGCACGACCGCGCTGTTGAAGATGCTGTTGGCGCAGGGGATCAGGTCGCGCGGGATGACGGGATTGGCCTCGTACCGCCACATCACGCGGCCACACCCGGCCGGGCGGTCCTGCCAGGGGATGTTCTCAAGGGCCCGCCCGACGATCGTCTGCGGTTTCGCCACAGGCTCTCCTCTCAGATCGTTGACGTTCAGGTTCTTCGCACCGGAGATTGAACAGCTTCGTGCGAGGAAGTAGATTCTATTCTCGTCCCTGGCGGTGGCAAGGGCCAACCCGCGCGGATGCGCTGTTGTATACAGCCCCCGGCCCGAAGTGGCCGGGGGGTCTTCTGAAGGGCAACTGTTCCAGAGACAACCGACGAGCTTTCAGACAAGGGACCGAACCATGTCGTCACCCACGATCCCCACGGCCGAGCCGCGGTGCCGGCCGTTCTTCGAAACCGACTCTTCCGAGACGATGCTGGCGGCCGTCCTGCACGACGTTGACGATCTCCGCCTGGAGGAGGTCCCCCGGCCCGTGCCGACCGAGCCGGGAACGGTGCTGGTGAAGATCGCCTCGTGCGGCATCTGCGCGACGGACTACAAGGCGATCAAGGGCATTCGTCGGAACGTGAAGTTTCCGCAGATCTGCGGCCACGAGCCGAGCGGCGTCGTGGCGGCCGTCGGGCCCGCCGCGGGGCACTTCCAGGTCGGCGACGCCGTCATCTGCCAGCCGAGCGGCTACTGCGGGTTCTGCCGGCACTGCCGCGTGGGCAACACCCACTACTGCCGGCAGTCGTTCACCACCGGCGGCGACGGCCCGCCTCAGACCTGGCCGGGCGCCTTCGCCGAGTACATGGTCACGCTCGAACGCTGCCTGTTCGCCAAGCCGGACGACGTGTCGTTCGACGCAGCCGCGCTGACCGAGCCGCTCAGCGGCGCGTGGAAGGGCATGATCCAGTACAGCCAGTGCCGCCTCGGCGACGACGTCGTCGTCATCGGCACCGGGAGCATCGGCATGCTGTGCCTCATGGTCGCCGCCGCCGCCGGCGCCGGGCGCGTCATCGCCGTGGACACCAGCGACCACGCCCTCGCCCAGGCCGAGCGGCTCGGCGCGACGCACACGGTCAACCCCGCCTCCTGCGACGCCAGGGAGCGGGTCTACGAGATCATCCCCGACGGCCCGGACGTCGTGCTCGAGGCGGCCGGGCCCATCGAGGCAGTCGAGCTGATGGTCTCCCTCCTGCGCCGCGGCACGCGATGGAACGTCTTCGGCATCACCACGCACGAGAAGTTCACGCTCGACGGCGGCCTGGCGCACTTCCTGGAGGCCCGGATGGACGCCAGCTTCGGCACGACCCCGCTGGCCATGCAGAACGCCGTCAGGCTGCTGGAGACGGGCAAGGTCAACACCGAGGAGATCATCACGCACCGGTTCGCCCTAACCGAGATCCACGAGGCCGTCGAGACGATGTCCCGCCCGGACCGCAACAAGATCGTCATCAACCCATAGTTCCTGCCGGCGCCCCTTGACAAACCGGGGAACGTAAGCTATAATTATCTGTAGGAGTGGAGGTTGGAGGACTTGGCCATGGATCACGAAGCGGTGTGCGATTGCCGTTTCAAGGGGCATTGCACCACGTTCAATGACCCGCTGATCGACGAGACCCGCAAGGGCCCCGACGGGCTCGGCTGCCGCCGGCAGAGCGACCTCTACCGCGGCAAGCACTGCCACACCTTCGCCTGCGCATACCTCACCATGGTGTTCACCGACGCCCTGAAGCAGCCCCCGCCCGGCCACGCCCAACGAGGGACCTGATCGCGCGGCAGCTCTACCGCCAAGGCCCGCCCGGTGGCCAATTCATCCGGAACGGCCGATTCGTTACCAGCGCTTCGACGGGCGGCATGAGGAAAGCCGCCAGCACTTCCACTGCGCTGCGAAGCTCCAGCCTGCTCTCGACCAGCCGTCCTCTCTCAAGAAATGCACGCCACTGTAGCCGCTTCGTCGGGTCGTCGAAGAACTCGGAAGTGAGCGCCAACGGAGCTCCTGTCGGCAATGAGGTTCGCCGGCGCTCGAAAGTCGCGCGAATCGCCTCTGCGAGTACCGCGCCCTTGAAGTGGAATCGCTGCGCCAACAGCCAAACATCGTAGAAATCCTTCATTCGGCTGTTGAGGATGCCCAAGCTCGCCATCGCTTGGAACTTCTCGGCCACCATTGAGACTTTCGGATAGGCGCGCAGTCGCGGAGCTGGCAGACCCAGGAGCGTCGGGTAGGCAATGCTCTCCGGCGCCGGCGTGACAGCGTCCCCAAAGCCGATATCGACCTGAATGTGCAGGCGGTCTTTCCCAAGCCGAGCCTCCAGGTCCACACGAGTGCCCCCATACTTCTGCACAGCGACGATCTCACTGGCCACAACCGTGTGCTCCAGGAACTGAAGGCCATCGTCCTCCACCTGTTGGCGGCAGATCTCCCGGAACGCCTCCTCCAGTTCCGCGATACTGCTGCTGCCACGCTCAACCAGGTCCAGGTCTCGTGTCGACCGATGCGGTTGGCCCATCCAGAGCTGGAAGAGCATGGCGCCTTTCAGAATGAATCTGTCGGAGTGCTGCGACGTGCTCAATCGGTACAGGAGCCTCTCAACTGCATATCGGACCACGACGAGGTTGTATTCCTCTCCCCGCTCGCGCGAGAGGTCGAGGAGACGGCGCTTCACCGATGCGGCCAGGTTCCTGCGACTGCCCTTGCTCACACGAGCGACTCCATGTAGGGCCGCATGACATTGGCCACGCGACAGACCTTCGCGGCTTCCCAAAGCTCATCTGCCGTCGCAAGGCGTTCCCCCCAGCAATCGCGAAGGGCCTCCATGGCCACGTCCAGCCCAATCTTGTTGCGGTACTTGAAGCAGTCGGCCACGGTCTTGGCGGCGGAGTAGATGCGGACCGGTACCGCTTCAATCCGGTGTTCCTGAACGCCGTATGCCATGGCCTGCCCGGAGAACCAGACGACCCTCAGGGGTGGATACTGAAGACGGGGCCTCCAGGATCCCCTCTGGATTGCGAGCCACACCTCAAATGGCGCCTGGGTCGTCATGCCGTGATATCTCAGGCTTGATAGCAGACATACGACGCCGCGAGGTACTCGCTTGCAGGCCTCGGCGAGGCCGTGGTCTCCCGTAACATCCGCATCGGACAGAATGTAGACTCCTCTGGCCACACGTTGAATGTCGCCTCTGTCCACCAGAACGCGCAGATGCTCGCGCGGAATCCCGTGCGCTTGCAGGTCGCGTGGCCGAAGGACGCCCACCTGCCGTATCACCTCCAGGAGCCTGTCCCTTGACGAGCTTCTCATCCCTTGCTGTGCCTCTGACAAATCCTCTTTCTATTTTAACAAATGAGGAGTATTTGTAAAGATATCGGCGCCTGTCTCCTGGCACATGAGCGAATCCCCTCTCCGGGGCCGGTAAGCGGGCCCCTGAGAGGCTCACGAGTCGGATGCCCTTCCCCAGCGTTCGTTCGCTCATTCGCGCAGTGGCATGGAGCAGAGAATGGCAGTAGCAATGGGGGTCGAGCCGGGGTAGGCTGTGGACCTCGCCAGCGCAGGGCGGGGCGGCCACAGTTGTCGGCGGCCAACAATGGACGCGATTCCTACCTGAAAGGCGACGTACGATGCTTACTGGCCGGGAGCTTACCGACGACATCGACGCGACCGAGTTGACCGAAGACGAGCTGGCGTTCTGGTGGCTGGGGCAGCACGGCTTTGTGGTGAAGCTCGGCGAGAGGGTCGTTTACCTGGACCCGTACCTCTCGGAGGCCGAGTCTCGCACGGTTCGGCCGCTGCTGGCGCCCGAGGAGATCGCCCGCGCCGACGTCATCACGGGCAGCCACGACCACAGCGACCACATCGACCGGGCGGTCTGGCCGAAGCTCGCGAAGGCGTCTCCGCAGGCGAAGTTCGCGGCCCCGCAGTTGATCCTCGACCGCGGCCTGGCGGAGGACCTGGGCATCCATGCGGACAGATTCATCGGCCTGACCGACGGATCGAGCCGGACGGCCGGCGGCATTCGCATCACGGGCGTCGCGGCCGCTCACGAACGGCTGGACGTCGACGCGGACACGGGCCTGAACCCCTACCTCGGCTACATGGTCGAGGGCAACGGCTGCCGGATCTATCACGCCGGAGACACCTGCAAGTACGAAGGGCTGGAGACGCGACTGACCGAGCTCGGCCCGTTCGACGTCGTCTTTCTCCCGATCAACGGCCGGGACGCCGAGCGGTTGAAGAGCGGCTGCATCGGCAACATGACCTACCAGGAGGCGGTGGACCTGGCCGGGGAGATCGAGCCGCGCCTGGCCGTGCCGGCCCACTTCGACATGTTCGCCAACAACAGCGAGGACCCGCGGAAGTTCGTGGACTATATGAACGTGAAGTTCCCGCAGGTGCGGACGCTGATTCCGCAGCACGGCCGGCGGGTCCGGTTCCGGCCGGGCGGCGAACCACAGATCGCTTAGCACGCCGCGCCGACGCGCCTATCCCAGGCGCTCCCACGCGATGGGGGTCTTCTTGAGGGCGTAGCCCACCTCGCGGAGGTAGTCGCCGTAGACGGTCTCCCAGTGGAAGCCGTGCATGTGCTCGATGAGCACCTCGTCGGGGACCTCGTAGGCCACGTCGATCTGCGAACGGCAGATCGGCAGGAACGGGTTGTCCACGATCTTGCCGGACAGGCCCACCCACCTGCTCATGGCGAAGTCGGAGATCACGTGGGTGAGCTGCTGGCCCTTGCGCATCTCGACCTTCGGGGCCGCGCCGAAGTCGGACTCGAAGTGCGTCACGATCCGCGCCGGCTCGAGCGTCTTCCCGTCCATCTTCCGCGGGGCCGTGCAGTGCGCCAGCGTGATAACCCCGTCGTGAGGCCAGGTCGGGTTGTGCAGGAACGGCGGCTTGCCCGAGATCCGCGAGAGCAGAATCCCCGCCGGGATGGCCACGAAGTCCGATTCGCAAAACGCCATGTATCCCGCGTCGTTCAGCGTCGAAAGCGTCAGGCAGGCGGTGGTCTTCGAGATCGGCATGATCGCGCCCATGCAGTGATGCACCGTCAGCGCCGGGGCCTCGGCCTGGCGCATCAGGCCGAGGAAGACCTGCTCCAGCAGGAAGCAGTTCTCGACGTACTCCTTCTTCGTCTCGAGCTTGACGGACGGGTCCTTGAGGTACTCTGCGGCGCGTTGGCGGGCGTTCTTGACGGCCGCGTCGTCCTTCATGGCCGCGGCCAGGAGCTTGGCCAGCTCCTTGTACGAGACGGTTCGGATGTCGAGCTTCCACTTCTCGCGGGCGTCGTCGGGCGCCTTTCGTCCGCCGGGCCCCCAGCCCCCGGGGCCGCCGATCGCGACGATCCGCGTGCCCAGGGCGTTCTTGAGCCCGCAGAGGGCCCGAAGCCGCCAGAGCAGTTCGGCGGAGGAGTCCACCACGGCGTCCTGGTAGTCGATTCCCTCCATGGCCAGCTTGTCGGTGTGTCGCCGCAGGTAGCGTGGGCTGAGGATCTCGTACCACAGGTAGACCGGCCCGGACTTGTGGCGAAGGAAGAAGATCACGTGCTTGCCGGACTTGGCGATGGGGTCGAACATGCTGGTCCAGCCGCCGGCGGCGTAGACGATCACGGCGTCGGCCTCGGCGGCGCCGGCGATCGCCTTCTGGACGTCGGCGGGCGTCCTGGCGGCCGAGACGTCCTGGAACGTCACCGGGAAGTCGGCCTCGCCGCCGAGCTTCTTCAGCTCGCCCTCGATCCGCGCGACCTCCTTCCCGGCGGCCTCGTCGCCGTGGACGCCGCCCCAGTTCCGCCAGCTCCTCTGCGGGCGCGGGCGGGGGCTCTCGTAGGTCAGGATCGGCTTGACGACCAGCGGCTGCCTCGCCGGCGCCGCCGGCGCCTCGCCCTCGGCGGCCGAGAGCGAAGACCACGTCAGGCCCGTCATCGCCACCCCGCCCAGGGCCACCGCGCCGCCCTTGAGGAAGTCGCGGCGCGAGACGCCGTCGGGGTCGTCCGCCCCGCAGCCGGTGCAGCCGCAGCAGCCGGAATGCACCTCGCCGGGGCCGTATTCTCCATGCGCTGCCATCTGCAATCTCCTTTATCCCGAGGAAAGACATGATCGCGCGCAATCGCCGGCGCGTCAGCGTGCCGGGCGTCATTCTACGCCGGAGAGGCGCGTGCTTGCACGGACCTTGCATTGCTGGCAATATGTCGGAGGCCCGCAATCGGCACCCACGGAGACGGACATGAAAGCGAAGTGGCTATGTGCGGCCTCGATTCTGAGTGTGGCAGCCGCCGCGTACGGGGGCCAGTGGATCACGCCCAACTGGCCGGCGGCCGGGCGGGCCGACTTCCAGCCCGTGCCGCTGTTCTGGTTCCGAGTGGTCCGAACGCCGCTGGTCTACCGGAAGGTCGTGGAAGTACCTCAAGGCGCGGATCGCGCCACGGCGATGCTGCGGACCAGCGGCTACGTCTACGTCTGCGTGGACGGCAAGCAGGTCCACGCCTGGGGCGCCGCCAAGGACAGCGCCGAGAGACGCAATATCCCCGGCGAGCCGGACAGGGCCCACGAGCTGGACCTGAGCCGACACCTCACGCCGGGAAAGCACGTGCTGACCGTCAGCGCGCCGCCCGGCGGCTTCGTCCTCGACGGCGGGTTCTACGAGGGCACGAAACGCCTGGCGTCGCTGACCAGCGACGTGTCCTGGACGGTGACGGCCTTTCGGCCGACCGGGATCATCGAAGACCATCCCATCATGACGTCGGCCTACAGCGGCCAGGCCCGCAAGGGCGTCTGCACGGCGGCCGCGCCGGTCAAGGCCGCCGGCGAGAAGTGGATCGCCCCGGAAGACGCGCTGGCGGTGGCGCACTTCAAGGCGTCGGTGAAGCGCATGGAGCGCGACCTCCTCGACGCCGCCTGGCGGCTGGAGCTGCTCAAGCGCAAGGGCATCTACATCGTGGGCGGCGCGGCCTGCGGCCGGGGCGGGCCCAACAGGCCGACCATCGCCGCCGCCGTCCGCCGCGCCGACGCGCTGTTCGTCAACGCGCTCGATCTGGCCGAACCGGTGAAGAAGCTCGGCGCCGCGCCCGTCGCCGGCGCGAAGGGCCTGGCCGCGTTGTCGGGGCGGACGGCGGCGCTTCGCCGGGAGGTATCCGCCGTCGCCGCCGGCGCCGAGGGGGCGGCCACCATGGCCATGGAGGCCGACGAGTCCAAGGCCGTCGAGCTGGCGGCCAGGCACCCGCGCATGTTCGCGCTCAGTCCTGCGACGCCCGCGGAGCTCCGCAGGATCATGGCCGGTCGGCTGGGCCATCCGATGAACCGGCTCAACGAGAGCCGCTACGACCGGCTGGGCTGGCTGCCGCACCCGCACCTGGCCGACAGCGATCTCGGCCGCTGGGGCGTACGCATCAACCCCGTGACGGGCGCGACGAAGGCGCCGCTGCCGCATCGCTGGCGGTTCGGCACCGACCCGAAGAACACCGGCCTGGCGGAGCTGCGCCACACGATCGGCTACAACATCGAGAACCAGTGGCCGTGGATCGACGGCCGGCAGAGCTGGACGGCGGACAAGCGGTTCGGGGACTACAAGGGCGTCGCCTGGTACCGCAGCCGCGTGCACGTCCCGGCCGAGTGGGCGGGCAGCGAGGTCCTCCTCTGGATCCGGATCGCCGGCAAGGGGCGCGTCTGGGCAAACGAGACGGAGATCACCGACCGCCGTGCCGCCGGCGACCCGTCCTTCGAGATCCCCGCCGGTGCCGTGCGGTTCGGCTCGGAGAACTGCATCGCCGTGCGCGTGGAGGCCGACGGGCCGCAGCGGGGGCTGACGGGCGTCGCGCAGGTGAGCTGCCCCGCGCTGGACGGTCCCGCCGGCAAGGGCACGCCCGCCGTGGACGTGCTGGCCACGCCGCTCTCGCCGTGCGTCGTCCTCTCGCCGCGGACGGCCGTACTGCAAATCCACCACGCCGGCAGGGCCGAGCTGCTCCTGCCCGCCGGGAAGCCCGCAGCGAAGTACACCGCCGCTAGAGACGGTCCGTTCAAGGCGAACTGGGCGCTGCTGTGGCTCGCCCCGGCGAACAGGACGGCCGTCGAACGACCCATCCTGCTCGTCTTCCGGAAGAACCCCGTCAGCATCACGTGCTCGGCGGGCGCAACGCGGATCGTCCTGGCCGAAGCCGGCAGCCGGATCATCGCTCTCCGGCCGTGGGCGAAGCGCTACCTCCCCCGCCGCGAGACGCAGTGGGAGCGATCGGCCGGGCTGTGGTCCCAGGCCGCGCTCGCCGTGCCCGTCAACTACATGAGCCTCACCCGCGTCGCGAAGAAGGGCCAGCCGTGGGCCGGCGCGTCCATCGACAACGTCCCCGCCGGGCCGGTGCTGGAACACACGGTGATCTACGACTACCTCGTGACGAGGGATGCCTGGGGCACGCGGCCGCTGAAGCTCGCGCCCCTGCCGGCGCCGTGCAGCCTGGCCGTGGACACGAAGTTCCGCGGCCTGAAGGTGCAGGACTTCGAGAGGTTCCACCTCATGCAGGACGGCGGGATCGCCGGGCCGTACCGGGCCGTCTTCAACGCCGAGAGCGTCACGTATAGCTACCCCGTCGAGCCCTGGCCGCGGTTCGTGGGCTTCACCAGTTGGATGTTCGCCGGCTCCGACACGGGCGTCCTCGGCAACGAGCGGGAGATGGAGATCATCGCCGCCACCGGCGCAAACAGCTATCGCCCGCAGAACAACTTCTCGAACGAGCGGTCCCCGCACTATCGCGACGACAAGCGGACGCGGATTCAGATCATGGCCGACTTCTGCCGCGGCGTCGGCGTGAACTTCATGAACAACATCGACCAGACGCTCGCCGCGAAGCGCGATGAGGTCCGCGGCGACTACGACGGCTGGGTCCGCAAGCGCCTCTTTCCCCACTACGACAAGCTCGTCCCGCAGCTCAAGGACCGGGCGTTCTGGGAGGTGGCCTACGACCTGATCAACGAGCCGTTCGACCACCGGCCGGAAGCCTACAACCGCGTGACGAAGGAGCTGACCCGGCGAATCCGAAAGCTCGACCGCCGCCACCTGTGCTACGTCGAGCCCTGCCAGGCGTGGGGGGCGATCCAGCAGCTTCGCCTGATCGAACCGACCGGCGACCCGCTGACCGTCTACAGCTTCCACGACTACAACTTCCGCATGAAGACCGCCGAGGACCGCTGGCCGACCTTGCAGCGCGACATCACCGACATCTGCCGGATGTGGTGGCCGGCGTTCGAGTTCGCCATCCGCCGCGGCGTCGGCATGCACTGCGGCGAGTTCGGCGGCTTCCACCGCCCCACCGACGACCTGCTCTGCCAGCGGACGCTGCTCAACGATCTCTACCGGATCTTCGATCAGTTCGGCATGCACCACCACTACTACACCGGGCGGGGCATCTACCAGCGCCAGCTCGACGGGTCCCTGCGCCCCAGCAACGTGGTTCGCACGTTCCGCCGGTACGCCGCGCGGGGCGACCTGAACCTCTACTACAAGCGATGGCCCGAGCACCCCAGGCCGC
>CAYRVX010000088.1:0-2311 GCA_964427875.1 uncultured Planctomycetaceae bacterium
CCTCGCAGCGGCAGATGATGATGCAGTTGACGATGATCAGGGGCACGTAGGGCCCCAGCCGGCGGCTCATCTCCGGCAGGTAGGCGGCCAGGAAGCGGTCGGCGATCGTCACGAACGTCGCGATCGTCAGCGTGAACACCAGGATCCTCAGGTGCGGCTTGAGCAGGTGGCGGATCAGGCTGATGAGGATGTTCGCGCAGACCAGGACGAACGTCACCGCGCCGGCCATCGTCATCGCCTCGCGCATGCCGTTGGTCACCGCCAGCGTCGGGCACATGCCCAGGAGCTGGCGGTAGACCGGGTTCTCCGGCAGGACGCCGTTGATGAATCGCTCCAGCGGTGTCGGTCCGTCGTCGGCCATGGCTGCCTATTGCCTCTCCGCCGGCCGCGTGGACGCCGCGGCGTTGTATTCCCGCGCCTTGGCGGAGAGCGCGGCCCGCAGCTCTCCGCTCAGCGCCTCGTTGACGATGTTGCAGACGCTCTTGGAGGAGATCGTCGCGCCGGCGACGGGCACGATCCGGTTCTCCCAGCCCGCGGCGCCCTTCCGCCGCCGCCTCGTCGATACGACCAGGGGCCTGTCGGCCTTCGGGTCGTTCCGGAAGAACTGCCGGAGGAAGCCGGCGTTCTCCTCGTCGCCGATCTCGATCTTGTTGCCCAGCCCCGGTGTCTCCTTCTGGTCCAGGACGCTGAGCCCCGTGATGGTCCGGGCCGCCGCGTCCACGCCGATCAGCAGCTCGATCTTGTCGGCAAAGCCCTTGCCCGACGCCTTGACGACCCAGCCGATCTGCCGGTCCTCCTTCGTCAGGGCGCGGAAGGCCTCGAAGCGGCTCCTGCCGCGGCCCCGGCCGACCGTCACCACCACCGGGCTCTGGTTCGCGTCCAGGGCGATGGCCTGGCTCCTCGCGGGGTCGGCGGCCTTGACGAGACGGGGGATCCGCTCGGCGGTGACCATGAGCTTGTTGAGCTCGATCATGGGCCCCAGCCACGTCTCGACGCCCGCCAGGGCCGCGCCGAAACCCAGCGCCAACGCCAGCACCAACCAGGCTTGTCCGATGTAGCTGTTTCTCATTCTTCCTCGAACGTCAGGCCCGGTTTCGAAAGCCCTGTATCGCTGAAGCGAACAGGCCGGGGGTCATTCCTTCTTCTTTTGGGGCATCGGGCCGCCTATGGGGGTCGGGATCGTCCAGCGGTTGATCAGCGGCACGACGCCGTTCATTACCAGCACGGCGAACATCACGCCCTCGGGGTAGTTGCTCAGCGTGCGGATCAGCATGACCAGCGAGCCGACGCCCAGCCCGAAGATGAACTTGCCCTTCGCCGTCAGCGGGCTCGTGACCAGGTCGGTCGCTATGAAAAACGCCCCGAAGAGCAGCGCCCCGCCGAGCAGGTGGTCCAGGACGGCGAGCTGCGGCTCGGAGGTCAACTGGATGACGCCCGCGATGGCCACCACGGCCAGCAGCACGCCGGCGGGGATCTGCCAGGACGCCGTCCGCCGAAGGCACAGGTACAGCCCGCCGATGAGGCAGAACAACGCGCTGGTCTCGCCCAGCGAGCCGTTCACGGTGCCGAGGAACAGGTCCCACCGGCCGGGCATCCGCTCGTTGTCGCCCAGCGCCTCGCCGCGGGCGGCCTTCTTGGCCACCGTCATCGGCGTGGCCCGGGTCATCACGTCGGCGTCGGGGCCGCCCGGCTGGGGCAGCACGTAGCCCGAGGCCCCCACGGCCCCGGCGAAGGCGAGCATGACAAACGCCCGGCCGACCATCGCCGGGTTGAAGATGTTCTGCCCCAGCCCGCCGAACAGCACCTTGCCGATGCCGATGGCCGCGAACGAGCCGATCACGCTGACGTACCACGGGGCCGCTGCCGGCAGCGACAGCGCGAGGATCAGGCCCGTCACCGCCGCCGAGCAGTCGGCCAGCGTGACCTTCCGCCCGCGCATGGCCGTGAAGACGATCTCGGCGGCGAGACAACCGCCGACGCACAGGACGATGTGCTTCAGCGCATACAGGCGGAAGAGGTACAGCGACATGCCCACGACGGGCGCCAGGGCGATCAGCACGTCGATCATCATCTTCCGGGTGGTGAGGGACGTGTCGTACACGTGCGGCGAGGGCGCGACGTGGAGCGCGGGCGCGGGGGCGGCGGCACTTCCGGCGTTGGTCGGACCGTTCTTTTCCGCTGAGTCTGCCATTCGTCGCGACGTTCAGCAGGCGACGGCACGTCGCCGACGGGCGGGCGTGCCGCCCGCCGCTAAACGCGTTCGCCGGCGTCATTCCTTCGGCATCTGCGCCTTGCCCATTCGAATCCACTG
>CAYRVX010000088.1:2411-29174 GCA_964427875.1 uncultured Planctomycetaceae bacterium
GCGTTCGCCGGCGTCATTCCTTCGGCATCTGCGCCTTGCCCATTCGAATCCACTGCACCAGCGGCAGCGACGCGGGGCACGCATACGCGCACGCCCCGCACTCCATGCACGCCAGGATGTGGTACTTCCTGGCCAGGTCCCAGTCGCCGTACCGGGCGGCCTGGGCGATCTTCGAGGCCACCAGGTTCAGCGGGCAGGCGTCCACGCATTTCCCGCAGCGCAGGCACGGCGTCTCGGGGCCGCGGCGGACGTCCCCGTGCGTCAGCACCGTCACCCCGCTGGTGCCCTTGGTGACCGGAACGTCCAGCTCGCCGAGCGCGAAGCCCATCATCGGCCCGCCGGCGATCACGCGCGCGGCGTCCGCCGTCAGCCCGCCGCAGTAGTCGATCAGCTCGCCGTAGCTGGCGCCGATCGGCACGAGCAGGTTCTTCGGCCGCGCCACGCCGGCACCCGTGACGGACACGATGCGGTGCGTTAGTGGCTTGCCGCGGACCACCGCCCGCGCGACGGCCGCGGCCGTGCCCACGTTCACCACCACCACGGCGATGTCCAGAGGCAGCCCCAGCGTCGGGACCTCCCGCCCCGTGATCGCCAGGATCGCCTGCTTCTCGCCGCCCTGGGGGTACTTCGTCTTGACGACGGCCACCTCGATGCCGGCCGGGCCGGCGGCGGCGCGGACGGCCTCGACGGCCTCGGGCTTGTTGTCCTCGATGACGATGACGATCCGCTCGACGCCGTTGGCCCGACCGGCCAGCAGCGCGCCGGTGACGATCGGCTCGGGATGCTCCAGCATCAAACGATAGTCCGCCGTCAGGTACGGTTCGCACTCGCAGCCGTTGACCAGCAGCGTGTCGATGGGCCTCTTCTCGTTCCGGATGAGCTTGACGTGCGTGGGGAAGGCCGCCCCGCCGAGGCCCACGACGCCGGCGTCGGAGACGGCCTCGGCGATCTGCCCGGGCTCGTAGGCCGCAACGTCCGTGGGCCATTGGCCGCCGAACGTATCCTCGCGCAGCGCCTCGCCGGCCAGAGGCTGTTCGTCCGCGGCGGCGATGGGCACGGCCGGAACGTGCCGCGCGTTGGGCAGCGTGACGGCCGTCGGCCTGCCCACGGTGCCGGCCACGGTGGCGTGGACCGCCGCCGAGATGAACCCGCCGGGCCGGCCGATCTTCTCGCCGAGGGCGACTTCCTGTTTGGGCTTGACCAGCGGCTCGGCCGCCGCGCCGAGATGCTGCACCAGCGGGATAGTCACCTGCCTGGGCGTGGGGAAGACTTCGATGGCGGCGTCTTCGGCCAGCTCCTTTCGCTCCGGCGGGTGGACGCCGCGAGGAAAGGTCGCCGAAGGGGCGCTGCTCATCGTCCACCCGCTCATGCCGAGCCCTTCTGCGTTCGAGAGACGAGCCTGGAGACCGCCACGCCGATGGCCAGCCCCACGGCCAGGCCGCCGAGGGCGCCGGCGAACTTTGCCGCCTCGCCGCCTGCGACCAGTGCCGCCCCCCCAAGCGCCAAGCCCGGCGGCACCAGGAAGACGGCGATGGCCGATACGGCCAGCCGCCAGCCGGTCAAGCCGCCCCGCGCCGGCTTGGGGTCCCCGACGACGCGGCAAGCACCGCAGCCGGTCATACAAGACGTGCCCGTCTTTTTCAGCAGAAAACTCATGCCAACTGCTTTCCCCAGGCACTGGAAATCCCGGATGATACCGGCTCCCCGCGGCCGAGTAAAGCCCTTTTCCAGGCTGCTCCGGGCATTCTTTTTTTATTTTTTCTCTTGTTTTTTGTTGGATGACGACTATAATTCGTCATGAAGTAGGGGGTTTTCATGCGCACCGGGGCATGCGCTGGAGAAAAGGCGCATAAGTCTTTTTACGAAACAAAGCCATTTTTCCATTTCGCCGCTGTAAGTCACTGTGAATGGTCGAGTTGCAAGCGTCGCGTCCGTAATTGTTTTCTGCTACTTGACTTGCGCCGAAGGCTCCTCGTTGCCGTCTGCGGGAGGGAAGGACCGCGAGGCCGCGGCGGGCGCGGCGATTGCACGCGCGGGCAAAGGCGTGTAGGGTGTAGGGCATGACACCGGAAGGCGAAAGGCCCGCGGTGGTGCTGCTCTCGGGCGGGTTGGACTCGGCCACGGTCCTGGCCGTCGCGCGGGATCGCGGCTTCGCCTGCCACGCGCTGAGCTTCGACTACGGCCAGCGGCACCGGTTCGAGCTGGACGCCGCCCGGAAGGTGGCTCGGGCCCTCGGGGCCGTGGACCATCGCGTCGTGCACCTGGACCTCAGCGCCGAGGGCGGCTTCGGGCGAAGCGCGCTGACCGATGACATCGCCGTGCCCAAGGACCGGGCGGAGACGCCGCGGATCCCCGCCACCTACGTGCCGGCGCGCAACACGATCTTCCTGAGCGTCGCCCTGGCCCGCGCGGAGGTCGTCGGGGCGTTCGACATCTTCATCGGCGTCAACGCGATCGACTACAGCGGCTACCCGGACTGCCGGGCGGAGTTCATCGAGGCGTTCGCGGCGCTGGCGAACGTGGCGACGGCCGCCGCCGTCGAGCGGCGAGGGCGGTTCCGCATCCAGGCGCCGCTGATCCACATGACCAAGGCCGAGATCATCCGCACCGGCCTGTCGCTGGGGGTGGACTACTCGCTGACGCACAGTTGCTACGACCCAGCCGACGACGGTGCGGCGTGCGGACACTGCGACGCATGCCGGCTTCGCCTGGCGGGCTTTGCCGCCGCCGACGTGGAAGACCCGGTGAGATATCGGTCCTGCCGCTAGCGGCCCGGGCCGGCGTCCACGCCTTGTGGGCGCCGCGCGTCGGGGGTGGGAAGGTGCTCGAAGACGCGGTCCAGTACGGGGATCGTCCACGTGCGTCGCACCGGCGTGTCTCCTCATGTCACGTTTCTTCAGCGGGCTTCGTCCTGCCGGGGTGTGGCTGCCTCCTGGCTGCGCACGGGCGGTCGGTGCTGTTGGACAGCGAGGAGCACTCTCAGGGGGACCTCACGGGCATGATGCTGCGAAGCGTCCCGAACCGGAATTCGTCGCGTCCTTTCCATGTCGCACCTCCCTTGCCGAGGCCTGCAGGCGACGGCAATTGCCAAGCCGGTCTTCCCATACGGTCTGCCAGACTTGGTGTGCTGCGGACGCGACTCCCAGCAATGTCATTATAGGACATCTTGCAGCGGGAGACGGTCCTTTCTCGTCGGACCTTGGGCCGGTCGGCATGCTGGTGGGCACAAGGCGTGCCAATCGGACGGCCCGGGCCGCCGCGCCGCAAGGGGTACCTGCGGATAAGCCTTTTCCGACAAGGCAATAGGCGGCGGTGAGAATGTCGTAGGCCCTGAGGCATGCTCCCGGCCCGCCGGGGTCCATGCCCCGCGCACGCCGGAGCGATCGGGGGATTTGCCCCGGCGCCGGCCGAGGGAAATCACCCGGTGGGGTCAGTCGATGACCTTGGCCAGTTGGTCGGCTGCGGCGCGCGTCTGGGCGGCGATCTTGATCAGGTACCAGCTCGCCAGGACCACCAGGGCCGGCGCATGGGCCTTGGGCCTGGCGAGGATATCGCCCAGTCGCGCCGCGGCGGCGCGGTCGCCGAAGTGGCCCAGCGCCAGGGCGGCGTCCGTGCTGAGCTCGGTGTAGGGACTTGCCAACAGCGGCCGGACCAGCTCCCGGGCGGCGGGGTTCTTTGCCCGCAGCAGCCCGGCCGCCGTCGAGCGGGTCACGGCGGTGGCCTTGCCGGCCAGCAGGCCCTTCAGCGCGGCGATCGCGGCGGGCGTGCCCAGTTCGATGAGCCGGGAAGCGGCGCCCGCGGCGAGGTAGTGCTCCCTGGCCATCCGGGCCGGGCGAGGGTCCACGCTGCGGATGTACTTCGCCAGTGCGGGCACGTAGTAGTCGCACTTGCCGCCGTGGGCCTCGATGTCCTCGCCGGCGCGGTCGAGGACGTAGGCGACGACGATGGGATGCTCCAGGTCGATCGCGGCCGTGACGGCGCCCGCGGCCGTCGGGCCGCCCGTCTTTAGCGCCATCTCGAACCTTGCCAGCACGCCGACGGAATCCGTGCCCTTGGCGATCGTCTGGAGGTGCGGCCCGGCGTCGGATCGCGACGAGAGCACCCTCAGCAGCGGCACGCGAAGGGCCGTCCGCCTGGAGTTGACGATGGCGTCGCGAAGGGTGACCGCGCCTAGCGAGGAGATCGACGCCGCGGCCCGGTAGGCCAGGACACGCACGTTCGTCGCCGCGGCCTCGGAGCCCGCCACGTGAAGCACCAGCGGCATCGCGCCGGTCACCTTCTGACGGTCGATCTGCCGGAGGACCACCGCAAGGACCTCCGGGGGCGCCGCCGGATCACGCATCACCTTTCGCAGCGGGGCCTCCTGCTCCCGCCGGCCGAGCCCCAGAAGGCACACGCGAGAGAAGCCCGACGTGGTGGGGTCCTTGGAGGCGGCGAGCTTCTCGAGCGGCCGCAGCGCCAGGCCGGCCTGCCCGCGATCGATCAGGGCCCGGGCGGCCTGGCACTGGACGTTCTCGTCGGGGACCTCCAGCGCCGCGACGAGCTGCTTGTCGGAGATGGCCTTCGCCTCGATGAGGCAGCGGAGTGCCTCGGCGCGGATCGCCATGACGGGATCGCTGACGAGCCGCTCCCGCAGGGCGCCGGCGGCGTCTTTGCCCACGAGCCTGGCCAGGGCGAGCACCCCGAAGAGGCGCCGCTTCTTGTCGGCGCTTCTGGTCATGGCCTCGTACACCGGCGCGAGGTCCTTGTCGTCGGTGCTGCGAAGGGCGGCCAGGGTGGGATTGGTGGTCTCGGCGTCCTTGAGCATCCCGATCAGGTAGCCGAGAGGCGTCGCCGCCGCCCCCGCGGGCGCCGACTCGGCGGGCAGTGACAGCATCACAAGCGTTGCGATCTGTGCGATCACGGCTGTTTCGCGAGGTCGCCGACGCGCAGCGCCCCGGGCGCTCGTCGATCGGGGCCGGTCGCGCGGCATCAGGCCTCCGCCGCCGCGGGCTGGCTCTTGTAGTCCTCGACCTGCGGCTCGGGCACGGCCTTGAGGAGCATGTCGATGAGGTTGTCGGTCGTGACGCCCTCGGCGTCGGCGTTGAAGTTCGTGAACATCCGGTGCCGCATGACCGGGTGCGCGACGGCCCGGACGTCTTCGGCGGACACGTTGAACCGCCCGTGCAGCAGTGCCCGGCTCTTGGCCCCGAGGACGAGGTACTGGGCGGCCCGGGGCCCGGCGCCCCACGTGAGGTAGTTCTTGACGAAGTCGGGGGCCTGCCCCTCGTGCGGACGCGTCGCACGCGCCAGGCTCACCGAGTAGTCCACGACGTGCTGGCTGACGGGGATCTTCCGCACGATGCGCTGAAGGGCCAGGACGTCCTCGCCGCTGAGCACCTCCTGCGGCTCGGCCTTGACGTCCATCGTGGTCGTCTTGACGATCAGGCGCTCCTCGTCCATCGAGGGGTAGTCCACGAGCACCATGAACATGAAGCGGTCGAGCTGGGCCTCCGGCAGCGGGTAGGTGCCTTCCTGCTCGATGGGGTTCTGGGTGGCCAGCACGAAGAAGGGCAGGTCGAGCTCGTAGATGGTCCCGCCGGCGCTGACCTGGTACTCCTGCATGGACTGGAGCAGCGCCGCCTGGGTCTTCGGCGGCGTGCGGTTGATCTCGTCCGCCAGGATGATGTTGGCGAAGACCGGGCCCTTGACGAACCTGAACGCCCGCTTGCCCGTCGTGAGGTCCTCCTCGATCACCTCCGTGCCGGTGATGTCCGAGGGCATCAGGTCCGGGGTGAACTGGATGCGGACGAACGACAGCTTCAGGACCCTGGCGAGCATGGAGATCATGAGGGTCTTGGCCAGTCCGGGCACGCCGACGAGCAGGCAGTGGCCGCGGCTGAGCAGGGCCTGCATGAGCAGCTCGATCACGGCGTCCTGGCCGATGATGATCTTGTGCAGCTCGGCGAGCATCTTGGCCTTGGCCTTGTTGAGGTTCTCGATGATCCGCACGTCGGCGGGCCGTTTCGGGACCTGGCTCATCGGCTCTTCTCCTGTGGTGGGCCTGCGGCATACCCGCCGCGGCACGACTATTCAACACGCTCGACGAAAACAGGTTACCCCGCCGGAGAGGAAAAGGAAAAGTCAAAATACCCGGGACCGGGAGCTTGCAGGAGAGCCGGGGGTGTGGTAACAGGCAAGGCCTGCGGTGCCTCGATCCTGGACCGTTGGGGTCACAAGTCGTCGAGGCCCCCAGCACGGAGGTCCAGCCCATGGCGAGAACGCAGGAGTTCAGGCAGCTAGCCGTTGCCACGCCACTCGGGGATGACGTGCTGCTGCTGAGGAAGATGACCGGCAGGGAAGAGCTCGGGCGGCTCTTCGAGTACGAGCTGGACCTGGTCAGCGAGGACCACGACATTCGCCTCGAGGACATCGTCGGCCAGAACGTCACGGTCCGCGTCCAGCCGTCGCCGGAAGGCGAGGTGAGGTACTTCAACGGTTTCGTCAGCAGGTTCGCCCTCGGCCGCCCGCTGGGCGGGACGATGGAGTACAAGGCGACGATCGTCCCGTGGCTGTGGTTCCTGACCCGCACGAGCGACTGCCGCATCTTCCAGGACATGACCGTCCCGGAGATCGTCAAGGAGGTCTTCCGCGGGCACGGTTTCACGGACTTCGAGGACCTCGCCACAGGGAAGTACCCCAAGCGGGAATACTGCGTGCAGTACGACGAGACGGACTTCCACTTCGTCAGCCGGCTGATGGAGCAGGAGGCGATCTTCTACTACTTCACGCACGCCAACGGCAAGCACACGCTGGTCATGGCGAGCGCCTCGTCCACGCACGACCCCGTGCCGGGCTACGAGCAGGTGCAGTACCGCCCGCCCACCGAGAGCCTGCGGGAGCGGGAGTACATCCGCGAGTGGACGATGGAGCAGCGGGTCCAGCCGGGCGTGTACTCGCACACCGATTTCAACTTCAAGAAGCCCAAGGTATCGCTGCTGGCCTCGGCGAAGGTGCCCCGGCAGTACGCCACCCCGGACTTCGAGATCTACGAGTACCCCGGCGAGTACGAGATCGCCGCCGAGGGCGAGGGGTACGCCCGCTGCCGGATCGAGGAGTACCAGGTCCAGTACGAGGTGGCCGCCGGCGAGGGGGAGGTCCGCGGCATCACGACGGGGCGCCGGTTCGGCCTGACGGACCACCCGCGGACGGACCAGTGCAAGGAGTACCTGGTGACCGGCACGCGGATCGAGGCGACCAGCGACCTCTTCGGCTCCGGCGGCCAAGCCCCTGCGCCCGGCAGCCGCGATGCGGCGGGGACGTACGTCCCCGGCGAAGGCGGCAACGGCGAGGAGAACTACACGGTGCGCTTCACCGCCATCGATATCCACCAGCCGTTCCGCCCCCGGCGGAGCACGCCCCGGCCGCAGATCCGCGGCCCGCAGACGGCCATCGTGGTCGGCCCGAGCGGCGAGGAGATCCACACGGACGAGTACGGGCGCGTGAAGGTCCAGTTCCACTGGGACCGTTACAGCAAGGCCGACGAGAACAGCTCCTGCTGGATTCGCGTGGCCCAGCACTGGGCGGGCAAGCGGTGGGGCACGATCTTCACCCCGCGGATCGGTCACGAGGTGATCGTGGAATTCCTGGAGGCCGACCCGGACCGGCCGATCATCACGGGGCGGGTCTACAACAACACGACCATGCCGCCGTATGAGCTGCCGGCCAACGCGACGATGTCCACGATCAAGACGCTCTCCAGCAAGGGCGGGGAGGGCTTCAACGAGATCCGCTTCGAGGACAAGAAGGGCTCCGAGCAGATCTTCGTCCACGCCGAGAAGAACCAGGACGTCCGCGTGAAGAACGACTGCTTCGAGTGGATCGGCAACAACCGCCACCTGATCGTCAAGAAGGACCAGTTCGAGCACGTCGAGAACAACCGCCACGAGCTCGTCGACGCCGACCACATGGAGGAGATCGGCAAGGACCGCCACCTGAAGGTCAAGGGCAAGCAGGCCGCCGAGGTCACAGGCAGCAAGTCGCTGAAGGTCACCGGCGACGTGATCGAGCAGTTCATGGCCAACCACTCCGAGCAGGTCACGCAGAACTACTACCTCAAGGGCATGGGCCTCGTGATCGAGGGCCTGACGGGCATCACGCTGAAGGTCGGCGGGAGCAACGTGGTGATCGACAACATGGGCGTGTCGGTCAAGGGCGGGGTGGTCACGATCGACGGGGGGCTGACGAAGATCAACATGGGCCCCGGCTCGCCGCCACAGGCGGGCACGGCGGGCAGCCTCGTGGCGCCGGCGACCCCGACGAAGGCCGAGGAGGCCGACACCGCCGACCCCGGCGAGATGACCGAGGTCAAGGCCCGCCAGCGCCAGACCAAGACGGGCAAGTACGGCGCCGTGCAGGTCAAGCCCTTCAAGCCGCCCGAGACGCCGGAGGAGGAAGAAAAGAAGACCAGTTGGATCGAGATCGAGCTGGTCGGCGAGGACGACCAGCCGATCCCCGGCGAGAAGTACCGCATCAAGCTGCCTGACGGGGAGACGGTGGCCGAGGGGACACTCGACCACAAGGGCTTCGCCCGCGTCGAGGGCTTCGAGCCGGGAACGTGCCAGGTCTGCTTCCCGAACCTCGACAAGGAAGCGTGGGAGAGAATCTGATGGAAAGGCCGACAGCCACCCCCGATCGCGACGAGTCCGCCTGGCAGCCATCCGGCGGACCTGTGGGAAAGGGCAACTACATTGTTCGACAAGGCGAAGGCATAGAGAGCATTGCCTTCGACCACGGGTTCTTCTGGGAGAGTCTCTGGAACGACCCGAGGAACAGCCGACTGAAGCGCGAGCGCAAGGACCCCAATACGCTCTTGCCCGGGGATGAACTCTACCTGCGGGAGAAACAGGAGAAGGATGTGCCCTGCGCCAGCGAGCAGCGACACCGCTTCCGAAGGAAGGGCGTTCCGGAGAAGCTTATCATTCACTTCAAGCGAAAGGGGAAACCCAGAGCCTTTGAACCCTATGTTCTCGATATCGACGGGGCGCTCTCCGAAGGCGAGACCGATGAGAACGGCACAGTCAGGATATTCATCCCGCCGAACGCGAAGAAAGGAACACTTTCGTTCCGACACTCGGGGGACCAATACGAGCTTGACCTCGGCCACCTCGACCCCATCACGGAAATCTCGGGCGTCCAGGGGCGCCTCGGTAATCTCGGTCTGTACTTCGGTCCGGTGGATGGGAAGATGAGCGAGCAACTCAAGCAGGCGATCCGCGACTTCCAGTCCGCACGGGATCCCGGCAAAGAGCACACCGGAACGTTGGACGAAGAGACCCGCAAGCAGATACAGCAGGCCTATGGCGGATAGATGAGGCGTGCCCGCCCGAGTGCAGCCGCCCCGGTGAAAGAGAGACGAACGAATGCCACAAGATGCGAAAATACCATATCCCCTTCCAGACACCCTCTTAGATGCATTAGTCAAACCATTTCAGAAAAGCCATCTGTGGTCCGAGTCGCTTCCGCCAGGCACCAATTTTGACGCTCACGTCAACACAGCATCCGGTGCCCTGGGGGGCGATAGGTGGTGTGACGCGAACAAGGTCCTGAAAGAATTCGCTGGTGAGAGATTCAGAGGAGCGTTGCCTGACGGAAAATTCGAGGAATACAACAAGGATGCGCCAGATGACCAAAAGGTGGACTGGCAGAAGGGCTTGTCCGAGCCTGGGGCGCTAGAGAAACTCCTGAACGAGTGCACAGGGAACAATACGCTGAAACTGAAAATCAAAGACCCCATCCAGCAAGTTGTTGTCCAGCATTCCGCCCACCCCGGTATCCCTAAGCCTCCGTCCGGCCCCCCCGGGCCGCGTGTTAAGGGCCCTGCCTGGCCTGTGGTGGACGGCAATATCACGGTGGGGAAAGATGGCTCCCCGAACTACAAAGACATCAGGCTGGAGATTCTGCCTGCGGGGCTGGCGAGATTGAAGGTGGACGCTGATAGGGATAAGAGGACGCTAGACTACGATCTCACGGGAGGCAAGGAAAGCTTCTACAAACTCGCGTTGCGGCTTATTTTTCCTTGGCGCGGCGTCTCGATCTCCCACCCCCTGAAGCGCCTCTGGGAGCCTTGGAAGACAGCGTTCCGTAGGATACCTCCGATAGTGAAGCCCGGGGAAGTAGGGGGGCAGCCCCTGTACTTTTGGGGCTGGCGCGCTGACGCAAGGGCGCCAAAGGACATCTTCCGGAACGGCTTCAAACCGAAACTCGAATCGCAGGGCAACCTTTCACAGTGGAACGCTCTCACGACTGCCTATACCAACATAAAGGCTGAGTTGGACACCGCCCTGCAAAAGCGTCATGTCCCTGACGCCAATCTCTCGGCCAACAGGGTATGGTTCAGGTACCGAGCTGAGGACCTGTGTCTGAACACGAGCACCGCAGTGGCCACGTGCTTCGCCGGCGCAGTCATGTTCCCGCTCCCACCGGGTCAGCGCCAGGCGTGGAAGCTGCTCCCCGTCCGGCGGGGCGAGCAAAACGCCCACGACAATCAGCCCGAGGTGAGCTATGTATACGCGATACGCAAGCCTATAGGGGAGGTTCACGACATCGGACACGTGCAGGATCTGGTCACGCCTGACAACGGCTGGGCAGAGGTGGCCATGAGGCGGGTCGAGCCGGAGGAGATACTGTTCGCGCTGGAGGTCGAACGCTGGCCGCTGAGCGAGCACAAAGGATGGTTCCGAGTGACGAATGTGATCTATCGCCGGAAGAACGGAGCTCCCGACAAACCGCGGGATATCGACAAGCAGGATGAGAGGAACACACTGGAAGGCAGGTGGCCCGTGCTGTGGAAGTGTCTGCAGCAATACCTTCTGCCGATTCCGCAGGCGCCGCAGGTGCAGCAGCCGGCGCAGCAGCAGCCCCCGGACGCGTTGTTCTACGAGTGGACGATCAGGAGGGGCAAGGTGCTCGACAGCAATGGTGGGCAGGAGGTGGGCTGCGCTGGAAACGGGTCGCCACACGACACGGACCTTGCCCCGCTGCCGCCGGCCCAGCCCACCGCCCTCGCCGCCACGCCAGAGAACGGAAAGGTCGTGTTGACCTGGACTGGCCCCCCGACCGCCACGAGCTACAAAATCAAGCGGAGCAGGACCTCGGGCGGTGACTATGAGGTAATCAACAAGGAGATCGTCTCAGATTCGCCCTACGAAGACGAAGGAGACGACGACGGAACGGAGTACTACTACGTCGTCGTTGCTTTGAACTCGGGTGGAGAGAGTCAAGATTCCAATGAGGCCAGTGCGATGCGCCCGCCGCCCGCCCCAACGCGGCTCCGTTGCAGCGCTCGCAGCAACCGGGTCAATCTTAACTGGGGCTTCTCCGCCAACGCCAGTAGTTACACTGTCAAGCGGAAGGCGAAGGGCGGGTCTTACCAAAACGTCGCGACTGGCGTGAACACCACCTCCCACGCGGACCGCGGACTTAGGAACGGCAAGAAGTACTGCTATAAGGTGACCGCCGCGAACAACGGTGGCGACAGCCTCGATTCAAACGAAGCGACCGGGACGCCACGATGGTTCAAGAAATGGTAGTCGTGAGGAGTGAAAGCCCTCGGCCCTCTCCACCAGCCCGGACCGGGAGAGGCGTACGAGAGCGACCAGGAAAGGACATCCTGCGATGGGAAACCCAGCGGCGCGGTTGACCGACAGGCATACCTGCCCGGCGGCCGAAGGCCCCAGGCCCCACGTCGGTGGGCCCATCGCCGACGACGCGGCGTGCCGCGGAGCGATCTTCACCGGCTGTCCGGCCGTCGACATGGGCCGGTCCGCCGGCTCTGGTCCGGATGGTGGCGCCGGTCGGGTATGGTCGGGCGCCGTTCCACGGGGCGGTGTCTCAAGGAGAAGGGCAGATGTTCCCCGCAGCAAGACTTGGCGACGTGACGGTAACGGGCGATGCGATCACGGCTCCCGGCGCGCCGACGGTGCTGATCGGCGGCCAGCCGGCGGCGTGCCTGGGTGATGTGGTTGCCGGGGCCGCGTGCGCAGGTGCCATCACGATGGGCAGCAGCACGGTCCTGATCGCCGGGCGCCCTGCGGCGCGCCTGACCAGCCAGGTGACCGGCGTCAATCCGGCCTCGGGTGCACCGGTGACGACGGCCGTCGGCCCGCCGTGCTGCCCCACCTGCCTCATCGGCGGCTGAGCGCCCCCGCCGGCCCGCACGCTACGCCAGCGCCGCCAGCACGGTCGTGGCGATCGTGAAGTAGATCATGATGCCGCTGACGTCCATCAGCGAGGCGATGAACGGCCCGGAAGTGACGGCCGGGTCCAGCCCCACGCGCTTGAAGAAGAACGGCAGCATCGAGCCGATCACGTTCGCCAGCGTCACCGCCAGGGCGATGGCCAGCGACACCGCAAACGCCAACTGCCTGGGATCGGCCTTCACGTGGGCGAAGGAGCTGAAGACCCACGCGGCGGCGAAGCCCAGCACGGCCAGCGTCAGCCCCAGCACCAAGCCGTGACGCAGCTCGCGCAGCAGCACCCGCCACCAGTCGCTCAGCTCGACCTCCGCCACCGCCAGCCCGCGGATCATCAGGCCGGCCATCTGCGTGCCCGTGTTGCCCGCCGGCGAGTTGATCAGCGGTACGAACAGGACCAGCACCGCGAACAGCGGCAGCTTGTCGAAGCCCAGCAGGACGATCGTCGTCAGCGTCTGGGCGGCCAGCAGAAGCGCCAGCCAGGGCAGCCGCTTCCGCAGCATCGCCAGAAAGCCCGTGCCGAAGTAGCTGCCCTCCAGCGGGGCCATGCCCGCCATCCGCTGGAAGTCCTCCGTGTTCTCCTCCTCCGCCACGTCCAATCCGTCGTCCACCGTGACGATGCCCACCAGAACGCCCTTGCTGTTGACCACCGGCAGGGCCAGCGCCTCGTATTTCTTGAACAGCTCGACCGCCGCCTCCTGGTCGTCGTTCGCCTGCAACAGCGGAACCTGCTCGTCCATCAGGTCGCCAACCGTCTGGTCCGGGTCGGCCAGGACGATCTGCTCCAGGCGGATCTCGTCCAGCAGCTTCCAGTTCTTGTCCACCACGTACACGACGTTGAGGGTCTCCTTGGCCGGCGCGACCTTGCGGATGTGGGCCAGGACGTGCTTGATCGTCCAGTCCGGCCGGATGGCCACGTACTCCGGGGTCATCTGCCGGCCGATACTCTCCTCGGGGTAGGCCAGCAGGCTCTGTGCGATCTGGCGCTCCTCGCCGCGGAGGTTGTTCAGAAGCCTCTGGGCCAGCTCGCCCGGCAGCTCCTCCAGCAGTTCCGTCCGCTCGTCGGGGGGCATGTCGTGGAGGATCGCCACGACCTTCTCCGACGAGAGCGTCTCCAGCAGTTCCTCCTGCCTCTCGATCTCCAGGTCGCCGAAGATGTCCGCCGCCTCGTCGCGCGGGAGCAGACGGAACACCACCGCCAGGTCCTCGCCCTCCAGGTCGCCCAGCAGCTCGGTGAGGTCGTGGACCTCCATGTCGCGGATCGTGGCCTTCAGCGCCGTGAAGTTCTTCTCCTCGACAAGCTTGCGGATCTCGGGCGTTTGCATCACAGCCATCGTCTCTTGATCCTGTCAAACGGCGCCCGGCGGCGGGCGGGGCCATTGTCTCCGCCGCGCGCCCGAAAGTCAATCCACCGACCGCCCCCCACCGAACGCCCGCTGATGAGTCCCGATGTACATCGGGACGAACCTGCCTGCCGCAGGCAGGTCGGCGGGAAGCGCAGGTGAGTCCCACGGCGCCCCGGCGCGCCTTCGCACCTGCGCCGGCGCAATTCCCGTAGTCCGGATCCCCCGTCTGTCGTATAATGAGTCTGGCCGGCTGCGCGGAAGGCCGCTCCCGATCGGCTCGCGGGCTTTGTCCGCGCCCGTGTCGGGGGAGGAAAGTCCGAGCACCACTGAGCCGCGGTGGTGGGTAACGCCCACCGTCCCGGTCCGGCGGCGGGCTGCCGGGCCGGGATAGGGAAAGTGCCACAGAAAAGATACCGCCGACGCCGCAGATTGAGCGTTCGCCGCCCCGCCCGGCGTTCAGCTCCTCAGGAATGATCGGCGGCCGCTTTCGGGCGGCCGTGATCCGCAGCCGTCGGTAAGGGTGAAATGGTGCGGCAAGAGCGCACCGCGGCGGTCGTGAGGCCGCCGGCACGGCAAACCCCACCGGGTGCAAGGCCAAGCAGCGGCGGTGGCCCGGCTCAGGCCGAAACGTCGCGGGTAGGCCGCTTCCCGATAGTCAATCGGGAGAGCCCGTCCGCAAGGGCGGGTCCAGATAAATGGCCTTCGCCCTCAGCCGCGGTGGCCCGCCGCGATTGAGGGAACAGAACTCGGCTTACAGCGCAGCCGGCCGGGCATCTTGCTTTTCTACAGGGCCAGCCGATTTGGGCCCTTGACGTGCGGCCGCCGGATGGTAGACTACCGAACCTTCGCCGCCGAAACGACGATAACAAACGACACCGGGGCGTAGCTCAGCTTGGCTAGAGCGCTGCGTTCGGGACGCAGAGGTCGCTGGTTCAAATCCAGTCGCCCCGACTGCAACGCAGAAGGCCGGTCCGCAAGGGCCGGCCTCCTGCGTTGTGGCCGCAGGCCGCTTTGAACCAGCCACGGGCCGCGAAGCGGCCCGGGTCGCGTGGTCCACGCCGAAGCGCAGCGCAGGCGCCGCGAAGCGAAATCCAGCTTGGCCCGGCGTAGCCCTTCGAGCGAAGCCGGGTCGCCCCGAGTCCGCCGCAGGGGGACTAGAGCAGGTGAGCAGTAGATCAGTAGAGCAGGAGAAAGAGGCAGGGCCGCAACGGGCGCAAAGGCCGGCGCTCGCGGCGTCTCTGCTCACCTGCGGCCTGCCTGCCGAAGCCGGCAGCGAAGGCAGGTCTCCTGCTCACCTTTTCACCTGCTCATAAGGCATGGTTGGCGGCACCGGCAAATCCGCGAATGCTCGCAGAATGCCCGCTGGTTCAAGGTCCCGCCGGTTGCCCCGATGTAACAGGCAGGAAGCTCTCGGAACAGCGACGACTTCTCGGGCTTACAGGATGTTCAAACGAACGCCAGTCGCCTGTGAGTTTGAGCCGTTGGCCCTTGATTCTCTGCGGTCGTGATCACACAATCTTTGTGGCAGGGCAGGCAGAGGTGTGGGTATGGATGATGACCGCCATCCGGGCGACGTGGGCCCGGCCGCCGACATGCAGAAGAAGTACGGATGGTACGTCGAGAACCGGCGCAGGCCGCGACTTCGAGGCGAACAGGTCCCTCCCCATCTTCGCGATCTGATCCCTCTTGCCGAGCGTTGGGGCATCGGCTGCGACATTACGCGGCACGATGCCGGCGAGAAGGCCACTTCAGAGGAATTGACCGACTTGGCGAGTCGTCTGCGCGGAAGGCATCATTCGGTTGAGGATTGGCTGTACGAGTTGTTCGAGACCGGAGACACCATGTCAAACGAAGCGGCAGCGTTCCAGTCGCTGCTGGTGTTCGAGTAACGCTGAAACTGGAACGTGAACGGCTCGAGGAAGCGGATAAGCTCCTCGCCATGGACTCAGAGCAGCAGCGATGAAAGGCAAGATGGTATGAGAGGCCAGCGCACGTCCCGTCGGAGGTTTCTTGGCCGCTCGGTGGCGGCGGCTGGGTTGACCATGGCTCGGCCGGGCGCGTTGGGCCGGACCAGCGAGGCCCGCGCCCCCGCGGGACCGGCCAAGCCCGACATCCTGTTCATCATGCCCGACCAGATGCGCGGGGATTGCTTGTCGGTCCTGAGGCACCCGGCCGTCCGCACCCCGAACCTGGACCAACTGGCAAGAGAAGGCGTTCTGTTTCGGCGAGCCTATAGCACGGTCTCGTCCTGTATCCCCGCGCGGCATGCCTTGATGACCGGTCTGTTCCCCCAGACCAGCGGCGTGGTGGGTTTCCGAAAGAAGCAGATTACCTGCCCGACGATGCCGCAACTGCTCCGCGACGCCGGTTACACCACGGCGCTGGTGGGACGGGAGATGCACCAGAGCGCGGGCGCCAAGGCGCTGGGATACGAGGTGGAAATCCGGGGCTCCACATACAACGCGAAGGATGACTACGCCACCGAGATCAGGCAGGCGGTGCCGGAAGTGGGCAGCATTGTCCGGTGGGTCCGCCAGCAGGGCCTGAGCTACAACTTGTGGCAGGCCAAGCCCTGGGCCCTGAAGAACGACTGGCATCCCACGACGTGGGCGGTCAGAAAGGCGCGGAAGGTCCTCGCCGAGGCCCCGGTCGAGAAGCCCGTGTTCCTGACGGCTTCGTTCTACGCCCCGCACCCGCCGCTGTTCCCCCCGAAGAAACACTTCGACGCCTACATGGGGAAGGAGTTACCCAGGCCTGCCCACGGCGACTGGGTGAACTGGGAGGCGCTGACTCCCCGCGGCGCCGATGGTGGCCATCGGGTCCTGCTCCGGGGCGAAACACTGCGCCGAGCGCAGGCGGGCTATTTCGGGCTGATCGAGCACGTGGATGCGGAGCTCGCCCCGCTGATCGCCGAGTTCAAGGCCCGCAGCGAGAAGGCCGGTCGACCGTGGGTCATCGTGTTCACGGCAGACCACGGCGAAATGCTGGGCGATCACGGCTACTTCCGCAAGTGCGAGCCCTTCGAAGGCTCGGCCAACATTCCCTTCATCATCGCCGGCTCCCCGGAGCTGGGGTTCCGCCTGCACCTGCGCTGTCACCAGCCGGTGGGTCTGGAGGACCTCTTGCCGACGCTGGTGGAGCTCGCCGGGGCCAGGTGTCCCGGCGTGGACGGAGTGAGCCTGGTGCCCCTGCTGCGAGGGAAGCAGCAGGTCATTCGCCAGTGGCTCCACTTCGAGCACAGCCCGTGCTACAGCAGGAACCAGGCCTTCCACGCGCTGACCGACGGCCGGTACAAGTATATCTGGCGTCCCACCGACGGGCGGGAGCACCTGTTCGACCTGGAGAAAGACCCGCAAGAGGAGCACGACCTGTCCCGGGAGGCATCCCGTCGTGCCTTGTTGGCGCAGTGGCGCAGCCGGTTGATCCAACGCCTCGCGCCCAGGCCCGAGGGATTCTCTGACGGGAAGCAGTTGATTCCTGGCCGGCCTTATCGGCCGCTGATGGCAGGGGTGCCGAAAGGACACAGACAATGAAGATCAAAACAGCGACCGGCGGGGCCGTGCTTCTCGTGGCGTCATGCGTGCTGGGCCGGTGTCAGACCGGACAAGCCGCCCAGGCCGGCAAGAGCCCCGTGAAGGTGTTCATCCTGGCCGGGCAGTCGAACATGCAGGGGGACGGGCACGTCGGCCCGGCGGACAAGAAGGGCACGCTGGAGTACGTGGTCAGGAGCTTGGACAAGGCCGGCCGGTTCAAGCACCTCGTGGACAAGGAAGGCAAGTGGGCCGTCCGCGAGGACGTCTGGTTCTTCCAGCGCAAGACGCAACGCGTCGGCCGGGGCGCCAACCGGAAGATCGAGACGTCGGCCTTCGCGGGCAAGCTGACCGCCGGGCTCGGCGGCACGGCCGGCAAGCCGCGGATCGGCCCGGAGCTCCAGTTCGGGCACGTGATGGGCGACCACTTCGACAACCAGGTGCTCCTGATCAAGACCGCCTGGGGCGGCAAGAGCCTGGGGCTGGACTTCCGCCCGCCGAGCTCGGGCAAGCTCACGGCCGAGATCAGCCCCAAGATGCGGGAGGCGATCGACAACGGCAAGGTCGAGGTCGGCGGGTACTACCGGCGGATGCTCGCCGAGGTCCGGGAGGTCCTGAAGGACCTGAAGAAGCACTTCGCGGACTACGACGGCCGGGGCTGCGAGATCGTGGGCTTCTGCTGGCACCAGGGCTGGAACGACGGGTGCGTCGAGGCGTTCGCCGGGGAGTACCAGAGAAACCTGGAGAACTTCATCCGCGACATCCGGAAGGACCTCGGCGTCAAGGACCTGCCCGTGGTCATCGCCAGCAGCGGCTTCGGCGGACACAGCGAGAAGCTGCCCGGCGTCAGGGCCCGCATCAAGCGAGTGGTTGAGCCGGCGCAGATCGCCGTCGGCAAGAAGATGGAGAACGTCACCTGCGTGCAGACCCGAGACTACTTCCGTCCCCGGGAGGACTCGCCCACCGGGGCGAGCTATCACTGGAACAGCAACGCGGAAACCTACCTGCTGATCGGTGACGCCATGGGGCGGGCCATGGCGCTGATGTTCCAGAAGCGGCAGGCCCATCAGAAGGGCCCGACCTCGGCGACCGGATCACCACGTTAACCGAGCGGTTGCCCCGCGGCTACTGCTTCCTCGTCGATCAGCTCCACCGCGCGGCGCCATCCATCTGCTCTTCATCCGGCCAGCGCTGGCCCCGCACTTGCTTATCCACCTGCCGACGCCAAAGCCCGACACGGAATCTGGAAAGAACTCCAGATTCTTCGTTGACCCCCGCCCTCAGCCCGCCATAGCCTACACGTACCGCCCCACGGGGAAAGGCGGGAGCCACTTTCCGGGGCGGGAGTTCTTGTTATCTGGTGCTGTTCGTTCGGGGACTGTCGTGTCGAAGCGGAACCGTGAATCTCGAATGCCGAAGCCGGCGGAGGCCGGTATCGCGCGAAGAATGCTCAAGTTCGCCCTTCCGCTTACGATGGTCGTCCTTGCGGGCATCGGTGTCCCCCTCACCTTCTTCTCCGATACCCAGACCGGCAGTCGGAGGGGACGGACGGCCCTCGGTGCGCCCGAAACCCCGACGCAGGCAAGAACGCTCGACAGCCTGCTACGGCTGCCCCCGGACGAACTGGCCAAGGTGGACATCGCCGAGATGAACCTGCTCTGCGCCACGGGACTGCCGGGAGCGGAGGGCCTCGACGGGCAGACCATTCGCCGTTACCTCGCCCGGCTGGACGCATGGGCTCGGCGCGTGAAGTTCGAGACGGAGAGGCACCTGTATCGCCTGACCGACCCCCGCTACAAGGACCACGCGGACCACTACAAGCACTCCGAGGCCCGCTTTCGGGCCGAGTGGCTGGTCGATGTGCTCCAGAACGATATCGGCGTCCACTACCACGCCGGGTTTGTCCCGCAGGACGTGGAGGTCCCACCGTTCAAGACCTCCAAGGAGACGTTCCTGCATGGCCTGGCGGAACACGAGGACGCCCACAAGGCGTTCGGCGGCAACTGCGTGTCGATGCCGGCAACCTACGCCGCTGTTGGCAGGCGGCTGGGCTACCCCGTCAAGCTGGTCTGTGCGAAGGAGCACGTCTTCTGCCGGTGGGAGGGAAAGGACCACCCCAACCCGAAGTGGCGGGATCGCTTCAACTTCGACGGCGCGGGCAACGGCTTCAGCATCGACCCCGACGAGTTCTACCTTTCCTGGCCGCGGAAGACGTACCCCGATCAGGTCGAGCTGTGCCGCTGGCTCAAGAGCCTCACGCCGCAGGAAGAGTTGTCCATCTTCCTGGCAAGCCGTGGAGCCGTCCTCTCCCACGTAAGCAAGGACTTCGGCAGCGCCCTGATCGCTCTTGCTCATTCCGCTCGCCTGAGGCCAGGCAGCGCTCAGTCTGTCCGTAGGATCATGGCCACGTCCGAAGAGATGTACAGGAAACTCGTGGCCGCCCACCCGGACGCGTATCGCCAGATGGTTGCCAGGCCGGATGCCCAGAGCCGCAACGTCAGCAAGCCAGGAGGGCTCGCACCCCGTGTCGGCGACTCGGGCGCTTCGGCAGGCAAGGTCCCCTGGTGGCGCACAGCAGCCGGCCGGGCAGCCAACTTGGCCGAGGTCGAACGGATCAACGAGGAAAACCGGCGGAACATGGAGCGCATGATGCAGCCGCCGCAACCCGCTCAACCGCATCAGCCGACGACGCCCGGACAGCCACGAAGATAACAACATAGGACACCCAGGAATCGAAGGGGCAGGACAATGAAACGGACAAGCTTGATAGCAGTTCTGGCCGGCTTGGTAACCATGTCCACCATCTCCCAGCACGCTCTGGGCAGAGGCAGGATGTACCACCCGCGCCTCGGCCGCTTCATGCAGCGTGATCCGATCGGGACGCCGTACGCGCCCCCGGTGACCGTCTCGGCGCGGCCCACCTACGCGCCACGGTTGGCCATGCCTGCGCGGCCGGCCATGACACGGAATATCTCGTCGCCGCAGTTCACGCGGCGCGACCCAGAGCCGACACTGCAGTATGCTGACGGCATGAATCTCCAGCAGTATGCGAGAAGCAACCCGATCGTTGGTGTTGACCCAAGCGGGCAAGTTCTGGTCGTCTTGTCGGGTGCGGGACAGTCAGAAGCGAGTATGAATAAAGTCCGGAATGCCACCAAGACAGAGATCGAGAACCGGCTTGGCAAATGGTGGCCTGGCACGGCTCTGAAAGTGAAGGTGGTGCCTCACGCGAAGGGGCGCCTGACGGGAGAGTATGATGGACTCCTCCGCAAGGACTACGAGGACTTCCTTCGTCGGCGAAGGAAGACCCCATGCAGCCTGGAGCAGTTTGTCGCGATCGGGCACAGCTCAGGCGCAACCGCCATCTACAACGAGATCCGCGCGGGCACATTTCGTCCTCGTTGGGTGAACGTTCAGGGGTACGGGCGTAGACGCATATCGCCTGTCCACTTCGGTCTAATCGACATGGTTCTCCCCCTTTTGGAATCGCACGACCTTTTCCGTGCTCGGCTCAGAAACCTCGGCTTCAGAACGTCGATGCTGCACTACAAGCAGTTCATCACGGTCGAGATCAAGGGGGTGAAGAACATCAACATCCTCAAAGACCACTTCAGCATTGTCAACGATGGCAGGGCAGTGAAGGGCATCTCCGAGGAAGCAGGATTCAGCTATGAGGCAGAAGTCCTTCGGGACCGCAGGTCAACGCGCACGTGGATCAAACACACACCGCATTGGTGATGGTGGGCCCATCTTTACTGCGATTTCGTCTTGAGGCAGTGGCTATTGTGGGAACTGCTCTTGGGTCTTGGGAACATGAACACCATACTGTATCGCATTGGAGTAGGTGGTTTGATCGCCGCTTTGGGTGGCTGCAGCACCACGGTAGGCCGAGAGGAAGTTGCTCAACTCAGTGGGCCAGAGCCTGTGTTAAGGGCTTATGTGGGTGCGGTGAGCGCCCGCAATCACGGGCGAATCAGGCAAGCGATGACCGACCGGCTCCGATCGAAGTCGGATGCTATGCTCGCAGCGCACAGGCGGTTCCAGCGCCTGGGCAGATCGACGTTGAGCGAGATGAGGTCAAGTCTTGGAGAACGACCTGCGTCTAGGTTCCGGGACGGCCTATACCGAACATACGACCAGATGCTTGACGGCGTTCTCCTCTGGCCGAGTCCGTGTGGGTCACCCAGTGCGGATCAAGTGCGCCTGGTTCGGACTGGCTGTGTGATGACTGTGCGCTTCGGTGGCGATGGCACGGGGCTGGTGCTCAGGGAAACGCCAAAGGGGTGGCGAGTTGGTTTGGGGCCTACCAAGGATGCTTCACACTTCGCCGCCTATGAGGCGAAGCTGCAGGAGCTGAATAGGACGTTGGAGAGCCTGCTAGCAGACATTCAGCGGGGCGCTGTCAACGAGGAGAGCATCGAGCCGATCCTACGAGGCAAAGCCCTACCTCCCGGCATGGACCAGCAGAGCCGCGAAGGTAGCAGCACGAAGGATGAGTGAGTCGGTCGGGTCGGGTTAGCCCGTGAGGCCCGTCTCCTGTGCTATCTTGATTCCTCGGAAGAGTGGCCAGGACCGGCGAGAGCCTTGGATGCCGCCGCGACATAGGTGTAATTGGGTGCTTCCTGTCCACGGGCGGGTACTGGGGTGCGACCGTGGACAAGGCTGTGCTACGTCACGTCGCTAACGCCGCCCGGCTCCCAGGCAAACGCCAGGGCCAGCTCGTTATCCGGTCGTGGTTTACTGTGAAAGCCTCTCGCCCCGACTGCAACGCAGAAGGCCGGTCCGCAAGGGCCGGCCTTCTGCGTTGTGGCCGCAGGCCGATTTGAACCAGCGACGGGCCGCGAAGCGGCCCAGGTCGCGTGGTTCACCCCGAAGTCCTGAGCAAGCGCAGCGAGTCGAAGGGCGGAGGCGCCGCGAAGCGAAATCCAGCTTGGCCCGGCGTAGCCCTTCGGGCGAAGCCGGGTCGCCCCGACATTTGCTTAAAGAAAGCCTTCCGCCGAGAAACGGAAGGCTTTCTTCCGCCGCCGCAGCCGGTCACGATTGGCGTTTATGAACGAATGGTTCAAAGATTCGGGGGAGGCAACTGGATTTCCGAACGCCGGCAAATGGCCCCCGGGGCGAGGGTGCCGGCGCCGCGGCGCCTCAAAGCGGCTTCCCCATGGCCTCGATAGCGCCCGGCACGTCACCGTACAGCTCGAACACCCTGGTCAGTTCGACGACCTGTAGAACGCGCCGGCACGGCTCATTCAGGCCGGCGAGGGCAAGCCGCCCGCCGTCCTCCTTGACCCGTTTGAGAAGCAGCACCAGTGCGCCGAGAGCAACGCTGCCGACAAACGTGATTCTGGAAAGGTCGAGGATGAGCTTCACCGCCGCGTGCTGATTGTGCTTCTCGGCGACCTTCTCCTGCAACGCATCGGAAGCTTCCGGCGTGATCTCCGCCGACAGCACCGCCGCAACGGTGACGTCGCCCACGTCCTCGAAAGAAACCGGTTCGCCGGCCATCATGTTGTCTCCTCTGTGCCCGGGCCGCCTTCTCAGTGTCCACGGCACCTGTATCGGGAACCCGCGTGAATGCCTTGAGTATAACCGCATCGCTCGGCGGCTGCGCCGCGAATCGTGCGCACGGGCCTGCGGGGCATTGCCCCCCGGGCGACGGCCGGCTATGCTGTCTGCGACGCAGACGATCGGTCCGGGGTCTCGGCTGACTCCGATTCCCCAAGGAACACAGCCATGAGCAAAAGTCATCGCAGAGTCCGTCGTCGAGCCTTGCTTCGTAGTGCCGGCGCCGCGTCGGTGGCCGCGTTACTGGGTCCGGGTCCCGTGCGGGCCGGGCGCGGAGGCGACGCCGAAGCCGGCCGGCCGAACATCCTCTGGATCACCTGCGAGGACATGAGCCCGAACCTCGGCTGCTACGCAGACGCGTTCGCCACGACGCCGAACATCGATCGCCTGGCGCGTCAGTCCGTGCGGTACACGAACGTCTTCGTCACCGCGCCGGTGTGCTCGCCGGTCCGGTCGTGTCTGATCACGGGCGTGTATGCCAGCATCCTCGGCACGGCGAACCTGCGGTCGCGGATGCCCATCCCCGCGGAGATGGAGGGGCACGGTTCGTACCTGCGCGCGGCGGGGTACTACTGCACGAACAACGTCAAGACCGACTACAACACGTCCAACGAGCCGGCGATCATCAGGGCCTCGTGGGACGAGTGCAGCCCGAAGGCCCACTGGCGCGGCCGGCGGGGAGGGCAGCGGTTCTTCAGCATCTTCAACGACATGACGACTCACCAGTCGCGGACGATGGTCTGGCCGTACGAGCAGTTCCGCAAGCAGATCCAGAGCCGGCTCGCCCCGGGCGAGCGCCACGACCCCGCCACGGCCCCGCTGCCGCCGTATTACCCCGACACGCCGGTGGTGCGCCGGACCGTGGCGCGCTACTACGACTGCATCACCGCAATGGACAAGAACGTCGGGCGGATCCTGAAGGAGCTGGAGGCAGATGGCCTGGCCGACGAGACGATCGTGTTCTTCTACTCCGATCACGGCGCCGGCCTGCCGCGGCACAAAAGGCTCCTGCTCGACTCGGGCATGCGCGTGCCGCTGCTGATCCGCTTCCCGAGGAAGTACCGCCACCTGGCTGCCGCGAAGCCCGGCGAGACGGTCGATCGGCTGATCAGCTTCGTGGACTTCCCGCCGACCGTGCTGAGCCTGGCCGGCCTGGCGATTCCCGAGTACATGCAGGGGCGGCCTTTCCTCGGCCGAGGCGCCGGCCGGCCGCGAAAGTACGTCTACGGCGCCCGCGACCGCGTCGACGAGGCCTTCGACCTGGCCCGGTCCGTCCGCGACGCCAACTGGCTGTACGTCCGCAACTACATGCCTCACGTGTCGTACAATCAGCCGAGCTACTATTCCGACCTCGGGGAGATCCGCAACGACATCACCCGCCTGGCCAAGGCCGGCAAGCTCACCTCGGCGGCCCAGAAGCACTACGCCGGCCCGACGCGGCCGCTGGAGGAGTTGTACGACACCGCCAACGATCCGCACCAGATCCGCAACCTGGCCGGCGAGCCGAAGCACAAGCCGCGCCTGGAGAAGATGCGCTCAGCCCTTCGCCGCTGGCTCATCGAGACGCGCGATCTGGGCTTCCTTCCGGAGCTGGACATGGCCGCCCGAAGCCGCGGCAGTACGCCCTACGAGATGGCGCGTAAGCCGGGGGCGTATCCGCTGGAGCGAATCCTCGCCGCCGCGGAGCTGGTCGGCACCGGGCCGGGGGCGATGCCGAAGCAGATCGAGCTGCTGAAAGACAGCGACGACGCCGTGCGGTACTGGGCGGCGGTGGGGCTGCGGGCGCTGGGCGCAAAGGCGCGAGCGGCGAGAGAAGCGCTGACCGCCTCGCTTTCGGACGCATCGCCGGCCGTGCGAGTCGAGGCCGCCTGGGCCCTCGCCGAGCTGGGCCGGGCCGAGAAGCCGCTCGATTTGCTGGTGAAGGAGCTCGATGGTGCGAACAGACGTGCCGCTCTCCGCGCGGCCCGGGCGCTCCAGATGCTCGGCGAGAAGGCCCGCCCGGCCCTTGCGGCGATGGAGCGTGCCCTCGCGGCCGCCCGCAAGGGCAAGGGCGACCCCAGCATGTTCATCCGTTTCGCCCTGGACCCGGCCGTGCGCGCGCTGGGGAAGCAGGTGGGACCATAGGCCCAGGTGACCGGGTCTGTAGACTCGTGGGTTCCCCACACTCGCATGCAGACGTCGAAAAAGGGGAAAAGGGGACGGGAGTCTTTTCAGCGCAAGACCCGGCGGACGCTCGGCCTGCCGAGAAAAGACTCCCGTCCCCTTTTTCAGAGCGTCCAGCCTTTTCGGTATTGGCGGCGGACGTACCGGTTGGCCTCGGGCACGTTCGTGCAGCGCATGTTCGGGCCGTCCCAGAGGACTGTCTTCCCCGTGCGGACCGCGAGGTTGCCGGCGAGGACCATCTCCGTCAGCGCGCCGGAGAACTTGAAGTCCGCCACCGTCGGCGCACCGCCCTTGCAGGCCCGGATGAACTCCTCGTAGATCCCCGGCGACCGCGGCAGCGTCTTGGCGGGGGGGTCCTTCATCAGGTCCTTGAACTTCGTTTCGGGGATGATGCGCCCGTTGAAGATCGTGCCGGCCGAGCCGACGATCATGTGCCCGCCGCTGCCCATCTCGCGGCCCTCCTCCAGCTCGGCCGGGCGGGGAGGGACCTTCCCGCCGTCGGACCAGGTCAGCTCGATGGCGGGGCGTTTCTTGCCGTTCGGCATGGTGCCGGCGGGGAACCGGTACGTGATGATGGACCACTTCGGGGCCGTCTCGTCGTTCACCGGCGAGGTCCGGGCCTCGATGCTGCTCGGGTGGCCGAGGTTCAGCGCCCAGAACGCCGCGGCGATCGCGTGGCAGCCGATGTCGCCCAGCGCGCCGGTGCCGAAATCCCACCATCCGCGCCATTTGAAGGGCAGGTAGGCCTCATGGTACGGCCGGGCCGGCGCCGGGCCGAGCCACAGGTCCCAGTCCAGCCCCTCGGGAACAGGCTGGGTCTCCTTGGGCCGATCGAGCCCTTGCGGCCAGATGGGCCGGTTCGTCCAGTAATGCAGCTCCTTGACGTCCCCGATCAGGCCCGCCCAGACCATCTCGCAGATCAGCCGGGCGCCCTCAGTGCAATGGCCCTGGATGCCCATGATGGTGGCGAGCCTCGTCTGCTGGGCCCTCTCGGACATCAGGCGGGCCTCGTAGACCGAGTGCGTCAGCGGCTTCTGGCAGAAGACGTGCTTGCCGAGCTCCAGCGCCAGCAGCGACGCGGGGGCGTGGTGATGGTCCGGCGTCGAGACGGTCACCACGTCGATGTCCCTGGCCATCTTATCCAGCATGACGCGGTAGTCCTTGAACCGCTTGGCCTTGGGGAACTCCTTGAGCGCGCCGGCGGCGCGGTGCTCGTCCACGTCGCACAGGGCCACGATGTTCTCGCCGGCCATGCCCCGCACGTCGCTGTGTCCCTTGCCGCCGACGCCGATGCCGGCGACGTTCAACCTGTCGCTGGCGGCCGTCTTGCCCCGCCCGCCGAGCACGTGGCGCGGCACGAAGTAGAAGCCAAACGCCGCCGACGCCGAGCCCTTCAGCAATGTCCGACGCGAGATTGCCCTGTCCGCCATCATCGGGTCCTTTCCCAGCGGGTGTTCGCATGTCCTCTCCGGCCAAGGCCGCCGGAGCCGTCACGCGGCATTATTGCGGCGGTCCAAGGCCGCGGCAAGGACCGTCTGCGCCCGAAGGGGGCACCCGACGGGAACGGGAGTTCTCGCGAATGATCCGGGTCAGTCGCTTCGGCGCGCGACGCGGCAACTGAGGCAGAGGATTACGATCCCGAAGGCGGCGTCGCCGGGCCCTTCGATCAGGCACCACCACAGCGGCAGGCCTTCGAGCATATCGACGCCGACCAGCAGCAGGCCGAAGAAGGCGATCGCGCCTCCGAGGTAGCACAGGGCCAGACGGTGACGCCGCAGGTCAAAAGACAGCACCCAGAGCAGCTCTTGTCCTGTAATCATCGGTGATACTCTGTAGCCTTGCGCTCCCCGAGGATCGTCGTCACTGAATGTTCATCGGATTGCTGCCGGGGCAACCTTGTGCCGGAAGAGCTCCGCGTAATCCAGGGCC
>CAYRVX010000089.1:0-28964 GCA_964427875.1 uncultured Planctomycetaceae bacterium
TGTCCACCGGCAGCGACTCGCCCGTGACGTTGGCCTGGTTGACCGACGACTGCCCGGAGATCACCTGCCCGTCGGCCGGCACGTTGTCGCCCGGGCGAACGCGCACCACGTTGCCGGGGGCGAGCTGCAAGGGGTCCACCAGCTCTTCAGCCCCGCCGGCGGTGACGCGGTGGGCCTTCTTCGGCGCCAGGCGCACAAGCGCCTCTATGCTCGCCCGCGCGCCCAGGGCCGTGCGGGTCTCGATCAGGTTCGCCAGCAACAGGAAGAACGCCACGGCCCCCGCGGCCTTGTAGTCGCTGGCCGCCGGGGCCGCAATCACCGCCAGCGCCACCAGCTCGTCCATGTGCATGTGCCCGCGGGCGAGGTGGCGGATCGCATGGACGAGGATCGGGATCGCCAGCAGCGCCGCGCCGATCAGCGCCAGCGCGTCGCTGTAGAAGCTGTCGTCGAAGACCCACGCGGCGATGTACGAGTTGATCACCAGCACGCCGCCGACGAGGATGCCGATGATGAACATGCTGGCCCGCCCGGTCTGGGCCTCGATCGACTTCTTCAAGATATCGTGAGCCATGACTTGCTCCGCGAGGTTCGCGTGTCCCGGCCGAGCCGCCCCGCCTGGGTCGGGGCGCACATTGGCCTCGTTGCACAGTTCTACGATGGCCCCCCCGTGCAAGTTCTTGCCGAAAACGGATTTTACGGACGTGCTCGCCCCCGCCGGCGCGGCTCGTTCGCCTGCGCGCCTGGCAAACGGTTCAGCGAGTTGAGAGCTTGGCCACCTTACTGTATCCTCGACGGATCAAACAGCCGCGCACCATGGTGGACTGTCAGAATCACCACCACGCCTTCTTTTACTCGGTACACGAGCCGGTAGCTCCCCAGGATGGTTTCCCGAATTGCGGGATCATTGACCTCCGGCACGATCCTCCCTGAACTCGGGAAGCTCGCCAAGCGTTCCACCGCCTTCAGAAGATTGGCCACAAAGAGGCTGGCATGGTGTGGCGAGTCTTTGGCGATGTATTGGGCGATGCAGTCCAGGTCTTCCGCCGCCTGAGCAGTCCATCTCACTTCAGCCATTTCGCCATCTTCTCTTCCAGCTCGCGGTGAGAGATGGTTTGCCCGGCGTCAGCTTGCCGAAGCCCCCGTTCGACCTTCGCGAGCAGCAGGAGGCGCTCCATGGCGTCCTCTATGGAGGCATCTTCCGGAAGGCTCTTCACCGCTTCCAGCACTTTCTGCTTGCTCGTCATGTCTGCACAATAGCACACGCGGTGAGCCTGGTCAACGTCATTCCTGGCTGCACCGCGTCGCGGACCAGGAACGGCTACGAGCCGTCGCCCGCGCCGGCAAGCCCATTCCATCGTTGCGTCGGGGCGGGCAAAGCGTTATTGTGCGACCGTGGGCCGGCCGGCGGCGGGCTGGGCGGCCGTGAGGACTGCCCACCACAGAAGAAGGCGCAGGGCGTATCATGGCGGTGGAACCGGTCAGGATGGGGATTGTCGGCTGCGGGAACATCAGCGGAGTCTATCTCAAGAACTGCAAGGCGATGGAGGTGCTGGACCTCGTGGCCTGTGCGGATATCGTGATGGACCGCGCCGAGGCGGCCGCGAAGGAGCACGGCATCGAGGCGCGGAGCGTCGAGGACCTCCTGGCCGACCCCCGGATCGAGCTGATCGTGAACCTGACGGTCCCCAAGGCCCACGCGGCGGTGGACCTGGCGGCGATCGCGGCCGGCAAGAGCGCCTACCAGGAGAAGCCCCTGGCCGTGACGCGCCAAGACGGGCGCGAGGTGCTGGAGGCTGCCAGGCAGGCGGGCGTGCTGGTCGGCGGGGCGCCGGACACGTTCATGGGCGCCGGCATCCAGACGTGCCGCAAGCTGATCGACGACGGCGAGATCGGCCGGCCCGTCGCGGCCACCGCCTTCATGCTCTGCGGCGGCCACGAAAGCTGGCACCCCGACCCGGAGTTCTACTACGAGCCGGGCGGCGGGCCCATGCTCGACATGGGGCCGTACTACCTGACGGCCCTGGTGAACCTGCTCGGGCCGGTCCGCCGGGTGACCGGCTCGACGCAGATCAGCTTCCCCGAGCGGACGATCACGAGCGAGAAGAAGCACGGCAAGCGGATCGTCGTGGAGACGCCGACGCACCACGCGGGCGTGATGGACTTCGAGTCCGGCGCGGTGGGCACGATCATCACGAGCTTCGACGTGCAGGCCCACAGCCTGCCGCGGATCGAGATCTACGGCTCGCAGGCCTCCCTCAGCGTGCCGGACCCCAACGGCTTCGGCGGGCCGGTGCGGATCCGCCGGCGGGGCGAGGACTGGCAGGAAGTGGAGCTGACGCACGGGTATGCGGAGAACGGCCGCGGGGTCGGCGCGGCCGATTTGGCCATGGCCTTTCGCACCGGCCGGAAACACCGCGCCTGCGGGGAGTTGAACTACCACGTGCTGGACGTCATGCTGGCGTTCGAGGACGCCTCGAAGACGGGCAGGCACGTCGAGCTGGAGAGCACGTGCGAGCGTCCGGCGGCCATGCCGGCCGGGCTGGAGCTCGGGCAGATCGACGAGCGGACGGAATAACGGCGAGCCCGCGCGTGCGGGCGCCGCAGCCGGCAAGCGGGCTTTGGAGGTGAAGTCGCCGAATCGGCGGGGCAAAAAGCGAATCTCGCCCGGCCTTGCCGCCGATGCATAGAATGGACCGAATGGTTGATCCTGCCGGCGCAGGTGTCTACTATAGAGGGGTGGAGAGCCATGAAACGGGACTGTGACAAGTGTGGCAAGCCGGCGACGGTGCACCTGACGGAGATCGCCGACGGCCAGAAGATCGAGAAGCACTTGTGCGAAGACTGCGCGGCCGGCGAGGGCATCACGGTCAAGGCCAACCTACCCATCAGCCAGCTCCTGGAGGAGTTCATCCTCCAGACGTCCTCTCGCGAGGAGGCGTCCGAGATCGAGTGCGACGTGTGCGGCATGACGCTTTCGGAGTTTCGCCGCCGCGGCGTCCTGGGCTGCCCGAACGACTACGACGCGTTCGAGCCGGTCCTGGGGCCGATGTTGCAGCGCGCCCACGAGGGCGCCTCTGAGCACATCGGCAAGGTCCCCCGCCGGGCGGGAAGCACCCAGAAGAAGCACAACGCCATGCTGAGGCTCAGGGCGCAGCTCAAGGCGGCGATCGCCTCGGAGCACTACGAGAAGGCGGCGGACCTGCGAGACCGCATCAAGGAGCTGGAGGAGTCATGAGACTCGCCGACCTGACCCATAGCGCCGGGGAGTGGCTCCGCGGCGGCGGGCCCATGCACGACGTGGTGATCTCCTCGCGCGTTCGCCTGGCGCGGAACCTGGCGGGCGTGCCGTTCCTGACTCAATGCTCCCAGGAGCAGCAGGGCGACCTGGCGGGCAGGCTGCGCGACGAGATCCTCGCGGCGAAGATCTCCCGGAAGGTCCTGTACGTTGACATCGACGGCGCCTGCGAGCTCGACCGCCAACTGCTCGTGGAGCGCCACCTGATCTCGCGCCAGCACGCCGGGGCCTCGCACCCGCGCGGCGTCGCCGTCAGCGGCGACGAGACGTCCGCCATCATGGTCAACGAGGAGGACCACCTGCGGATCCAGGTCCTCCGCGGCGGCCTGGACCTGCGGGACGCGGTCGTTGAGATCAACCGCATGGACGACCTGCTGGAGTCGAGGCTGGATTACGCCTTCCACAGCCGCTACGGCTACCTTACCGCCTGCCCGACCAACGTCGGGACCGGGCTGCGGGTCAGCGTGATGCTGCACCTGCCGGCGCTGAAGATGACCGGGGAGATCGAGAAGGCCTTCCGGGCGGCCAGCGACATGCGACTGGCCATCCGGGGGCTGTTCGGCGAAGGCACCGAGGCCAGCGGCGACTTCTTCCAGGTGTCCAACCAGACCACGCTGGGAAAGACGGAGGAGCAGATCGTCGATGAGTTTCTCGGAGAGATGGTGCCTCAGTTCATCAAGTACGAACGTCGCGCGCGGACGTCGCTGATGAAGCGGCGGAGCATCGCCATCGACGACAAGGCCCAGAGGTCCCTGGCGCTGCTGAGATCGACGCGGCTGATAAGCTCCGACGAGACGATGTACCTGCTGTCGCTGGTCAGGCTGGGGGTGAACCTCAAGAGGATCGAGGACATCGACCTCGAGACCGTCAACGAGCTGTTCCTGTTGACCCAGCCGGCCCACTTGCAGAGAATACTCGACACGGAGCTGTCGCCCGAGGCCCGAGCCGAGGCCCGGGCGACGTACATTCGTCAGCGACTCGGCGCCGATTGATCGGCAAGGGAAGGCAGCATGGCGGAGCGCGTAGGGGCCATGCCCTGGCGCCGGCTTGCGAAGTGACTATGGCCATCAGACTTGGGACGGTAGCGCCGATCGGGTTCTTGGACTTTCCGCCGGCCGAGTGGCTGGCATGCCTCCGCAGGTTGGGCTGCACCGTCGTGCAGGCCTACCGCAACCAGCAGGCAGACCTCTCCGCCCGGCAGATGCTCGACTACATCGCAGCCGGCGGGATGCCCTGCGACAGCCTGCACGGCATCTTCGGCGAGGAGTACGACCCCTCCGCGTGCGGCGAGGATCACCGGCGGTTTGCCGTGGCCGCCTACCGGAAGGAGGGCGAGCTGGTCCTCGACCTCGGCGGCTCACTTGTCGTCGTGCATTGCTCGAGCATTCGCAGGGACCCCATCCCCCAGGCCGAGCGGGACCTCCGCCTGCGGCAGCTTCGCAAGTCGATCGAGGAACTGGGGCGCCACGGCGAGGAGATCGGCGTGACCTACGCGTTCGAGAACCTTCCGGCCTACCACCCGATAGGCTCGGACGCGGTCGAGCTGGCCGGCATGCTCAGGGAGCTTGGTGCTCCCCGAACCGGCATGTGTTTCGACACCGGGCACGCGCTGATGGTCGGCGAGCCGCACAAGGCGCTCCGCGCAGCCGGTGACCAGGTCCTCTACGTTCACCTGTGCGACAACTCGGGGCACTCGGACGATCACGAGATGCCCACTTACGGCGTGCTCGACTGCGACGCTCTGACCGACGCCCTGCGCGACATCGGCTACGGCGGCACGATGATGCTCGAGGTCTTCCACACCATCGACCGCCTGAACGAGATGATTGACGACGGCGTGGCCGATCGCCTTGCGCGGATGATACAGCGGGCGAGCGGCCAGGCCGCGGCGTAGGGGCGCGGGCCTTCAGCGCACCCTGTCGCTCGTACCCAGCAGAACATTCAGCGCGTGATTCGCCACGCGCACGACGTACTTGTTCTTCCGGTCTTTCAGGGCGGCCTTCAGCGCGCCGACGGCGGGGCGTGCCTTCTCGCCGATGCCGTCCAGCACGATGGCCGCACTCAGACGCACCCACTCGTGCGGGCTCTTGAGCTCCTCGATCAGCACCGGCAGCGCCTTGTCCTCGCCGCCGGTCGCGCACAGGGCCCGTCCGGCGGCGATCCGAACGCTGGCGGACCCGTCCACCAGCGCCTCGGCCAATCGGTCCGCAGCCGCCTTCGCCTCGGCGCCCAGGTTGCCCAGCCCGATGGCGCCCCAGTAGCGGACGGCCGCGTCGGCGTCCTTCATCGCCGCCAGGAGCTTCGTCAGATCGGCCCGCCCGGGCCGCCCGGCGAGCGCCGCGACCTCCAGCAGGCGGTCCATGAGCTTCTCGCCGCCCGGCTGTCGCAGGATCGCGTATTCGCTGGAGAGCTTGCTCGCCCGCTCTCGCATGTCAGGCTCCGGCAGCAGGCCGGTGTCCCTCGTCGCGGCCATCCATTTCGCCTGGGCGGCGCGCAGACGTTCGAGCACGTCCTTGTGCGCGGGCGAAGACGCGAGGTTGTTGATCTCGTGGGGGTCCTTCTCGAGATCGTAGAGCTCCTCGAGCGGCTTGGTCTCGGCCATGAACAGCTCTGCCGGGGGCGGGAGCTTGGCGGCCTTGTGCAGGCGCCGCAGCTCCCGCATGGTCTGGCCCTTCTCGGGCGTGTTCATGTACTGGTAGTAGGCCTTGAAGGGCTCGTAGTTGCGGATGTACCGGTGTCGCTTGTCCCGCACGGACCGGATGATGTCGTATCGCTCATCCATGCGGTCGCGGGCGCCGTAGACGTACCGTCGCTGCGGCGGGCAGCCGGGCCCGAGGAAGGTCCGGCCCTGCATGTGCTCGGGGACCTTCACCCCCGCCAGGTTCAGCACGGTCGGCGCGAGGTCCACGAAGGCCACCAGGCGGTCGTCCACCGTGCCCGGTCTGCCCTGCCCGCCGGTGCGGAACTTCTCCGGGATGCGGACGATCAGCGGCACGTGCGTGCCGGACTCGTACAGCCAGCGCTTCGCCCGCGGCAGGCCCACGCCGTGGTCCGCCCAGAAGAACACGATCGTATCGTCGGCCAGGCCGTCGTCGGCAAGCTGCTTCAGCAGGTCCGCGACGTGGTAATCGAGCTGTGTGATCAGCTCGTGGTACTTCGCCCAGTCGGCCCGGGCGACCGGCGTGTCGGGGTAATACGGCGGCAGCGGGAGCTTCTCGGGGTCCTGCCTCTGGTCCTGCCTGAGGCCCGGCGTTGCGCGGCGGCCGGCGATTCCGCCTTCGTGCGTGTTCGTGAAGTTCCGCACGGAGAAGAACGGCTTGCCTTTCGGCCGCTTGCGCCAGTGGGCCCTGCCGCTCGACTCGTCCCACGCCCCGCCCGCGCTGAAGTTGTAGTCCTGCTTGGAGTTGTTCGTCGTGTGGTAGCCCGCCTCGCGGAGGTACTCCGGGAAGCACCTGACGTGCGCCGGCAGGGCGGCCCTGCAGCGCATGTGCTGCGAGCCGAGCGTCGTGGGATACATGCCCGTGATGATCCCCGACCGCGTCGGCGCGCAGACGCCCGAGTGCGAATAGGCGTGCGTGTAGAGCACGCCCTCGGCCGCCAGCTTGTCCAGCGTCGGCGTGTGAGCGTGCTTCCAGCCGTAGCAGCCCAGGTGCGGGCCGATGTCCTCCGTGGAGATCCACAGGATGTTCGGCCGCAGCGGCTTGCTCGTCCCGGGCGCGTTCTTTGCCGCCGAGAGCAACCGGGCGACGCCCCGGCCCTGCACCACAGCCGCCGAGGCCGCCGCCAGAGCCGACCTCCTGAGAAACTCACGCCGTGTCTTGCTCGATGTGCTCATGTTCTCGTCCTCGCTGGGCTGCGATGTCTTCTGACCGGCCGGACCGAAAGCCCCACGAATATACCGCCCGCGTGCCCCGCAAACCACCAGTGGGCAGTTTCCGTTCGGCTTCGCCGGGACCCGAATCGGCTTTGCGGGGCATCGGCCGCAACGTATGATCGGGCGATGGAGCCGCGTAAGCCGCTGCACGTTGCCCTCGTTTCCCTGGGCTGCCCGAAGAACCTGGTGGACAGCGAGAAGATCCTGGCGCACCTGGGCGCCGGCGGCTGCGTCGTCGGCGCGCCGATTGCGGAGGCGGACGTCATCATCGTCAACACCTGCGGGTTCATTGCCCCGGCCGTGGAGGAATCGATGGCGGCGATCGCCGAGGCGGTGGCCTGCAAGCAGGCCGGGCGGGCACGGCGAGTCGTCGTGGCCGGCTGCTTGGTCAACCGAGACGGCGAGGCGCTGTACGACCTGGCTCCCGGCATCGACGCGGTTGTCGGCGTCAACGACCGCGACCAGATCCTGGCGGCCGTCATGGGCCGAGGCCGCGTCAGCCGCGTCTCCGGCTGCTCGGGCGCGACAGGCTCCGACGCCGGGCGATTCCGCCTGACCCCGCGGCACACGGCCTACCTGCGGATCGCCGAGGGCTGCGGCCGCAAGTGCACGTTCTGCACGATCCCCGCCCTCCGCGGGCCCTTCCGCTCCAAGCCGCGCGAGCAGGTGCTCGACGAGGCCGCAGAGCTGATCGCCGACGGGGCGGTCGAGCTGAACGTCATCGCGCAGGACACGACGAGCTACGGCCGCGACCTCGACGGGGAGGTGGACCTCGCTTCGCTTCTGCGTGACGTTGCCGGGCTCGACGGCATCGAATGGGTCCGCCTGATGTACGCGCATCCACGGGGGCTGACGGACGAGCTGATCGACACGCTGGCGGGCTCCCGGCGCGTCGTGCCGTACGTCGACATTCCGCTCCAGCACATTTCCGACGGCGTCCTGAAGCGCATGGGGCGAGGCGTGACGCGGACACGGATCGAGCGGCTCCTGGATAAGATGCGCCGCCGGATCGACGGGCTCGTCCTGCGGACCACGTTCCTCGTGGGCTTCCCGGGCGAGACGACGGAGCAGTTCGACGAGCTTCTCGCCTTCGTGAGGGGCTTTCGCTTCGACGCGCTGGGGGTCTTCCCGTTCTACCCGGAGGAAGGCACGCCCGCGGCGAGGCTGCCCGGCCGCGTGCCCCGCGACGTCGTCCAGCAGCGCCGGGAGGCGATCATGCTGGCCCAACAGGAGATCGCCTTCCAGGCGAACGAGCAGAGGATCGGCTCGCAGGTCCGCGTGCTCGTGGACTCCGCGGACCCGGGGGGAATATGCGTGGGCCGACACTATGGCCAGGCGCCGGACATAGATAGTATATGCAGGCTCACCGAGCCCCGGCCGCCGGGCAGCTTCGTGGACGGCCGCGTCGCCGGGCACGATGATTACGACCTGATCGTCAGGCCATGAACTGGAACATACCCAACCAGCTAACGGTCGGCCGCATTGTCCTGGCCGCGGGCTTCTTCGTGCTGGTCGGGCTCTACGAGCAGGGCTCGCCGAGCGGGCCGGGGCTGCTGAACGCCGCGCTGGCGGTCTACATCGTGGCGGGCGTCACGGACGTTCTGGACGGGTACCTGGCCCGGAAGCTCAAGCTGACCAGCGCCTTCGGGCGAATCGCCGATCCGTTCGTGGACAAGGTGCTCGTGGTCGGGGCCTTCGCGATGCTCGCGGGCTCGAACTACGCCTTCGGCAGCGGCGCGACCGGGCTGCCCGACGGCGACCTGCCCCGGTGGCTCACCGGCGGCATGCTCTCGGGCGTGCAGGCCTGGATGGTGGTCGCCATCCTCGGACGCGAGTTCATCGTCTCGGCCGTGCGGGGCTACAGCGAGTCGCAGGGGATCAAGTTCCCCGCCATTCCCGTCGGGAAGGTCAAGATGTTCATCCAGTCGCTGGCCATCTGTATCGTGCTGTTCCAACTGGCGAATCTCCAGAACGCCGCGTGGGCCGCCTGGGTCAAGGCGAGCTTCGTCTGGCTCGCCGTCGCCGTGACCGTACTGAGCGGGCTGGCCTACGTCGGCAAGGCGCGCCGGCTCGTGGGGATCGAAAAGTGATGGCTGCCGACAGGGGCTCTTCGGGGCGGCACGTGCTGGCCACGCTCATCGTGACCGGCCTGGGAACGGGCTATCTCCCGGTGGCGCCGGGCACGTGGGGCTCGGCGGCGGTCTGCGTGATCTTCCTGGCCGCGGCATTCGCCACCGACGGCAGGCAGTGTTGGGTGACGTCGTCGATGGCGCTGGTGGTTGTCGCCGGCACCGTCGCATGCGGGCTGCTCGGGCGATTCGCGGAGTCCCACTTCGCCAGGGAAGATCCCGGCCAATGCACGATCGACGAGTGGGCCGGTCAGGCGCTGGCGTTGTGCGTGCTGCCGCTCGGGGCCGGCTGGCGGGGCTGGCTGGCGGCCGCAGCCGTCGCGTTCGCGGCCTTCCGGGCCTTCGACATCATCAAGCCGCCGCCCGTGCATCAACTCCAGAGACTCCCCCACGGCTGGGGCATCGTCGCCGACGACCTCGCGGCCGGGGTATACGCCAACGCCGCGGCGCAGTTGATTCTGCGACTGGCGCTGCGAATGACATGATGAGGAGACCCGGCATGAGGACCCTGACACGTCGTTGCTTCTTGCGGAATGTCGGCATTGGCGCGGCGGGGCTGTTGGGCTGCGGATCGGCCGGGCGGATCGGGAATGCCCTTGCGGCCGGGAGCGGCCCGAAGAGGCCGAACTTCGTCTTCTTCCTCATTGACGACATGGGCTGGATGGACCTGACCTGCCAGGGCAGCACGTTCTACGAGACGCCGAACATCGACGCCCTCGCCGCCGGCGGCATGCGGTTCACCAACGCGTACGCCGCCTGCCCGGTCTGCTCGCCGACGCGTGCGAGCATCCTGGCGGGCAAGTACCCGGCCCGGCTGAACCTGACCAACTTCATCGCCGGGCGGCGCTCGGGCAAGCTCCTCAGCGCGCCGTACCTGCACTACATGCGCCCGGAGGAGGTGACCCTCGCCGAGGCCCTGAAGGAGGCCGGCTACGCCACCGGCTTCGTCGGCAAGTGGCACCTGGGCGGCAGGAATCCCTATCTGCCCACGGACCAGGGCTTCGACAGCAACGTCGCCGGCACCGGCAGCGGCATGCCGCGCAGCTACTTCTCGCCGTACCGGAACCCGCAACTGCCCGACGGCCCCAAGGGCGAGTACCTCACCGACCGGCTCACCGACGAGGCGATCCGGTTCCTCGACGCTCACAAGGACGGGCCGTTCCTGCTGTACCTGTCGCACTACGCCGTGCACACGCCGCTTCAGTCGAAGAAGGACCTCGCCGGGAAGTACGGGCAGAAAGCGGCCAAGCTGCCGCCGCCCAAGGGGCCGAAGTTCCTCCCCGAGCCGCCGCGCCAGGCCCGGCAGGTGCAGGACCACGCCGTGTACGCCGGCATGGTCCAGAGCACCGACGAGAGCGTCGGCCGCGTGATGAAGAAGATCGACCAGCTCGGCCTGACCGACGAGACGGTCGTGATCTTCATGTCGGACAACGGCGGCCTGAGCACGTCGGAGGGCTCGCCGACGAGCAACGTCCCCCTGCGGGCGGGCAAGGGCTGGCTGTACGAGGGCGGCGTCCGCGAGCCGATGCTGATCAGGTGGCCGGGCGCGGTCAAGCCCGGCGGCGTTTGCCGCGAGGTCGTCACCAGCACGGACTTCTACCCGACCATGCTCCAGATGGCCCACCTGCCGCCGCGCCCGAGGCAGCACTGCGACGGCCTGAGCCTCGTGCCCCTTCTCAAGCAGACGGGCAAGCTGAAGCGCGACGCGATCTACTGGCACTACCCCCACTACGGCAACCAGGGCGGCACGCCCGGCGGGGCCGTCCGCGCCGGCGACTGGAAGCTCATCGAGTTCTACGAGGACATGCGCGTCGAGCTGTACGACCTCAAGGACGACATCAGCGAGAAGAACGACCTCGCCGCGAAGATGCCCGGCAAGGCCGCCGAGCTCCGCAAGATGCTCCACGCCTGGCGAAAGGAAGTCGGCGCCGTCATGCCCAAGCCCAACCCGAGCTACGGAAAGCCGAAACGCCGCAAACCCAAGGCCCGGCCTTGAGTCCAGCCAACGCCGCGCGAAGGGCCGGGACGAAACGCACATGGGGGTGCGAAAAATGAGAATCTTCGCAGTCGCCTGCGTCGCCCTGGTCTCTGCCGCAGCGCTGCCCGCATTGGCTGAGGGGCCAGGCACGCCCCCGGCACTGCCCCGCTGGCTCGACGTGCTCGCCTCGGCTGGGCGGCCTCTCGCTGAGCGTGCCGGCACGGCACCGGCCGAAACAGGCGATCCCCAGGCGCAACGGGACGACAAGTGGGAGAAGGAGTACCGGACGCTCTTCCCCGCGTACGTGGACGAGGGCCTGGCGCGGTGGCTCGATATCGAGTACTTCGTTCAGCCTCACTTCCAAGTCGATTACGCGGCGACGCTCCACCGCGACCGTTCGGTCTCCGGGCAGTCGGCCGACATGGCCATCACGCAGCATGACTTCGGCATCCGGGTAAACCCGTTCGAGGACCTCTACTACCCCCCGTATACGCCCACCTTCAACCTGCGGATCCTGGACATTCGGACCGACGCGGTTCTGCCCGACACGGGCGGGCGCTTTCCGAGACAGTTGTGGGACCTTCGCATCTCGCAGACCATCGTGCTGGGCATCCCGGGCGCCGTGGATGTGACGATGGGCTCGGCGAGCGATAGGCCGTTCGACAGCGCCGACGAGTTCACGGCCGACATCACATGGTTCACCGGCGTGCCGTATAACAAGGCCGGGCCAATCTTCCTTATCAACTGGGCCAATAACCGGGACTACCTGAACCAGTACCCTATCCCCGGCGGCGGCCTTCGCTGGCAGTACGACAACCTCCTGAGATGCATGTTCGGCTTTCCCTACAACGCCTTGTATGTGGCCCTCTTCGAGCAGTTCCCCCTGTTCGTCTCGTACCAGTTTCCGCGCACGGTCCACGCGAGGCTGCAATCGGGCGGGGCCCCGTTGACTGCCTTCGCCGGCTTCGACTGGACCAACCGCCGATTCTTCCGCCACGACCGCCGCACGCGGGACGACCGGCTGTGGTACCTCGAGAAGCGCATCTACGGCGGGCTGAAGTGGGACATCACGAACGACGCGTACTTCGAGATCATCGGCGGCTACGCCTTCGACCGCTTCTTCTTCGAGGGCGGCCGCTACGAGGACCGCTCCTTCAACCGCATCAACATCGCCGACGGCCCCTTCCTCATGCTCCAGGTCGGCCTGAGGTTCTGATGGACTGACGCTGTCCCTGACCGTCAATCCGCAATTCGCAATCCGCAATCCGCGATTCTCATTTGGGCTCCGGGCCGTGGGTCTCGACGAGGATCGCGCCGAGGGCGGCGAGGAGGGGAAAGCGGACGACGCTCCAGCTCATCAGGAGCCAGGACGTCCCGGCCGCTTGGCCGGACCCCAGCAGGCCCGCCAACGCGGTGCTGGCCAGGGAGTGGAGCAGGGCGACGTTGAGCCCGACCAGCAGGGCCAGGAGGATGCGCCGCGGCGTGGACGAGCCGCCGGCCCATATGGCCGCGGCGGCCCCGGCCAGCAGCGGCGGCCAGATCGCCAGGTACCACACGTCGCCCCAGGTCGGCACGACGCCGCGGGCGGCCCAGACGGCCGCGTCGATGGCCGCCAGCAGGCCGGCCGCCCCGACGAGGCAGATCAGCGCGTGCCATCTCCGCGGCGCGAGGCCCGCCCTTCGCTCGGCCCGGCGGCGCATGCGGCGCCGGATCGTGAGCGGGTAGTTGTAGAACAGGTCGAAGACGAAGTGCTCCAGCAGCGCGCCCTTTTCGCCGAAGACCGGCACGACGTGCGCGGCCCCCGTCGCCCAGTGCCCGGCCATGAAACGCGCCAACGCCGGGTAGTGGTAGGCCATCTGGATGGGAAACGCCAGGTACCCGACGTACTTGAAGAAGCCCAGGAACACGGCGATGTTGTAGTTCCTGAAGTCCCTCTCGCGGATCACGAGGTACAGGACGTACAGCCCGCGGACGAGCGAGCCGGGGGAGATGGGCGTGATCTGGAACGCGACGAGGATCGCCCCTACGGCCGCCGCCCGCTGGGCCGGCGAGAGCCCCGGGTGCGCGAAGTAATACCACGCGGCCACCGCCACCGAGACGATCTGCGTCACCGGCAGCGTACAGACGTGGACGGCGAGGCTCTTGAGGTACTTCTGGATGAACGGCTCGCGGATGCCCGCGAGGATGTGCTCGGCGTCCTCGTCGGTGACCATGTGGTTCTTCCGCCCCTCGGCCACCATCTCGCGGAGCCACTGCTCCCGCGCCTCGCGGTTGAAGTACAGCCGCAGCGGCCGAACGAAGACGTACCGGAGCTTGGCGAGCGCGTAGGCCTCGTCCATCAGCATCCTGTGCAGGCCGGCCGGCAGCAGCGAGAGAGGCATGAACAGGAAGAACAGCGCGGGGCTGTCGCACAGCTTGCCGACCACTTCCACGCTCGCCCGCCCGTCGCGGTGCCAGCCGATGAGCTCCTCGGCCACGTGAGCCCGGATCGCCTGCCGCAGGTAGCTTCCGCCGGCCAGCAGCCTGGCGTAGTGGGCCCTGTAGTCGGCCCGGCCCCACATCTTCCGCAGGGCCGACCCGAGCAGCGGGACCAGGCCCAGCAGCCAGAACGCCGCCGTGCGCATCGCCCCGGCACGGAGCCGCCGCTCGGCGCGGTCGTCTACTTCTCCCCGAACCCGCCAGCCGGTGACGGTGGCGCGGCGAATGCGGCGCCAAAGCCCGCCGTCGTGCAGCAGGCGCACGTGATGGGCGGCTACGTCGATCTGCGAATCGTGGTACTCGGCCTCGGCGGCCCGGAGCTCCTCCAGCGCCGGCCTCATGTCGGCGAGCTCCTCGCCGCCGGCCCGGACGAACTTCTCGAGCCTGTCGAGGTCGCCGCGGTCGAACTGGACGATGCGCCCGCGGGCGAGGCCCCTGAAGATGAGCTTGACGTCGCCGGGGCTCATGGGCAGGCAGGCCAGCAGGGCGAGCCCCGCGCGGAAGTCCACGGCCGTCAGGCCCGCGGCCGGGTCGCCCTCGCAGTCGTACCGCTTGAGGCAGTTGGGCTGGCTCTTGCAGGTCCACCACTCGTACTGCCGCGCGAGCTCGGGGGCGCCCATCTCGTGGAGCAGGTCGACGAGATCGGCCATGAACTGCTTCTTGGCGCGGTATTCGGGGGAGCCCAGGCCGTCGGCCGCATCGCCGGGGCCCCATCGCCAGCGGGCGAAGAGGCGATCGTCGACCTCGAAGCGCCACGTGCGCCCTTCCAGCCACTCGCGGATCTCGCCGCAACTGCCGATGGTCGGATCGACGAACGTCGCGAAGATGTCCACGACGGCCTGCTCGCCGCCGAAGCGCATCTTCGCCGCCCGGCGGATGAACTTCTGCCACAGCGCCCCCGCCCGCGCCGCGGCCGGGTTCACCTGAAGCTGAAACGCCGATTGAAAACCCAACGCATAGATCGCGTTGCGGAAGACCTCCGAGCGCCGCGACGGCGGGACGAGGATCTTCATCGCGTAGGGCCCGCCGACGGCGAGGCCCTCGATGCCGTGCCCGTCGCCTTCAATCCGCTTGACAGCGACCCGGTAGACCTGGCCGGCGAAGCCTCCGCCGACAAATCGATCGATGGCGACCGTCACGCGGGCCGACCGGGGGGGGAACACGCCCGTCACGTCGTAGGTCAGCTCCGTGCCGGCGTCGTAGCGGCTCACGCGCAGCGGGCGCAGCACGCCGGTCCGGCGAAACCGCTCCGCCAGATGCCGACACGTCTGAACGGAATACTCAGCCGCCATCAACGTCTCCAGCGCCGCTCGCGCTCGCCGCGGCGCACACCGCGACCGGCATGAACATCTTATCGGCACGCGCGGGCGGTTCCTGCACGAAGTCGCCCGGCCCGGTCATCCAGGCCGCCCCGAGACCTCTCTTGTTGCCGGCCCGACCTGGTGGGACAATACCGCCCGATGGAGCGACGCAGCGACAACTCGCTCTTGGAACGGATTCTGTCGGCCAAGAGGCCCGTCGTCCTTCTCCGCGGCCCGGCGGCAAGCGGCAAGACCGCCGCGGCGATGGGGATGTATCGCCGCTGTCTCGACGACGCCGGGCGGCCCCGGTGTCTGCTGCTGGTCCCCAACGCCGCGGCCGCGAGGTACATGCGCCGAACACTCCTCGACTCGTGCCGCGCGGGCGTGGCCGTCTCGCCGGCGGTCACGACGTTCGCAGCGCTGGCCGGCCGAATCCTGGCCGCGGCGAACGAGCCCGCCAGGGCGACGTCGGCGTTCCAGAGGCGGCTGCTGCTCAGCCGGATCGTCGCCGAGCTGCATTCGGACGGGCGGCTGTCCGCACTGGCGGGCGTGGCCGACACGCCGGGACTCATCGTCGCCCTGGACCGTGCGATCGCCGAGCTCAAGCGGGCGGCCATCGAGCCGGAGGAGCTGGCCGAGGCCGTCGGCGGCGCGCGAGACAAGCGGGGCGACCTGGTCGAGATCTACCGGCGCTACCAGCAGGAGCTGCTCGCCCGCGGCGCGTTCGACGCGGAAGGACAGGCCTGGCTGGCGCGGGATCACCTCCGCTCGGCGGCGCCCGAGGCGCCGGCGCCGGGCCTGGAGGGCGTCCGGGCCGTCGCGGCCGACGGATTCACCGACTTCACGCCCACGCAGTTGGAGATCCTCTCCCTCCTGGCCGGGCGGCTTGAGCGCGTGGTCATCACGCTGCCGATCGGCGAGGACGGCCGGGAGCGAATGTGGCACTGGACCGGGCGCACGCTCGAGAACATCCGCAAGCGGTTCGGCGCCCGGCTGGTCGAGATCGAGGTCCCCCCCACGCGCCGCCGCGCCGGCATCGGCCGGCTGTGGGAGAACCTGTTCGGCGCGGACGGCCGATGCTCGATGCCCGACGGCGTGTCGGTGATCGCGGCCTCGGGGCTGGACGCGGAGGTGGCGGCCACTGCCAGGCGCGTCAAGGTGCTCCTGCACGCCGGTGCCGCGCCCGGCGGCATCGCCGTGCTCGCGCGCAGCCTGGAGGCCTACGGCGAACCGATTCGGCGGATCTTCGCGGATCACGACATTCCCGCAGCCGACGTGCCCCGGGCGCTGACGGACGAACCCATCGTGCGCTTCGTCCTCGACGTCGTTTCGCTCCGGCCGGAGCTGGAGTGGCGCGACTGCCTGGCCGTCATCAGGAACAGCTACTTCCGCCCGCGGGCGCTCGGCGAATACGGCCCCCTTACGGTGCGGGCGGCGGAGATGCTCATCCGGGAGGGGAACGTCCTCGCCGGGCGGAAGGAGTACCTCGACGCCGCCGAGCGCGTTGCGGCCCGGGCGTCTCGGCCGCGCGACGAGGACGAGGAAGACGCCGACCACCCCGCCGCCCAACGGCCGGACGCCCAGACGATCCTCCAGGGGCGGGCGATGCTCGAGAGGCTCTTCGACCTCGCCGAGCAGGCGGCCGAGCCGGCGAAGCTGGGCGAAGTCGTCGAGGCCCTGGAGCTTCGCGAGGCGGCGCTCGGCCACGGCGATGCCGAGCTGATCGCACGCGACCTGCGGGCCCTGGCGGCGCTGGAGGCCTGCCTGGCGAACCTGCCGAGCCCGCCCCCCACGATGGCGCGCCTTCGCGACGCGCTGTCGGCGGCCACGTCTCCGCCGGCCCGGACGGAATCGCTCGTCGACGTCCTGGACGTGCTCGACGCACGGGCGATTCGCTACGAGCACGTCTTCCTCCTCGGCGTCAGCGAGAGGCAGTTTCCCCCGCGTTTCGTGGAGGGCTCACTGATCGGCGAGGCCGACCGCGCCCGCTGGCGCAGCCGCGGCGTGGTGCTGGACAGCCGCCGGGACCTGACCGCGCGGGAGATGCTTCTGTTCTACCTGGCCGTCTCTCGCGCGCGGGACACGCTGACGTTGAGCTACCTCGAGTCCGACGCGTCGGGCAGGATCGGCTCGCCGAGCAGCTTCCTGCTTTCGCTGCTGGAGCCGGCGGGCGGATTGGAGAAGGCCCCGCGGGAGACGATTCCGCCGGGGATGGTCGTTCCGCCGGCCGGTGAGCTGGCCAGCGGTCGCGACGCGTTCAACGCGGGAATCTCCGGGGTTTTCGCCAAAGGCGGCGACGCCTCCGCCGATGCGCTCGCCTGGGCGGTGAGCAACGCGCCCCGGAGGACGCTGCGGGCGGCGATGGGCATCTGGGCGCGTCGCCGCCGGTGGCAGCCCGGCGAGTGCAACGAGTTTGACGGCCGCATTACCGACCCGGCCCTTCTCGACGACCTCGCGCGGCGGTACCCGGGGCAGGCGATCCTCTCCGCCGGGCGGCTGGACACGTACGGCCAATGTCCGTGGCAGTACTTCGCGACGTACGTGCTGAAGCTCGCCCCGCTGACCGAGCCGCAGCGCCGGCTGGAGCCGCAGACGCGAGGGCTGTTCTGCCACAGCGTGCTCTTTCGGGTGATGCGCCTGCTGGCCGGGCGAGCGGGCGGGGCGGTCCGGCTGGCGGAGATCGACGAACCGCAGTTGGCGGACGTGCTGGACGAGGCCCTCGCGGCGGAGGCGGCGGACGTGGAGGCCCGCCGGCCGCCCTACCCGGTCTTGTGGCGAATCCAGCTCCGCCAGATGCGCCAGGCGCTGTGGGAGTACCTTACGGCCGCCCGCGCGCGGGACGAGCTGGACCCCGAGAGCCTGCACTTCGAGCTGGCCTTCGGTCCGGAGGTCGAGCCGGGTGCGGCGCACGACGAGGCCGGCAGCTCGGAGCCGGTGGTGCTGTCCACGCCGGCGGGCGACATCCGGCTGCGCGGGCGGATCGACCGCATCGACCGCGTTCGCTTCCACGACGTCGAGGGGCTGCTCGTGGTGGACTACAAGACCGGGCGCCTGCCCACCGAGCGGGACATGGAGGCCGGGCGGAGCGTCCAGATGCCGCTGTACGCCGCGGCCGTCGAGGCACTCCTCGGCGCCGAATGCGTCGGCGGCGCGTTCCACAGGATCGGCGGCGCCGCGGCGCGGTTCGAGCGGTTCTTCGCAGCCGTGACCACTTCCCGCGGACGCGACGCCTACAAGCTCGACGAGAGCTACGAGGAGAAGCGCCGGAACGCCCTGGCGACGGTCGGGCGCTTCGTGGGGCAGATGGCCGCGGGGCGCTTCGACGCGCTGCCCACGCACGACTGCCCCGGGTACTGCCCGTTCGGGCAGATCTGCCACTTCTCGCCGGCCCGCGCGCAGATCAAGGCCGCCGCGGCGGACGACAGGGAGGCCCGCTGATGCCGTCCGACGCCGAGCTCACCAGCGCCCAGCGGGCCGCCGCGATCGAGCGGATCGGCGAGGACCTGGCCCTCCGCTCGGGGGCCGGCTGCGGCAAGACGTTCGTCCTGGCCCGGCGGTTCGTCGAGCTGCTGCGAACCTGCGACGACGCGGAGGACGCCGTCGGGCGCTTCGTGGCCCTGACGTTCACGGAGAAGGCGGCGCTGGAGATGTCCAGCCGCGTGCGCCGGATGCTCAAGGACGCCGCCGACGAGGCCGCCGGCGAGGAGCGGCGACGAATCCGCGCCTGGCTGGAGGAACTGCCCGAGGCCCGCATCTCGACCATCCACAGCTTCTGCGCCTCGCTGCTGAGAACCTTCGCCGTCGAGGCGGGCATCGACCCGAGCTTCGCCGTCTGCGCGGACCCGATCCTGGCCGACCGGATGCTCTCCGAGGCCGCCGAGGAGGCCGTGCTCGCCGCCGTGGAGCAGCAGCGCGAGGCCGTCGCCGACATCGTCGCGGACCTGTCGTTCGACCAGGTCGTCTCGATGGTGGAGGGCCTCCTGAGCGCCCGCACCGCGTGCGACCTGGCTGCCCACACCGACCCGGCCGCAACGTTTGAGGGCTGGCGGCGGCTCCTGGAGGCCCGCCGGGGCGAATGGCTGGCCCCCCTGGGCGAAGACGGGCGCCTCCGGGAAGAGCTGGAGGCCCTCGCGGCCTGGCCGTGCGACGACCCCGACGACAGGCTCGCGCTGTTTCGCGACGAGCAACTGGCGGCGGTTCGGGAGATCCTCTCGGCGCCCGCCGAGGCGTCGAGCGAGGCGTTCGATCGCCTCAATCCCAGGCCGGGCAACATCGGCTCGCCGAAGAGCTGGGGCAGGGAGCAGCTCCGCGAGGTCCGCGCTCGCCTGCGGGGGCTGATCGCCGCCGTGCGCCGGTACGCCCTTTTCACCGAGCGGCTCGGCGAGCAGGACCGCCAGGCGGCCGAGGCGATTGGGGCCCTCGCCCGGCTCGCCATCGACGCGGACTCGCGCTACACCGCGGAGAAGCGCAGGCGCGGGCTGCTGGACTTCAACGACCTGCTCGAACGCACCGGAAAGCTCCTCGCCGGCAACGACAGCGTGCGGACGGCCATCGGCAGCCGGATCGACCAGCTTCTGATCGACGAGTGCCAGGACACCGACGGCTGCCAGCTCGACCTGTTGACCCGGCTGATCGGCATGGCGGAGACGGACCGACCGGCGCCCCAGGGCCGCCTGTTCGTCGTCGGCGACGCCAAGCAGAGCATCTACCGCTTCCGCGGGGCGCAGGTGGAGGTCTTTCGGGAGCTGTGCGCCAGGCTCGGGCCCGACAGGCAGGAGCACCTGGGCACGTCCTTCCGGACGCACGAGAGTGGCGTGGCCTTCGTGAACCACCTGTTTTCGGCCATGATGGGCCCGGGCTACGTGCCGATCGAGGCCCATCGCAGGGCCAGCCCTGCGGGTGCGTCGGTGGAGATCCTCCTGGCGACGGACGAACAAGGGCGGGCGGTTGCCGATGCGGCGGGCGCCTCGGCCGCCCAGGCCGCCGTGACGGCGCAGCGCATCGCGGAGATCCTGGAGCGCGGCGAGGAGATCGTTTGGGACGCCGACGGCAAGCGATGGCGGGCGGTCCGCCCGGGCGACGTAGCCATCCTCTTCGCCCGCATGACCAAGAGCCTCGACTACGAGCGCGAGCTCCAGCGGTGCGGCGTGCCCTACTACGTCGTCGCCGGGACCGGCTTCTTCCAGCAGCAGGAGGTCTTCGACGTCCTCAACGCGCTTCAGGCGATCGACAACCCGTTCGACGACATCGCCCTGTTCGGGGCCCTTCGCGGCAGCCTGTTCGGCCTGACCGACAACACGCTGATGCACGTCGCCGAGTCCTGTGAGCCGCCCTACCACGCCTCGCTGGCCAAGGCGGACCTGTCCGCCCGCCTGGACACCGCCCAGGCCGACGCCATGGCGGCTGCATTGGAGCTTCTCGGAAGGCTGCACCGCCTGAAGGATGCGGCCGGCACGGACGTGCTGCTTCAGCGTCTGCTGGACGAGACGGGCTACGAGGCGACGCTGCTGTCGCAGCCCCAGGGGCGGCGGATGCTGAGCAACGTCAGGAGGGTGGGCGACCTGGCGCGGACCGCCGCGGCCGACCGCGTCTCCCTCGCCGACTTCCTCACCGAGATGCGCCGCCAGGTCATCAGTGAATCGCGGTACGAACAGGCCGCGGTGGCCGGCGAACGGGAAGACGTCGTGCGCGTGATGACCATCCACAAGGCCAAGGGCCTGGAGTTTCCCGTTGTGGTCATCCCGGACCTGAACGCCGGGCGGCGCGGGCATGCCGGCCGGCTGCTCATCCGCAGAGACTGGCCCCTGACCTACAGGCACGTTCCCGGCGGCGACGAGGAGGCGAACGAGGACGGGCCGCTCTCCTATCGCCTGGCCAAGCGCCTCGAGGATGCCGAGGAGCTCAGCGAGGACGTCCGAAGGCTCTACGTGGCGGCCACCCGGCACAGGGACCATCTGATCTTCGTCGGGGCCGACTGGCGAAGGACCGACGGCGGGCTTCACGACGCCGGCAGTTATCTGGCGAAGATGGACGAACTGCTGGGCATCACGGACGCCCTCGAGCGCGGCGCCGGCGAGGTTCCCTGCGCCGGTGGGCGTCACGCGGCGTCGGTTCGAAGGGTCGCGGCCGCCGGGTCCCCCGCCGCGCGCGGCCCCGGGCCGATCGGAAGGAAGCTCCTCGCCGCGGCCGGGTCGGGGGCCGACCTCGCCGACGCCATCGCGGAAACCGCCGGGGCCGCCCCCCAGATGCCGTTGGTCGGGCCCCTCGGGCCCCAGGTCGGGCGCGCGGAGATCGCCGTAACGGCGCTGAACGACTTCGAGCATTGCCCGATGCTCTACCGCTGGCGCCACGAGCTCCGCGTGCCGGCGGCGTTCGAGGACGCCCCCGCCGCGGGCGCGTCGGGCCGAGGCGGCGAGCCGCTCGGCGAGGCCCCGCAGTCCGGCGGCGCCCGCGGACTGGGGGCGGCGACCCTGGGAACGCTGTTTCACCTGTGCATGGAGCGTTTGGACTTTGCGGCCCCGCAGGAGCCCCGGGCCCTCGTCCGCCAGGCCGCCGGCGAGATGGACCTGCCGGACACGGCCGACCTCGACGCGATCGAGCGCCAGTTGAGCCGGATGCTCGACAGGTTCCGCGAGCACGAGCTTTGGGGGCGGCTCGCCTCGGCGCGACGGACGCTGCGGGAGCTGGACTTCGTGATGGATATCGGCCCGGCGGAGCTTCGCGGGCAGATCGACCTGCTGTACGCCGACGAGGCCGGGGGCTGGCACGTGGTGGACTACAAGTCCGACCGCGTCGACGAGCAGGGGCTCGCCGAGCACGCCGAGCGATACGAACTTCAGCTTCTCCTGTACGCCGCGGCGGCCGCGAGACACCTGCAAGCCCGGCCCGAGGAGGCGGCCCTGTACTTCCTCCGCCCGGGCAGGGCGCATCACTTCGAGATCAGCGCGGAGTCGCTTTCGGCCGCCGAGTCGCGCGTGTCGTCGCTGGCGGAGAGGCTGATCCGTGACCGGAGGTCCGGCGGCTTCGGGCTTTCTCGCGGCGAGCAGTGCCCGACGTGTCCTTACGACTCGCTGTGCCGGCGATTGGGGGCGCGGTGAGCGCGGCGCACGCCGGGCCAAAGATGCTGGCCGGGCGGCTCCGCCCGTGCTATACTCGGGCCGCTATTCTCGTCATAAGGCTCATAACGGCTCATACAGGATGGTGGGATCATGGTACTTCATCTGGTGCGAATCCTGTTTCTGCTGGTGGTCCTGAGCATTTCCATTTCGCTCGGCTTCCAGGCCGCCCGGGACAAGAGCCTGACCTTCTCCTACGTGGCGGGCACGATCATGGCGCCGGTCGTGGCGGCCTTTATGCTCGTCATGGTGGACATGCTCTGGCGCCGCAAGCGGCTACAGGTGTTGAGCGGGTTGTTCTTCGGCATCCTGGCGGGCCTGATGATAGCGTACGGCCTGACCACCGTCGTGAACATGGTGGTGAGCGTCTTCGACATCGCCGATCAGCCGGCCGTGCAACTGGTCAAGGGGTTCCTTGGCGTGGCGGCCATCTTCATCTGCATCAGCTTCGTCCTCCAGACGAAGGACGACTTCCGCTTCGTGATCCCCTACGTGGAGTTCGCCAGGGAGACGAGGGGCGCCCGCCCGATGCTCCTGGACACGTCGGTCATCATTGACGGGCGGATCGCCGACATCGCCGAGACGGGGATCCTGGAGTCGGCGATCATCGTGCCGCGGTTCATCCTGGGCGAGCTTCACTCCATCGCCGACTCCCAGGACAAGCTCAAGCGCAACCGCGGGCGCAGGGGGCTGGACATCCTCAACCAGCTTCAGGCGTGCAAGCGGCTGGACGTCGAGATCCTCGACGCCCGCGTGCCGGCCGTCGAACGCGCCCACGAAGCGGACGAGAAGCTCGTGGCCCTCGCCCGGCACCTCGACGGGCGGGTCGTCACCAACGACTACAACCTGAACAAGATCGCCAAGCTGCGCGGTGTGGACGTGATCAACATCAACGATCTGTCCAACGCCCTGAAACCCGTCGTCCTGCCGGGGGAGACGATGCGGGTCAAGGTCATCCGGGCCGGCGAAGAGCCCGGCCAGGGCGTCGGATACCTCGAGGACGGCACGATGGTCGTCGCCGAACAGGGGCGCGACCACGTCGGCGAGGAGATCGAGATCACCGTGACGAGCGTTCTCCAGACGTCGGCCGGACGAATGATCTTCGGGCGCCTGGGCGCCGCCAGACCTCCCGTTCGCCGTGGACAGCAGACGTAAGGCGCCGCGGCGGATCAGACAGAAATACCCCCGCGGTGCCGCGGGACTATTGGCGTTCCGGGCTGCTGCGGCTTAGAATCACCGGGCAAGCAGGCCTTCTCCCGGATCGATAAGGAGCTGGCGCATGGCCAAGGTGCCCCTGGATGGCGACATGCAGGAACACCCCAAGGAGACGGATCAGGACAAGGAGATCCGCAGCGCCGGCCCGTTCGTGACCATCTCACGGCAGTACGGCTGCTACGGCTTCTCTCTCGGCCTGCTGCTGATGGAGATCCTCAACGACGACGCCGACCCGGAGCACACCTGGCACATCTACCACAGGGAGATCCTCGCGCGGCTCGCCACGGAGACGAACACGGCGGCCGAACTGCTCGATCGGGAGCACAGGACCAAGCCCAGGCTCTTTCTGGACTTCTTCCGCGCCCTGAAGAAGGACCGGGTCCCCAGCGGCTACGAGATCCGCAACCGCATCACGGCGCTGATCCGCTCCCTGGCGATTGAAGGCCACGCGATCGTCATCGGCCAGGGCGGTGCGGGGGCCACCTACGACCTGCCCAACGGCCTGTCGGTCCGCCTCGAGGCGCCGCTGGACTGGCGAGTGAAGGAGACCGCCTTCCGCGAGGGACTCGCCGAGACCCAAGCCCGCCTGCGGGTACGCGCCCAGGAGCGCGAACGGGCGTACCTGGAGAGAATCTACGCCATGCGATTCCCCCGCAAGCCGGCGTTCCATCTCGTCTACGACTGCTCGGTTTTCACGCTGGCGCAGATCGCTCAGCAGGTCGTTTACGCGATGAAGATGAAAGGATGCATCTGATCCGCAGGTCCACATCCTGCCGCCATCCAGATTCACGCCTCCGCCCGCGCGGCCTTCCGGCCGCGTGCACGGCCGCTGCCTGCGGGAAGTTCTCCCGGGAACTAATGCAGGGTGTGTCCATATCGAGCCGACTAACATAAGGTAGGAGCCCAAGATATATGCGGAGCGCCCCATGGCTGAAACGATAGAATCGTTCGTGGCGAAGCTTCAGGAAGAAGGCGTCCAGGCCGGCCGGAAGGAAGCCGACCGACTTCGCGCCGAAGCCGAACGGCAGGCCGCCGACATCATCGATCAGGCGCGGAAGCAGGCCGAGAAGATCCTCGCCGACGCCAACCAGCAGGCCGAACAGGCCCTGGCCCGATCACGAACCGAGCTGGAGCTGGCCTCCCGGGATGCGGTCCTGCGCCTTCAGGAGGCCCTGAGCCGGTCTCTCTCGGACATCCTCGGCCACGACGCCGGAGACCTCCTTGCCGACAGCGACTTCCTCGGAAGCCTTCTGCACGACGTCGTCATGACCTACGTCCAGGCCGACTTCGCGCAGCGGGAGGTCCTGAGGATCAACGTTTCCCCCGAGATGCGCGACAAGCTCATCTCCTGGGCCCTGAAGGTGATCGGCGAGGAGACCGTCGAGCGCGTTCGCCCGTCGATCGACCTCAAGGGCACGCTGGCGGACGCCGGGTTCGAGTACACCATCTCCGGGTCCACCGTCGAGGTCACGCGGGAGTCGGTGGTCGAGGCCTTGATGGACCTCGTGGCCCCGCCCCTGCGCGAGGTGCTGGCCAAGGCGCTCGCCGAGCCGAAGGAGTAGCACGACCATGTCCGGTCGGAACTTCTTTCTCCTGACGTCCCTTCCGGCGGTCGGCAAGCTGGGTGACGAGCCGCCGCTGAGCCCGGCCGGCTTCCTTCGGCACGTCCGGGACGCCCCCAAGCCCCGGGCCGAGGCCGAGGCCGTCTTCCTGGGAGACGACCTTCGCCAGCGAGAGGCCCTGCTGGCCGGCGAGATCGACGAGCCGTCACCCGCCGTGCTGACGACGGCCCAGGTGCGCGACGAAGGGCCCCTGCCGGGCTTCCTGAGCGTACAGCCGGCCGAGGAGGGCTCGGCCGGTGCGCCCCTGGCGGTCGACGCGGTGTGGGGGGCGTATTTCCGCCGGCTTGCGGAGATGGGGCGCCGCAGCGCTTTCCTGGCCGCGTGGGTCCGCCACGAGGTGGGGCTGAGAAACGCCCTGGCGGCCGCCCGGGCGGCGGCGCTGGGGCTGGACGCCGAGAGGTACCTGGTCGAGCCAGACCTGGCCGACGGGCAAGCGGACTTCGCCGCCGTGCTGGGAGAGTGGTCGGCGGCGGCGACGCCCCTGGCGGGTCTGCGCGTGCTCGACGCGGCCCGGTGGCGCTGGCTCGCGGAGCACGACGCGTGGTTCAGCTTCGCCGACGACGAGCTGGCCGCCTACGCCACCCGACTGATGCTCCTTCATCGATGGAGAACAATCGCCGAGGCCCGGCGCGATGCGCCCGCCGGCCTGCCGGCTTCCGCGAGGCAGGTCCCGGCGCCCGAGAGCTGAGGCGGCGCGTAAGACGAGAGGAAATGCCGTGGCCGGAAGAATCGTCGCAGTCTACGGAAACATGGTCATCGCCGAGGCGGAATCGCGGGTGGTCAAGAATTCCGTCGGCTACTGCTGCCGGTCCGACGGGGTCAAGCTGCTCAGCGAGGTCATTCGGATCCGCGGGCGGCTGGCGGACCTCCAGGTCTTCGAGGAGACCCGGGGGCTGCGGGTCGGCGACGCGGTCGAGTTCCGCAAGGAGATGCTCTCCGTGGTGCTGGGCCCGGGGCTGCTGGGCCAGATCTACGACGGCCTGCAAAACCCCCTGCCTCAGGTGGCCGAGGAAGCGGGCTTCTTCCTGACGCCGGGCGTGTACATCCACGGCCTGCCGACGGACAGGAAGTGGCCGTTCACGCCCACGGCCCAGGTCGGCTCGACCGTTCGCGCGGGCGGCACGCTCGGCACCGTGCCGGAGGGCATCTTCACGCACCAGATCATGGCGCCGTTCGACCTCCAGGGCAACTGGAAGCTCCAGACGCTCGCCGAGGCCGGCCAATACACCATCGAGGACCAGATCGCCACGCTGGTGAGCCACTCCGGCGAGAAGCTAAGCGTGACGATGCAGCAGGACTGGCCGGTGAAGGTGCCGCTGAACGTCTCGCGGCGGCGGCTCATGCCGACCGAGCCGCTGGTCACGCAGGTGCGAATCATCGACTCGATGTTCCCGATCGTCCGGGGCGGCACGTACTGCATCCCGGGCCCGTTCGGGGCGGGCAAGACGGTCCTCCAGCAGATCACCAGCCGCTACGCCCGCGTCGACGTGGTGGTCATTGCCGCCTGCGGCGAGCGGGCCGGCGAGGTCGTCGAGACTATCCGCGAGTTCCCCGGCCTGACCGACCCGCGCACGGGCAAGTCGCTCATGGAGCGAACGATCATCATCTGCAACACCTCGGCCATGCCGGTGGCGGCCCGCGAGGCCTCGGTATACACGGCCGCCACGCTCGGGGAATACTATCGCCAGATGGGCCTGGACGTGCTGCTGCTGGCCGACTCGACCAGCCGATGGGCGCAGGCCATGCGGGAGGTCTCCGGGCGCCTGGAGGAGATCCCCGGCGAGGAGGCCTTTCCGGCGTATCTCGAGAGCCGCATCGCGGGCTTCTACGAACGGGCCGGGCAGATCGAGCTGCATGACGGGCGGAAGGGCTCGCTGACGATCGGCGGGTCGGTGAGCCCGGCCGGCGGGAACTTCGAGGAGCCCGTCACGCAGGGCACGCTGAAGGTGGTCGGCGCGTTCGAGGGGCTCAGCCAGGCCCGCGCCGACGCCCGGCGATACCCCGCCATCGATCCGCTGGAGTCCTGGAGCAAGTACACGGGGATCATCGAGCCCCAGAAGGTCGCCACGATCCGTACGCTGCTTGGCCGCGGCAACGAGGTCCGCCAGATGATGACCGTCGTCGGCGAGGAGGGCACGAGCATCGAGGACTTCACCGTCTCCCTGAAGGCCGACTTCTTCGACAACGTCTACCTCCAGCAGAACGCCTTCGACAAGGTGGACGCCGCCACCCCGGCCGAGCGCCAGCGCTTCGTCTTCGACAAGGTCCTGGAAGTCGTCGAGCTGGACTTCGGTTTCGAGTCCAAGGAAACGGCGCGCAAGACGCTCGTGGAGATCGGCGACCTGTTCCGCAACTGGAACTACGCCCCCCTGACCGCCGAGCAGGCCAAGCCGGCAGCCGAAGACGCCCAAGCCCAGGTCGATCTCGACAACGCCTCCGAGGAGTTCAAGGACATCCTCGCCCGGATCGACGAGTTCATCGGCAGACATAAGGGGGGGGATGAATGACGAATGACGAATGACGAATGATGAATGACGAATGACGAATGACGAATGATGAATGACGAATGATGAATGACGAATGATGAATGGCGAATGACGAATGATGAATGATGAATGACGAATGATCAATACCAGAGGCGGACTAGGATTGACGAAGGCCGCCTCGGCTTATCGCGGCATGACTGAAGCGAAAAGAGACAGTAAGAAACGACCAGCGAGAAGGGATTACGATCTGTCGGAACGTACGGCACGATTTGCCGAAACAGTGATTCGATTCGCCAAGGCCGTTCCAAGAAGCCCGGTGACGGTCCCGCTCATAACCCAGCTCGTAAAGGCGGGAACGAGCGTCGGCGCGAACTACCAAGAAGCAGACAACGCTGTCTCCAAGAGGGACTTTCGGAACAGGATCGGCATTTGCAGAAAGGAATCCGCTGAAACGAAGTACTGGCTGAGAATGATCGTAGTGGCCGAGCCGAGCCTCAAGGAAGCTGCCAGGCCCCCATGGCAGGAAGCCAAGGAGCTGAATCTGATCTTTGCTCAGAGCTTCCGTACAGCCGCAGAAGGCCGTCCACAATGATGTGGGGCTCGGGACGCGCTCCCAGCCGCCGGTACTCGTCGTTCAGTATTCGTCATTCGTCATTCGACATTCGTCATTCGACATTAAGGAACCCTAGTCGATGCGAAAGTACTACGACCACATCACGCGAATCGCCGGGAACGTCGTGACGGTGACCGCCCCGGGAGTCGGTTACGACGAGCTGGCCGTCATCGACGGCGAACGGGGCAGCTCGCTCGCGCAGGTCATCCACCTGGAGGGCGACCAGGTCAGCCTCCAGGTCTTCGCCGGGACCGAGGGCGTCTCCACGGGCGACAAGGTCCGTTTCCTGGGCCGGCCCATGCAGGTCCCGTTCACCGACCAACTGCTCGGCCGCATCTTCGACGGCTCCGGGCGCCCGCGCGACGAGCGGCCCGCCGTCGAGGCCGAGATGGTGGACATTGGCTCCCCGGCCGTCAATCCCATCAAGCGCCGCCGCCCCGACACGATGGTGCATACCGGCATCCCGATGATCGACATCTTCAACTCCCTCGTCGAGAGCCAGAAGCTCCCCATCTTCTCCGTCGCCGGCGAGCCGTACAACGAGCTGCTGGCGCGGGTGGGCCTCCAGGCCGAGGCCGAGATCATCCTCCTCGGCGGCATGGGCCTGCGACACGACGACTACCTCAAGTTCCGCAGCACCTTCGAGGAAGGCGGCGTGCTGGGGCGGACGATCATGTTCATCCACACGGCCGCCGACCCCGTCGTCGAGGCGCTGCTGGTGCCGGACCTGTGCATGGCCGTCGGGGAGCAGTTCGCGCTTCAGGGCAAGAGGGTGCTCGTGCTGCTGACGGACATGACGGCCTTCGCCGACGCCCTGAAGGAGATCGCCATCATCATGGAGCAGATCCCCTCCAACCG
>CAYRVX010000090.1:0-28474 GCA_964427875.1 uncultured Planctomycetaceae bacterium
GAACCAGCTTACCGCGTCAGGCCAAAGGATGCCTTCTCTTCATATCTTCAGGGCTTGGGCGTCTTTGTAACCGCCGTGGTCTGGATGACTTCCCCTTTTGCGGAGAAACGAGAGTTTCCATGGAATCGTTGAGGAGACCAAGGGTGCCGGGACACCCGCCTGCCCGTCGCTTCAGCTTCGTCTGATCGTCCGCTACCGCTTGCGCCGTCGGAAGACCACGACCCCTCCCAACGCCAGCAGCGACAGGGTGGCGGGCTCGGGGATAGGTGTCAACAGGAATGCCCGGTCGAAGATGCCACCCTCCAATCTGCCGTAGCCAACGATCTGTCCGCTGTCGTTTATGTCGAAAGCTTCGGTGATGTAGTCCCATCCAGAGCCATCCGGGATCAAGTCGTTGACGTCACTTGCTGTCCCGTCAATCCAGATCGTTGCATGAAGATCTCCTCCTGGGGTCTCAGAAGAACCCACAATCTGGCCAGCCTCATTGATAGCGAAAGCATAGCTGTCGTCACCGCCCAGAGTGCCAAGGTCAGTCATCGTGCCATTCTGCCAAGTGAAAGCACGACCGTGCCTGACGCTCGATGTATGAGGAGTCCCTTCATAACCAACAATCTGATCAGCATTGTTTATGTCGTATGCTAAACTGGTCGACCAGTAGCCGATACTGCCGAGCAGAGTCCTACTTCCGTCTTTGACAAGGCAGGCAATGTGGCTGCCAGTACTGTCGCGTCGACGGGAGCCAACTACGTGCCCGAAGTCATTCACAGCAGTGGCATAACTGCCAAAGCGACTTCCAGTAGCCTCAATGCTGTAATCCATCCTCCCGTTGTCCCATATGAACCCGTGTTCCGAGATTCTGGTGTGGTCGTTGGACTCACCAACTATCAGGCCAAAGTGATTCACGCCGTAGGCTCGACTTTCGTGACCATTGGAATGGAGCGTTCCCAGGTCGATAATGGACCCCTGATACCATAGAGTGGCCTTATCGTAGCTGCCGCCCACTATATGCCCCACGACCGCCCCTGCATCATTGATGTCGCGCCCGTAGCTATTGCCACCAAGCGTACCAAGGCTTGTCATGTCGCCTTCTTCCCAGAGAAAAGCGTACGTGGCGATGCCGGTGTTGGAGTGCCCCACCACCTGTCCAGCGTTGTTGATTGCACGAGCATAGCTTCGAGGGCCGCCAAGGGTCCCAAGCTCCGTGATGGTATAGCCCAGTTGTGCGTCGGGTAGAGCAAACCCAGATGGCATTAGACAGAGCACGAATCCGGCGATCAGCTTCATCTTCATTGGTCGATTCCTCCGCTGTTCTTCGAGATCGGGAATCAGTCTGTTGACATCCCGTGCCCTGCCGGTCTGTCTCATCGGCGGTTCCACGCTCGGACTTGAGCACGTGAGAACCTTTCCCGAAGCGTTCCCTTCGCCCAGAAACCTGCGACGGCAGGACGCCCCGACGAGCCACCGTTCTCGGATCCGGGCCTCAATGTTCCTGCTTGCGAGTCTTGTAGAAGGCCGCCTGAATCCTGACAACCTTCTTCCCTTGCCGCCAATTCTGACGACCCTTTTCGCCTCCTCGCTGTTTTCCGTGGGTAACCGACGGGCGGCAGGCTGGGATGTCCGAACCTAACCCAAACATCACGCCGGTCAGGAGGTCAGAGTGGCCCCGGATCAGCTCGGAGCACCTCGGCGCGCCGTCCTTGTCGCATGAGCAGCGGTGCGAGGGCATGGTGCCGCGCAACCATTCCAATATCACAGATTTGCGATCACGACGATCCATGCGGCGCCCTGTGTATGGCCGTCAGGGCCTCCGATTGCCCAGCCTGCCGGCAGGTCCCAAAGCGCATAATGCCGGGGGGCTCGGGGGGCAGGCCCCTGAAGAGCTACCCACACCAAACAGCGAAGAGCCGAAATAGGTGCCTGTCCGCGGTTATCGAGCGATGGCCTGCGAACGACGGATCAGCTACAATGCAGCAGTTGGCGAGTTCGCAGAGCGCAAGAGGACAGAACCCATGGCAACGGAGCCGAGAACGATCCTCCCATCAGCGCACGAGACGGTGGCCATCGCTCCGGAGATTCCCAAGACAGCGGCCCTTTGCTTCGACCGGGTCTGGGGAACGCCCCAGGAATTCGGAATACCCGAGGAGTTGGCTTGCTTTGGCAGCACGTCCCCGGAGAACTGGCTCGCGGCGTGCAAGGCAGCCGGTGAGCCCCTCTCATTGCCACTTATGTTTCCGCCCGGTCACTGGCCACCTGGTCACTGGGCACCCGGCCATTTCCCGGAAGACCCCTTGAACTCTGAGCGTGGCCTGCGGACGTTGACGGAAGTCTTGCAGCAAGTGCACGGCTTAGGGGCAACGCCGGTTTACGCTTCTCAGCAGCAACGCGATCGGGAGTTCCAGCCCGGTGATCGCGTGGCCATCGTCTTGACCCTGTCGCAACTGGCTGTCGTCGACGAAGATGCCCTCGACTGGCAGCAGGTCTTGGACTTCCGCGCCGACGAAGAGGCCCGCCGCAAGTATCGGCGTTTCCTGGACTGGCTCAACAAGGAGATGCCTGGCAAGTCCCAGCCCTTCATTGAAGACGAGATTGCAGGCCGTCTTAAAGACTACACGTGGGCCCTGAAGAAGCATGGGATCAAGACCATGTTGGGCATCGTCCAGGAAGCTCTCGACGGCGAGTTTCTGGTCGGGATCGGTGCGGTCACCAGCCCTCTCGTCCTGGCAGGCCACCCCACGCTCGGCTTCCTCACCGGCGTCGGCTTGGTGATCGGGAGAGTGGCCGTCAGCTTGTGCCAGAAGCTCCTCGATGTTGCCGATGCCGAGTGCGGCCCCAACCGGCAGATCTCCTGGGTCTACGAGGTCAAGGGGCGACTCGGGTCGCACAACGACTGAGCGCAGTCGCCCCCGACCACATCGATGGCACCGCGCCGCCAACCACAGAAGCCTCCGGACACCAGGGACAGAGAACACCACTGGCAACAGCCATTCACGTCTTCTTTGGGGGGGTTTTGGGCCTTCGTCGGCCGCCGCCGCCGTAGTAGGGGTAGCGGTCGAACTCCTCGCCGCCGCCGGCGATGCGGGGGTCCTTCGTCTCGGTCAGGTAGGCCGTCAGGTCGGCCGAGAGTTTTTGCTGAGCGGCTTTGTACTCGGGGCGGCCGGCGACGTTCTCCAGCTCGCCGGGGTCCTTCTTGAGGTCGAACAGCTCCTCGGCCGGACGCTTCGCGCAGGCGAGCTGGAAGAAACGCCGGACCTTCCCGTCCTCGCGGTTGTCCACGACGTGGGTCTTGGACGGCGAGCCGTCGATGTCGGCGTAGCGGGGCGGGTCGCCGGCCGGCCAGCGGTCGGGCTTGAAGTTGCGGATGTAGAGGTATTCGCGCGTCCGGATGGCCCGGCAGGGATAGCCCACGCCGCCTGCGCGGCCGGTCGTGTGACGCTCCTTGCCGACGAACACGCGGCCGCGCTTCGGATCGACCCGGCCGCTCCCGCCGCCCGTGAGGATGTCCAGGAAGCTGCGCCCGGTGACGCCGGCGGGCACCTTGCAGCCGGCGGCCTGGAGGAACGTCGCGGCGAAGTCCGTGAAGCTGATGAAGTCCTCGACGACGCGGCCTGGTTTTGCCTTCGCGCCCCAGCGGACGGCCAGCGGCATGTGCGTGCCGTAGTCGTAGATGTTGCTCTTGGCCCGCGGGAACGGCATGCCGTTGTCGCTGGTCATCACCACGAGCGTGTCGTCCAGCTCGCCGACGGCCTCGAGCTGCTTGAGCAGGCCGGCCACCTGCTTGTCGAACATCTCGACCTCGACGTAGTAATCGAGGATGTCGCTTCGGACCTCCGGGCTGTCCGGCAGGAACGGCGGGACGGTGACGTCGGCGATTCTCTTTCCGCCGGCGACGCCGGAGCCCTTCCGGTAGCCGCGGTGCGGCTCGTAGCTGCCGAACCAGAAGCAGAACGGCCTGCCCTTGGGCCGGGCGGCGAGGAAGGCCGCGAAGTCCTTGTACCGCTTGCCGGCGGCGTTCTCCTTCCGCCCGCCGGCGGCGTGCCTGCCCGGGCCCCAGCCCTTCCGCGTGTATCCCACGTGGTAGCCCGCCTCGGCGAGGATGTCGGTATAGACCGGGAACTTCGCCGGCAGCGTGCCCCACAGGTCGCCGCCCTCCTCCAGCCGGTAGAACATCTGCCCGGTGAGGATCGACGACCGCGACGGGCTGCACGACGGGGCCGAGACGTGCGCCTGCGTGAACAGCACGCCCTCGGCGGCGATGCGGTCGAACGCCGGCGTCTTCACGACCTTGTCCCCCCCGACGCCCGCATGTGGCCAGGACCAGTCGTCGGCGATACAGAACAGGATGTTGGGTCTACCGCGAGCCCTGTCGGGGGGTGTGCCCCCGGCCTTCGCCTTCGCCCCCATCGCGCGTGCGGCCCGCAGGCCGACAAGCGCCCCCGCCGCCAGCCCACTGCTGCGCAAGAACCCCCGCCGCGTCATTTGCCCATAGCCCATTGTTGGTTCTCCACACCAGGGTCCCGGAACCGGCGAGCCGTCCGCAGCGCGCCGCGGATCAGAATACCAGAACACCCCGCCCAGCACACTACTGCAAGCGGTAAAGATTGGCCTCGCACGGCCGTCCCCGCCCTGCTCTCCCCCGGTCGTCAGGAATACAAAAATAGGGACGTTAACCTATTTTGCTGGCCAAAAACGGTTAGCGTCCCCATTTTATTCCATTTTATTCTCCGTCGTGGCACGGGCATCTTGCCCGTGCGTCGCAGGGCCGTCCCCGCCCTGCTCTCCCGCGGTCGTCAGGAGTACAAAAATAGGGACGTTAACCTATTTTGCTGGCCAAAAACGGTTAGCGTCCCCATTTTATTGGCCTACCTTCGATAGGGCTTGGCGTGATGGGGGCAGAGCCACAGCCAGTGCCCCTCGGGGGTGAGGAGCTTGCGGAGGCCGCCCCAGTTCTGCTGCGGGTCGAGCCGGTCCAGGAGCCGGCGCAGCGCGCGGAACGCCTCGCCGCAGGCCCGCTCGGGCTCCTCCCGGAAGCCCAGCCTGGCCGCGTGGCGGTCCTCCGGCGCCTCGGTCACGTCCGGGAGCATCCTGACCAGCTCATCCATGGCCTTGAGGTGGTGCTTGAACTGCTCGGCGTACTCGGCGGCCGCCATGCCGATGAACGGCCCGGCCAGCGGCGCCGCGTACTTGAGGAGAGTCACCAGCTTGGCGACGTACGGGCCCACGGCCTGGAGCCACTCGGCGTTGATCGTGAACGTGTAGAAGCCGCCCTCCACCATATGCCAGCAGCCGGGCTCCTGGCACCAGAGGCGAAGCTCGGCCTTCTGGCCCACGAGCGTCTTTCGCCACTTCTTCGTCTCGACGGGCACGAGCGAGAAGACGTTCGGGCAGGCGGTATCGACGTTCGACTGATGGGCGCCGAAGAGCTTGGTGAACTCCCGCTGGCTCAACTCGAGCAGGTCGCCCACGCGGGAGAGGATCTGCTGCCGCTCGGCCTTTGCGGAAGCGTCCATGGCCGCCATCTCCGCCCGAAGGCGCCGGACCTCCTCCAGCACGGCGCCCCCCGTGCCGACGTGCAGGCCGAAGAGCATCCTGCCGACGGAGACGTCCTCGAACGCCTCGGGGCATTGGATGTCCAACACCGGCTCGGCGCGCTCGATCGCCCGTTCCAGGTTCCTGTAGTCGAACTCGTGCGGGCACGGGCGATCATCGTGGCCGGGACAGGGGATGGTCCGTTTGATGTCCAGGCCGGGGAAGCGGCGAAGGGTCAGCTCCAGGCCGTCGCGGAGGATGGCGAAGAAGTTGTGCGGGCTCGGGCCGCGGGCCGCCAGCTCGATCTGCCCCTTCTGGGCGCTGACGCGCACGAGACCGAAGTGCCTGTCCTCGGGGTGGTCCTGGAACAGCGCCCCGGTTCGCCAGTGCTTGTACGTCGTGAAGCGGTGCGACCGCGCGATGAACCACGTCGGGATGCCCGCCGGCACCGTGTTGAGGCGGTAACGCATCGCGATCTCTTTGCAGGCCGGCTCGGCCGCGATCGCGTTCCAGGGCTCCTCGTAGCCGGCCGGCGGGTCCAGGCCGAGCCGCTCGACGACGATGCTGATGTCCTCATCCTCCAGCGTGCGGTAGGACAGGTCGAACTGCTCCATGAGGCGAAGCAGGCGGTTCTGAAGCGCCCCCGGCACGTCGCGCCAGACCTTCTCCATGTGCCGGCGGCGGAAGATGCCCAGGCCCGTCTCGACCTCCTGGCAGTCCAGGACGCGGTAGATCATGCCCGTGACCCACTCGGGGGCGAGGAAGACCACGTCGGCCAGGTCGCGGTTGTCCTGGAAGTACAGGATGTCGCCCAGGTCGTGCAGCCAGCGGGTCAGGACGTCGGCGGCCTTGTCGTCCACGCCGTGGGCTAAGAGCGTCCCGGCCAGGTCGGCGGGCTCGACGTAGTCCTCCGGGCGCTTCCGGATGGCCTCGGCCGCGCGGAGCCACGCGGCCGGCCACTGCTGGCCCATCAGCGGCAGGTCGGCCGCGGCCGCGGCGATCGCCTCGCGCAGCTCGGCGATCCCCGCGCCCGTCTTGTTGCTGACGGCGTAACAGCCGGCGATCCGGCCGGGGTACTCGCGCTTCAGGTCGGCCAGCGGCAGGTGCGGCTCGCGCTCGTCGGCGTGGGCGGCCACGACGATCACGGGCGATTCCGGCGCCTTGGCCTTGACCTGGTCCAGCCAGTAGTGCAGGTTGCCGCGCTGCCAGTCGTCGCGGGCGTTCCAGACGAGCAGGAAGAGTGACCGGTCGGTCAGGAAGAACTGGTGCGTGGCGTGGTAGATGTCCTGCCCGCCGAAGTCCCAGGCGTTCAGCTCCATGGTGACGTCGGCCTCGGCGGGGTGGGGCAGGCGGAGCGTCTCGATGTCGATCCCGTGCGTCGTCTCGAGCCCCTCGACGAACGGCTCGCCCAGGAGGGCCCGCAGGAGGCACGTCTTGCCGACGTTGCCCTGGCCGACGAGCAGGAGCTTGGAGACCCACTGCGGCCCGGCCTCGGCCAACTGCTCCCGCAGATATGCCAGGACGGCCTCGGTCCCCTGCTCGACGATCGACGGCGGCGGCGAGGTCAGCGGGTTGTCCCGGAGGAACAGCTCTCTAACCTGCGTGAGGTTCCCCATCTCCGCGGGTAGCGACGTCAGTTGGTTTCCTTCGAGGCCCAGCAACTGGAGTTGCGTGAGCTTTCCGATCTCCGCGGGTAGCGAAGTCAGTCGGTTTTGCCTGATCCACAGGCTTCTGAGTTGCGTCAGCTTCCCGATCTGCCCGGCCAGCGAGCTCAGTTGGTTTTGGTCAAGGTCCAACCGTTGGAGTTGCGTGAGCTTCCAGATCTCCGCAGGCAGCGACGTCAGTTGGTTTCTGTGAAGGTACAGCTCTTGGAGCTGCGTGAGCTTTCCGATCTCCGCGGGCAGCGACGTCAGCCGGTTACTGTGGAGGAACAGCGTTCTGAGCTGCGAGAGCTTTCCGATCTCCGCAGGGAGGGAGGTCAGTTGGTTGTCGTTCAGGTACATCTTTCGGAGTTTCGTGAGCTTTCCGATCTGCGAGGGCAGCGACGTAAGTTGATTTCCGTCAAGGTCTAACCGTTGGAGTTGCGTGAGCTTTCCGATCTCTGCGGGGACCGACGTCAGTTGGTTGTTGTCGAAGCGCAGCTCTGTGAGCTTCGTGAGCTTTCCGATCTTCGCGGGTAGCGACGTGAGTTGATTTCCGTCAAGGTCTAACTGTTGGAGTTGCGTGAGCTTTCCGATCTGCGCGGGAAAGGAGCGGATTCCCTTACGGGACAGGTCCAGTTTCTCCTGACCCGACTTGGCGGCTTTGTTGATGATTCGCCGAAGCTTATCCTGCCTCATCGCTCGCCCCTTGGCGCGGGATTGACCCCGTGAAGTGTAGCGGCGCGGGCAGCGTGCGGCAAGGGTGTGATGGGTCTTTGGCGGCAGTGTCCGGTGGCTTGGCCACCGCCGGGTTTATCCCGGCGGGGCCGTGATTGACGTCCAGCACGCAGGCTTCCGCTCTGTCAGGCCACCGTCGGGCCTGCCCCGGCGGGGCCATGATTTGCCAACCGAGCACAACCGGCCGTGGACCAGTCGTCGCCCCGCCGGGGCAAGCCCGACGGCGGCGTGGATGACCGGCAATCCCTGCTGGATGCCAGTCATGATCCCGCCGGGACGAGCCCGACGGTGATGGCACGGTCACGCCCGACACCGCCAGCCGACCGCACCCATGTCTGCTGCCCGGAGCAATAAGGCTTGAACGCCCGGGGCGGGGCCGCTAGATTGCCCGCACCGGTTGAATGTCGATCTCGCTGGCACGTGGTCAGAGGGCATATCCATGGGTAATCGGCTGAGGCTTTTCATCGCGAGTTGTGCGGCGCTGGTGTCCACGGCCATGGCCTTTTCGATCCGCACGGACATCATGGGCGACTTCGAGCAGGTCTTCCACCTGACCAAGAAGGAGACGGGCCAGGCCGTCTCCTGGGGCGCGATCGGCGGGACGATCGTCCTCTTCGCCGGCGGGGCGCTGCTGGACTTCGTGGGGGTCTCCAAGGTGTTCTGGCTGGCCTTCGCGGCGCACGTGGCCGGCTTCACGACGGTCATCTTCGCCCAGGGCTTCTGGAGCCTGGCGGTCGGCTGGCTGTTCCTGGCCGTCGCCGCCGGGCTCGTCCAGGCGGCGATCAACCCCCTCGCGGCGACGCTGTATCCCGAGAAGAAGACGCAGGTCTTCAGCATGCTTCACGCCTGGTGGCCGGGCGGGCTGGTCATGGGCGGCGTGCTGGCCTTCGCCCTGCGGTGGCTGTTCGACCGCCCCGGCGCGCCGGCGGCGCTTCAGGAGCACAGTTGGCAGATCAAGCTGGCCTGCGCGTACGTGCCGGTCGTCCTGTACGCCGTGCTCATCCTCGGCCAGCGGTTCCCCAAGACCCAGCGCGTGCAGGCCGGCGTCTCGACGGGCGCGATGTTCCGCGAGGCCCTGCGCCCCATGTTTCTGGTGCTGCTCTTCTGCATGCTGCTGACGGCGTCGGTCGAGCTGGGGCCGCACCTCTGGGTCGGCGTGTTCATCAAGGACATCGTCGGGATCCCCGGCGTGCTGGTGCTGGCCTACACGTCCGGGCTGATGTTCCTGCTCCGCATCTTCGCCGCCCCGCTGGCCAAGCGGATCCCGTCGATCGTGATCCTGATCGGCTCGAGCGTGCTGTCGGGCCTGGGGCTGCTGTGGCTGAGCTGTTCGACCGGGCCGGTGACGCTGTTCCTGGCCGCGACGGTCTTCGGCGTCGGGGTGTGCTACTTCTGGCCGACCATGCTGGGCAGCACGGCCGAGCGGTTCCCCAAGGGCGGGGCGTTCCTGCTGGCCGTCGTCGGCGCGGCGGCGGGGCTGTTCCTGGCCTACGTGACGAACCCCCGCATGGGCCGGCTGCACGACCACTACACGCTCAAGGGCCTCCCGCCGGCCGTGGCGCAGAAGGTCGTCGTGAAGGGGCGCGTGGAGGAGGCGCGCGTGGCCGGGCTCACCGACAAGGAGAAGGAGAGCGTCGAGCAGGCCAAGCGGACGGCCGCATCGACCACCTTCCGCTACGTCGCCGTGATGGCCGCGGTGCTGGTGGTCCTCTTCGGCGGCATACTCGTCCACGACAGGCTGGCGCGGCGGAGGAAGCCCGGCCCTGAGCCGTCCCCGACGGTGCCCTAGCCCGCAACTCGGCAGGAAGCACCGCGTCGAGGCCTGCGCGAAGGCAAGCTGCTTTCCCGCTGGTACTTGCGCTCGCGATTTACAATTGCGTGAATCGTGCAGGCTGAGAGCCCCATTTTTTCTGCCAATCTGCGGGTTTTTGTTGTGCAAAAGGGGCTTCGAGATGTATATGCCTGCTAAGGGGGGACCATGATCACAAGGAAAGGTAGGGCGGTCGATTAAACAAAAAATGCGAAACGAACCCAAACGCGGATTATTCCGATTTTGGCCTCGGTCGGGGTGTACGCCCAGACGCAGGGCGGCAGGGAGGTTGAGCGATGGCATCGAAGGCGACGGTCCGGTACGAGCTCTGCGGTGACATCCCGCTGGCGCACGAGGCGGACGTGATCGTCCTCGGCGGCGGGCCCGGGGGGGTCGCCGCGGCGGTGATGGCCGCCCGCGAGGGGGCCAGGACACTGCTGATCGAGCGGTACGGCTGCCTCGGCGGGATGGCCTCCGTCGGCGAGGTGCACCCGTTCATGCCGAACCACGCGGCCGGCAAGTGCCTGGACCGCCCCGTCTACGTCGAGTGGGTCCGGGCCATGCGGAAGTACCTGCCGCCGCAGTCGCCCAAGGTCACCGACGAGCTCTCCACGCGCGACGACCGGTGCATCTCGAAGGACGCAGCCATGCTCGCCGCGGAGGACCTCTGCCTCCGGGCCGGCGCGGAGCTGCTCTACCACCACTGGCTGGCCGATGCCATCGTGGACGACGGGTCGATCGACGCGGTGGTGCTCCTGAGCAAGTCGGGCTACACGGCCGGGCGGGCGGCGGTGTACGTGGACTGCACGGGCGACGCGGACCTGGCGGCGCTGGCGGGCTGCCAGACCGAGCTGGGCGGTCCGACCGGGCACTGCCAGCCGATGACGCTGTGCTTCAAGCTCGCCGGCGTGGATAAAGACCGCATGCCGGACCGCAAGGAGATCACGCGCCTGTACGACGAGGCGAAGGGGCGCGGCGAGATCGACTGCCCCCGCCACGACGTGCTGCTGTTCGAGTGGCTCCGCGACGACGTGGTGCACTTCAACACGACGCGCGTGATCCACAGGCGCGGCACGGACGGCGCGGAGCTCTCGGCCGCGGAGGTCGAGGGCCGGCGGCAGCTTCGGGAGTACCTGGCGTTCTTCCGGAGGCACGTGCCGGGCTTCGAGGACTGCTGGGTGTACTCGGTGGCGCATCACATCGGCGTGCGGGAGACTCGGCGCGTCCGCGGGCGGGCGCAGCTCACGCGGGAGGACTTCGTGGCGGCGAGCAAGTTCCCCGACGCCATCGCGCGGGTGCATTACCCGATCGACATCCACAACCCCGACGGCGGCGGCACCGAGCACCTGAGCATCGCCGAGGGCGACTGGTACGAGATCCCCTACGGCTGCATCGTGCCGGCCGGCGCGGCGAACCTGCTGATCGGCGGGCGGCCGATCTCCGTGGACCACGCGGTTCACAGCTCGATGCGGGTGATGCCGCCGGCGTGCAGCGTGGGCCAGGCCGCGGGGCTCGCCGCGGCGATCGCCGCCGGGCGCAAGTGCGCCCCCGCCGAGATCGACGGCGCCGAGCTGCGCCGCCAGCTCACCGCCCGCGGGGCTCGCCTGGCAGACGCGATCGAGTGAAGGGGCATGTCGGGCGGCCTGCGACGGCCGGGCGGATCACCGCCTGAGGTAGGAGATCTCCTCCGGCAGGGGGGTGTTGTTGCCGAAGTTGTCTTCGCCGTAGCCGCTCTCGGCCAGGAGCTGGAGGTCCTTCAGGACGCGCTTGTCGCCGATGAAGGCGACGCGGATCTCGGCCTCGATGTCGATGACGCCGGTGGCCTGGAGTCGCTTGACCTCGTCGAGGATGTACTGCATGGGCGTCTTGTCCTCGTCGTCGGCCTCGGGGCCCTGGACGGGCAGGGGGCGCTGATAGATGACGACCTGGCCCTTCTCGGCCAGCGCGAGCACGACGCGCCGGACGGCCTGCGTCGGGTCGTCGGCGAAGTTCTGCTCCTTGACGCATTGCAGTTCGGAGACGCTGGACATCAGCCAGAGGCGCTTGCGGCGGTTGATCTTCTCGTTGGCCCGGAAGATGTCCATCGGGCTGGAGGCGTCGAACGTCTCGCCGTCCAGCTCCATCTTGACCTCGCTTCCGTAGTGGCGGACGACCTTTGCCACCAGCGTGGACGGGCGGACGTGGAAGCCGCGGTACCGCGGCCCGGCCACCTCGATCCGCCCGACCTCGGCGTAGCGCTTGAGCATCTCCTGGCACAGGTCGCGGGCGCGGAGGAGGTACCGGCTGGCGTAGACGAGCGAGTACTTCATGAGGGCGTCGAGCAGCTCTTCGCCGCCGACCAGCACTCCGCAGTCGTCCGGCGGCTGCGGCGCCTGGCCCATGACGTGCCGCTCGTAGTAGTGCGCGTACTCCGTTGCGGTCTCCAGCAGGTGGAAGATCACGCTGACGTGGCCGCGGAGGACGGGCAGGTCGGGGTTCAGCCGCTCGGTGTCGGTGTCGGAGACGAACGTGTCGTACAACGACTGGAGGTTGTGGAACTGATGCTGGAGCCTTCGGAGATGCTCCTCGCTGACCGAGCTGGGAATGCAGTCGGCGTAATGGGCCGGGTCGACGCGATCCGGGACGTGCAGCATCTCGCTCTCGGCGGCCTGGCTGAGGAACGCCGTGGCCAGGTAGGTCACCGTCTCCTCGGCGTCGACGTTCTTGCGGGCCGGGTGATCGTCGGGCAGCCGCCCGGGCGGGAGGCGTTCCTCGAGGTCCACGCCGGTCTGGCTCGCGGCGGGCAGGGGCATCCCCAGGCGCCGGGACTGATCCAGGAAACGCTCTGCGATCCGCAGGAGCACCTGGCCGGTGAAGGCCGTCGCCTCGTCGCTCGCGGCGGCGAAGTCGCCCTCGATGTCCAGCAGGCGATAGATCGGTATCGAGTGCCGGATGTGCAGCAGCTTGTAGTTGACGTTGGCGAAGAGCTTGGCGGCGGCGATGGTCGAGCGGAACGGCCGCCATCGCTCGTTGTTGCGGGCGCCGCAGGCGTCGAGCATCTCCTCGAGCTCGGTGGCCTGGTGCAGCAGCTCGCCCAGCAGCGGCCGCGTGAAGATCGGCCGGTCCGGCCGCGAGGAGACCATGTACGTGGCCAGCCGCAGCGCCGTCTGCGAGCGCCCGCCGATCAACTCGACGAACGCTTCATCGGAAATGGTCAGACAGGCCGGAGGGGGGCTATCGGCTTTACGCGATCTCTCCACCGTCGTTATCCAGCTCCTGTGCCTTGGCGCGACCTGGGCGCTGCCGTGCCGACCGGGATCGGCTCCCGGTCGCATCCTGAGCTATCCATATTATACCACAAACACGGAGAAACGCCGCTTGTTTGATCTGCTTCTCTATCGGCAAGCGGCTTTGGGCGCATGAGTTGATGTGATTGCGGCGATTCCGCCGGCCCGCTCGCACCCGCGGCCGCGCCGCCGGGCGGCTGGAGGAGTTTGTCGCTGCAAAGCCGGCCCGGCGGATTTAGAATGGGGTCCGGCGGGTTCCGTCGCGATGCCGCACCCCGGCGGGGCCCGTGTGCGTCCCTGGTGGTCGGCGGCCGGCCTCGATCGGCGGCAGGAGTCGGCAAGTGACAGTCCCCGATCCCATCCCGTTGGCCTCGCTGGTCCGGTTCGGCCAGCCCTGGTGGCTGCTGGCGGCGGTGGTGGCGGCCGGACCGGTGGTCCTGGCCGTCCGGGCACGCCGACGGGGTCGATACGTGCCCCCGCTGAACGTCGCCGTGCAGTGTCTGGCCGTCGTCGCGGCGATCGTCGCGCTGGCACGGCCGGCCGCGCCCGTCGGCACCCGGGCCCGCAAACCGGTCCTCATCCTCCGCGACGTGTCGGCTTCCTGCCGCGGGCAGATCGGCTCGCCCCTGCCGCTTCCGGACGACCTGCCGGCGGAGCGGTTCAACTTCGCCGCGGGCGTGGCCCCGGCCGAGGCGGGCGCGAGTTCCGGGACGCCCGGGCGGACGATCGACCCCAACCAGACGCGCCTCGCGCCGGCGCTTCGCCTGGCGATGGCCCGCCGCGAACGCCTGGCCGGGGTGATCCTGCGCACGGACGGGCGATTCACCGACGCCGACTGGCGCGCCCCCGCGGCCGCCCTCGGCCGCCTGCGACTGCCCGTGACCATCCTGGCGATGGAATCCCCGCCCGCCGACGTGCGGGTCGGCGAGCTGTCCGCCCGCCGAACGCCCGCCGGAGGCGTCCAGGTCCGCCTGACGCTTCAGTCCAACGCCCTGTCGCGCCGCGAGGTCACGGTCCGGCGCACGCGCCCGCCCGCGCCCGGGCCGCTGCTCACCCGGCGGCTGGACCTTCTCCCGGGCCAGCCGGCCACCCTCCGAGCCACCGATACGCCGCCCGAGGCGGCCGTGCTGACCTACCGCGCCGAACTGGCGACCGCCGACGCGTTCCCCGAGAACGATTCCGCCGAGGCCCTCGTGCTTCCCGCTCGCCGGCGGCTGGCCATCGTGGGCGAAGGGGCGCTTTCGCCGGATGACCTTGCCGCCGCGGCCGGTCTGCCCGTCGAGGAGCTTCGCCCCTCGGCGTCGCCTGAGGCCGCGGCCGAGTGGATGGGCTACTCCGCCGTCGTGCTCGTCGACGCCGCGGGCACGCTGCTGGGCCCGGCCGCCCGCGCCGCCCTGTCCGAATACGTCCGCAGCGGCGGGGGGCTCGTCCTCATCGGCGCCGGGCCGCACGCCTCGCCCGACGACCGCGACGACCCGCTCAACGCCGCCGCCGCGCTCATCGCCAACCCGTACCAGAGGAAGCCGCTCCACGTCATCGTGGTGCTCGACGCATCCGGCTCGATGGCCGAGGCCGCCGACGTCCCCGGGCCCACCGGCGGACGGATCAAGTTCCACCAGGCCGTCGAGGCCGTCCTGAGCCTCCGCCGGCACCTCACACCTGCCGACGGGCTGAGCGTCGTGACGTTCTGCGACTCCGCCCGGGCGGTCTACGACAGCAGCGCCGCGGCGATCGACTTCGCCGTGCTGGCCGAGCGGCTCGGGCGCGTCCGCCCCGCCGGCCCCACCGACGTGTTCAAGGCGTTCGAGCTGATCGCCGCGAAGGGCCTCGCCGAGGGCCGCGACGGGCTCGTCCTGGTCGTCAGCGACCTGCTGACCAGGCCCTTCCGTGCCGACCGGGCCGCCGCCATCTTCCGCAAGCGGAAACTGGCCCTTGCGATCGTTGCCATCGGCGGCGGCGCCGGGACCCAGCCGGGCGACTCGCCGCTGGAGGTGCTGACCGGACTTCTGTCCGCCCGGCCGATCATCCGCCGGGAGAGTCTGCTGGGCCTGGCGGAGGTCTTCGCCGGGCTGCTCCGCGACGCGCGGGGCGAGGCCGTCCGCCGCGGGCGGTTCAAGGCGGCGGCGGTTCGGTCGCCCTTCGGCCGCCCGGCCGGGCCGCTGCCCGAAACCAACGCCTACCTGCTCTGCGCCCCTCAGGCCAGCGCCGAGGTGCTCGCCCGCGTCGCTGCCGAGGGCGACCCGCTGCTGGCCGTCCGCCGCGTCGGGCTCGGCCGCAGCGCCTGCCTCGCCCTGCCCGCCGCCGGCGGCGAGAATCCCTCGTGGCACAGCTCCGGCGAGCTGACTCGACTCACCGGCGCCGCCGCGAAGTGGGCCTCCAGGCCGGCGGGCGACCCGCGCTTCGCCGGCAGCGTCCGCCGCGAGGGCGACGCCCTGCTCGTCCGGCTCGACGCCGCCGATGCGAACGGCCCGATGAACCTGCTGGAACTGACCGCCCGGGTCCACGCCGTGGCGTCCCGCGAGGCCGGCGTGCGGACGGTGCGGCTGCGGCAGACGGCCCCCGGACGGTACGAGGGCCGCGCGATTGCCGGCCGCGGCCCGGCCGGCGTCGCCGTACGCCTCGCCGACGCCCCGGTCGTCTGGAGTGCCGCCGTCGCGCGAACCGCGCCGCGCGAGCTGGCCGAAGTCGGGGCCGACTGGGGCAACCTCCGCCTGCTCGCCGACCTGACCGGCGGACGAATCGTGCTCGCCAGCCAACTCGGCGAAGTCGGCGAGGAACTCGCCGAACAGCATCGCAGCGCCCTGTGGCCCATCCTCCTGGCCGCCGCCGCCGCGCTCATGCTGATCGACTGGGCCGCCGCCCGAGTCTGGCACCGAAGCGGATAGCTCCTATGGCTCGCCGCAAGGCTAAGATGGAAGTCGGGCCTTCCGGTTGAGGAGAAGCCGTCGCCGCCACCGCCCTCAGTGAGGAGGCAGACGACCCAGCGGTGGAGCTGCTGCCCGCGCCATGACCTAACGCTAAACGCCACGCTATGGTGATGTGTTGAGCCGGCCCGAGGTCCCGCCCGTGTCAGAACGGATGTTGTCCATCCTCTTCTGCTGGTTCTCCGCCTCGTCGCCGAACTCCCCGTCTGGCCCGGCGGAGAGGATGAGCGGCTTGCCGCCCATCCCGCGTTCGGCATAGTATCGCATCGTGTTCCCATAGGCGTCCTTCGTGAGTTCCTCGGGCGAAGAACCGAGAAAGGGAAACGTCTCCTTTGCGATCTTCCGGCCTTCATCGGGGTCCGTCGTCTTTGCCCCGGTCAGGTGCTTCAGAAGCCACCTCATGCTGTTCTCTGCGTGGCAGATCCTGTTGGCATCTTCCGCGTCCGGCGGGAACCGGCCTGTCACCTTCCGATACGCGTCAATGGCGGCAAGGAGCGTGTATTGCCTGCGTACAGTCTCTTCTCTCCTGGCTTCGGGAGAGGGGACTTCAATGATGCCAGTGACGAGCAGAATGGTGAGAACCAGCGATAGCGAGGAAACGATTGTGCCGGCGACGGGCATCCCCCACCAGGTTCTCTTTGCGCGAGCGTCCACGAGTCCGCCGATGCCTAGACACCAACTGACGGTTAGTAAGAGCGGGCCAAGACACGCCCAATCGCCGGACCTACCGATGACCCCTACGCCTGTCGCGCCGGCCCCCACGATTCCGAGAATCACAGAAGCGAGGCCAATGTTGCTGGTTCGTCTTCCCGCCGCCAATTGCTGCGCCTTCCTCAGTCCCGCTCCGGGCAACCGCCCCCGTTGGTCAGCACATCAATTCCTTGTGCATGCTCCGACCCCCCCCAATCCAGTAATCGGGGCAATCCGCTTCCACGGCCCTCTGCAACCGCCGGCTCGGAGCCTTGCCCGCGGTCGGTCAATCGGGCCTCTTGACGAAGCGGTACTTTCCGCCGTTCTCCTCGGCGATGGTCTTGAGGACCTTCTCGCCCTCGGCGGATCGCTGGCCGTACAGGAGCGTGTGGATGACCACCTCCCTGTCGGCGTTGCGGGAGCGGATCGCCGCAAGGACCGCCTCGTTGTCGGTGAACCGCATCTCGCCGGTGAAGTCGCCGTCGGTCAGCAGGTAGATGATCTTGCCCGGCCGGCTCTTCCGGGCCTTCCGCAGCACGTCGAATGCCCTGTTGATGGCCGGGATCGGCTGGGTCACGCCGGAGCTGGCGACGGTCTCGATGAACGCCTTTGCCGCCTGCTTGTTGGCCTCGGTGGCCCGGACGAGCTTCCTGGGCGGGTTCTCGATCGGCCGGCGGCCGCCGAAGAAGACGACGTGGAAGTACTGCCTGCTGTCGAGGGAGTCGATCGACTTCAGCAGCTCTCGGCGGACCTGGTCGAAGCCGGCCACCATCGACCCGGACCGGTCGATCATATAGACGACGTTGTAGGCCTCGCCCTTGGCGCCGGAGAAGCTGCTGGGCGGCTTCGGGCCCGCCGGCACGGGCTCGTCGTCGGGCGGCGGGGCCGCCGCGGCGACCTTGGGCGGCGCGGGCGCCTTCTCCAGCATCGCCTCGCCCGCGAGGTGGACGGCCTCGAAGCCCGCCCGCGTCGCCTCGGCCATGGCTTCCGCCACGAGGCCGGCCGTTACGCTGTCGGCAGGGCTAACGAGGACGCTCGTCGCACCCGAGGCCGCCTTCCGCGCGGCGAGAGAAGCGCCCATCACGCCGGGCGCGGCGAGTGTCTCAAAGCCCCCGGCGAGGCGGTACAGGGCCTCCTCGGTGCCCGGCTTGGGCCAGATGCGGACCTCGACCGACTGCGACGGGCTCGCCGACGGCGGCAAGGTGAACGCGATGCCGCTCGGCCGGGGCTCGTCCTCCTCGATGCAGTCGAGCGTGAGGTGGTCGATAGACGCCTTCTGGGCGGCCGCGATGATCTTGCGGACCACCCCGTACGGCGTGGCGGGATAGATCAGGACCCGCACGAGGACCCCGCCCGGCTTGGAGGCCGCCGCGCCGTGCTGTGCCCGCAGGGCCGCGGCCAGGCTGGCGGCGTCCTTTCCGTCAACCTGCTGGCCGGCGACGACGAATCCGCCCTTCTCGAAGTTCCCCTCCGGGTCCACGGAGCCCGTGACGGTCACGGTGACGACGGTCCGGCTGGCGCGAGGGGCGGCGGCCTTCTTCCGGCACCCGTCCGTTGCCGCGATGCCGGCCAGCAGACCCATGAGAGCCGCGGAGAGCGTGATCTTCATCTTCCCGTCTCCTTCGCCCGCGGGGTCAAGGATACGGCGCGGGCGGCGCCGGCACAACGAGAAGGTCCGCCGCGGGCCTTCAGAGGCCGCGCAGGCGGCGGAGGATGTCCCAGTAGGCGCCGCGCCGCCCCGCGGCGATCGCGCGGGCGAGGGCCTCGTTGGCGTTGTAGTTGTGGTCGCCGGAGACGCCGTCCGCCTCGCCGGGGCCGTCTTCCTCCTGCGGCTCGAAGAAGCGCCGGTCGCCGGCGATGAGGTCCTTGACCAACCTCGCCGGCCGCTCGCCCAGCGCCGCGGAGATGTAGAACGTCGGCATCAGCAGATCGACCGGGCCGGAGTACCTGCGGCGAATGGCCCGGTTGGACTCCATCGGCCCCTCGGCGGCGATGATCGCCGCCGCCGGCGTCTCGGGATATATCCGCATGCCCAGCGCGGCCCCGACGCAGTCCGGGCCGATCTGCCGGAAGAAGGCGATGCTCTCGGCGAGCGTCTCGGGGGTCTCTCCCGGGCCGCCGAGGAGCAGGTCGAGCATGACGGCGATGTGATGTTCGCGGCACAGCCGAACGGCCCGGGCCAGGTCGTCCTTGCGATGCGGCTGGCGGTACGTCCGCAGCATCGACTCGGCGGCGGAGTCGGACGTGAAGTTGATGCCGACGCAGCCGGCCCGGCGCATCTTCCCGGCCAGCTCCGCGTCGAACGGCAGGACGGCCATGTACGTGTACCACCTGGCCCGCTCGCCGAGGCGGCGGCGGATGAGCTCGTCGCAGACGGCCGCGGCGTGGTCCGGCGGGATGTTGAACTCGCTGTCGCAGAGGTGCAGCACGTCGGCGCCTTGATCGAGGAGGGACTCGACCTCGTCGGCGACCTCTTCCGGCCGGCGCAGCCGCAGGGCGGTTCCCTTGGCGATGGGGTCGGCGCAGTAGATGCACTGTCGCGGGCAGCCGCGCTTGGTCTCGATGCCCGCCTGCCCGCCCAGGCGGAAGTACGCGGCGTTGTCGATCGACTCCCGGGCGGTGGGCAGCTCCAGCGTGGCCGGCCAGGCCGGCGCGTTCGCCCGCAGGTCGCCGTCGGCCCGCCAGATCAGGCCCGGCACGCGCTCGAAGCGGCCGTGGGCCCGCAGCTCGCCGAGCAGCGACATGACGGCGGCCTCGCCGTCGCCGCGAATGCCGAAGTCGGCCCCGCAGTACTCGACGATCCGCTCGGCGAAGACGGAGAACCCGACCCCGCCGAGTGCGATCGGCGCGGCCGTGAGCTCGCGGATCCTGCCGACGGTCTGCTTCAGCTCCGGCAGGAACGACTGGGCGCTCGGCCAGAAGCAGTCGTCCACGTTGCGGAAGCTCAGGCCGACGAGCTCCGGCTCGCGATCCTGGAAGTGCCGCGAGATCGCCGCATCGCCGTCGTCGGCGAGGCACAGGTCGAGCACGTCCACGTCGACCCCCGCCGCCCGCGCGGCATCCGCGACGTACTCGATGCCCAGCGGCCCGATCGGCGGCGTCATCCGGTTTGTGTTGATCAGCGTCAGCATCCGTAAGCCACGTCCCTCGCGTGGGTGATGTGCGACATCTCGTAACCGTGGGCGGAGGCGCCTGCCGGATCGCCGTGTTCCCGAATGGCCGCCCTTCAGTCTGTTCTCGGCGCCGCACGTCCGGCAACTTCGACGATCGCGTCCAGTTTCTCGATCACCTCAGAATCGATTCTGTCTCCGGGCACGAGTGTGGCAAGCTCATGATAGTTCCCTTTTCTCATGAGCAAGGGCAGCTCAAGCTTCTTGAAGTACGCTCGAAAAAGGGGATCCAGGAAGTCATCGCTCGCCTTGACGTCCGGCGACCAGGGATCGGGCTTCTCCAGAGTCGCCAGGGCCGCACTCACCTGCTGGATGGAGTCTCTCATCACCTCTCGTCGGCGGTCCTGCTGGGCGGCACTGAAGAGATCGTCTGCGGGCTTGCCTACTGCATAGGACATGAGGACCTCCTCCATGCAGAGGTAGTTCTCGATCTCCCGCCGACGCCACATCATCTCTTTGAGGGACGGATTCTCTTGGAGCTTCTTCTCGAGGCGATCAAACAGGGCAACGCCCACCAGATCGGGCTTCGCCTCGCAGAGCCCGAAGAAATGGTCTCTCGCCTTCTGCGGCTGATTGGTGGAAACGTAGCACACAAACGGACGCGCCAAGCACTCTTCCGCTTCGTGGCCGAGTGTGTGGGCGAAGGCACGAAGGATTGCCAGATCCGTAGTGTCCTCGAGGTAGAGGACCCAACCAGCCTGCTCGGCCTGGTAGTACTGGTCGAAACCTATCTCTGCCAGTGACTTGAGCACTTGGCTTCCGCGGTTGCTGATCGGGTGGGGCCTTCCGACGAAGGCGATCACCAGATCGCGCCCGGCTGCTTCATTCAGGACCACTTCGGAGTGACTTGCCGCAATGATCTGTGAGCCCGTGGACGCCGCGACGTCGCTTATCAGGCCGTATATCTGTCGTTGCCGCAGGATCTCCAGATGAGCATCCGGTTCGTCCAACAGAAGAACGGTCTCCGGGTTGGCGTACAGATGGGCAAGCAGAAGCAGCGTCTGCTGAAGCCCCCGCCCGGAAGCGGACAGGTCGAGTCTGATCCCGTGCTCCTCATACTCCATGGTGATCTCGCCGCGCTCGGGCAGGTGTTCCGGGGGCAGAAGCGTCACGGAGAACAGAGACCGAATCTGGTCGACGAGACGCTGCCAATCCGTCTGATCCGGCTTCTCATGCACTTGGTGGCAAAGGTTCCGCAGGACCTCCGCCGTTCGGCCTTCTCCCATCAGCACGTTGATGCGGCCGGGCTCCCACTTGGGCTCGGAAGCGGCGAGTCCTGACATGGGGGGAAGGTACGCCACCTTCACACCCGTTGCTTCCTTCGGTATCTGAGAGAACTTCGCACTGCGAACCTGGACATTCTCATATCCGGGCTGGCGCAGCGGCCGACAGACAAATGACTCCTCGTTGCTGTAGTCGAACTCCAGGCCGCAGCGCCAATTTGCGTCTTGGGTGACTCCCTCGACTTCGACGCTGATTCGGATGTTTCGTGTCTTCCTGGCCTTGCCGTCAGCTTGCTCCACATTCCGGACGCGCACGTCACGCCACAGCAGATTCGCTACGGGAACGGGTATCGAAATGAGGTCGCGCCGGTTGATCGTGACCCCCGGGCGCTTCTCCGGTGAGGCTTTCCCGCCTCGCTTGCTGTTCCACTGGCGCAGCCCCACCTCCCAGAGCGCCAGGGCCTGAAGTGCCGTGGTCTTGCCGGAGTTGTTCGGCCCGATGAACACCACGGCCTTAGCGAGGTCCACATCTACTTGATCGAATCTCTTGAAGTTACTGATCTTCAATCGCGTCAGCATCTGTCCTGGTCCTTCGGTTGATGCCCAGCGTACGGCTGAAGCCGTATTACGATGCTCCTGCGGGTACGTACGGCAATGATACCCGCTTCGAGCAAAGGCGTACAGCAGGCAAAGCGCCGGGCGTTTCCCCGCTCGCAGACGAATGTGCGTTGAGCTCGGACGGGGCGGCTCAGGTCTCTGGCACGGGCGCCTTCGGCGGCAGGGCGGCCTTCCAGCCGGCGCGGAGGAGGCTGGCGTGCTGTTTGACGGTCTCGGCGTGGGCCGGGTTGTCGACGAGGTTCACTGTCTCCCACGGGTCGGCCTGAAGGTCGTAGAGCTCCCGGATGGTCTGGCCCTTGTGGCTCCATTCGGCGTACTTGTACCGCCGGGTGCGGACGGAGCGGTTCTGGCCCTTGTTGCCGAAGTAGGTGAAGGCGGCCTTCTTCCAGGGGCGCTTGGGGTCCGCCAGCAGCGGCGCCCAACTGACGCCCTCGTGCTTCTGAGAGGCCTCCAGGCCGCACAGCTCGCACAGCGTCGGCACCAGGTCCACCAGCTCGACGATCTCGTGGCAGGCGTGTCCGTTTCCGGCCGCGCCGGGGACGCGCACGATCAGCGGCACTCGCGTGGACGACTCGAACAGCGTGTACTTCGACCAGAGCCCGTGCTCGCCGAGGTGGAAGCCGTGGTCGGCCAGGAAGATGACGATGGTGTTCTCGGCGAGGCCCTCCTTCTCGAGCGCATCGAGGATGAGCCCGACGCCGGCGTCGACGAGGGAGACGCAGGCATAGTAGGCGGCGACGGCCTCGCGGGCCTCCTTCTGGGAGGCGCGGCGGGTGGTGAAGATGTCGGCGCTTCGCCCGAAGCGGCGGGCGACGTCGGGGACGTTCCTGTCCTTCTGGGGCGGCGCCGGCGGCGGCGGGATCCCGGCCGGGTCGTACAGGTCGATGTACTTCTTCGGCGCGATCAAGGGCGTGTGCGGCCGCGAGGAGCCCACCGACAGGAAGAAATGACGCTTCTCCCTGGCGAACTCCTTGAGCAGCGCGACGGCCGTTCGCGCGACGCGGCCGTCGTGCTCCTGCTCCTCGGTCAGGCCGGAGGGGCCGTAGCGGTCGGAGTGCCAGCGGCGCCACTTGCGGTACTCGGGGCTGTTGCGCTTGGCGCCCTTCGGCGGGCGCTTCCAGCCGGGCGGCCGGGGCACGCTCGGCCAGCGGAGGATCGCGCCCGGGCCCTTCCAGCCGGGCGGCCTGGCGGACCTCTCCAGCCGGTCGAACGCGAGCATCTGCGGGACGGACTCCTCGACGCGGTGGAAGAGCTTGGCGATGTTGGCGGTGTAGAAGCCCTTCCTCTTCATCAGCTCGGGCAGGCTGACGGCGTGCTTCGGGAGCGTCTTCATCATGTTCATGCCGTTGGAGAGCATGCCCGTGGTGGGCGGTCGCAGGCCGGTCAGGAAGCTCGACCGCGACGGGTTGCAGCAGGGGTACTGGCAGTAGGCGCGATCGAAGCGGACGCCCGACGCCGCCAGGCCGTCGATGTTGGGCGTCTTGACGATGCGGTTGCCGTAGCAGCCGATCGCGTTGGGCGTGCAGTCCTCGATGTCGATCAGGAGGACGTTCATCCGCGCCGTTTCGGCCGCGCCGCCGGCGCGGGCCCTGGCGGCGGCTGCGCCCAGGGCAAGACACGCCGCGGTGCCGCCGGTCGATCTCAGGAAGTGCCTTCGCGTCAGTTGACCAGGCCTCATGGTGCATCCTCCCGCAGTTCGGTTTTGGGCTTCGCTTCGGGCTCAGTGTACCGGCGGCGAGAGGGAAAGCAAACCGTGGAGACAGACGGGAGCATAAGCGTTTTGGGGAAGCAGTCGCCTCTGGAGGGCCGTAGGCCCGACTGCCGGTAGCCTCGGGCGCGAGCCCGTGGAGCCGGAGTTGCCATAATAGAGAGCCCCCGCACGGGGGCGAGTGAAGGCCTCAAACGCCCCCGTGCGGGGGCTGGGCTGATAACGGCCTGCATACCACGGGCTCGCGCCCGAGGCTACCAACATATGCCCCGTTCCGGGGCTATACCCCCCGCGCCCCCCAAACGCTAATGCCCCCGAGGCAGACCGCCGCGCCCCGGGCGTGCGGGCCAAAGACACTTGCTTTTTCGCCCGGCCGGGGGACACTACAGGCCCTCAGCAATCCCGGCAGGAAGGAATGGAGCAATGGGCGAGTTCGAGCTGCGTTTCCGGCAGGTCCACCTGGACTTTCACACGAGCGAGGCCATCGCCGGCGTCGGCGCGGCGTTCGACCCGGAAGAGTTCGCCGGGACGCTCGAGGCCGCCCACGTGAACTCCGTGACGTGCTTCGCCCGCGGCCATCACGGCTGGATGTACTACCCGTCGAAGGCCTTTCCCGAGCGCATCCACCCGCACCTGGAGTGCGACCTGCTCCCGCTCCAGATCGAGGCCTGCCACAAGCGTGACATCCGCGTGCCGATCTACATCACGGTGCAGTGGGACCACTACACGGCCGAGCGGCATCCGGAATGGCTGATCGTGGGCGCCGACGGCACGCTCGGCCGCGACCGCGCCGCCGACGTATACCAGCCGGGCTTCTACCGATTCCTCTGCCTCAACTCGCCGTACGTGGAGTTCCTCAAGGCCCACACGAAGGAGGTCCTCGAGACGATGCCGGTGGACGGGATCTTCTTCGACATCGTCCAGGCGAAGAGCTGTTCGTGCGCGCGGTGCCGGCGCGCCATGGCGGCGGCCGGCCTGGACGCCGGCGACCCGGCCGCGCGGGGGCAGTTCGCCCGGAAGGTCGTCAGGGACTTCACCGCCGAGATGACCGCCTTCGTCCGGCGGTACAACCAGGACTGCACGATCTTCTACAACTCCGGTCACGTCGGGCCGGGTCATCGGGCGTGGCAGGGGGCGTTCACGCACTGGGAGCTGGAGTCGCTCCCCTCCGGCGGATGGGGGTACATGCACTTCCCTCTGGCCCAGCACTTCGCCCGCACGACGGGGCTGGACTGCCTGGGCATGACGGGCAAGTTCCACACGTCCTGGGGCGACTTCCACTCCTTCAAGAACCCAGCCGCACTTCAGTTCGAGTGCTTCCACATGCTCGCGCTCGGCGCGAGGTGCAGCGTCGGCGACCAACTGGCGCCCGGCGGGCGGATCTGCAAGGACACCTGCCGGCTGATCGGGGCGGTCTACGGCGAGGTGGCCAGGAAGGAGCCGTTCTGCCGCGGCGCGAGGGCCGTCACGGAGATCGGCCTGCTGACGCCGGAGGAGTTCGCCGGCGCCGGGGATCCCCGCCAGGTGCCCGCCGCCGTCGGCGCCACGCGAATGCTCCAGGAGCTGCGACACCAGTTCGACGTCCTCGATTCGCAGAGCGATTTCGCCGGCTACAGGCTGCTGATCCTGCCCGACGAGATTCCCGTCTGCGACGAGCTCCTGGCCAGGCTGGACGGCTTCCTCTCGCAAGGCGGGAAGGTGCTCGCATCGTACAGGTCGGGCCTCGGCCCGGGCGGCGAGGCGTTCGCCCTGAAGGCGCTGGGCGTGAGGCTCATCGGCGAGGCGCCGTACAGCCCGGACTTCCTCGTGCCGGGCGGGGAGATCGGCGCCTCGCTGCCCGCGACGGAGCACGTGATGTATCTCAGGGGGCTGGAGGTCGCAGCCGCCGACGGCGCGGAGGTGCTCGCCGGCGTGAACGCGCCGTACTTCAACCGCACGTGGGAGCACTTCTGCTCGCACCGTCACACGCCGTCGGCCGGCAGGGCGGCGTACCCCGGCGTCGTGGCCACGGAAAGTACGGTGTACTTCGCCCATCCGGTCTTCACGCAGTACGGCGACAACGCGCCGAGGTGGTGCAAGGTGCTGGTGGCCGGGGCGATCGACAGGCTCCTCGGCGAGCCGCTGGTTCGCGTCGAGGGGCCCTCCACCGTGCTGGCCATGCTCAACGAGCAGGCCGAAGAGCAGCGCTGGGTCCTGCATCTGCTGCACTACGTGCCCGAGCGGCGGGGCGGGGCGTTCGACACGATCGAGGACGTGATCCCGCTGTATGACGTGAAGGTCTCCGTCCGGGCGGACAGGGAGATCGCCGACGTCCGGACGGCATACCAGGGGAAGAAACTGCCCTTCGAGAAGCGCAAGGGGCGCATCGAGCTGGCCCTGCCCAAGCTCGAAGGTCACCAGATGATCGAACTGAAGTGGGCGTGATGAGAAACCGAGACGCGCGGCCTCCGCAGCGGCTGCACAGAGGAGACAAGCAAGGCCATGGATTACAGGATTTCCAGGAGAGACGCGCTTCGCGTGCTGGGCGTTTCGGGCGTCGCGGCCGGGGTGGGCCGCGCTGCCTCGGTCGATGAGGCGCTGGGCGGTCCGGTGGGCAAGTCCGCTGCCGCGGCGGACAGCTTGATGGTGCCCGCGGGGGGGCGTCCGCCGCACGCGGCGGCGCTGGTAGGGGGCAAGGTCGTCCAGCCGCAGCGCGAGCTGGGCGTGCTGGACAGGACCGACGTGCTGGTGGTCGGCGGCGGCCCGGCGGGCGTGACGGCGGCCATCGCCGCCAGGCGCGCCGGCGCGAAGGTCACGCTCGTCGAGCGCTACGGGCACTTCGGCGGGCTGTGGACGGGCGGGCTGGTCCTGCTCGTCCTCGCCATGCACGCCAAGGGGCCGAAGGGAAAGCTCCTCGTCACGCGGGGCATCGGCAAGGAGATGATCGACCGCCTGGCGAAGATGGACCGCGCGGTGATCAACTGGCGACCGGGCGTGGACCCGACCGTCGACGCCGAGGCGCTGAAGTACCTGATGGTCGAGATGGTGATTGAGGCGGGCGTGAAGACGTTCCTCCACTGCTGGGGCGTCGATGCGATCCTGGACGGCCACGCCGTCAAGGGCGCCGTCTTCGAGAGCAAGTCGGGCCGGCAGGCGATCCTGGCGGACGTGGTCGTGGACGCCACGGGCGACGGCGATGTCTTCGCCGCGGCCGGGTGCGAGCACGTCCACAAGAAGAAGCACCACGTCGGCCTCGTCTGCCGCATCGGCAACCTCGACAAGGTGGACGCGGCCAAGGCCGGCGGGGCCAAGCGCCCCCGCGGGCTCGGCCACGCGACCCCGATCCCCGGGGTCAACTGGGTGAACATGCACGGGCCCGACGCCGACGGGCTCGACGTGAGAGAGCTCTCGCGCCTGGAGCTGAACCATCGCCGGCAGATCTGGAAGAACGTCGAGGCGATCCGCAAGACGCCGGGCTACGAGCAGGTATACCTGATGGAGACGGCCCCGCAGCTCGGCGTGCGGATCACGCGCCTGCTGGCCGGCCTGAAGACGCTTCGGCGGCGCGACGCCGACGCGGGCAAGACGTTCCCCGACGTCATCGGCATCGGCGGCTCGAGCGGCGGGAACCGCATCCCGTGGCAGGTCCCCTACGGCGCGCTCGTGCCGCGGAAGGTGGATAACATCCTCGCGGCCGGGCGATGCGTCTCCACGGGCAGGCGGATGCTCTTCGACATGCGGCTGATCCCCGCCTGCCTCGTGACCGGCCATGCCGCGGGCGTTGCGGCGGCGCTGGCCGTCAAGGACCGCTGCCCGCCCCGCGGCGTCGACGTCGCCAGGCTCCAGAAGCAGCTCAGACAGCAGGGCGCATACCTCGGGTAGCACGCGACCATGGACGCCGACAGCAAGCATGCTCGACTGGCCGTGCGATGCCTCCTGCTCGTGGCGGCGGCGGTCTTGGCCCTTGGCATGCTGCCCTGGGAGCTCTCGCTGCCGGCACCGGCGGCGGCCAGCCCGTTCGTCGCGGTCTGCTCGGCGATCGCCGTTCGGGCGGTGGGGGTCGTGACGCTCTTCGGCCTGCCGGTGCTGGTGATCTCGCTGTTTCGACGGCGGTGGTTCTGCCGCTGGGGTTGTCCGATGGGGCTGATCCTCGAGCAGGCGGGTCGGATCCGGCGTTCCGCCGGGGCCGCGTGGAGGAAGATGCCGCCCATCGGCCGATGGGCGGCTCTGGCCACGCTCGCCGGGGCGTGCTTCGGCTACCCGCTGCTGCTGTGGATGGACCCGCTGGCGATGTTCGGCGGCTTCTTCGGCGTGTTCCGCTGGCCGCTGACCGCGGCGGGCGTGGCGTCGGCGGTTGCCCTGCCGATCGTCGTGATCGCCACGGTCGCCGTGCCGAACGTCTGGTGCGGCCGCCTCTGCCCGCTGGGCGCGACGCAGGAGCTGCTGGCCTCAGCGAAGCGACTTGTCCGTCGCGAGAAACCCGGTTCGCCCGAGCCGTCTTCTCCAACGGCCCGGTCGATGGCGCGGCGGAGTCTCCTCGCCATGGGCGTCGGCGCGGTGTGGGCGGCCGTCACGGTAAGGGTGTTCGGGCGCGGCGGGCGCAGGGCACTCCGCCCGCCGGGCGCGGTTGACGAGACGCGCTTCACGGGCCTGTGCGTTCGCTGCGGCCAGTGCGTCCGAGCCTGCCCGACCGGGATCATCCGCCCGGACCTCGGGCGGTTCGGGGCGGCGAGCTTCCTGACGCCGGTGATTAGATACGACGAGAGCCACTGCCTGGCCGACTGCCTCAAGTGCACGGAAGTCTGCCCCAGCGGGGCCATCCGGAGGCTGTCGCCGGAGTCCAAGCCGTCCGCGCGGATCGGCCTGGCCAAGGTGGACGAGTCGATCTGCCTCGTCGGCGGCGGCCAGGAATGCTCCGTCTGCGTGGACCACTGCCCGTACGAGGCCATCCGGGTCCTCTTCGACGAGGAGTACTACGCCGCCTCGCTGAAGATTGACGCGGAGAGGTGCAACGGCTGCGGCATCTGCCAGGTCGTGTGCGTGACGGCTCCGAAGAAGGCCATCACGGTACTGCCCCGTTAGGAACCGCGCAGGAATAACCTGAACGGGCCTGCAATGACGAATGATGAATGACGGTTGCGGTCGGGAAATCCTGGTCTGACAGGACGAAGGGAGGTGATCC
>CAYRVX010000091.1:0-27954 GCA_964427875.1 uncultured Planctomycetaceae bacterium
GAGCATTTTTCGCGCCGAGGCGCAGAAAAACCTTTCGGTGTACGCTTGTTTGAGGGCTAGTACCTCATCCCAGGTAACGTCTTCTCGTAGGAACCAATCATGTGGCTTGAGCTTAAGTCTGATCTCTGCTAACTCGTCCACCAGTTTCTGTGCCCGACTTCCCCAGGTTGCGGCGGCCTTCTGGTGGGCTTCCATGGGTCCTACTTGGCGACCCCGTGGCGTCTCCCGCCCGAACTCGATAGCGACCCCCTCGCTGCAGCCATGACCACATCCTGAGGCGATCAAACTCAACATGATGGCCGCCATGGCAAGGGACCGATTTCGCCCATGAGCAGTCGCCGTATCGGGAATTGCCTTAGCAGTCACTTCACAATCCGTGCGCGTACAATGCCATGTCACTGATAGGAAATTTGATTCCGCGTGACCGTGCGTCGGTGGCCCGGGGGTGAGGGGTTTTTCTTCCGCTTGCCATGTTCATCCACGATTCGGACATGTGAGTCCATCCCTATTCTGTTGTGGCTGCGTCATGGCGTGGATATCTCAAGCTTCTTTATCGCTATGGTCGTTTCACGCAGCAGTCTTGCCGCTGGAAGGGACGGCTAACGCAGTTTGGGTCTCACCGGCCTTGGCGTAGCGCGCCATAACACCCAGAAGCCACTTCGCCCCAGTGGCAAAGGCGAGGGCTCGGCCTTACATTCCCTAAGTTCGTTCAAGAGCTGCATCCACTGCGTGGATGACGCAATCCCGGTGTCAGATACGTCATGGGTTTCGTCGCCGGCCTGGCCAAACGCTGTTGAAGGCGATCTGCGGCATCGTCGTAGAGCTTGCGCACCTTCTGCGGAAGGCGATCATCTTTGGCGAGAGTCCTCAACATCTCAAGCGTAGTCGCGCCACCATGTTCGGCTGCGAACTTCGCCAGCTGAAGGTGGCGGAAGGCGTCCTCTCGATGAGTTCCTGTGACCCGCAAGCAGGCGTTAACCGCCTTTTCCGAGCCAAGAGCACCCAGGTGCGACAACGACAGTCTGGCTAGCCGGGACGCATCTCCGCTCCCGCGCGCGATCCTCTCCAACTCGGGCAGAAGCTCCGTCGCGCCTTGATGTCCCGCGATCGCGATTGCCAGCAAGTCGTGACGGACCACCTTGTACTTGAGGAGCTTCCCGGGGAGCCGCCCCTCCCCCCGTGCGACTACGGCCTTTCCCGCGCGCCAGATAGAGTACGCTGGGGCCATGGAGCCCCCGGCGTCAATGGTGAAGCGTTTGTGCCAGTACTCCAGGCCAGACCGTTCCCAATACTCCAGCTTGCCCTTCTCCGCCGTTCCCAGCCGGTGCTTAATGGCAGCCTGAGCGCTGCGTAGAACGGGGGCAACCAGCCCTGACGGCTTCTTGTCAATGGCTTGCTGCATCAATCGCAGTTCCGGTTCCCGGCCAACAATGGCGAGAATCTCTGCGCCAACACCATTAACCTCCGGGAGGAGTTTGCTGTCCAACAGGGCCGCTCCAACACTCCTGGCCGCGTCTGGCTCCATATACGCAAGGGCCGCAAGAGCGTGGGTCTGGTATTTCTTGGCCGATGCCAACAGGGCATCCATCGCTTCCTGATGTTCCCCAGCAAGACGAGCCAACACAAGGGAGGCCAGTTTGGCCTCCGAAGGCGCACCCGTCTTCGGGACCTCCTTCTGCTTCCGCGCCAGGAACACAAGGTCGCCCGTCTTGGCCGCGTCAGCCAACTCCTGCACAAGGCGCCTTTGAGTTCTTGGGCAGGGCGGCTTGGACCCCAGGGCCCTGGCTGTGTCCGCGAATCGCACGGCAAATGGCTTTGACACAGGCTGGGGCGCCGACTCCGCCGCAAGGGCCAGGCCAACCACTATCGTCAATGGGGCCAGTACGGATGGGGCTCTCATTGTCCTGATCATTGATCCATCTCCCACCAATTGTACGCTGGGATCGTCCGTCTGGCATTGGTGCCGCAGTGTATGTTCCCGACACCGTTGTGATAGACGCGGGAATCGGGGGCCACGATATTGGTATAGCCGGCCAGCTCCATGGCCTCCCTCGTATAGTGCATCAGTATGTCCGTGGCAACCGCAGGCGGCTGGTAGGCCACGCTGGGACCGTAGGCTCACTGATAGGAAAATTGATTCCGCGTGACCGTGCGTCGGTGGCCCGGGGGTGAGGGGTTTGGGGAGAGGGGGAGCGTACGGCGCTCGCTTGACACTCCGCTTCAGGCCTGTTCACCACCTGGCGCATCCGTTTGGTCCGTTTCACGGGTTCGTTGAGGCCCAGAGACCGTCCCCGAGCCGATTAGAGACAATATGAGACCCGATCCCGGCTCCGTCAAGGGCGAGATTCGACAATCCGACGGCTGATTCAGTCGTCCCAGGGCAGTTCGGGCTGCTCACAAGCCTCGCGGCGGGCATGTTCCAGGAGGTCGGTATCGACGTCGTAGGCGATACTGCGAGTCGGAGCCGGGGCCTGTCAAGGCGCTCCGAAGGCTCGGGGGCTTGGCCTGTTTGGCGTTACCGGTGACCAACTCGGTGCCGGAACACAGTGCGGTGCAGGGCACGAAAGGGCACGATTGTCCACGAAACGGGAAACGCCCGGGCTTGGCGGGACGGCCGTATCTCCCAGACCCGTGGGACGATAGGGCACGAAAAAGGCCACCAGGGCGCGATTGTCCACTGGTGGCCTTCAAGCGGGCGATCCACCTCCGCCGAGGCTTCGGCGGACAAGTGAGATTTCGCTTCGCGGCGCCTTCGGCGTGAACTCACGACATTCACGTTGGCAACGTGACGCCGTAGATTGCGGGGTCGATCTGGCGCGAATGGGTGAGTGGCGGTCCACCAGGCAGCAGCTCAACCAACTGTCCGCCTGCCACGATGAGTGGACATACTGACCAGACGCACTACCCGGCGAGTTCCAGGACGTTCTGCCGGTGCCAGGTGAACTCTTTCTTCACCACTCGGGGTACGCTCGGTTCTCCCATCCCTGGAGGTCCCGGGACTCGAAGTCGAACCGCACGACGTCCCCCCTGGCGGCCGGCCCGCCGTCTGCCGCTCCCGATGTCGGCACCAGCCACGTGGCCAGCGCGGCGGCGAAGCCCAATGTCGCCAACGATCCTCGCACCGTCATTCTCCCTTGGACGCATGCTGCATCGGATGACCGCGACGTCCTCTGCCGGGGACCGGGGGCCGGCCGGAAGCGGCGATGTCGCTTGTCGGAGCGCTTCATGTCGGCTTCCTGACGGGACCCGCACAGCTTGGTACGCGATTCTACCGGACTTGCGCGGTCGAAGCGAACACAGCACAACGGCGTCCCGAGGCGGCCCAGGCGCTCTTGAGGCCCGGCGGGCCGGCCAGACGCCGGGCCGGAGCCGTTTGTCAGAGTAGAAATTCTTCAGAATATTTGAGAATAATGATGACACGGGGGCGTTTCGCGTCTATAATGGTAGCAAGAGGAGACGTTCGCTCCCCACCTGATCGCAGGGGGCAAGAGGCCGGGGCAAAACGCCATAAGTGTTTTTACGAAACAAACCCATTTTGCCCAAGATCGCTTGTAAAAGCTTATTAATTAAGAGTTTATAGCGGCCAGTCCCGAATTTTGCCTCTGGCGGGACCGAGTGTGGCGACGTGCCCGCCGGAGGCGCCGCCTCCCTCGGCGAGCCGATGGCGGCGAGCGGAAATGCCGGGAAACACGGGCCTTGTGGTCGCTGCCGGCCCAAGCTCAACCGCGCCCTGTTCCGAGACCGCCACCGGCGGCCGGAAAAAATATATACGGTCGTCTATTTTCTTCTTGACGCGAACGGGACGGATGTGTACACTTACTTCATGAAGGCATTGAAGGTTGCGGCCAGGATCAAGGAGACGCCTCGCCGTTTGTGTGCCCATCGTTGCCCGTCGCGGGCGGCGACCGATGGATATATTGTCCGATGCGAATCAGTGCCGATGATTTTCGGAAAAGGAGAGTGAGCATGGACAGGAACTTGCTTCGTTGGGGGTCCTATCTCGTGCTGCTGAGCTGCCTGGTCTGTACCAGCCCACCGGTCTGGGCACAGAGCGGGCCCGGGCCCGGGCCCAGGCCCACCGTTAACGCGGTGGAGGCCACGATGTGCCCGGAGGTGGAGACCCAATGTCCCGCGGTGATTACCATCTGCCCGGTCGTGGAGACCGGATGTCCCGCCGGGCCGACCGTGTGCCCTGCGGGCGACACGCAGTGCCCCGTCGTGGAGACACGGTGCCCGCCGGGCTTTACCGGATGTCCGGTCACCGAGACCAGGTGCCCTCCTGTGCTCACCAGATGCCCGCGGGTCGAGACGAGGTGCCCGGCGCAGCGGACGGTATGTCCGCCGAGGGACACGCACTGCCCGGCGGTGCAGACGCGATGCCCGCCGCAGTCGACGGTATGTCCGCCGAGGGACACGCACTGCCCGGCGGTGCAGACGCGATGCCCGCCGCAGTCGACGGTATGTCCGCCGAGGGACACGCACTGCCCGGCGGTGCAGACGCAGTGCCCGCCGCAGTACACCATCTGCACGGCGAGGGACACGCACTGCCCGCCGGTGGAGACGCAGTGCCCGCCGCAGTCGACGGTATGTCCCACGGGCGAGACACACTGTCCGGCCGAGCCGACCATCTGCCCGGCGAGGGATACGCACTGCCCGGCCGTGGCGACGCAGTGCCCGCCGGAGCGGACGGTGTGTCCGGTGAGAGAGACGCACTGCCCGGCGGTGGAGACGCAGTGCCCGCCGCAGTGGACCGTCTGCCCGATCGGCGAGACGAGGTGCCCGGTCGTCCGGACCCAATGCCCGGCGATCAGGACTCGCTGCCCGGCGGCGGAGACTCGCTGCCCGGTGGTGGAGACGCAGTGCCCGCCGGTGCGGACCCGCTGCCCGCAGGTGCGGACCCGCTGCCCCGTCGTGGAGACCAGGTGCCCGCCCAGAGAGACGCGCTGTCCGCCGGCCGAGACACGCTGCCCGCCCGTTGAGACGGAGTGTCCCCTCGGCGAGACGCGGTGTCCGCCCGAGCACACCCGCTGTCCGCCGAGGCCGACCGAGTGCGGGCCCGCCGAGACGTTCTGCCCCTCGGTCGAGACCAGATGTCCGCCGAGGCCGACCCGCTGCCCGCCCGTCGAGACGAGTTGTCCGCCGGTCGCCACGGAGTGTCTCGCCGTGATAACGGTCTGCCCGCCGGTAGTCACCCGCTGCCCGGCGCAGATCACCCAGTGCTCGCCTTACGGCATACTGACGCGGTGCCCGGTCGTGGAGACGCGGTGTCCGCCGGTCGAGACCGAGTGCCCGGCCCTCAACACGCGATGCCCCGTCGAGGCGACGCGATGTCCGCCGGTGCAGACGGAATGCCCCGTCCGCGAGACGAGGTGCCCGGCGGAGGAGACGATATGTCCGATACGGCGGACCGTCTGCCCGCCGGTGGAGACGCGCTGCCCGGTGCAGATAACGCAGTGCTCCCCGTACGGCATACTGACGCGGTGCCCCGTCGTGGAGACGCGGTGCCCGCCGGTGGAGACGGAGTGTCCGCCGCGCCCGACGCGCTGCCCGGCCGAGGAGACCCGCTGCCCCGTGCAGATAACGCAGTGCCCGGGCGGGGAGACGATCTGCCCGGCGGTCGCGACGCAATGCCCCGCGGGCGAGACTCACTGCCCGGCCGAGGTGACGGTCTGCCCGCCGGTCCGGACTCAGTGCCCCGTGCAGGAGACGCGCTGCCCGGTCCAGGAGACGGTGTGCAGCCTCACCTTCAGCGCGCGGACGCAGTGCCCAGCCGTGGCGACGAGGTGTCCGCCGGTGGAGACGGAATGTCCGCCGCGGGCGACTCGCTGTCCGGCCGAGGAGACCCGCTGCCCGGTGCAGCTCACGCAGTGCCCGGCTGCGGAGACCCTCTGCCCGGTGGTAGAGACGGATTGCCCCGGCGGCGAGACGCGCTGCCCGGTCGAGGAGACCAAGTGCCCGCCGGTCCGGACTGAATGCCCGGTTCGGGAGACGCGCTGCCCGGCCGAGGCCACGCAGTGCCCGCCGGTGCGGACCGAATGCCCGGTCCGGGAGACGGTCTGTCCGACCGAGGAGACCCGGTGCCCGCCGATGCGGACGCAATGTCCCGCCGCGGAAACCAGGTGCCCGACCGTTCGGACGGAGTGCCCCGCGATCAGGACGTACTGCCCGGCGGTAGACACCCGGTGCCCCCGCGTGCGGACGCGCTGCCCGATCCGGGAGACCCGCTGCCCCGTGCAGCCGACGGTCTGCCCGCCCCGGCCCACGCGGTGTCCCGTCCGTGAGACGCGCTGCCCGGTAATCGACACGCAGTGCCCGCCGGGCCCTTGCGTGACCGACGAGGCGGTGAGTCTCTCCGGGAGCATCTGCCCGATCGCGGACGTGAAGTGCCCGACCGTGTTGGCCGGGCCGGATGTATAGCCTTCTAGGTCGTCGGCTCCTGCGGCCGCATGCGGCTTAGCGGCGAGCCGGCGAAAGCCTCCCACTCTGTGGATGTGTGGAGAAAGGGGCGGCCGATCAGGCCGTCCCTTTCTCGTTGGGCGAGCCCGTGGTAGGATGCGTCGATGTCGCCTGAAGCAAAGCAAGCCCATCCGCAGTCTCCTGGACTGAGCCCGCCGGCCCCCTCGCCGGCGCCGCCGTGGGGCGCGGTGGTCATCGCGCTGTCGTGCCTGGCCGCGGCGTGGCTGGCGGCGGGCTCGACCGGCCTGCTCGCCCACGGCCTGCGGGGCGTGCTGGTGTGGGTGGCCCTGGCGGTCGCGGTGCTCTCGGACTGGCCCAATCAGTCGCGCTCGCCGGTGCGTCTGGGGCTGCTGGTGGTCGCCGCCGCGGTCGCGGCCGCGATGACCACGTCGAGCCTGGCGCCGGTGAAGGTCCTCGCCGCCGCCGTGCTGTTGGGCGGGCTGGCCTTCGGGCGCCGCGGCGCCGGCAGGCGGGTAATCGTCTCGGCTGCGCTGGCCGTCACCGTCCTGGGTGTCTACCGGCTGGCCTGCACGTCGATTCCCGTTGTCTGGATCGCCGCCGACCGGTTGGGCGGCCTGCTGGGGCGCCTGGTCGGCGCGCTGGCGGGCCGGCCGCTGTGGGTCGGCGCGACCTTCGCGGGGCTGGACTTCCTCGTGGTCATGGGCGGGCTCTACGCGGCCTGGCTCCTGAGCGGGCCGCGCCCGCGGTGGGCTCGCGGGCTCGCCGCCGCCGCGGCGATCCTGGGCGGCCACCTCCTCTACCTGATTGTCGTCGCCTTCGCGGGCGAGGTCCTCGCGATGCTGCCTGAGGCGTCCGGCCCGCAGACCGGGTCGCCGGCCGGCGCCCTGCGGACGCTCGTGCCCTGGAACCTGCCCGCCCTGGCGGCGGGCGTTCACCTGGCCGTCGCCGGCGCGATGCTGCGATGGACGCCGCGGCGGGCGGATGCGCCGAGGCCGGCTGCGCCCTGGCGATGGCTCCGGCCCGCGCGGTGGGCCGCGACGGTGCTCCTGGCCGCAGTGATCCCCCTCGTCACGACGCTGGCGGCCGGAACCTGCTCGCTGGAGGGAAAGAAGGTCGTCGCCTTCGAGAAGGGCTTCCTGAACTGGCACAAGCCCAGGCACGGCGACTACGGGCGGCTGTCCATCGGCATGTACGGCATGCTGCCGGCGTACGTCGAGAGCCTCGGCGGGCGGTGGATCAGGTCCAAGGCCGACTCGAACGCCTCCGAGTGCCTATCCGGGGACGACCTGAAGGACGCCGACGTCCTCATCCTGCTGTTCCCCGACGAGCCGTGGGACGCCAACGGCGACCCCAACCAGCTCGAGCGCATCGAGCAGTTCGTCCGTCGCGGCGGATCGCTGCTGGTGATGGGGGAGCACACGGTACGGGAGAAGGAGACCGGTGACAGCCGGTTCAACGACGTCCTCAAGCCGACCGACATGCGCGTGCGGTTCGACTCGGCCACGTTCGCCGTCGGCGGGTGGCTGCACTCCTACGAGGCGCTGGCGCACCCGGCCACGGCGGGCATCCCGGACGAGCGCAACGAGTTCGGCGCGGTCATCGGCGCGTCGATGGAGCTCGGCTGGCGCGCCCGGCCGCTGCTGGTCGGGCGGTGGGGCTGGGCCGACCCCGGCGACGAGGGCGGCCCGGCCATGATGGGAAACCACCGCTACGACGGCGGCGAGAAGCTCGGCGACCTTGTCCTTGCGGCCGAGCAGCCCCTCGGCAAGGGCACGATCGTCGCGTTCGGCGACACGTCGAGCATCACCAACGGCATCACGATCGGGGCGCATCGCTTCACGTCTCGCCTGCTGGGCTACCTTGCCTCCCGCCCGGGCAGCGGCCAGGCGATCTGGCGGCAGGCGATCGGCCTGGTGCTGGCCGCGGGGCTGGTGGCGCTGCTGGCGTGGGGCCTGGATCCGCTTCGGATGGCGGCCGCGGCGGCCGCGGCGGCCGCGGCGCTGTATGTCTGCACGGGCCTGAACTATCAGGCCGCGCAGGTGCTCCCCGACGGGCGAAACACCAAGCCGAACAACCTGGCCTACATCGACGCCACGCACATGGGGGCCTACAGCGAGGAGTCGTGGCGACCCGACGGGACCGCCGGCCTGGAGATGACGCTCATCCGCAACGGGTACCTGACGCTCTCGCTGCCGGAGTTCACCCCCGAGCGCCTCGAGCGGGCCGGGCTGCTCGTCTGCATCGCGCCCCGGAAGGAGTTCACCCGCGCCGAGATGGACGCCCTGGAGAAGTTCGTCCGGGGCGGGGGCATCTTCCTCTGCATGGTGGGCTACGAGCACCGCGCGGCCGCCCGGGAGATGCTCGCGCGCTTCGACATGGGCGTCGGCAGCGGCCCGCCGGGGCCCAAGGGCGAGAAGGCACCTGAGCCGCAGCCCATGGGGCACTTCAAGGCGCCCTACCTGGACACGGGCAAGTACCGCGTGTACGTCCGCTTCCACGCGGCCTGGCCGGTCTGGTGCTCGGCGCCGCAGTTCAAGGAATCCCCGGGCAAGCCCGTACACCCGTGGCAGACCGGCGGGAAGGCCTACGGACTGGCAGGCGACAAGCGTGAGATGCCGGTGATCATCCTTCGCGAGCTCGGGGAGGGTAAGGCGGTCCTCATCGGCGATACGTGCTTCGCGATGAACAAGAACCTCGAGCGCCGCGACGGTCGGCCGATCGAGGGTCTCCGGGAGAACGCCGACTTCTGGCGATGGCTCCTGACGGCGCTGCGCGAGAGGAAGACGTGGGTCCCGCCCCGCGAGGTGCCGGGCAAGCCGGCGACCACTCGGGCCGGCGACCCCGGCGGGAAGGAGGTATCGCCGTGAAGCGCGCATGGATCGGCACGGCGCTGCTGGCGGCCTCCTGGCTGCTGGGGCTGAGCTACTACCACCAGGCCAACTGGTGGGCGTGGCTCGCGGCCGTTGCAGTCGGCGCGGTCCTCCTGGGCGGCGTGGCCGAACGGAGGCCCGGCCGGCTCGTGGCGCTGGTCTCGGCGGGGCTGCTGATCCCGGCCATCGTGCTGGCGCCCTGGCCGTGGCGGGCGGGCATGCTCCTGGCCGCGGTGGGGCTGGTGCTTTGCGCCCTGCCGATCGAGCGGCGGTGGCCCGGGCGCGTCGGCTCGGCGGCGCTGGCCGCCGGCGTCGTGCTGCTGGCCCAGTCGCTTACGATGGCGGCGTATGAGAGCTTCACCGCCCGTTCGCCCGACCTTCCGGACTCGCTGGCGCACCTGCTCGGCAGGCTGGGCGGCCTGGCAGGCATCGAGGCCGCCGTGAACGGCCGCGATCTCGTGCTGTTCTCCATGCGCCGCCTGCACGCGCTCGGGGCCACCTGGGCGCTGCTGGTCGACCCCGTAACGTTGTGTTTCCTGGTCGGGGGCGTCGTTCTGATCGCCCTGCGGCGGTGGGGCACGGCTTCGCCGGGGCGGCGCGGAGCGTGGCAAATCGGCGGCTACGCGTGTCGCCTGGCCGCCTGCGTGGTCCTCTGGCTGCCGATGCGGGCCGTCATCCTCATGGCCGTCTACATGCACCGGGCGCTTCGGACCGCCTACGAGCAGCCGCTGGACCTGATGAGCCAGTTCTGGAGCCCGTGGGTGCACCTGGCCCTGCTGGCCGGGCCGGTCCTGCTGGCCTGGCGCTTCGTCCGCCCGGGCGAAAGGCCGGACGATTCGCCCTCCGCCGGCGCCGGGGCCGCACGGCCCAAGTGGCAGCCAGCCGCCGCGGCCGGCGTCGCACTGGCCGCCGCGGCCGTGCTGACCGCCGCGGTCGTGTGGGAGCCCGTCGGCACCCGCAAGGGCGGGCGGGTGCTCGTGGACGAGTACCGTTCGCAGATGCCCTGGCCGAGGAAGTCCTTCGACACCACGCGGACGGACAAGCCGTTCGACACCGAGTGGTACGGGCACGCGTCGGGGTACAACTACGCGTGCCTGTACGACTACTGCTCGCGCTTCTACACGATGACGCGCCAGACGAAGCCGATCGGCGAGGACGCCCTGCGTGACTGCGACGTGCTCGTCCTGAAGGTGCCCTCGGGCGGCTACTCGAAGACGGAGATCGCCTCCATCCGGCGCTTCGTCGAGCGCGGCGGCGGCCTGCTGCTGCTGGGCGAGCACACCAGCGTGTACGGCTCGGGCGTCTACCTCAACCAGGTCGCCGAGCAGTTCGGCTTTAGGTTCCGATACGACTGCGCGTTCGGGATCGACTCGGTCTTCGTTCAGCGATTCGCCCCGCCGCCGGCGCCGCATCCGATCCTCCAGCACATGCCGCCGCTGGACTTCGCCACGTCGTGCACGATCGACCCTGCGGGCTCTGACGGCCGGGCCGTCATCCAGGCGACCGGCCTGAAGAACCTCTCCGCCAACTACCACGCCCCGAACTACTACCCGCAGGCGAAGGACCAGCCGGAGATGCGCTACGGTCCGTTCGTGCAGCTCTGGGCCACGCGCCACGGGGCCGGGCGCGTCGTGGCCTTCACCGACTCCACCATCTTCTCCAACTTCGCCTTCTTCGAGCCGGGCAAGAGCGAGCTGATGCTCGGAATGCTCGAATGGCTCAACCACCGCAGCGAGGCGCTCGACCCGCGGCTGCTGCTGGTGCTGGTGGGCGTGTGTCTGCTGGCCGGCGCGGCGGCGCTCGGGCGGCCCTGGGAGACCTGCTGGCCGCTGCTGCTGGCCGCGGGCGCGCTGGGTTGGGCGGCCGTGGTGGTGGCGGTCCCGGCCGCCGGGCGGGCCGCGATGCCCCCGCCGAAGGCCCTTAGCCCCATGACCACCATCGCCCTGGACCGCACGGTCTCCGAGGCCCGGCTGCCGAGGAACGGCTTCATCGCCGGCAAGGACGACGAGTTCGGGCTCTTCGAGCGGTCCATCCTGCGGCTGGGGTACTTCACCCGGCGCGCGTCCGGGGCCGACGCGACGAAGGCGGACGTCGTCGTCGTGCTGCACCCCGGCGGCGGCGATCAGCCAACGCTGGTGCGGTTCCGCCGCCGCCTCATCGAGTACGTCTCGGCGGGAGGCAAGCTGCTGGTGCTGGACTCTCCGGCGAACGCCAGGTCCACGGCCAACAGCCTGCTTCATCCGTTCGGCCTGAAGGTGACGCCCGTGGCGCACCTGGAGGGCACGCTGAGCGGGACCGGCGACCTGCCGGCCGTTGGCGTACCGTCGGCCTGCGAGGTCACCGGGGGCGAGCCGCTGGCGAGGCTGGGCGGGCGGACCGTCGCCGCCGTCGCGCGGAAGGGCGCGGGGAGCGTCTGGGTGATCGGCTTCGCCTCGCGCTTCACCGACGCGAAGATGGGCGTCACGGGCGACATCGTTCCCGGTGCGGAGCTGCGCAAGGTCTTCGACTTCGAGTTCGCCCTCCTGCGCAGGATCGCGGGCCGGGCCCCGGCGGCCACGTCGCCGGCGGCGAGCCGCCCGGCGGCCGGAGGCGGATAGCATCAACCGACGCGCATGATCCCCACGCCCGAAAGCCTGCGAGCCAACCGATGGTCCAGCGGGGTGGCGGCACTGCTCCTGGCCGCGGCCGTCGCCGCCGGGGGATGGTTTGCCGTTGCGAGTACGCGCGTCTCCCTCATCGTCCTCGTCGCCGCGGCGGCCGCCGGGGTATTGGCATATCGCTTCGGCACGCGTCGGGGCCGGCGGCGCCTGGCGGTGCTGGCCCGCCCGTTCCCCGAGGGCTGGGAGCGGATCCTCAACGAGCGCGTCGCCTTCTACGCCACCCTGACGGACGAGGAGCAGGACCGCTTCCGCAAGCTGGTGGCCGTCTTCCTGGACGAGACGCCGATCACCGCCGCCGGGTGCGAGGTGGACGACGCGTGCCGGCTGCTCGTCGCCGCCAGCGCGGTGGTCCCGATCTTCGGCTTGCCCGCGTGGGAATACGGGATGCTTCGCGAGGTCATCGTGCGGGGCGAGGAGTTCGACTTCCGGTTCCCCGGCGAGCTGAGGGAGACCGCCGGCATCCAGGGCCTGGTCGGCAACACGGGCGGGGCGTTCAACGGCGTGATGGTGCTCAGCAAGGCCGACCTGGTCCGCGGCTTCGACGTGCCGGACGACAAGCACAACGTCGGCATCCACGAGTTCGCCCACCTGATCGACAAGGCCGGCGGGGCCGTGGACGGCGTGCCCGCGTCGCTGCCGCGGGAATGCCTTCGTCCCTGGCTGCAACTGGTGCGGGAGGAGCTGCGGCTAAAGTACGTCGACTGGCCGGACATCCCCGAGTACGCCTTCACCAACGAGCAGGAGTTCTTCGCCGTCGCGACGGAGTACTTCTTCGAGGCCCCCGAGGAGCTGGCCGCCGGGCACCCGCGGCTCTACGAGATGCTCGAGCGCGTCTTCCGCCAGAACACGCGAAGCCGCCTGCGAGGCCTGGTGCGAAAGATCGCCCGCCCCCGGCGCCGCCGCCGGCGGAAGGGCCCGACCTGACCCGCCTCCGGCGAGGCGCCCGCTACTCCTCGGGCGCCGCGTCCCTCCTCGGCTCGCGGAGGACGGCGAGGAACGCCATCGCCGCAAGGACGCAGGCGGCCGTCAGGGCGGCGAGGTAGCCGAATCGCTCGTACCCGTTCCAGATCGCCCCGCTGATGCCGGTGGCCGCCAGCATCGAGAGCAGCTTCACGAAGGCCATGATCGCCAGGTACGTCGATCGCTGCCTCGAGCGGCAGACCTCCAGCGACAGCGTCTTGCCGCCGATCATCTGCGAGCTGTATGCCAGGCCGAAGGCGAAGAAGACCGCGCGGAACGCCAGGTCCGACGCGGCCACCGCCGAGGCGATGGACAGGCCGGTGAACACCGCGGCGCTCATCATCACGACACACTTGCCGCCGAAACGGTCGCCCAGGTAGCCCGAGAGGAAGTTCCCCACGATGGCGCCGACCATCTGGACGATCAGCAGGTCGCCGAGGTAGCTCTCCGGGCGGCCGAGAACGTCCCTCGCGTGGATGGCCAGGAACGGCGTGAGGATGAAGATCCCGCTCATGAGCCCGCTGACCAGAAGGAACAGCCCCAGGCGCCGGTCGCGGCGGACGATGCCGGGCATGGCCCGGAGGTTCGCCAGGAGCCCGAGGTGTTCGGCCTCCGCGGCCGAAGCGGGCGGCGTCTCGCGGATCATCGCGAAGGCGATGTACGAGACGACCAGCAGGCCGAACGCGCAGAGGTACAGCGTGCCGTAGCCCCTCGTCCCCGGCCATTCGGCGAGCACGCCGCGGACGACCCACCCCGCCCCCAGACCGATCACGCAGAAGACCATGGATCGGACGGCAAAGAGGCCGCTGCGCCGATTGGCGGGAATGGTCTGTATGAGCAACTGCTGCCAGGCCGTGAAACCCACCCCGCAGAAGATGCCCGAGATCAGCGGCGCCGTCGCGGCGGCCGCCAGCGCCAGCAGCGGCGTGCCGAGCAGCAGCGCCGCGCCCGCCAGCAGGTACGGCAGGCGCTGGAAGACGCCCGTCACCAGCAGCAGGGGCATGTACCGCCCGAGCCGGTCGATCAGGTGGGCCGTGAAGATCGGCGGGAGCATCACGCCCACGCCCATCATGACGGGCATCAGCGAGATGAGCCAGTTGGGCCCGCCGAGGTCGCGGATGATCGTCGGCAGCAGCGTGCTGGCGCTGATGAAGCTCAGCGCCCCGAAGAACAGCCCGCCCTCGACGGAATGGACGAGGTAGTTCCGCCGCAGATGCCGGCGCCAGCCGACCTCGGGGGGCGACTGGGCTGCCTCAGGCGTCGTGCATTCTGGCGAAGAACGGTCCATGGGCCCCGTGGATCATAACGGATAAGGCGGTTCGATTCGTGAGATTCGTTGGGAATTCGTGGGCTCGACTCCTTCCGGCGGTCCGCGCGGCGGCTACTTCGGCGGCGTCATCGCCGCGTACTTCCGGAGGATCGCCAGCAGCGGGTTGACGTGGTCGGGCGCGGCCAGGCCCGTGCGGTACGTGCCCGAGCCGCTGTAGTGCCACCAGTTCCAGTGCATGCGGTACTTGTGATGGATGGCCAGGACGTCCTCGAGCCACCCTTCGGCGGCCCCCTCGGCCGAGAGGTGCGAGATGCCGAACTCGCCGTGGAACACCTCGGCGCGGTGGCGGATCTGGAAGCGGATGGGCGAGAGCATCCGCTCCTCCCAGCCCTCGTACGACCGCCAGCGGTCCTCGCTGCGGTTGTAGCGGGGGTACAGCGGGTTGTCGCGGAACTCCGTCTTGTGCGGGCCGTAAAAGTGGTACTGGTAGATCGTGTTCGTGTCGCCGGTGGGCTTGGTCATGTCCAGGTCTTCCGGCTGGGCCCACCCGCCGCCGGACTCGATGCTGATCGTGTGCACCTTGTCGTGCGCGCGGATGGCCCGGGTGACGCGCCGGATGAACGGGTCGTAGACGGCCCAGGGCAGCCCGGCCGGCTCGTTCAGAATGCTGTAGGCCACCGCCCACTTCGGCTGGTCCTTGTAGCGCTCGGCGATGGCCGCCCAGAAGCGCTCGATCTGCCGGCCGCGGGCGTCGCTGTAGCCCCCGCGGCCGAAGTCCCAGAACCAGTTCAGCACGCACGTCATGTTCCGCCGGCGGTGCCAGGCGATCATGTCATCGAGAAACTCCACGCCCTTTCCGCCGAGTTTGACGTTCGCCTTCTCCGCCGGGCCGCCGCGGACGTACGCGTCGAACAGGTCCCAGCCGCGGGAGTGGAACGGGATCTGCGGCCGGGAGCTGTTGAAGCCCCACTCGTGCAGGTTCACGAACATCTCCTGGCCGATGCGGCGCTCCTCACCGAGCGTGCCGACGCCCCTCAGGTGGCGCTTGGGCTCCATGCGGTCGAACCGGTACGTGACGTGCGTCTGCCCCACGGCCGCGCGGTACGTGCCGCAGTCCATCTGCGGGTAGTAGCCGCTTCGCGCGCGGCAGCCGAGGTCGATGATCCTGCCGTCGGCCTTCGCGCCCGGCCAGTTGTGCTCCAGAGCGTAGGAAAACAGCATCGGCAGCGGGGCCAGCGAAAGCGGCTGCGTGCCCCAGTCGTCCTTCAGCTCGACGTACTCGTAGTCCACGCGGACCTTGCACGTGTCGCCTTCGAAGGCGACCTGCTCGGCGTAGCCGACCGGGTATCGCAGCAGCGCCCGCGACCAGAACTGGGAGTCGCCCAGTTGGGCGTCCATGAATCTTCGGCCCATCGGCTGGTCGATCGGGCGGACGAGCCCGATGCGCCGGCCTCGTGTCCGGTAGCGAATCTCCAACCCGGCGGGCTCGGCCGCGTCGCCGGTCCAGCGGATCTCCTGCGGCCGCTTCTCGAAGACGACCAGCAGCGGGCGCGGGACGTCTTTGCCGCGCTTCGGGGACCAGAGGAGCAGCCAGTTCTCCTTCAGCTCGGCCGGCGCGACGATCCGCCCCGGCCTGATCGCCTGGACCTTCACGTCGCGGCCGGCCATGAAGGCGACGAGATCGGGCGCGGCATACCCGCGGGCCGACCAGCCGTGCAGGCGGATCGCCTTGCCTGTCGTCGCCATGACGACCGCCGGGGACAGCGCGCTGGAGTAGAGGATCTGGGTGACGTCTCCGTCGTTCGTCCGGAACGTCTGCTCGCGCACGCTGGCCGGGCCGACGGGCGAGCGAAGGTCCGCCGGCTCCCGCCCGGCCGCCGACAGCCGCAGGCCCGGGTTGATGATCCCCCCGATGTTGCTGTGGTTGTAGACGCGAAGGATCAGCGTGTTCTCCTTGCCGAAACGAACGAGCTTCGCGGGGATCGCGAAGGTGCCCGAGTTGCTGCCCCGCTTGTCCGTTTCCGGCGGGTTGACGTACGTGCCGTTGACGGCCAGCCAGTCGTTGTTGCCCCAGCGGTCGCCGAGGCGCAGGAGAAGGTCGCGGCCGGCCCACGATGCGGGCACGACGACCCGTTTGCCGTACCAGGCCAGGCCGTTGTAGGGCTTGTTCACGCCGGCCCCGCCGTCGGTGCTCGTGTAGCCCCATCGCTCCCAGCCCCACTTGGTGGGGGCGAAGATGGGCTGGAAGCCCGCCTCGGAGAAGTCGATCTTCCCGGGCGAGGTGAGTCCCCGACCTTTCGGATCGATCCGGAACCACCACAGCCCGGCCAGGCCCAGCGTCTTCGCGCCCGGCGGGGCAATGTCGAGCTCCCAGAAGGCCGGGTCGCTGTCCAGCGGCTCGCAGCTCGCCACCCACCCCAGGCGGTTGACCTGCGAGCCGTTGAGCTGCCGGTGGGCGTACCGGCGCGCCTCCGACTTGGCGCGCTCCATGGCATCGGCCATGCGCCGCGCCTCGCGGCCGGCCAGGGCCTTCATGAGCCCGGTGTAGATTGCCAGGGCCTGCTCCGTCTTCTTGGCAGCCGGGGTGACGGCTTTCAACGCCTCGTCGGGCCTATCGGCGAGGATCAGCTTCTCGGCCCGCTCGACGCCCGGGCGGGCCTCCGTCAGCAGGGCCTGGATCCGCGCCCGGTGCTCTCGCGTCTCGCTGTCCTTGTCGAGCGTGAGCACCTGGCGGGGGTCCCGGCGGCGCCAGAGCTCGAACTGGAGGTCGTCGCCCAGCCGCCGCCGGGCGAGGTTGCACTGGTTGACGGCGAACCGGGCCTTCTGGTCCTTCGTGACCGCCAGCGGCCGGGCCACGTGGTAGTCGCCCATGTACCCGCGCGAGCCCTCCCGGCGGATGCGCGAGGCCTGGACCCGCCTGCCGCCGGCCCACGACTCGTCCGTGGCGAAGGGGACCTCCCTGCCGCCCTCGAGCACGACGCCGCCCTCGGCCACCACCTCGCCGACGTTCTTCAGCTCGATGGTGTTCCTGCCCCGGACGATGCAGGCGGTGATGTCGGCGTGGCGGATGGGTCCGCCGTTCGGGTCCTTGGGGATCTCCTTTCCGTTGACGAGGAGCCTGGCGCCCCCGCGGCTGGACCAGAACCGGATCACCGCCGCCTGCACGTTTCCCGGGACCTCGATCGTCTTCCTCACCTCGCGCGCGCCTCGGAGGAACTCACCGCGCCAGTCGTCCATGTAGACCCGTCCGCTCTGCCCGCGCTGCCACCACTTGGTTGCAGCGGCCTCCTCTGCTCCCGCTGCCCGAATGCCGCTGGCCGGGACCCAACACCAAGTCGTCATCGCAGCAAGCAGGACCGTGCATCGGGTCAAGTGCGTGGTCATTGGATCTCCCTTTTGCCGTCAGGCGCAGCGCCTCAACTGAAACCCGGCGCAACGCCCGAGCGGTCGCCGTGGGTAGCCGTTCTGCGGACCGCGAAGATAAAGGCTCTTGGCTCGAGCAGCCGATGTGTTATAATGCGGTAAGAACATTCTGGGAGCAACGCGATGGTCAAATCCCTGGTCAAGGTCGGCAACAGCAACGCCATCGTGCTGGACCGCACGATCATGAGTCTCCTCGGGCTCACCGAGAAGAGCCAGGTCAAGCTGACGGTCAGCGGCGGGTCGCTGATCGTCACGGCGGCCCAGCCCGTCGTGAACAGTGAGGAATTCGAGGCGGCGGCCGAGCGCGCGGAGAAGAAGTTCGCCAAGCTCCTGAAGCGATTGGCGTAGGCCATGGAAGAGCCGGTATTCCTGACCGAGGAACAGGTCGTTTCGCTCAACCTTCGGGCCATCACGAAGCATGGCGGCACGCATGGAGTCCTGGACCCCGGCTTGCTGTCCTCGGCCGTTGCCATGCCGCAGGCGACCTTCGAGGGCCGGTACCTTCATGACTCCATCGCTGCGATGGCCGGCGCGTATCTGTACCACATCTGCCAGGCTCACGCCTTCCACGACGGGAACAAGCGAACGGCTGTTCTCGCGGCCGTCGTGTTCCTGGACCTCAACGGCTACGACCTGGAGGTGGACGACCATACGTTCGAGGAGCTTGTCGTATCCGTGGCCACCCGCAGAGCGGGGAAGGACCGGGTGACCGCATTCATTGAGGGACACATGGTCCCAAGGGCGACATGATCCGTTGGCTCATTGCGTCTCGGCGCTTCCTCGCTCTCAGGAATCGACGTTTCTCTCCTTGAGGAATCGGAGCACGTCGTCGCGGTTGGGGATTCCGGCCCGGCCGCCGAGGCGGGTGCACTTCATCGCGGCGGTTGCCGAGGCGAACCGGAGGTTGGCCTGCATGTCCAGGCCCTCGATCAGCCCGCAGCAGAACGCGCCGTGGAAGACGTCGCCGGCGCCGGTCGTGTCGACGACGTCCACTGCGAAGGCGGGCATCCGGCCGAAGTCATCGCCGTCGAGATACACCAGGCCCCGTTCGCCGAGCGTGACGACCACGCGGGCCGGGCCCATCGAGCGGATGCGGTCGCAGGCGTCGCGGAGGTCGTCTCCGTCCGTCAGCGCCCGCGCGCAGGCCTCCGAGACGATCGCGCAGTCCATGTGCTCCAGGATGTCGCGGGCGCCTTCGTCGATTCGCCCCAGGTCGCCCACGACGGGGATGCCGAGTCGTCTGGCGTCCGCGGCGGCGTGGAGCTCGGCCTGGGGCTGCGTGTGGTCCACCAGCACGCACCCGGCGTCCTTCAGGCGCGCCGGCGAGCCGAGCGGCCCCTCGCACGCCAGCGCGCCGGTGAAGTGCAGGAAGTGCCGCTCGCCCGTCGGCTGATCGACGCAGACGACGACCATCGGCCCGCGCCGCCCCTGGACGCGCCGCACCTGGCTGATGTCGACGTCCTCCCGCTGAAGCCCTTGGAGGATCATCTCGGCCGTCCAGTCCGTCCCGACGGTGCCCCAGAGCTCGGCCGCACCGCCCAGCCGCGCGACGGCCACCAGGGCCGTCCCGACCATGCCCCCGCCCTGCGTGTCCACCTCGATGATCCGGTTGCCCGCCACGGGCTCGGCCGCGTCGCGCCAGAGGAGCAGGTGATCCAGGACGGCCAGCCCGACGCCGACGACCTTCCTTCTCTCCGGGGCGCGCGCCATCAGACGAGGCCCTCACAGTTGAGCTCCCGAATGTATTCAGCGGCCATCGCCCCCACGGCCGCCCGCCCGGCCGCCAGGGCCTTCCGCCAATGGAACTCCTCTTCGGGGGTCCCCCTGGCGGCCGAGCGGAGCGCGCCGGAGAAACGCCGGTGCAGCGCCGTCGCGAGGTTCATCTTCCGGACGCCCAGGCGGGCGCTGCGCCGCACGTCCGCCAGCGGGATCCCCGTTCCGCCGTGGAGGCTCAACGGCACGCCGGCCGCCGCGGCGATCCGCTCGATCAGGTCGAATCGCAGTTTCGGCGGCTCCTTGTAGAGCCCGTGGGCGTTGCCCACCGCCGGGGCCAGGAGGTCCACACGCGTCTCGCGGACGAACGTCGCCGCGTCGGCCGGATCGGTTAACTCGCCGCCGTCGATCCTGCCCAGCTCGCCCTCGATCGCCGCCCCCCGGGCGTGGGCCAGCTCGGCCATCGCCTTCGTGCGGCGGATGTTCTCTTCCAGCGGCCAGGCCGAGCCGTCGAACATCACGCCGTCGAAGCCCGCCTCCAGCGCGTCGGCTACCACGTTCTCATCGCGCCCGTGGTCGAGATGCAGGATCACCGGCACGCTGCTCTGCTCGGCGCAGGAGGCAACCACGTCGGCGCAGGCCTTGAGGCTCACGTACGGCTCGGCGGGCGCGTAGACGAGCAGCACGGCCGGGCACCGCGCGGCCTCACAGGCGCCCAGCACGCCCAGCAGGAAGTCCGCCTGCCCGCCGGCGACGTCGAACGCCGGCAGGCAGAGCCGCTTGCCCTCCGCCAGGGAGATCAGTTCTTTCAGGCCCGTTCCTGCCACGGTCTGGTACGATACCGCCAGCGCCGGCAAAACAGAACCGTCCGTTTGCCTTCGGCGCCGCGGCGCGGGCATCCTGGAAAGGTGGGACCATGCTCCGGTGGGTGGCGATGCTGCTTTCGGCGACGTGCGCGGCCGGCGCGCCCGGCCGCGACAGCGACCAGATCGACGTGCTCGTCGTGGACGACACGTGGGTCGTTCCGGACGACTTCACCGTGCGCGTCCGCGTGACGAAGATCACGCCCGCCGAGCCGGTCGCGATTCACTGGCGTCGCAAGGGCGAGGGCCTCGGCGGCAACGTCATCCGCGGGGCCCTCAGCGAGGAGAAGCTGCCCCTCGGACAGTGGTGCCGGCCGCTGCCCGTCCGGTCGCTCGCGAAGGACGGGGGCTTGCCCGCGAAGATGTTCCTGACGGTGACGGCCGGTCGGCCGGGGCGGACGCGGCGGATGCCCGACGGGCGGCGCCTCCGCGTGGACTACTCCACGGGCGCCGAGCTCGAGTTCGAGTTCCGCCTGCGGGGCAAGGTCGTCAAGAGCTTCCGCGAGGCCGGCCCGGACGGCGGGACGGTGGGCATCGTCATCCCCGCCTATCGCCTCGCCGGCGGGCGCACGCCGGCCGATCCGAGCTTCCTCGCCGAGCTGACCGGCATCCGCGAGTACGCCGCGCGGCGCGCGGAGCGGCTCGAGAAGCTTCCCTGGGCCCCCTGGCCGCGACCGCGGAAGTACGCCCTCATCAACAACATCAGCGGCTACGGCACGGGGATCGGCTACGGCGTCCGCCACACGAACAAGGCCATCGTCGAGATCGAGTGCCGCTCGCTGCGGCTCCTGGGCGTCAACGGCTTCCGCGGCGGGCCGGACTTCCTCTACGAGATGATCCGCAAGCGCCAAGGCTTCGCGAAGGACTTCGATCGCGCCTGCATCGCAGCGGTGATGAACTACCCCGTGCCGTCGTACCGCGCCGGGCGGAAGAACGACCCGGAGTGCGGCTGCCCCTGCGCCCCGGGCGTCGCAGAGCGGACGAAGGCGGGCGTCGAGCAGTCGCTGGAAGTGCTCCGGCTCCCCGTCCGGGCCGTCTGGGGGCTTACCGTCGACGAGATCGGCAGCGTCTTCGACCGCTCGCCGGAGGGCAAAGGGCACCTGAGCGTCTGCCCGAGATGCGCCGAGGGCTTCCGCGGGTTCCTCAAGTCGCTCGGCCTCAAGCCGGCCGACCTGGGCAAACAGACCTGGTCCCAGATCGCCCCCGCGCGCCTCTGGCGCCCGAGGGGGGCCGCCGCCCCCAAGGCTCGCACCTTCACGCCGGGCGACCTGGCCGACCCGTACCAGGCGCTGCGGGCGTACTATACGCTGCGGTTCAACAACCATGCCTCCGCGAGGCTCTTCGCGCCGCTGCGCGACGCCTTCGCCGCCGCCAACGCCGCGAAGCGCAAGGCCCTCGCAACCGGCGAGAGCGACAGCCCCGCCGCCGGACAGCCGTGGGTCCGCTCCTACGCCCTCCGCGGCAACACGTTCCTCATGAAGGGCCACAGCCTGGACTTCTTCAACTTCTACCGCCAGGCCGACAACGCCTTCGTCTACGAGACGTCCAACCGCGGCCCGCGCGTCTGGAGCTGGGACAGCTACCTCTGCGACGTCGGGCGCGTCGTCTCGAAGAGGATGGGCAAGGCGTTCGGCGTCTACGTCAAGCCCCACCGCGGCGCGCCGCTTCAGCGCATGCTGGCCGCGGTCAGCCGGGGCGCGACGATGATCTACTGGTACACCTACGGCCCGGACTACCACAAGGGCGACAGCTTCTCGCAGAGCCCCGAGGCCCTGGAGCTCGCCAGCAAGGCCGCGGCGCTTCTCGGCAGGACGGAGGACGTGCTGTACGGCTCGCGCTGGATGCACCCGGCGGAGGTGGCCGTGGTCAAGCCGCGGTCGAGCGAGCTGTGGATGCGCCTGGCGAAGTGCCCGGCCCGCGACGCGGCCTGGGAGAACGCCAAGTGGACCTACACGGCCCTGGCGCACGCGCACGTCCCGGTCGACCCGCTCGACGAGGGGATGCTCGCCACGGAGGACCTGTCGCGCTACAGGGTCATCTACGTCAGCGGGCCGAACCTGACGCGAGCCGCCGCCCGGAAGCTCAAGCAGTGGGTCCTCGCGGGCGGCACGCTGTACACCAGCGGCTGGGGGCTCGTGCGCGACGAGGCGAACCGCCCGCTGGATGAGCTGGCCGGCGTGCTCGGCCTCGACGGGCGAAACGACCCCGAGATGTACTACCAGGTGACGCTCTACGGGGCCGGGCGGATCGAATCGTACGGCGATCCCCGCAAGGTCCTCGCCCCCGTGCCGGACGGCGCGAAGATCGTCCCCGCGGACAAGCCGAAAGGCGCGTTCGTCCCCGTTGTGGGAATCGAGCGCCTCCGCCCGGGGCCGAAGGCGAAAGTGCTGGCGAGGTTCGCCGACGGTACCGCAGCCATGACCTGCAACGCGTTCGGCAAGGGCAGGGCGTACGTGGTGGGCTTCTTCCCGGGCCTGGAGTACAGCGCGCCGCTGCGCCACGATGCGTTCAACATGGCGCGGGAGTTCGACGCCGACCGACGGGCCTTCGTCGCCGCGCCGGCCCTGGAGCGCGTCCGGCCCGTCGTGGACGCGTCGCTGCCGACGGTCGAGGGCGTGCTGCTGGTCAACGACGCGTCGGGCAAGCGGGCGGTGACGCTGGCGAACTGGGCGTACCGCGTCACGGCCCATCGCAAGCGCGGCCGGGGGACCTCGATCGTCACGGGCGTGGTGCCCGCGAAGGACCTGCGCGTCACGGTCCGCGGCGCGGGCAAGGTGCGGAAGGTCGCCTCGGCCATGCTCTCCCGGCCGCTTCGGTTCGCGGTCTCCGGCGAATCGCTCACCATCGAGCTGCCCCGCCTGGCGGAAGGCGACGTGCTGCTGCTGGAGTGAGCCGGTCTCCGGCGGCGCCGGTGCCGACGGGCCCTCTTACACGAACAGGCTCCTGGCGAAGGCGAGGTCCTCGGCGATCAGGCGATCGACGGGACCGGGCTCGCCGTACTCGGCCGTCAGGCACACGGGGCCTCGATAGCCGCGTTTCTTCAGCTCGGCCGCGACGGTCGGCCAGTGGCACAGCCCCTCGCGGCCGGCGACCCAGGCATGCCGCCACTGCGCGGCCCCGTCCACATCGGCCCGGCGGACCCACACGGCGTTCTTGAGGTTCACCATGCGCAGGTGGCTCCAGACGATGCCTACGGCCAGCTCGGGGCGCTCGCCGTCGAGGGCGCAGTGGGCGGGATCCCACACGGCCGCGAAGTGCCTCGGGTCGTACTTCCCGATGAGGCCCCGCATCGCCAGGGCGTGCGGGACGAACAGGTCGCAGTGGTTCTGGACGCCGACCGTCACGCCGTACCTGTCCAGGATGGGCACGAGGGCGTCGTACTCGCGCCGGAGGCGAGCTTCGGCGGCGAGGTAGCCCTCGTTCGGATCGATCGCGACGCAGATGCGGATGATGCCCACGCCGGCCTCGGCGCAGGCGGCGATTGTTCGCTCGTCGGTCGGCCCGGCGATGCTGACGATCTTCAGGCCGAAATCGCCCAACACCCTCGCCGCCTGGGGCAGGGCCTTCGAGACGTTCTCCGGAGTGACCTGGAAGGCCGGGCGAACGGGCAGCTCGACGCCGTCGAAGCCCAGCTCGCTCACCGACTTCGCAAGCTCGCCCAGCGGCGTCTGCTTCCACGGCTTGGTGAAGACGGTGAAGACGGTCCTTCTGGCTGTCATGGCGCGGTCCTGTCTCGCTTCGCGGCGGGCATCCAGTCGCCCTCGTGCGCGGCGTCGACGCGGATGCCGTCAAGCCGCCGCCCGTCGCGGCGGCAGACGCGGGCGCAGAACTCCCACGCCGAGTCGTTCTGCGTGATCTTCAGCAGCAGCGGGTTCCACCCGGCCTGGAGGGTCACGTCGGCCCGGTCGGTGTAGGCCACCGCGGCGCGGGCGACGTTGTTGGCATGGACGAGCCGGCCGTTCAGCCACGCCTTGACGCCGTCGTCGCTGCCGAGCTCCAGGCGCGCCGGCTGGGCCGTCTGAGAGTGAATCCACGTCAAGGCGTACGCGACCCGCTGCTCGCCGCCGATGGCCTTGAGCAGGTCCAAGATCAACGGTCGCTTCGGGTCGGTGCCGGCCGGCAGCTTCCGCCATGCAACGCCCTTGGCGCCGGGCTTCTCCGGCTCGAAGCCGACGTCGAACAGCCGGTCGTATTTCACGCCCTTCCTGGCATACGGCCCGGCGACGCGCCAGGCGGTGAGGCTGTCGGCGAACCGGTCGATCTGCGCGATGACCTGCCGGGCCTCGGCGGCGATTCGCTTGTCCTTCGAGACCGCCAGCAGCTTCTCCATGGCCGCCCGGGCGGCGTCGCGGTCGGCGCCCATGACGGCGCGGGCGATCGTCACGGCGGCCGACGCGGCCTCCGCGGCGACGGCCGGGTCGTCAAGATGCTCGATGGCCAGCTTCAGCGCATCGACGTGGCCGACACCGGCCAGACCGCCGAGAATGAGCTTCTTCGAGTCGTTGCGGCGGGTGATGGCCAGCACCTCGGCGTACTTCCGGACGGTCGGGGCTTCGCCGCGGGCGGCGTCGAGGCCCAGCAGGCGGACGTAGCCGCGAAGCGCCAGCACGCGGCGCGTCTCGTTGCGGGTCGTCCGGACGATCTTCAACAGGTCGGCCTTCGCCCGCCCGTCGTCCCAGGCCGCCAGGGCCCGGACGCCGGCATCGCGGATCGTCTCATCGTCGTCGTCGGCCGCCGCGGCGACGGCCTTGTACGCCTTCGCCCCGCCGATCCGCCCGAGCGCGCGGATCAGGCCGCACCGCGCAGCCGGCCGGGCCGCCGACGACAGCGCCGCCAGGACCGCGTCCGCGCGCTTCGCCGCGTCGGGGACCCGCCCGGCGACCTGGACGACGGCGTTCTCGGCCTCGCTGCGGAGGCGGTCGCCCTTGGCCTCCACCAGCAGGCGGAGCAGGTTGGGCAGGTGCTCGGGCTCGGCCAGGGCGCCCAGCGCCTTGAGGGCCGCCCGGGCGGTGTTTTCCTCGGGGCCGGCCGCGTAGGGCAGTAACGCCCCCGCCGCGGCCGTGCACCGCCGGGCCACCAGCACGTCGATCAACTCGGCGCACACCTCTGCCTTGGCGTCCTTCATACTGATGAGGATCGCCTCGTCGACGATGGGGGCCTGGAGCATCCGCAGGCTCCTGGATGCCGCGGCGGCTTCCTGCCCGCCGGCGCCGATGGCCTTGACGAGGATCCCCACGGCGGCCGCGTCGCCGATCCGCCCGAGGGCCTCGACCGCCGCCAGGCGGACGGCCGGCGCGTCGCCGGCGGCCAGGGCGCCGATCGCCTTGCGCGCGCCCGGGTCGCCGCGGTCGGCCAGCACGTCGATCAGGAGCACCTGGACAGCCGGCCGCGCGCGGCCCAGCTCGGCGGCGAGCTTCTCGGACACCGCACGCCCGGGCAGCTCGCGGGCCGCGCCCATCGCGGCCCGCACCACCTCGCGGTCCTGGGCCCTGAGGGCCTCGACGAGCAGCCCCAGGCCGCCCTGCCCGCGGGCGAGGATCGCCCCCTGGACGGCCGAGGCGAGCACGTGTGGCGGCACGTCGGCCCGGCGGACGGCGTCGTACAGGCTTGCGGCCGCCTCCTGCTCGCCGGCGGCCCGCAGGCGCTCGGCGGCGGCCAGGCAGGCGTCGGCCGCGGCCGTCCTGTGCGGCGCGGGGCCCTTGGCGAGCCCCTGCCGGAGGGCCTCGATCGCCTCGTTGGTGGCGATCCGCCCCAGCGCCGCCAGGGCCGCGGAGGCCGCCGCCTTCTCGCCGCCGCGCGCGAGCTTCGCCAGGGCGCCGACGGCCTTGGTGTCGCGCCGGACGCCGATCGAGGTCACCACGCCGGCCAGCAGCCTGCCCTCGAGGCGACCCAGGGCGTTCCGCAGCGCCTCGTCGACGCTCGGATCGTCGATCGGCTCGAGGGCGAACCGCGCGTAGTCGCCGAGGCGCTCGTCGCCCAGCAGCGCCGCCAGTGCGGGGACGGCCTTCCTGCCGCCGACGACGGCCAGTTGCTGGCACGCCCTGGCCCTGTCGAACAGCGGCGCGTCGGACTTCAGGATCGCCAGCAGCCGCTGCTCTTGCTTGTCCTGCGGGCCCGTTTCCCCGGCCCCCGCGGCGCCGCGGGGCGCGTAAGCCGCCAATACGCCCAGAAGGGCCAGGGCCACTGCTATGCCATGTCGCCGAACGTTCATGAGTCTACCTTTCGTGGGATGGCCTCGTCCGTCGCCGGGGCCCCTGCGCCCCGGCGCTTACGCGTGCCACGGCGCGCGCCTGGCGCGCGTCCGCATGCGGTTGGCCTCGTCGTCGCCGACGAAGGCCTCCTTGACGGGATCGAAGGTGACCTTGCGGCCGAGCAGCCAGGCGATGGCGGCCGCGTGACAGGCGATGTGCGAATGGCGCATCACGTCGGCGTGCGCCGCCGTCCGGGCGCGGCTCTTGACGCAGTCGAAGAAGTTCCGCGTGTGCTGCGCCGGGTGCGTGCCGCGAACGGTGTAGCGTTTCCGCTCGTCGAGCAGCGACCTGGGGTGGGCCTCGATTCTCCCGCTGTCGCCGGTCTCGACCCATCCCTCGTCGCCCTCGAACCGCACGGGGCACGTCCCCAGGCCGAGCCACCGGCCTTCGTTGCGGAACCCGCCGTGCCGCATCACCAGCTTCACGCCGTTGGCGTACCGGGCGTAGATCGTGTTGCCGTCGGGCTCGTACGACACGGGCGTGGTCTCATCGGCGTCGTTGGCCCACTGGCAGAGGTCCGCGGTGTGGGCGCCCCAGTCCAGCAGCGTCGCGCCGGAGTCGAAGTCGAAGTACTTCCGCCAACGGCCCTGGACATAGCGGCGATTGTACGGCCGCCAGGGCGCCGGGCCGAGCCAGCGGTCCCAGTCCACCACGTCCACCGGCGGCTCGGGCTCGGCGGGCAGCCAGTCGTAGAGGACCTGGAGCCGGTAGATCGACGCGTGCAGCGTATGGAGCCTGCCGAGCTTGCCGCTGCGGGCCAGGTGAACGGCGAACCTGAAGTTGTCGATGCTCCGCCGCTGCGTGCCCGCCTGGAACACCCGCCCGTAGCGGCGCATCGTGTCGGCCAGGTCCTGGCAGTCGCCGATCGTGATCCCGCAGGGCTTCTCGCTGTAGACGTCCTTGCCCGCTTTCGCCGCCAGGATCGACGCCAGCGCGTGCCAGTGGTCGCCCGTGGCCACCAGCACGGCGTCGATGTCCTTCCGGGCGAGCAGCTCGAACATGTCGCGGTACATCACGCAGTCCGTGTTGCCGTACTTGCCGTCGGCCATGGCCTTGACCTGCTGGCGGCGGCCGGCCTGCACGTCGCAGATGGCCACGAACTGCACGTCCGGCTCGGCGAGCATGCAGTTCAGCACGTATCGGCCGCGCGGACCGATGCCGATGGCGCCCAGCACGATCCTCTCGCTGGGCGCGGCCGCTTTGTCCTTGCCCAGGGCGCCGGCCGGAATGATGGTCGGCGCCGCCGCGGCCGCACCAGCGACCGTTACGGCCCGCTTGATGAACCGCCGTCTGGAGATTCTCTCGGTGTGTGTCATGGCGTCGTACGTTCCTTCCGCCCCTTCGGGGCTCGTTTGCTAATTGCCTGCATTCCGGGGGCTCGCGCCCCCGGCCAAACCTGCCTGCCGGCAGGCAGGTCCTCTCGCCCCCTTGGGGCTTCCTGGGCGGCAGACCGCAGCCTTGGCGCCCGCCAGCATTCGTCATTGTCGAGTAGCCTCAGCACGTTGCCGCTCCGAGGCCCTCTCGGAA
>CAYRVX010000092.1:0-27923 GCA_964427875.1 uncultured Planctomycetaceae bacterium
TTCCGAGAGGGCCTCGGAGCGGCAACGTGCTGAGGCTACTCGACAATGCCGAATGCTCAAAGCAAGGAGTAGGGGGAGAGCGGAACTCGGAACCGGGAACTGGGGACCCGGAACTCGGAGCCCGGAACTCGGAGCCCGGAACTCGGAACCGGGAACTGGGAACTCGGAACCCGGAACCGGGAACTCGGAACCGGGAACTCGGAACGCGGAGCTCGGAACCCGGAACTCGGAACACGGAACTCGGAACACGGAACCCGGAGAAGAAACGGCCGAGGCCGAGGACGAGGACCCTTCGACTACGCTCCCCTCGGCAAGCTCTCTTCGAGCCTGAGCCTCAGAGCCGAAGGCAGGATCTACGACAGGGCAGGCGAGGACGATTGGGGGCCGACATCAATCCGGAATTCGCCCTTCGACACGCTCAGGACAGACAATTCGCAATCCGCAATCCGCAATTCGCAATCAGGATCAGTCGGGCGGGGTTGCGCCCTCGACGCCGGGGACGGCTCCGTCGCCGACGCCGGTCGGCGCGCCCTCGCCGCCTCCTCCGCTGGCCGGGCTGCGCCGAACGCGGTCGCGGATCCAGCGCCCGGTGTCCGCTCCCCGCCCTCGGACCCACTCGGCGGCGTCTCCCCCGCGCTCGAGCAGGCGCCCGATGCGGTCCCGGACCGCGTGGGGGAAGCAGTAGGACGGGATCGGCTGAATCCTCCGGATGATCTCCGGCAGGGGATGCCATCCGCGAAACGAGTTCGGCCGCTGTCGGGCCGGGACGAGGTCGTTGAAGAGGTACGCGTGCGTCCAGTTGCTCGCCCGCAGGCTGGCCTGGATGGAGTGCATGCCCTCGAACACCGCGGTGGAGACGGCCACCCGCGTGTCGCGGTTCTCGAAGCCCCCGGCAAGGTGTCGGATGGCGCTCATGGCCGCGCGCTCCCGCCGGCCGTGGTCCGCCGGCCGGTCGTACCGACCCGGCGCCAGGCCCATCACGTTGGCGAAGAAGGCCATGAGATTGGACACCAGGTCCTCGAAGCTGTTGACGCTGTGCTCGGCCGTCAGCCCGCGGTGGGGGGACTGGTAGGCCTCGGCGAGATGGCAGCCGCGCTGGTACATGTGGTAGTAGCGGTTCCTGTATTCCTCCTCGGTCCTGCCGCGGGGAACGTTGTAGTAGAAGGTGACGGCGTCTCGCAGCGATTGGTGCGCGCCGTGCGAGATGACGGGCACGTGCCGGATGAGGTAGCCGTCGGGGAAGGGGATGCCGATGCCGCGGGCGGCCCCGCGGAGCGACGGCCGGATCGTATGCAGCTCCAGGGGCAGTTGGCCCGCCCGGATCGGATGGGGGAACTGGGCCCAGGTGTAGACCGCGTCGTCGCGGTTGGGCGTGGCGTGGCCCCAGTCGATCCACCCGCATCGCGTGGTGTACTCGCTGGGAGACTGCCCATCCGGCGCCGTGATACTGGCTCTGTCGATCACCCGTCTCCTCCTCAAGGGGAACACCGACCCTCTGGCCGGTCCGCGGCCCTTCGCGACCTCTCATAGTTATTGTATCTCGTCTCCCGGGACCTGACAAGTATGGTGGCACGGGCATCTTGCCCGTGGGTCCCACGACCGTCTCGGTCGTGGAATCGACCGGGAGTGCGGGGCCTGCGATGCGGAACGATTCTCTCGAGGTGTGGTCGGCTTTCGTTGGGAATGTCCGTTGGCTTGGCCACCGTCGGGCTTGGCCCGGCGGGGCCGTGACTTGTCAGGCGAGGACAACGGGCCGTGGAGCAGTCGTCGCCCCGCCGGGCCAAGCCCGACGGCGGCGTCGATGACCGGCAATCCCTCCTGGATGCCACTCATCATCCCGCCGGGGCGAGCCCGACGGTGATGCCAACGTCACACCCGCCACTGCCAGCCGACCGCACCCATTCTCCTGCGAGGAGGAAAACGTGCCTTGAGGGGCGGCCAGGTGCCGTGTAGAATAGAGGGTTGAGGTTGGCCGCAGAGGCCGTGGAGGCCGTGGAGAAGGGACCGCGGCGAAGCTCGTGCTCGAAGCTCGATCCGCTCGACGCAGAACAGGAGGCCCGCCCGTGCAGCGAAGGATCTCCCTGACAGGACCGCCCCTGGCCGCGGCGTTGACGGCCCTGCTCACCGCGCAGCTCGCGTTGGGCTCCGGGGCGATCAGCGGCCAGGGGCGGTTCGAGAGAATCGCCGGCAACCCCGGCGGGGGCTACCAGCACCTCTATGAGTGGGACCTGTTCGTCTCCCCGTCGGGCGCCTCGCTGGTCGGGCCGTGCCGGCGGCTGGGCGCGCCGCCGGGAGAGCCGCCGCGCGGGGACGGGTACTATCGCGTCGGCGACCTTCCGGCCGGGACGTACTCGCTCTACGTCAGCCAGCCGGACTTCTTCGCCTCGCCCAAGGTCGTGCCGGACGTCGAGGTGATCGACGGGCAAACCACGCACCTCGACGTCGAGCTCGACGTGGACTACTCGACCTACTTCCGCGACTCGGGCCAGTGGACCGACTGTCAGTGGGACTGGTACCAGACGTTCACTGCTGCGGGCACGTCGGTGCGCGGCGTCTCGTGGGTGATGGCCGGCTGGGGCATGTACCGCGACAAGACGGCGCGGGTGAGGATCCTGGAGGACAACGGCGGCGACGTGCGGAGCTGGACGCCGATCGGCAGCGCGAGCGACAACCAGCTTGCCTCCGACTCCGACGAATGGGTGCGGTGGGCGTCCGGCGAGGTGCCCCTGAGTGCGGGCACGAGGTATGCCGTGAACATCCACATCGACGGGGGGATGGCGATCTACAAGCGAAACAAGGACGCCCAGAGCTACACCGGCGGCCGAGCGTACGATCAGAACGGCAACCCGCAGAACTTCGACCTGAACGTCACGGTGTTCGTCGATCGCGGCGAGATGGTGACGCACACCTCGCGGTCGCCGGGGCCGGGCGACTTCGACGGCTCCCGGAACGACACGCGGTGGAGCCAGAGCTTCGTGGCCACGGGGAGGTCGCTGGCGGCGGCGGACGTGTTCGCGGCCGGCGCCCAGGAGGACATCGAGCTGACGTGGATCATCCGCGAGTCCGGCCCGGCCGGGCCGCAGGTCGGGCCGACGAAAACGACGCGGGGGGCATACTTCGCATCGAGCACGGACCTGATCGGCGTCAGCTACGGCCCCGACGAGGCGCCGCTGGTTCCCGGCAATACGTATTGCATCGACGTGCTCTGCCCGGCGGGGTTCACGCCCTTCGTGCAGCAGCCCTGGGAGCGCTACGCCGACGGCCGGGCCTATCGTCAGGGAGCCGCGACCGGGGAGGACCTCGCCATGACCATCGTGGAGTACAAGGTCCCGGGGCCGGGCGCCCTGTCGCTGCTGGCCCTGGGCGGGCTGGCGCTGATTCGCCGGCGGCCGGGCCGGGGACAGCCGAGTGCTGACGGCTGACGGCGGATAGCCGAAGGCTCGGCGCTCATCGGAGACGCACAATGGGATGCGTTTGGGCGATGATGCTCGCGGCGGCGATTCCGGGCGGTGAGGCGAAGGTGGACGTGGCCGCCGTGCTGAAGGTCGCGGCGAAGGCGCCGCGGCTGCCGAGGCCCGGCGAGCCCATCGTGCGCGTCGCGACGGCAGGGGCGCTGTACAAGGCGGTCCGCGCCTGCAAGCCGGGCACGACCATCCTGCTGGCGGACGGGCGGTACAGGCTGAACCGGCCGGTGGTAGTCTCCACCGATGGCGTGAGCCTCCGCGGTGCCAGCGGCGACCGCGAGAAGGTGGTCCTCGAGCGCGGCACCGCGCGGGGGCGCCGCGACGCGTGCATCCTCGTCGCCGGGGCGAACGACGTGCTCGTCGCCGACCTGACCTGCCGCGAGTGCGAGGGCCACGGCGTGCAGATCGCCCCGCATGTCGGCGCCCAGCGGACGCGGGTCTACAACGTGAAGTTCCACAACATCTGGACGCGCGGGATCAAGGGCTCCCATCCGAAGTACGGCCACGAGCCGATCGGCCCCGACCGCGAGGAGATCCTCCGCAAGCGCCCGACCGGCGGGGAAGTGCGCTACTGCCTGTTCGTCAACGATCACCGCAAGAAGATCGCCGATCCCTTCCGCGGCGACTACGTCGGGGGGATCGACATGATGTGGCTGAAGGACTGGGTGATCGCCGACAACGTCTTCGTCGGCATCCGCGGGCGCAACGGCGGCGGGCGGGGAGCGATCTTCATCTGGGTGCATTCCGAGGACGTGGTCGCCGAGCGGAACATCATCCTCCACTGCGACCGGGGGATCTGCTTCGGCAACCCCAGCGGGACGCGCCCTCACATGACCCGGGGGATCGTGCGGAACAACTTCATCGTCGCCGGCGCCGGCAAGGCCGTCGAGATGTGCCGCACCGTGGACAGCAGCGTCTGCCACAACACCGTCGTCGCCCGCAGCGCCGAGCATCCCCGGTGCGTGCACTTCTTCCAGGGCTCGCGGGGCGGGCGATTCTTCAACAACGTCGTCCGCGGCCGCGCGAGCCTGGAGGCTGGCGTCGCCTCCGGAGGCAACGTCGTCGGCGATTGCACCGGGTGGTTCGCCGACCCGGCCGTCGGCGACCTTCACCTGACCGACAAGGCCGCCGCGGCCTTCGGGAAGGGGCGCTTGCTGAAGGACGTCCCGGAGGACTTCGACGGGCAGAAGCGGCGCAGCCCACCCGACGTCGGAGCGGACGAGCGTCCGGCCGGAAGACCGTGAGACGAAAGGGCCGGCAGGCCCGCGGCTTACCGAGAAGCCGGCGATTTGGCGAGCCTCCTCAGGCGGCTTGCCGAAGGGGACCTCCGCCGGTGTGATCCTGACGCCGGAGCCGGCGGGGCGTGGAATCGGACTCCATCGACGTATCCGTGATGGATCGGGCCTGCGGGGAACCGCTATGGTATCATCCAACGAAACGACTTCGAGTGCCCGTTCAGGCCACACCTGACAAGTGTTAGACTGGAGATGCCGGCCCGGAAGTGCCGGCCCAACGGAGCGTGCTGCCATGCCAACCGCGATCGCCATTGGACTGACCGTAACACTGCTGCTGGCCTCAACTGCCCTCGCCGTCGAGCCGCAGACCGGCACGTGGGGCGACCAGGGCGACGGAACGTACCGCAACCCCATCCTCAATGCCGATTACCCCGACGTCGACATCGAGCAGGCCGGCGAGACCTACTACATGATCACGTCGACGAATCACTACGCCCCGGGCATGACGCTGCTGGAATCGAAGGACCTGGTGAACTGGCGGATCATCGGCCACGTCTGGGAGAAGTTGACGTGGGAGGCGAAGTACAACTGGGACCGGATGGCCGGCTACGCCCACGGCGTCTGGGCGGGCGACCTGGCCCGCCACGGGGGCAAGTGGTACTGCTACTTCATCGACGCCTCGAGCGGCCTCTACGTGAGCACGGCGAAGGAGATCGCCGGCCCGTGGACGAAGCCCGTGTGCATGCTCGAGAAGCGCCATTGGACCGATCCGGCCGTGTTCTGGGACGACGAGGCGAAGCAGGCGTACCTCGTCTGCAACTTCGGCCGCGACCCGTCGGCCAGGCAGCGGGCCAACCAGACGCGACTGTTCAAGATGAGTTGGGACGGCTTGAAGCTGCTCGACGAGGGCAAGGCGATCTATCGCGGCCCGGGCGCCGAGGCGGCCAAGATCTACAAGGTCAACGGCGTGTGGTACATCTTCATGGCCGAGTGGCGAAGCAACGACCGCAAGCAGATCGTGCTCCGCTCGAAGACGAACAGCCCCTACGGCCCTTTCGAGCGCAAGGTGGTGATGGAGCGCGGCAGCGGCGTGGACCGCAGCGTCTGTCAGGGCGCGCTGGTGCGGGCGGCCGACGGCTCGTGGTGGTACACGCACCAACTCGTCCAGACGCGGCGAAAGGCCACCGGCGACCTTGCCGGGGCGACGACCGGGGAGTCCTTCGAGGGCCGCTCGCAGTGGCTGGTGCCCGTCCGGTGGCAGGACGGCTGGCCGGTGCTCGGGAAGGACGCCGACGGGAACGGCATCGGCAACACGGTCTGGAAGGCCCGCAAGCCGATCGGCGGGCATCCGGTAGCCGCCCCGCAGACCGATGATACGTTCGATTCACGCGCCCTTTCGCCGCAGTGGCAGTGGAACCACAACCCGCGGGACGACCGCTGGTCGCTGACCGCTCGGCCGGGGTGGCTGCGGCTCCAGGCCAGCGTGCCGGTCGGCAAGGGCGGCTTCTGGAACGCCTGCAACACGATCAGCCAGCGCCTCATGGGGCGAGGCAGGGGCACGGCGACGGCCCGCGTCGACATCAGCGGCATGGCGGCGGGGCAGGAGGCCGGGCTGAATCGCCACAGCGGCCAGTACCACCTGCTCAGCATTGTCGCCGGCGCCGACGGCGCCCGCCGCCTGAAGTTCGACGCGAACGGCAAGGGAACGCTCGGAGGGCCCATCGAGGCCGACGTGATCTACCTCCGCACCGAGAATGCCGGCCCGACGGCGCACTTTGCCTACAGTCTTGACGGCAAGGACTTCACCCGCTTCGGCGGCAGCTTCACGATTCGCTTCGGCCGCTGGCGCGGCGATCGCATTGGCCTGCACTGCTGGAACACCCGCAAGCCCGCCGGCCACATCGACATCGACTGGTTCACCTACGACTACGACGGCCCGAGGTCCGCACGTTGAGGGGGGCGCATGGGAGCACGGATCTTCGCGCCCGGCCGTCCCCGAACCCGCTGCCTGTCCCGACCCGGCCGAAGGGCATTTAGCCCCTCGCGCCGCAACCGTGCTGACGATTTCTGGAGGCGGAACGGAGAACCTCGTGCAACCCCACATCATGCTGCGGATCCATCTCGCTGCCGGCCGCAGCCGCTTTCGTGGGGTCCACCCCGCCCCGGTGTGTCCACGATCGGGGGGACGTGGGTTCGATTGTCGCTGCCTCCAGTGGACGGGTCTAACAACCCGTCTCAAACCGCAACGAGGCCCGCGGCCTTTCCCACAAGTGATAGCTGGCGTTCGCGCAGCAAGAATGAGAATTCATCCAATATCACTAGCCCTGCAGTATCTGCAAGGGAAACGCTCGTGGCGTGGGGCACCATACCATGGAGGTTCACCGTATTCGTCGATCGAGGCGGCAGTGGACGACTTGAGGAGAATGACGGGACAGGACTTCGGCACTGACGCCAAGGCGTGGGGACCATGGCTGGCGAAGCACTGCTCTGTATACCATCGCGGCCTGCCAAAGGAAGGCTGAAACGCGAACCGCGGGGCCAACGTGACGGGAAAAAGGGGACAGGCTGCTTTTTCGGGATCCGTCTGCGATTCCCATCTTCCCAGGGGCATGTTCGCCGGCAGGATTCGCCTGCCGGTCCTGGGCGCGAAAAAGTAGCCCGTCCCCTTTTCCCGTGCGGCATGAGGTCCGTGTTGTCCGTCAAGGCCGGCTGCGGGGCTCGACGCCGAGGAGGTGGCGGACGAAGTAGTCGGCCTGGCGCCGGCGGCCGTAGCGCCCTCCGGCCGCGCCGTGACCGGCGCCCGGAACGACGAGCAGGTCGAAGTCCTTGTCGGCCTTGATCAGGGCGTCGACCACCTGCATCGTCGAGGCCGGATCGACGTTGCGGTCCAACTCGCCGACGATCAGCAGCAGCTTGCCCCTCAGCCCCTTCGCCAGCGTGACGTTGGAGCTGGCGGCGTACTGGGGCCCGACCGGCCAGCCCATCCACTGCTCGTTCCACCAGATCTTGTCCATGCGGTTGTCGTGGCAGCCGCAGTCCGCCACGGCGACCTTGTAGAAGTCCCCGTGGAGCATCACGGCGCCGGCGGCGCTCTGCCCGCCGGCCGAGCCGCCGTAGATGCCGACCCGCGCAGCGTCCATGTACGGGTACTTGGCGGCGGCGGCCTTGATCCACAGGATGCGGTCGGGCAGGCCCGCGTCGGCCAAGTCCCTCCAGCAGACGTCGTGGAACCTCTTCGAGCGGTGGTTGGTGCCCATGCCGTCGATCTGCACCAGCACGAAGCCCAGCTCCGCCATGGCCTGGGGCCCGTAGTAGCTGCGGAAGCCCTTCGGCACGTACGACCCCTGCGGGCCGGCGTAGATGCTCTCGATGACCGGGTATCTGCCCTTGGGGTCGAACTTCACCGGCCGGTAGATCACGCCGTGGATGTCCGTCGTTCCGTCGCGGCCCTTGGCGGCAAAGCGGATGGGCGGCTTCCAGCCGGTCTTGAGCAGTTCGCTCCAGTCGGCGCGTTCGAGCAGGCATACGAGTCCACCGTCGCTCGTCCGGCGAAGCTCGGTCACCGGCGGCAGGTCCACGCGCGAGTACCGGTCGACGAAGAACCGTCCGTCGGGCGAGGAATCGATGTCGTGCGTGCCGTCTCCCCGGGTCAGAACGGTCAGGCCCGTGCCGTCGAAGTTCACCCGGGCATGATGGATGTAGTATGGGTCCTGGCCGGGGTGGATGCCCCCGGCGCGGAACCAGACCCGGCGTTTTTCGGTGTCCACGCGGTCGACGCCGCGCACGAGCCACTTGCCCCTGGTGATCCGGTTCTTCACGGTGCCCGTGGCCGCGTCGTACAGGTACAGGTGGTTCCAGCCGTCGCGCTGCGACATCCAGATCAGCTCGCCCGTCTCGTCGAGCCAGCGGAGGAAGTACTTGCCGGAATAGTGGATGAAAGTCTTGCTGGTCTCGTCGACGAGCGCGCGAACGGCCCCGTCGGCGGCGCGGACGGCCAGCACGCGGAGCACCTGGTGGCCCCGCTGGTTGTAGACGAACGTGAACCGGCTCGAGTCGGCCGACCAGCGAATGTCCCGAATGCTCCACGGATTGGGGAACAACTCGTCGCTGACCGGCACCTGCTTCCTGCCGGCCACGTCGAACAGGTGCGGCTTGGAGACCGCGATGCGGTCGCCCGGCTTGAGGTAGTTCCAGGAGTGCAGCTTCGGCTGGACCTGATCGCGCGGCGACGACTCGATGGCGTACACCTTGTGCTCCTCGCCCTTCCGGACGCGCACGGCCACGAGGTGTCCGGAGTCCGGGGACCAGTAGAACCGGCCCTCGTAGCGGTCTTCGGACGTGCCGTCGGTGCTCAGTGCGAATTCCTCTCCGCCGCCGGTGGGGCGGACCCAGACGTTGCTGTCTTTGGTGAAGGCCGTCCACTTGCCGTCGGGCGAGCGGGCGGAGGACCTGCCCCCGCGCCCCCTCGGCGATCGCTTCGGCTTCCGTGGTGGCCGAAGTGCCTCGGCAGGCTGCGTGGCCGGCGTGGCGGTGATCCCGACCGTCGTCGGATTCCTGCGGGCCTCGTAGACGCCCAGCGGCTTGCCCTTGGCGTCCACCACCAGCCAGACGTGGCCCGCGTAGGTGTTCTGGTGAGACGTTGCCCCGCTCGCGACGCTCCCGTAGCTCCGCCGCCTGCCCGTGGTGTCCAGCCAGAACAGTTGCACCTTGCCCTTCGTCAGGTTGATGAAGGTCACTTCGGTGCGGGCCGAGCTCCGCCGGCTGGCCCTGGGGCCGCTGCCGACGGGCCGGAGCCGCTCGGGGCCGCCCCATTTGCCCCGGCCGGTGTGCTTGCCGACCTTGTACGTCTTCAGGTCACATTGCCACCACGTCCCCCGGACCCAGAAGGCCAGGTTCCCCCCGTCATGGTCGATATCCAACTGACTGATCGGCAGCCGCTCCGGCCGGGCATCCCGGATGCCGGCCCCGGCCAGCGCCTTGGCGAGCCGCTGATGGTCAAACGCCGGGCGACGGACGCCCTTGGCCGCGTCGACCACCACGAATTCGTGCCGGTCCGGCGCCGTCTGAACGCGGTACCACAGCCGCGAGGCGTCTTTGGACCAGTTGGGCTCCACGCGGTCGCGGAAGACCTTGTTCCGGGTAAGCGTCCGCAGCTTCGCGCTTCGCTCGTAGTCCGACCGCCTCCCCTGCCCTTCCGCAGGCCCCACCGGCGACAGAACACACGTCACGAACACCAGCCCGCCAAGTCGGCGGCACCACGTACTGCACTGTGAACTCATCGTCGGCCTCCTCGGTGACGACCATCGTGAATCGTGCAAGCCTGCTCGACATCGTAAGCGTTTCGGCCGGCCCGGCAAGGGCCTGCCCGTCGGCTGATTCCGGAGACCGGATTGCTATCGCCGGGGCGTGCGGTAGAATCGGCTCGCCGTCTGCGGTACGGTCCAAGGAGGTGCGAGATGATGTCACTGGCGGTGTTGACGGCGGCTTTGCGGTGCGTGGCGGTGGCAGGTGTGATGGCGGCGGCTCCCGAGGCCCCGGAGCCGACGGACGCGGCCCGGCGCGCGGCGGAGGCGATCCGGCGGGAAGCCCTGCTGAGCCCCAACGGGCCCGCCGGCCGGCCGCTGCCGCTGGCGAGCCACTGGAACGTCGGCTCGGTCAGGGGGACTTTCGAGCCGGCCCACCAGATCGAGCTGATCCAGCGCGGCTGCCACGTCCTGCCGTGGTGCGCCTGGCCCCGGGGCGACCCGAGCGACCCGAAGCAGCGCGACCGGTTCATGAGCTACTACGGGCCTCTCCTGAGCCTCTGCCGCAAGCTCAAGCTCCCCCTCAGCATGCGGGGAACGCAGTGGGAGGCCATGCTGGTCAAGAAGGCCTACCGCGAGGGTCCCATCGAGCGCTGGGCCGGCGTGCTGACGCCCGAGGGCCAGCGGATGCCCAAGCTCAGCCCGTTCGGCGCGATCGAGCCGTGGAAGGACCCGGCTGGGGCCTACGTCGAGACGCCGGGGATGAAGAAGCTCCAGGAGATGTATCCGGACCCGCCGCTGGTGCTGTGGGTCTCGAACAACGAGGCGCCCGACCTCCGCTGGCACCAGATGCGGTTCTCGAAGCGCTACCAGGAGAAGTACGGCAAGGGCCGCGGCGACGAGCTCAAGCGCAAGGTCGTCGCGAAGGGCTGGATGGAGCGATACCCCGTCATGTTCGCGGCCATGCGCGAGGCCCTGGTCAGCCAGGCCTGGAGGAAGAACGTGCGGTTCATCGGCTACGGGGCCTTCGGGCCGTCGCACTTCGGGCGCTGGGGCGCCTGGAAAGAGTACTCGCTGATCACCGACGAATGGACCTCGCCCGACTGGCACATCTGGGACGGCGGCAGCCCGAGCTACTACACGCACAACTGGTGCCCCAACCGCGACCACTGGGTCTGGTCTACCCAGGTGCAGAGCATGAACTGGATCTTTCAGCTCGAAGAGGCCTGGCGGATCAAGCCAAGCTTCTGGTTCGAGATCTCCACCTGGGACGGCAACGAGGTGAGGTCCTGGCTGAAGGGCCGCCAGGCCAAGGACCCCAAGAGGATCGACGCAGAGCTGCTGAAGAAGTCCAAGGCCCTCCAGTATCTGAAGGACGGCCAGGACTACCCGCCGCGGCGGGCCCTCGGCTGGGTGCAGTTCGGGCTGTGGCTGCTGCGGCCGCGGGCGGTGAGGGAGTTCCGCGGCCACGCCACGCCCCTGGAGCCGGTCAAGGAATACTGGCTCCAGACGGTCAGGGCCGTCGATCGCGTCCACGCCAGCGAGGTGCTCCAGGAGTTCTGGCGGTTCGGGCGGCTCGTGCACAACCGCGCCCATCGTCATCCCTACCAGGAGGCCGTCCCCGAGAAGTACAAGGAGATCCGCCGCTGGTTCCTTCTGGACACGAACCTCGACCCCCCGCGGCCGTGGACGCACCAGACGAACCTGCCGGTCTTCAGCCTGGCGCTGGTGCGGGGCGAGAGGCCCGCCCGGCGGTGGCTGCTGTACGCCCACTCGCCGCTGGCCGACTGCAAGGCCGTCCGGATCACCATCCCCGACTACCGCAAGGTGGCCGCCGACGTGCCGCGGGCCGGGGCGTTCTACGTGATCGACGAGACAACCGGTAACGTCGACCGCGTCAAGGTCGAGCTGTCCGGCCTTTCTCGCTGACTCCTGCGCTCCCGGCCGGTATGATGACCGGCAACAGGAGCTCGTCCGGCAGCAGAATGGAGAGACGACCCGTGCGGAAGATCCGGATGCTCTCGGCGGGGGTGGGGCTGGTGCTGGCCGTGGGCGCCGCGTCGCCCGCGGCGGCCGAGACGGCCAGGGCATGCCGGATCGAGCTGAGGAAGTTCCTGGACGGCAAGTACGACCTTCGCGTGGTTCTTTACCATCACGGGGGGCAGTTCTATCACGGCTGCGCGCTTCTGCCGCAGCGCGACCGTCTGCCGCACCGCATCGACCCGACGCCGGCGGCGCCCTTCGGCCTGTACGGCCCGGACGGCAAGGAGATCGAGTACCCGGCCGATGACGGGGTCTATGCATACCACAATGACGAGTACAAGCGAATCGCGAAGCTGTACCGCGAGGGCAAGATCGTCGCGCGGCGCCGCGACGAGCCGCAGCCGATCCGTTGGGACGGCCAACGGCTCGCCGGCACGCTCGATGTCTGGGTGCTCGCCGACGACGGCGGGCCGAACCACTGGGGGCTGGAGCCGAAGAAGACGATCCGGGCGTTCCGCGTCGTCGTGACGGCCGCGGCGGATAAGGCAGGCAAGATCGGCGGGACCTTCGAGGCATGGTCGTATCTCTGCCGGGACCGCACGTACGGCAAGGGGTCGCCGCGCTTCGAGGGCAAGCTGCAAGGCCTCTGGCGAGACGACCACTGGCGGCCGCGGGACGGGACGGAATACGCCGAGGGCAGGGACTGGCCCTGCGCCCGCGGGCCGGACCTCAACGGCTCGGCCATCGACTGCGACGGGCGGATCGTGGACAACCTGAACGACGCCCGGCTGCTGTGGGTCGCCGAGGAGGTCGTCCCCGGCGGCAAGGGCGGGGGCCCGAAGGTGGCGTTTCATTACACGCCGGCCAACTGGGCGGGCCTGGGCTACGGCGGCTACGGCGGGCCCGTGGTTGTCGGCGGCAAGGTCTATCTGTTCCTGATCTACCCGGACCTGGAGAAGCTGGAGAAGACCCCCGAGGCGAGCAAGCACATCCTCACGGTGCGCGGCGCCCCGCTCGGCTGCGTGGCGAGCCAGCTCGACGCCCTGCGCGACCTGGTGCTGTGCATCGACGCGCGGACGGGCAAGACGCTGTGGCGGCGCTTCTCCGAGTGGAACGTCGGCCGGCCGGCCAGCGGGAAGTCCGGCAAGGGCTGCACGCCCTGCGTCTACGGCGGCAAGGTCTACGCGCGGGGCAGCGGCATCTACTGCCTCGACCGCCACACGGGAAGGCTCCTGTGGTTCCGCCGCGGGCGCGACAAGCGGGACCGATCCTACGCGCTGAGCGGCGGCTGGAGCCGCGACCAGAGCCCCGTCGTCATCGGCGGCGTGCTCGTCTTCCACGTCTACCCCGACACGACACTGGTCGCACTCGAGTGCGAGACGGGCAGGGAGCTGTGGCGGCTGGAGAAGGTCTGCGGCTGGGACGCCGTGCCGACCAAGGTCCTCCTGGACGCAGGCGAGTACATCCTCACGGCCTACGGCGTGGACATCCGCACGAAGGACACCGCCGAGAGCGAGCGGATGGTCCTCATCGAGCCGAAGACGGGCAGGATCGTCTGGGAGGACCGCCGGATGGGCAAGACCGGCGTGGCGCTGACGGTGTGGAAGGACCTGGTCTGCGGCAACGTGGTGAAGGGCCTCAGCGCCGGGGAGGGCAAGGGCGTGGACGACAAGATGCGGGCCGGTGCCTTTCGCATCGCCCCGGGCGGCGCCGAGAGGATCTGGGCCCGCGACGACGTGCACTACCCGCCGCACCGCGGGACCCCCATCGCGCACCGCGGGCACTTCTACATCGACTCCCGCATCACGGGATTCACCTGCATTGAGGCCGCGGCCGGCGGACGGACGGGCCGGCACGAGCACATCCACAAGATCACGGGCGGCGACCACAACTGGACCTGGCACGTCGCGACGAACGGGCGGATCATCACCAGCGGGCTGCTGATGTTCTCCGCCGCGGCGGACGGCTTTCGGCGGATGCCCGGCCGGCTGGCCCTGCCCGCGGTCAGCGGCTACATGTGCCCGGTCAAACCCGCCGTCGCCGACGGCCGCCTGTTCGTGCGGACGCTCGACAAGCTCGTCTGCTACGACCTGCGCAAGAGCGGCGGCCGGCACGACACGGCGCGGCATTAGGGCCGGTCCGGGACACTGGCCTTCTTTCCGGGCCACGGAGGTCGATCGGATGTTGGCAACAGGCATGGCGAGGATGGCGGCGGCGGCTGCCGTGTTGGCGGCGGTGGTCTCGCCCGCGATGCGCGCGGCGGCTCCCGAGAAGGCCGAGTCCAACGCACGGGCCGTCTGCGGGACGTGGGCGCTTCAGCAGGTATCCAGCCGGCGGGAGCTCGGGCGGCTGCTGCCGCGCGGGATCGCGCCGGCGCTGGCCACGCCTCACCTGCGGGGCTTCTCTCTCCGCGTGCCCTGGAAGGCCGTCGCGAGGGACTTCTCGCTTCTCGATGCCGGGCGGGAGATCGCCCGCGAGCGCAAGCTGGCGTTCTCGGTTCGCTTCATGGCCGGGCGGCACACGCCAAAGGCCGTGTTCGATGCCGGCTGCCGTCATTACCTCAAGAGGGGCGAAAAGGTCCCCGCGCCGTTCCTGGCCGACGGGTCGCCCAACGCCGTGTTCGAGAAGGCCTACGAGGCGTTCGCCGCCCGCCTGGCCGCCTGGTGCCGTAAGAACGACGTCCGCCTGCTTCACCTCGCCTGGTACGGCCAGGACTGGGCGGAGCTGAATCACGGCAGGGAGGTACGCGGCCTGGAGGGGTATTCTCGCGAAAACTGGCTTCGGGCCCACAAGCGGCTGATCGACATCGGCCTCAAACACGCCGACCGAACGCTGGCGGTGGAGTTTCCGTTCTCGGGGTACGGGCCGCTGACCGAGGCGGCCGCGGCGCTGGGCGATCACGTCGTCAAGAAGATCGGCCCGTCGAATCCGATCTTCTTCTGCCAGGCGAACGGCTGGGGCGCCGCCGGCGAGTGGGGGGCTCCCAACGCCCGGACGGAGGCGCAGTTCGACGGCGTCTGGCGGCGGCCGATCTGCCGGGGACTCCAAGCGATCCAGCCGCACGACTTCGACTGGGCGGAGATGTACCGCAAGGTCTACGCCTGCAAGGCGACGTATTGCGAGGTCTACGTGCCCAGCTTCACGCGGAAGAACAGAGATCAGTTGGCCGGCGAGATCGCGAAGTTCGCCCGCCACTGCCGGAAGACCCCGCCGATACCGTGAAAGGAACAGGATGATGAGCCGTCACGAGAGAGTCGTCGTTTGTGTCTGGTTGACGCTGGTCGCTCTGCACTGGCCGGTCGCGGCGCTGGGCGGGGACTGGCCGCAGTGGCGATACGATGCGGGGCGCACGGCCGCATCGCCGGAGAAGCTCGCCGCGGAGCTGCACCCGCAATGGGTCCGCCGGCTGCCGGCGCCGCGGACGGCCTGGCCCATGTACCCGCGGATGGCCTTCGACGCCTCCTACGAGCCCGTCGTCATGGGCAAGACGATGTTCGTCGGGTCGATGGTGGCCGACAGCGTGACGGCCCTGGACACCGAGACGGGCGCGGAGAAGTGGCGCTTCTATGCCGAGGGGCCCGTCCGCTTCGCGCCGGTCGCCTGGAAGGGCAGGGTCTACTGCGTCTCCGACGACGGGCTGCTGTACTGCCTCGACGCGGCCACCGGGAAGCCGCGCTGGACGCTCCGCGGCCTGCCGGCCGGGCGCAAGGACCACAAGGTCCTCGGCAACGAGCGATTGATCTCGCTGTTCCCCGCCCGCGGCGGACCGGTGCTGGCCGGCGGGACCCTCTACTTCGCCGGGGGCATCTGGCCGTTCGAGGGCGTCTTCATCCACGCGGTGGACCCCGAGACGGGCGAGGCCGTCTGGTCCAACACCGACAGCGGCCAGGTGAAGGACGGGCTGGTGGACCACGGCCCGATCAAGGGCCCGCGGGGCGCTACGGGCCTGGCGCCTCAAGGCTACCTGGCCATCGTCGGCGAGAGGCTGATCGTCCCCTGCGGGCGGGCGCTGCCGGGCTTCCTGGACCGCAAGACCGGCAAGCTCGAGGGGCACTACCTGACCGGATGGGGCGGGCGCGTGACGCTCGCCAAGGGCTCCTGGTCCGCTTCGGCGGCGGGGAACTACTTCACCCACACGGGGGACCTCTGTGAGCTCACCAGCCGCGCCCACCTGGAGGTGGACCCCGCCAACTGGAAGGAGATCGGCGAGATGCGGGACATGGTCCTGACGGCCGACGCGATCTACTACTCGCGCCCGATCAACAAGAGCCGGCGCGACAGCTACCGCCCCGTAGGCGCCGGCTACGACGCCATCGTGGCCTGCGACCTCACGAAGCCCGCTTTCCGCATCCGCAAAGACAGACGCCGCGAAGACTGGAAACGCGCGACGCTGCGGCAGCTCTGGAGCCTTCCTTCCGGTCTCAAGGTCCACATCAAGGCGGGGGAGCGTCTCTATGCGGGCGCCGCCGGCACCGTGGCCGCGGTGGACGTCCCCACGGGCGGCCGGCCGGCAAAGGTCTCCTGGCGGGCGGAGATTCCCGGCACGCCCGCCCGGATGCTGGCCGCCGACGGCAAGCTGTTCGTCGTGACCCGCGAGGGAGTGATTCATTGCTTCGGCCCGCGGCGCGGCGAGCCCCGGCGGCATGAGCTCCTGCCAGTACACCGCGAGGCCGCCCCCGTACGGTGGGCTCGCAGGGCCGAGGAGGTCCTCAAGCAGACGTCGTCGCATGAGATCGCCAAGTCGCAGCCGGGCGAGCCGACCGTGGCCATGCAGTGGGAAGGCAAGCCCGTGGACGTGCAATGGCCGACGACGTGGCGGGTATTCGGGCCGATCCCCAAAGCCACCCGGCCCCTGCCGGGAAGTGCGCTCAAGACGATACCCGAGGCCCTGACGGTGGACGGCAACGATCATCCCCGTCGGGATCTGTCGACGGTGGAGGACACGCTGGACCTGACCTGCCTGTACGGCGGGTACGGCCTGAAGCCGCTTGCCCCCGGCGCCAAGCCGACGACCTTCCCGCGTCCCGGGCGCCGCAATGACAACCGGATGCGGTCCAAGCTCGCCTACGCGATGGCCGAGATCGAATGCCCCGCCGCCGGCCGGTTGACGATCGGCGCCTGTGCCAGCGGGCCGATGGCGTGGTATCTCGACGGCAACGCCATCCACGACCCGAACAGCAACGAGGGCACGTGGGTCTATTACGGCTTGCGGGGGCGGATGTTCTCGGCGGAGATCTCGGCCGGACGCCACGTGCTGGCGGTGGCCCTCCGCGCCGGCTACAAGGGCTGGGACGTGACGGCCCAGGGCGGCGCGAAGCAGGAGCCGCAATTCAAACAGGCCATGGCGGGCATCCCGCACACCGACGTCATGCAGGGATACGCCCTCCTCTGGGGCCTCGGCACGGGGCGGCTGGCCGAGGAGCTGGCCCGGCAGTCCAGCCTGCACGTCATCGTGGTGGACCCGGACGCGAAGAAGGTCGACGCGTTTCGGCGGCGGGTGGATGCAGCCGGCCTGTACGGCCGGCGAATCGCCGTTCGCACCGGCGATCCGCTTTCCTTCGATTTCCCGCCGTACTTCGCCGAGCTGGTCACCGCGGAGGACCTCTCGGGGCTCCTCGGCGAGCCGGCCGCGGGGAGCGAGAAGGGAAGGGCCTTCGCGGCGAAGGTGTTCGGCTGCCTGCGTCCGTACGGCGGGGTGGCCTGTCTGCCGATCGGCGCGGGCGATCATAAGGCCTTTGCCGGATGGGTCACGGCCGCCGGGCTTGAGGGCGCGCGGGTCAGTCGGGCGGGCGAGCTTGCGCTGCTGCGGCGCAGCGGCGCGTTGAGCGGCTCGACGGACTGGACGCACGAGCGCGCCGATGCCGCCAACTCGCTGGCCTCTCGCGACTGGCTCGTCAAGGCCCCGCTTCGCATCCTGTGGTTCGGCGGGTCGATGGACCGCGTCTTCCCGAACTGGGACTACACCCATTCGCGTCACCCGATCCCGCTGGTCGTGAGCGGGCGGATCTTCATCCAGCAGGCCTGGACGCTCTCGGCGGCGGACATCTACACCGGCCGGCTCCTCTGGAAAGTGGCCCTGCCCGCGCCGGAGCGCGCATACCACAGCTACGCGGCGGCCGAGGACGGCGTGTACGTGATCTGCGCCGGCGAGGTGCGCCGGCTCGACGCCGCAACGGGCAGGACGCTGAGCCACATCGCCCCGTTCAAGGGCTCACTGGGCCCGTGGAGGCAGCTTCGGATCTGGCGGAATCTCCTGATCGGGCGGGTCGGCAACGCACTGGTCGCCTTCGACCGGCGCAGGGGCGAGGCCGCCTGGTCCCACCCGTGCAAGCATGGCCCCGTGGACTTCGCGGTCGGCGGCGACAAGGTATACCTGCTGGACTGCCCCGTGCCCCCGAGGCTCTACAAGCGGACATCGGACGCGAAGCTCGTCGCGCTGGACACCGGGACCGGCCGGGTCTTGTGGGAGATGCCCGAAACGGTCTGGGTCGGGCCGCGCTCCGAGCCTCGCCTTGCCTACAGCCATCTGAACGGCCTGCTGGTAGTCCAGCACAAGGGCCTGCACGCATACAACTCCACGAGCGGCAAGCTGCTGTGGAAGCAGGAGGCCAGGCAGGCCGTGCCCTACGTCCTTCACCGCAGCGCGATTGTCAACGGCAAGACCGGCGAGCAGTTCGACCCGTTGACGGGCGCCAAACGCCCCAAGAGGCTCTGGACCGCAAGACTGAGGGGGTGCAGCTATGCCGTGGCGAGCGAATACCTCCTGACGGTCCGCGATGGGCACGCAACGTACTTCGATCTGCCGAGCGGGAAGCGGACGTTCCTGCGCGGGCTGCGGTCGGGATGCACGCCGAGCCTGATCCCGGCCAACGGCCTGCTGAACATCCCCAACTTCGCCCGCGGCTGTAGCTGCAACTACGCGATCTTCACCTCCTCGGCCCTCGTGCCCGTCGCCGCGGGCCCGTGAGACCGTTTCGATTGCGGATTGCGGATTGCGGATTGCGGATTCTCATCCTGAGCCTGTCGAAGGGCGGATTGATCTGTGCGCCCCAGGTCGTCCTCGTGCTCGTCCCCGCCTGCCGTGAGCAACGTCGAACGGTCCTCGGTCGTTACTTCTTCTCGCCGTTCCCGGTTCCCAGTTCCCGCTTCCGAGTTCCGGATGTTCCCCTTGGCAATCCTCCGCCGTTCAGCGATAATGGCGGTCATGTCCAGCACGGACACATCCGGGGGGATGACCCCCGCGAAGCCCGTCGCCCGTCCGCGGCGCAGAGGCCGATGGGCCAGTAGAGAAGAATCATGACCGAATGGGAAGGCAAGAACCTGCTCTGCTACGGCGACAACCTCGGCTTCCTCACCGACACGGGGCTGTTCCCCGACGAGTGCGTGGACCTGATCTACCTCGACCCGCCGTTCAACAGCCAGCAGAGCTACAACGTGCTGTTCAAGGAGGCCTCCGGCACCCCTGCGGCCGCCCAGATCAAGGCCTTCGAGGACACGTGGCGGTGGGACCAGGCCGCCAACGAGGCGCTGACGCAGATCCACACCGACCCGGCCGTACCCGCCCCGCTCGTCGAGCTCATGAAGACCTTCATGAACTTCCTGCGCCCCTCGCCGATGCTGGCCTACCTCGTCCAGATGGCCATCCGCCTGGTCCACATGCACCGCGTCCTGAAATCCACCGGAAGCCTCTACCTCCACTGCGACCCGACGGCGAGCCACTACCTGAAGGTCGTCCTCGACGCGGTGTTTGGGCCGCGGAACTACCTCAACGAACTGACGTGGAAGCGCTCCAGCGCGCACAGCGATACGAAGCAGGGGATGCGCCGCTGCGGGCGCATCCGCGACATCGTCCTCCTGTATGTCAAATCGCCCCAATACACGTGGCGTCCGCAGTTCACCGCGTACGACGCCGCGTACGTCGAGTCCGAGTACAGGCACGTGCTGCCGGACGGCCGGCGGTACAAGGAGACCGATCTTACGGCCGCACGCCCCGGCGGGGAGACGGAATACGAATGGCGCGTCCGCCGCCGGAAGGACAGGGGCGCAAGGTGGGAAGCCGACCTTCGGGAGGAGCACAAGCGCCCGAAGCGCGGCTGGGAGTACAAGGGCGTCCGCCCGTACCGGGGGCGATTCTGGGCCTACTCGAAGGAGAACCTGATCGACTTCGCCCGAAGCGGAAGGCTGATCCACCGGGAGACGGGCATGCCGCGGCTGATGCACTTCGTCGACGAGATGCCCGGCGTGCCCCTCCAGGACCTGTGGGACGACATCCCGCCGGCCCTCGGCCAGGAGAACATGGGCTACCCCACGCAGAAGCCGACGGCCTTGTTGCAGCGCATCGTCAGGGCCTCCAGCAACCCCGGCGACGTCGTGTTCGACCCGTTCTGCGGCTGCGGGACGACGATCGACGCGGTGGAGACGCTGAACCGGGAGGACCCCGACGAGCCGCCGCGGCGATGGATCGGGATTGACGTCACGCACCTGTCGATCAACCTGATCAAGCACCGCCTGACGCGCTTCGAGCCCCCGCCGCAGTACGAGGTCCTCGGCGAGCCCGCCTCCGTCGGCGGGGCCGCGGCGCTCGCCCAGGAAGACCCGTTCCAGTTCCAGTTCTGGGCGCTGGGGCTGATCGGCGCCCGGCCCAAGGGTGGGCGGAGGAAGAAGGGCGCCGATGAGGGCATCGACGGCGTGCGGTTCTTCGTCGACGAGTTCAGGAACGACGCGAGGAAGCAGCCGGTGATCAAGACGATGCTCGTGCAGGTCAAGGGCGGCAGGGTGTCCGTGCGGGACCTTCGCGACTTCGTCGGCACGCTGGCCCGCGAGAGGGCCGAGATGGGCGCGTTCCTCACGCTCTCCGAGCCGACCGGCCCGATGAAGGCCGAGGCCGCCGCGGCCGGGACGTACACCTCCCCCTGGGACAACAAGCCATACCCCAGGGTCCAGGTCCTCACGATCGCCGACCTCCTTGCCGACCCCTACAAGCCCAACCCCCGCTGCCTCCTCGTCCCCGGCGGCACGACGCAGCACACCCTCCCCGACCCCCCGAAGCACAAGGCGGGCAATCCGAGACAGACCAGGCTCTGGGACAACCGATGATGGAGCCGCTCAAGACCCAACTTGAGCAAGTTCTCGCTGGTAATCACGGACAGCCAGCCAGTTCGAGGAAAGAAAACGGCGACTCTCCCTACTATCCCAGAAGGACCGTGTTTGCCCGACGGCGAAGGGGTGAGGCTTCTCCTGCGCAGATCGGACGGGAACGGATATCTACCAGTGACGGGCCAAGTCCGTCAAATCAACCGAAAGGAAAGCCGGAATGAAGAGGATCCTCTACCATATAGGCTATTGTGCGCTTTACGTTCCGCTTTGCTTCGGGACGACCGTATCCTGCGAGCCTGGCTATGACTGGGTGTTCAGCGGGCGGAAGCTCCTGACCCGATCGGCGGACCAACTCCGGTCCACCGCGATCACGCCGCACCTGCGGGCGCCCATCCGCAAGGGGCAAAACGTTGTTTGGTCCAACACCTTCCAATTGGCATGGAACCAGTGCTGCCGGCTCATCGGCGAGGACATTCGTCTGGCCGACGAACCGGAAATGGTTGCCATCCTCAACCTGAAAGGATCGACGCGGAAGGATCTGGATGAGGAATCCTACATTGCCATGGCTGGATTCGTTAGAGACGACATTCACGGTCAGATCCGCGCTGCGCTTAAAAAGAAGTTCCAGGGACGGACCCGCCCGCGGTACATCCCAAGCAGGGGCATCACCCCCCGCCCACAGGATATCGTCGCGTATGCCGACCTGTTCAAAAACCTGGAGTTCGCCACCCCCTTCGAGGATGTGGAGGCCCCACTCGTTTTCGACGGCACGCCGGTCGAATGCTTCGGCAAGACGATGGATAAGAAAGCTTCGCTGCCGCTTCTCAAGCAGGTTGTCATATTGCACTACCGCGACCGGGCCGACTTCGTCATCGAACTGAAGACCAAGTCCGAGAAGGATCGTGTCATTCTGGCCAAGGTCTCGCCCGCCGGGACGCTGCGGGAAACGCTGGCCGCGGTTGAGCGGCGAGTAGCCGTGGCGGACGAAGAGCGGGAAACGGCCCTGGCCGCGATAGAGAAACAAACCCTCCCGCGGAAGCAACAGCGTGAGCGTCTCGGCGAGTATGAGGAACTAAACCGGTGCATGGGGCCCAACGACATCCTGATGGTGCCCAAGTTCAATTTCGACCTGACCCGCCGGTTCCATGAAGTCTGCGACAAGCTGCTGCTTGTCCGCAATCCCGCCATTGCAAAGGACCTGTTGATTGTCAGCGCCCTGCAGAACATTCGCCTTCAGATGGACGAGAAGGGCGTTCGGCTCCGCAGCGAGGCCCACATGTCGCTAGCCTGCAGCGCGCCAGCCCCGGCAGAGCACATCATGATCTTCGACCGCCCGTTTCTGCTCGTGCTGAAACGCGTGGGCGCCAAAGCGCCCTACTTCGCCATGTGGGTGGACAACCCGGAACTGCTGCTCAAGGACGACCACTAGACCTTAACCGGAAACAGGGGACGTTAACCGGTTTTGGCTTATCTCCGGCAATCGGGCTCGCTTGGGGGGTGATTCCGAACTCGGAACTCGAGATTGGGCACCAGGAACTCGGAGCCTGGAACCGGGAACTCGGAATTCATAGCCGGTAGGCAGGAGCCTGTAGCCGGGAACGACAAACAGCCGAGGACGAGGACGAGGACGATTGGGGGCCGGAATCAATCCGCAATTCGCAATCCGCAATCCGCAATCGAAACCGTCCCTCGGTCCCACCGTCCCACGGTCTTCCCCTACGACCTACGACCTATGACCTCCCGTCTCCAGTCTCGGTATCCGGTCCCGGGGCAGACAGGCCCCGCGGCGGGGTCATTCGGACAGGCGGAGTCCCTTCAGGTCGTTCAGCGCGTCGGGCGGGTCGATCTCGCTGAAGTATGCGGGCGACTTGGCGGGCTCGCGGTCGGGGTCGGCGGGCGACGCCATGGCCGCCGCAAAGGGCAGCAGCGCGCTGGAGCGGATGTTGAGGCGGACGAAGTGGGTCTGCCCCGGCCGTGCGTTCACCATCCACCTCAACTCGCCCACCTGCGTGTCCCAGTCGAACGAGCCGGCCTTGGCCTCGACGAGATGGCTCCCCGTCGGCACGCGAAACAGCAAGTACCCGCCGTTTTTCAGTTGTCCGCGTCGCTGGCCGTCCAGGTAGATGTCCGGGGCGGCCGTGGCCAGCAGGATGCTGGACGGGCGGTAGACGATGATGGCCGCCTCGTTCTTGCCCAGCTCCGGCGGGCTGGAGAACTCCGGGCCCTGAGCGTTGCAGCCGATCAGGAGGATGGCCGGGAGCACCCCCCACAACGCCGTCGCGATCGCAGGTCGCATGGTCCTTCTCCTCATAAAAGCCTCTGGAATGACTGCCGCGGACGCTGCCGCACAGGCGCGGCTAGACGATGCCGCGGAACCACTCGAGGCTCTTCAGCGTGTTGCTCTCGCCCTTGGTCTCCAGCGACATGACGCCGGACCAGTCGTTCTCCTTCAGGAGCCCGACGATCCGGCGGATGTTGTCGGCGTTGATGCCCTCGCCGACGTGCACTTCGCTGGCGGCGATGCCCGTCTCCTCGCCGACGCTCGCCTGAAGCTCCGGCGCGACGTCCTTGACGTGGAAGTGGTGAATCCACGGCAGCAGCTCCTTCGTCATGGCCACCGGATCGTTGCCGGCCACGAACGTGTTGCCCGTGTCGAAGTTCACCCCGATGAGCGGGTCGTCGAAGTGCTTCATGAGCTTGACCATCAGCTCGAGGTTGGTGGTCAGCGGCCCGTGGGGCTCGATGTTGATGCCGACCTCGTGCGTTCTCGCCACGGCCAGGGCCTCGCGGAGGTGGTACACCGCGCGGTCGAAGACCTCATCGACCGTCATGCCCTCGGGGACTTCCGCGCCGTCGGTGGTGGCGACGTACGGGCAGCCGATCGCGCGGGCCAGCCGGATGCCGTTGATCATGTAGGGAATCGACTGCCAGCGGTGCAGGGCGTAGTGGCAGTCGAGCTGGCTCATCTTCAGGCCGAAGCGGTCCAGCTCCGCGCGCAGAGCGACGCCGTCAAGATTCAGCGAGACCGACGGCGAGAAGCCCAGCCCCTCGAAGAAATCCTGACCGTCGACGGTGTTCACCTCCACGGTGTCGCAGCCGTTCTTCCGGCACCAGTCGAAGACGTACGTCACCGAGCGGTCGTCGTGGCGGAAGTTGTCGCTGGCGATGCCGATCTCGATCATGGATGAAGTCCTTTGTCTTGGGGAAAGGGATCTCGTGCTCAACGCGCGAATCGTAGTGGCCCGCCATTGGCCTGTCAAGGCCGGCAGACCGACTTCAGCGGATCGGCAGGGTTGGTCGCTCCGGCGGTTCCGGCGCGTTAGAATCCACGCGACCGTGCCACGGAAGCCGCTTGCGAGGGAGAAAGCCTCGCAATACGTGCCGGCTGCGAGCGACAACCGTGGTGTCGCCGTGCCGAGATGCGTCCGCACGGTCTGGGAACGAAGGCCTGATCGAAAGGGCTCCGCGTGAAGATTCTCATCACCGTCGTCGTAATCGTCGTGGTGATCGTCGGCCTGGTGGTTGCCGGCGGGTACTGGGTGCGCGGCAAGATGAAGGCCATCGAGGCCCAGGCTACCACCGTTCGGGCCGAGCGTCCCGTTCGCGGCGAGCTCGTGGAGATCGTCAGCGCCCCGGGAGAGATCGAGCCCAAGACGAAGGTCTCGATCAGCGCCCGGGTATCGGCGAGGATCGTCGAGCTGCCGTACGAGGAAGGCGACCGCGTGACGAAGGGCGACCCGAACGCCCGGCCGCCCGTGCCGCCGTCGCTGCTGCTCCGCCTGGACGACACGGACCTCCAGGCCGCGCTGCAATCCGCCGAGGCCCAGCGCGCCGCCCAGGCCGCCGAGATCAAGGTCGCCGAGGCCCGGATCGCCGGGCAGGAGGAGACGATCAAGGGCGCCGCCGCTTCTCTGCGCGATGCCGAGCGCGACCTCGAGCGGCAGAAGAAGCTGCACGCCTCCGGGGACGTCAGCGAGTCGGACTACGAACAGGCCCGCTGCCGGGTCGAGGAGCTTTCCGCCCAGCACAGCTCGGCGTTGAGCACGCTGAAGAGCCAGCAGCTCAACCTCGCCGTGATCCGGCATCACCTGGTGGCGGCCGACGCCGGGATCGCCCAGGCGCGGGACAGGCTCAGCTACACCTCCATCACCTCCCCGATCGACGGTATCGTCACGAGGGTCAACGCGGAGGTCGGCGAGCTCGTGGTGACCGGCACGATGAACAACCCCGGCACGGTGATCATGGAGGTGGCCGACCTGTCGAAGATGCTCGTCGTCGCGCACGTGGACGAGTCGGACATCGGCACGGTGGCGGTCGGCCAGCGGGCCGTCATGGACCTCCGGGCCTATCGTGACGAGGAGTTCCACGGCGTGGTCGATTCGATCGCCCTGTTCGGCACGGGCCAGGGGCGGGAGTCCAAGGAGTTCCGGGTTGAGATCCTTCTGGACAGTCGCGGGCGGCGGTTCTACTCGGGCCTGAACGCCGACGTGGAGATCGAGACGCGCCGCCACGAGAACGCGCTAAAGGTCCCGAGCCAGGCGGTGCTCGGCCGGCGGGTGGACGAGCTGCCGGCCAAGATCCGCGACGACAACCCCAACCTGGACGCGAAGAAGACCTTCGCGACGGTGGTGTATCGCCTGGTGGACGGCAAGGCCGTCGTCACGCCCGTGAAGGTCGGCCCCAGCGACGCCACGCACACCGTCGTCGAGTCGGGGCTGACCGAGGCCGACGCGGTCATCGTCGGCCCGTACAAGGTCCTCGAGAAGCTCAAGCACGATCAGAAGGTCAAGGACGAGAAGGCATCGGCGACGACGAAGCCGGCGGCGAGCCAGCCGGCGGCAAGTGCCCCCGCGGCGACGCGACCGGCGACGGCCACGTAACGTGCCCATACGGCGGTGCCAGATGATGATCCGACTGGAGAACGTCACGAAGGTCTACAAGGTCGGCGTGGAGCGCATCCACGCCCTGGACGGCCTGGACCTCGAGATCGACGAGAACGACTACGTCGCGATCATGGGGCCGTCCGGCTCGGGCAAGAGCACGCTGATGAACCTCATCGGCTGCCTGGACCGGGCCACCTCGGGCACCTACCAGTTGGACGGTGAGTTCCTGCACAAGATGGGGGGCGGCGGGCTGGCGCGGATCCGCAATCGCCGCATCGGATTCGTGTTCCAGTCGTTCGAGCTCCTGCCCCGGGTCAACGCCGTCAAGAACGTCTCGCTGCCGCTGATCTACTCGGGCGTGGGCTGGTACGGCCGTCGCAGGCGGGCCAGGGAGGTGCTCGGGCGCGTCGGACTGGGCGATCGGATGAGGCACCGGCCGAACCAGCTCTCCGGCGGGGAGAAACAGCGAGTCGCCATCGCCCGGGCCCTGATCGTCAACCCGCGGATCCTGCTGGCCGACGAGCCGACGGGCAACCTCGACAGCAAGACCAGCGCCGAGATCCTCTCTTTGTTCGACGAGCTCCACGGCCAGGGACAGACGATCGTCATGGTCACCCACGAGGAGCACGTCGCCCGCCACGCCGGCCGAATCGTGCGGATGGCCGACGGGCGGATCTGGTCCGACCTGCCAAGGGAGCAGGACGCCCGGCGGGCCGGGGGGCGAGCCCAGGATGCAGTCGGCGAGGAGGAAGGAGGACCCCGGTGATCCTGATTCGCCTGCCATTGGCGTTCCCGCGGCTGCTGATTCGAAGCGTCTTCCTGGCGCTCGGGCAGGTCTGGGCCAACAAGGGCCGCAGCATCCTGACGACCATCGGAATCGTGATCGGGGTCGCCTCGGTGACGGCGGTGATCGCGGCGCTGACGGGGCTGCGGGCCAACGTGCTGGCGGACTTCGAGTCGCTGGGGGTCAACAAGATCTACCTGCACGCCGACCGCCCGGACCGCGGCCCGCACAAACGCAGCCGCTGGCAGGACCTGATGCTCGAGCCTCAGGAGCTGGACGGCCTGTTGCAGCACTGCCCGTCCGTCCGCTGCTTCACCCGGCTCACGCAGTTCAGCGGGGCCGCGTCGTTCGGCGAGCAGTCGGTGGACGTCCGCATGATCGGCATAGAAGAGGCCTGGCACGACATCGAGGACCGGTTCGTGACGACGGGCCGCCCGTTCTCGCTGATCGACAACTCCGCGGCCCGGACGGTGTGCCTGGTGACCCCCAGCGTGCGGGACAAGCTGCGCCTGGACCGCAACTGCGTCGGCCAGCGGATCCGAATGCTCCAGCGGACGTTCCGGATTGCCGGCGTGATCGAGCCGTCGACGAAGTTCGGCGTGTTCGGTGTCGGCCAGCGGGATGAGGAAGTGATCGTGCCGTTCCGCACGCTTCGGAAGATCTTCCGCGGGGGGATGTATGCCGTCGCGGCGAGCAAGTCGCCGGAGCTCTCCGAGGAGGCCCAGGCGGAGCTGCGCTTCTTCCTTCGGCGGAAGCGCAAGCTCAAGCCCGGCGAGCCGGACACCTTCGGCGTCGAGGCGATCCAGAAGTACATCGAGCAGTTCGAGCAGATGGCCGCGATGGTCACGCTCGTCGCCGGCGGGATCGTGGGGATCAGCCTGCTCGTCGGCGGCGTCGGCATCATGAACATCATGCTCGTGTCGGTCTCCGAGCGGACGCGGGAGATCGGGCTGCGAAAGGCCGTCGGGGCCCGCGCGTCGGCGATCCTGCTCCAGTTCCTCGTCGAGGCTGTCATGCTCTGCCTGATCGGCGGGCTCATCGGCCTGCTCTTCGGGCAGTTGATCACCGTGGGCCTCGGCGCGATCCCCCAGGCGAAGCTCGACCGGGCCTACATCCCCATCTGGGCCATCGCCCTGTCGTTCGGCTTCTCGGCCCTGGTGGGCGTTGTCTTCGGCATGTTCCCCGCGATCAAGGCCGCCCGCCTTGATCCCATCGAGGCGCTTCGACATGAATGA
>CAYRVX010000093.1:0-27532 GCA_964427875.1 uncultured Planctomycetaceae bacterium
AGACCCAGCCGCCCGATTCCGTATACCCCGTCACCAGTGCGTTGCCGGCCGCGTCGGCGGCGATGCCGTTCCCGCCGTCAAAGTCCATTCCGCCCAGGTAGCTGCTCCAGAGATGCCCGCCGGTGGCGCTGAGTTTCACCACGAAGGCGTCCGCCCCGCCGCCGAGACCCGTGTCCCAGCCCCCCGAGACCCAGCCGGAGGATGTCGTACTCCCCGTCACCAGCGCGTTGCCGGTCGCGTCGGCGGCGATGCCGTTCCCGGCCTCAAAGCCACTGCCGCCCAGGTAGCTGCTCCAGAGATGCCCGCCGGTGGCGCTGAGTTTCACCACGAAGGCGTCCCGCTCGCCGCCGAGACCCGTGTCCCAGCCCCCCGAGACCCAGCCGGAGGAATACGTCGTCCCCGTCACCAGCACGTTGCCGGGCGCGTCCGCGGCGATGCCGTCCCCGCGGTCAGAGTCACTGCCGCCCATGTAGGTGCTCCAGAGATGCCCCCCGCTGGGGCTGAGTTTCACCACGAAGGCGTCACTGTCGCCGCCGCCGTAAGTCATGTCCCAGCCGCCCCAGACCCACGGGAACCAGAGGAAAGAAGACGTCCCACCCGTCACCAGCACGTTGCCGGCTGCGTCGATGGCGATGCCATTGCCGGACTCATCCGAACTGCCGCCCAGGTAGCTGCTCCAGGCCAGGTCCGGGTCGATGACCAACGGCCGTGTGGGGTCGTAGCCGCCGGTGATCTCAAAGGCGTAGGTGTCGCCGTCGACCAGCCGATACACCCCGGGCACCTCGACCTGCTCGCCGCCGACGAGCTGGTAGATGTACGGCGCGGCGTCCACGACCTCGCCCCAGTCGCCGGGCAGGCGGACGTGCAGCGCGCCGGCCTCATCGATGCTCAGGGCGTCGATGCCGCTGTAGCTGACGCGGATCTGCGAGAAGTCCGTGCCGGCGGCGACGTGGAAGTCGTACTTGAGGTGATCCCGCCGGCCCCACGTGTGCAGGTCGATGCCGTCGTAGAGGCCCTCGTAGGCCACGACCTGGTAGGAGGGCACGTTCTCCCGCCACTGCGACGGATCGCCGAGAAGGAAGTTGAAGCGGGTCTGCGCCTCGACCAGGCCGACGGGCACGACGGCGTTGGCCCCGTCGAACGTGGCGGAGAAGCGAAGGCGCTCCAGCTCGCGCGGCTGCTCGGAAAAGGTGTCAGGACCCTTTTTTCGGCTCTCGGTGTCGTCCTCGGGGGCGGGGACTTCGCGGAACAGCTCGAAGACCGGCCCGCTGTCGGTGTGGGCGATGTTGGCGCCCTGCCCCTTGTGGACGAAACGGACCGACTCGTCGGCCCATTGCCCCTGGTTCTCGATGAACACCGCGGGGGTCGTGTGGAACAGCTCGATGGCTTGCTGCGCCGTCGTCGCGTCCAGCAGCAGGCGCGCCTCGAGGGCCTCGAGGATCGGCCCTGCACTGACGGGGAGAGATCTTGCCTCGTTCATGACAGCCTCCCATTGCACTCATTCATCCGGCACGAAATGGAACGGCCACCCGAGAAGGCCGGGGAACGCAGCCACACCGCAGCCCCGCGTCCTGCTTGGGTTCCCCCGCATTATACCACGGTTCGGGGGAATGCAAAGGGTTTGGAGAAAAGGAATTCGGGCCTTCCTGGCCGCCGGGGGCCGGCTTTTGCTGGTTTGACCTGGCTTCTTGTGGTATCTGTCGCGGCGTCATTCCAGCACAAGGAGACATGAATCGTGGCAGGCAGGGAGAACAAGCCGATCGGCTATGACGACACGCCGGTGATCCCCGGCTGGCCGTACAAGGTCCACGACAGCGCCCGCCCGCAGCCGCGGGTCGTCGCGCCGCCGACGGAGGGCACGCAGGACGCGCCCGGCCGGCCGCCCTCCGACGCGGTGGTCCTGTTCGACGGCGCGGACGGCTCGGGATGGGTCCACGCCGATGGGCGGCCGATGGAGTGGAAGGTCGCCGGCGGCTGCATGGAGGTGGTGCCCAAGACCGGGAGCGTCGCCAGCAGGGAGCACTTCGGCGACTGCCAACTGCACGTCGAGTGGGCCGCGCCCGCGGAGGTCAAGGGCGACAGCCAGGGACGCGGCAACAGCGGCGTGTTCCTGATGGGCCGCTACGAGATCCAGGTGCTCGACTGCTTCGACAACCCGACCTACGCCGATGGCACGACGGCGGGCATCTACGGCCAGTACCCCCCGCTGGTCAACGCCTGCCGCGCGCCCGGCGAGTGGCAGACGTTCGACATCGTCTGGATCGCCCCGCGGTTCGACGGCGAGAAGCTCGCCAGCGGCGCCCGCGTGACGGTCCTGCACAACGGCGTGCTGGTGCATCACGACACCGAGCTGCTCGGGCCGACCAGCCACCGCAAGCTGACGCAGTACGAGGCGCACGGCCCCGGCCCGCTGGTCCTCCAGGACCACGGCGACGCGGTGCGGTTCCGCAACATCTGGTACCGCCCGCTGACGGGCTACGACCAGCGATAGCGGCGTTCAGCCGCCCGGAGCAGCGCCCCGGGCAGGGCGAGCGGGGAGCTTGTAGCTGTACACATGTGAGCCGCCGGCGAAGTAGATCCGTCCGTCGAGGATGTCGCCGCCCGGGCCGATCGGCACGGGCGACTTGGCCAGCAGCGTGATGGCGAACGGCGCCGGGTCCACGCGGGCAACGCCGCTGACGAAGAGCATGTAGATGGCCTTGTCGGCGCCGGGCGCGAACACCCGCGGGCCCTGCTGGGAGTTGGTCGGTCCGAGCCCGGCCCGGGTTTTCCGCTGGTGGATCACCTTCCTCCCGGCGGGGTCGAAGACGAAGAAGCGGGTCCGATCGGCGACACCGTAGACCAGCCCGCCGGGAGCGAGGCACATGTCCGTGTAGCTCTGCACGCGGGGCATCGCCGCTGCGTGCCACTCCAGCCGTTTGGTGGCCATGTCGAGGATGTAAAGCTCGGCCTGCTTGGCCTTCCTCTCGCCGCCGGTGCCGGGGCTCGTGGTCGAGCCGCCCAGGAGCTTGCCGCCCGGCAGCGCGACGAGACTCATCGTGGAGTGCTGTGGAAGGATGGCCGTGTGCTCCACGACCCTCCGCGTTCGCGTCTGCCGGTCCCAGAAGAGCAGCCCGCCGCCCGTGTAGCCATAGCCGGGCGTGCCGGCCAGTACGAGCGTCTTCCCGTCGGGGTGCGCCAGGAGCTCGTGCGGGCGATGGATGGCCGGCGTGCACTGCGTCAGGAAGAGGGGGTTGCAGTCCTTCCCGCCCCTGCGGGTCGCTGCCCACTTCCGTGACGGGTCCCATTCCAGCAGGAACCCCCCGCCGTAACCGCCAACGAAGAAGCGCTTCCCCTGCCGCGCCACCGTATTCCATTGGCCGTAGCTCGCCCGGTTGGTCCACACATCGCTCTTCGGATCGTAGCTGAAGAAACGCATCGGGAAGGCCGTGCCGCCGCAGATCGTGCCGTTCGGCGCGGCGGCCAGCCCCATCACGTGCGCGCCTTGGCTCTCGTAGTCGAACGAGAGTCTCTTGACCTGCTTCGTCCCGGGGTCCTCCACGACCAGGACGCGGGTGACCAGGTCGCAGCTCCGCAGTCTCTTGCCGTCGGGAAAGACGCCGTGGAACAGGCCCTGATGGCTGGTGATGATCGGCTTCCTGCGGATGCGCTTCGGCCTTGCCATCTTCCCCGCCCGGCCCTGATAGAGCTCGTACCAGTTGCCCGTCGCCCCGCGGACGGGCTGGCCGTACACCTTGCCGTCCACGTCGCGGTAGACGTAGGCGGTCCCCCTGGCCCGCTCGCCTTGGGGGATCATCGCGGCGGCCTTGCCGGTCTTCGGGTCGAAGGCGATGATGTGGCTGGCCGTGCTGCCCACGGCGAAGTAGATCCAACCCGCGTCGTCGGCGGCAACATAGCGCTGGTACTGCCGCCAGTTCTCCTTGTGCACGTGGCCGTAGTCCCTGAACCGCCGGGTCTTCGGGTCGAATGACACCACGCCGCTGTTGGGATAGGTCACCGACCAGATGACGCCGTTGTCGTCCTCGGTCATGCCCATGGCCATCTGTGGCGCCGTCTTGCGGCAGAAGGTGAACGCACGCTTGACGGGATCGAACTCGACGAAGTGGCTGTTGAAGTGGGTGTAGAACTTGTTGCCGCTGGAGAGGATCGAGGCGTAGGGGCAGTCGCCGCCGGGGCGGAAGGGCATGGGAAACTCGCGGCCGGCTCCCGTCTCGGCATCGATCATCAACAGGGCGTAGCCGCCGCGGTGATCCAACAGCCAGACAAGCACAGTGTTGCGGCCGTCCCCGTCAACCGTGGCGACCGTGCCGCGATGGTTGCTGACGGGCGTGGCGACGCCGTGATGGAGAAAGCCGCCGCCGAGGTCTTCTGTTGCCGCCGGTGCCGTCCGCGCCAGAAACGCCAAGGCAACCGCGCTGAACAGGACCATCAACCTCGCAAGCCCATATCTCACGGCTGTTGTCCTTTCAGGCCATCGCCGGACACCATGCAGCGGGACGAGACCAAGGGGTCTGCCTGGGCATTGTCGTGCAGCAGGCGGCGGCACAGCTCACTTGATGGACGCCAGGGCGGCGGCGAGTTTTCTGCGGGCCGCGGCGGCTTCGGGCGGCTGGGCTTCGGGGGCGATGGGGGTCTTCTCGAACGGGTCGGCCTTCATGTCGAACAGGCGGCCGTCGCCGTAGAGCTTCCAGTGCCGCGTGCGGACGGCGCGCAGCTTGCCGCCGGCGGAGGCGCCGCCGTGGTGGATGTAGGCCCACTCGCGGCCGGGCTGCTTCTTGCCGAGCAGTTGGGGCAGGAAGCTGCGGCCGTCGATCTTCACGCCCCCCGGCAGCTTCGCGCCGCCCAGCTCGGCCAGCGTCGGCAGGAAGTCGCTGAAGTCCACCAGCGCGTCGGTGACGCGTCCGGCGGGCACCTTGCTCTTCCAGTTGGCCACCAGCGGCACGTGCGTGCCGCCGTCGGTCATCGAGCCCTTGCCGCCGGGGATCACCGTGTCGCCCAGCTTCGACTTGATCCCTCGGGGCGTGCCGTTGTCGCCGGTGAAGAGGATCAGAGTGTTCTCCCGCAAGCCGAGTGCGTCCAGCCTGGCCACGACCCGGCCGACGCACTTGTCCATGTAGGCGACCATGTGGGCGTAGTTGCCCTGGCCGCCGCCCTTCTTCCCGCCCTTGCGCTTCCGGTCCTTCTTGGCCTCCTTGCCCTCGGGGCCCTCGGCGCCGGCCTTGCTGAGCGGCGTGGGCACGAACGGCGAGTGGACGAGGTTGAGCGGATAGTACGCGAAGAACGGCCGGCTGCGGTTGCGCTCCAGAAAATCGAGGATGAAGTCGCAGTGCACGTCCGGGCCGTACTTGCCGCCCAGGTCCTGGCGGAACTTGCCGTTCTGCCAGATGTACGGGCTCCAGTAGCGAGAGGGCTTGCCCTTCTTGTAGTGCCACGTCCAGACGCAGTGCTCGTCGAAGCCGGCCCGCCCGGGGTGGTCGGCGTTCTTCGGCTGGTCGAACCTGCAGAGCTGCCACTTGCCCGAGACGCACGTGGCATACCCCGCCGAGCGCATGACGTGGCCGAAGGTCCTCTCGTCGGGATCGAGGATGCCCCAGCCCTTGTAGTTGCGGAAGCCGTAGCGCCCGGTCATCAGCAGCACCCGCGTCGGCGAGCAGAGCGGCGCGCAGTAGCAGTGCTCGAACCGCATGCCCTCGGCCGCCAGCTTGTCGAGGCTGGGCGTCTGGTAGGACGAGCCGCCGTTGCAGCCGAGGCATTCATAGCCCAGGTCGTCGGCCATGATGAGCACGACGTTGGGCCGGCGGCTTTGGGCCGCGAAGAGCCGGCCGGCCGCGCCCCACAGCGTCGCGCCCGCCGCGGCGGCAGCCGACGTTCTCAGGAAGTCCCGCCGGGTGATCGGATGGGTCTGCATGATCGGTCTCTCCACAGTTCGACGATGCTCCCGTCGCAGTGCCCTTGCCGGACGTATTCCGGCACCCGATCATACCGAGCTGACGTGCCGGTGCAACAGGCGCTCCGGTTGTGGCTGTTGGGATGATCTGCGGTATGATACGCGCGCCGACGGCGGCGGGATCAGGTGCGCGTCCAACGCAAGGGAGAGCGAAGATGGGTTTCGGAGGAAAGCGGCGCTGCGGCCTGCTGCGCCTCGCGGCGGTCATCGTCCTGCCGGCCGCCGTGCCCGCGGGGCTGGCCGACGACTGGCCGATGGCGGGGCACGACCCGGCGCGGCCGGGGTGCTCCGGACGTACGACGGCGGAGCGCCTTCCGTGGCGCACGTGCTGGTAACCGACGGCAAGGTGATCTACACCGACCTGAAAGGCCGCTGCCACGCCGTCGCCGCCGAGACGGGCAAGGCCGTGTGGACCTTCGACGCGGGGGTGATGATCCTGCACTCCCCTGCCTCCGACGGCCGGCGGGTGTTCTTCGGCTCCGAGGCGATGAAGCTCTACGCCCTGGACCTGGCCGGCGGAAAGAAGCTCTGGGAGGTGCAACTGCTGGGCATGTCGCTGAAGGAGGGCTGGCCGGTCGTCTCGACGAAGTCCAAGACGGTGATGGTCTCCGTCATGCCTCTGCCGAACCGTGCGATCCAGCCGGTGCGGGACCTCCAGATCCACAAGTTCCCCCGCCCGCGAGCCCCGGCCGAGCACGAGGCCATGCAGGAGAAGATCCTCGCCGCCATCCGCAAGACCAGGGGCGGACAGGTGCACTGGTTCCTGGACACTGAGACGGACAGGGAGAAGTTCGTCGCGCCGATGCTGTACAACTGCGGGCGGTGGGCGACGATGGCCCCGGCCTGCGTGGACCCCAACGGCGACTTCGTCGGCATGTTCATGTACCCGCCGAGCCGGCCGATGGACAGGTGGCAGTACCGCTGCACGCACCAGGGCACGTTCAGCGCGAGGACCGGCCGGCTGATCGGCCCGTACTTTACCATGGGCCACGCCGGCTGGGATGAATACGCCGCCCACACGCTGGCGGGTCGGACGGTCTTCCACAACCACTGGGGCATGGTCTGGGTGCAGGACATGGACGCCCCGGCGGGGCGGCGGAGAAGCGCCTGGCACATCGACATGCCCGGCCACTACCTCGTGAACGAGCGGGCCCGGCGAGAGGGCGGCTATCCCGGCTGGGGCGGGGCCATGCAGAACGGCTCCAACGGCGTCTCCATCGCCGGCGGACGGGTGTACTGCATTTCCAGCTCGCACATCGCCTGCGCCGCCGGGCGTCTGAAAGGAGGGACGAGATGATGGGCAGGACCCTGCGGTGGAGCAGTGTGAGGTCGAGCGTGTGCTGTCTCAAGACGCGGCCGGCAAGCCGGCCCGCTAAACGTCCCCCGGCGCGAACGCCCGGCCACTGCGCTGGCCGGGGCCTCGACCGCATACCGCAAACGTGGAAGCTGCCACTGCGTGCGATCGTACTGGTCGCGATGGTCATGGTTCCGCACGCCGCCCCGGCGCCGGGCGACGTCGAGCGGCGCTACGCCGACCGCAAGCGAGGGCTGATGGCGGCGGTGACGACGTGGCGCGGCTCGCCCGCCCTCATCGTCCGCCCGTACCACACGGTGGACGCCGCGCCCACCACGCGCACCATGTGGCAGCCGTCGGGGGGCATCCGCGCCGGTGGGAAAGAGGTGCGCCTCGCGTGCTCGGTGCTGTCGCCCGCGGCCGTGGTCGCCACGGAGGGCAGCCGCCGGGCCATTCGCGAAGGCCGGAAGGTCTACGACAGGCAGCGCCCCCGAACCGCAGCGGAATCGGCGGCCGCCGGCTGGACGAACGAGACACGCACACCGGGACGCCGTTGAGGAGAGCCTTGGATGAGACGATGGGCGCTCGTTCTTCTTCCGCCGGCCCTGGTCGCCGCGGGCCTGACCCTGGCGGGCGGCGGCTGCAAGAAGCGCCGGCCGCTGCTGCCCGGCATGGTCGCAACCAAGGATCGAACGGAAGGCGGCGAGGGCGGCGACCTGATGTCGAAGCTGGGGCGCCGCCCCACCCGCGCCGAGGCGGCCCGCGAGCTCGGCAAGCGGAAGATCAGGGAGGCCATCCCCGCCCTGAAGGGCTACCTCCGCGACGAGGACCCCGAGGTCCGCCTCAACTGCGTCTGGGCGCTGGGCGAGATGGGCGAGAAGAAGACCATCCCCGACGTCCGGGCGCTGCTGACGGACGAGGAGCCGGCCGTCCGCGCCGCGGCGGCCGAGGCGCTCGGCAAGATGCCCGACAAGGCGGCCGTCCTGTGGCTCAGCGCGGCGCTTCGCGACCAGAGCGCGCAGGTCCGGCTCGCCGGGCCTCAAGAGCGCCTGGGCCGCCTCGGGACGCCGTTGTGCAGTGTTCGCTTCGACCGCGCAAGTCCGGTAGAATCGCGTACCAAGCTGTGCGGGTCCCGTCAGGAAGCCGACATGAAGCGCTCCGACAAGCGACATCGCCGCTTCCGGCCGGCCCCCGGTCCCCGGCAGAGGACGTCGCGGTCATCCGATGCAGCATGCGTCCAAGGGAGAATGACGGTGCGAGGATCGTTGGCGACATTGGGCTTCGCCGCCGCGCTGGCCACGTGGCTGGTGCCGACATCGGGAGCGGCAGACGGCGGGCCGGCCGCCAGGGGGGACGTCGTGCGGTTCGACTTCGAGTCCCGGGACCTCCAGGGATGGGAGAACCGAGCGTACCCCGAGTGGTGAAGAAAGAGTTCACCTGGCACCGGCAGAACGTCCTGGAACTCGCCGGGTAGTGCGTCTGGTCAGTATGTCCACTCATCGTGGCAGGCGGACAGTTGGTTGAGCTGCTGCCTGGTGGACCGCCACTCACCCATTCGCGCCAGATCGACCCCGCAATCTACGGCGTCACGTTGCCAACGTGAATGTCGTGAGTTCACGCCGAAGGCGCCGCGAAGCGAAATCTCACTTGTCCGCCGAAGCCTCGGCGGAGGTGGATCGCCTGCTTGATGAAGAGGCCCGACGGTAACCGCCGTCGGGCCTTATGTTTGCGATATATCCATCAATACGTCAAAGCCTTGCGCCAATCTCGTCGCATCCGGCTCCGACGCCATCCGATACTGCCAGTTGGTGCCAGGTAGTGCCAGTTAATGCCGCCACGCGCTGCAATGGCGCTGCATCCGGACGCTCGTGCTGCAACCGTGCTGCGGCGTGTTGCGGATGCGACACCCACAATGGGTTCCTTCGAGTTGTACGGGCCTTGTGGAGTCCTGGAACCGAGTCAATTGCTCTTGCCTGGTCGGGCATCATCGCTACAATACCCTAACAGAACCCGAACCTATTTCAAGTGCAAGGAGGCGCGCCCGTTTGAACAAAGGGAAGCGGCGTGGCCTGTCTCCTCGACCAGTCTGTCGCTGTCTACCGCCCACGCCACGGCCTCGAATCGGACTTCCACCACCTCGTCGGCGAGCACTTCGACGAGTTCCGCGCCGTCTACGCCGACCGCTACGCTCGCAAGTACGGCCACTGGCGAGCGGTTTTCGAGAAGACCGTCCGCCGTTTCCTCAAGTGCGGCGACCTCCAACATGGCTTCGCCCGCGTCCGCTGCCCTGACTGCCGCCACGAGTTCTTCGTCGCCTTTTCCTGCAAGCAGCGATGCATCTGCCCGAGCTGCTCTCAGAAGCGCACGCTCCTGTTCGGGATGCACGTGGCCGAGGACGTCTGCCTGGACGTCCCTCATCGCCAGTTCGTCTGGACCCTTCCCAAGCGACTCCGTGTCTTCTTCCGCTACCACCGCGCCCTGCTCGGTCGACTGCCCGCCCTCGCCTGGCAGTCCGTTGTGCAGACCTACCGTGCCCTGCTCGGCGGGGCCGCCACGCCCGGTGCCGTCTTCGCCATCCAGACCTTCGGGCAGCTCATCCATTACCATCCCCACATCCACGCCCTGGTCACCGACGGGGCGTTCACCCCCGACGGCCGCTTCATCCCACTGCCTGCCAACCTCGGCCACGAACCCTTCCTCCGCATCTGGGAGAACAACGTCTTCGACCTCCTGCTCGAAGAGAACCGCATCGACCCCGCCGTCGTCCGCGAGATCCGCTCCTGGCGGCACAGCGGCTTCAACGTCGACCGCAGCGTCCACCTCGCCGCGGGCGACCGCGACGGCATCGAACGCCTCGCCCAGTACATGGCCCGCAGCCCCTTCAGCCTCGCCCGCCTTGTCCGCATCGGCCCCGATGGCCAGGTCATCTATCGCGCCGAGAAGGACCACCCCCAGCGATTCCCAAAGCCGCACAGCCCCGAACTCTTCGCGGGCATCAAACGCAACTTCCAGGTCTTCCAGCCCCTCGACTTCCTCGCCGCCATCTTCCAGCACATCCCCGACACCGGCGAGCACCCCATCCGCTACTACGGCTACTACTCCAACAAGGCCCGAGGGATGCGGGCCAAACAAGCTCGCCCCGCCGAGGCGCCCGACGACCAATCACCCATGCCCGCAGAACCCGCCCCGCTGGACCGACGACGATGGGCCATGCTGATCAAGAAGATCTACCACGCCGACCCCCTCCGCTGCCCCCACTGCGGCGGAACCATGAAGGTCATCGCCGCTATCGAGGCCCATCAGGGCGACGTCATTCGCAAAATCCTCCAGCACTGCGGTCTCTGGCACCATCCGCCACCACGCGGGCCGCCCCGGAAGACCCGCCCATCCCTGGGCGTGCGGCCGACGCACGAAGCCGATGGCGGCATCACCTACGAGGCCGATCCCGACTTCATCGAACATCTCCACCACGAGACGTGCGAGCAGGGCCAACTGCTCTGGGACGAGTAAACCAGCCGTCGGATTGTCGAATCTCGCCCTTGACGGAGCCGGGATCGGGTCTCATATTGTCTCTAATCGGCTCGGGGACGGTCTCTGGGCCTCAACGAACCCGTGAAACGGACCAAACGGATGCGCCAGGTGGTGAACAGGCCTGAAGCGGAGTGTCAAGCGAGCGCCGTACGCTCCCCCTCTCCCCAAACCCCTCACCCCCGGGCCACCGACGCACGGTCACGCGGAATCAAATTTCCTATCAGTGACGCCATGAAGCATCTGGCAGTGCCTCTTCGTGTTCCCAGAAGCTCGCGTACATGATCGCCCTCGAGAAGGCTGTTGATAATGGTCTTGAGTGGGAGAAACGCCAGAAAAGCCTGCACCTTGAGGAGCAGAAGTGGTGGGACCACTTGTTCCGGAAGACCCTCGCGACTAACGAGGTGACCGAGATTCTCCGCAGACTGATGGAGGAGGAGCGCAAATGACGACCATGCCTACAGACGCGTCACAACCAGCGAAGCAACGTGTGGTGGTCGCCCCCCGCCCCGCGACGCCCGCCACGGTCCTGCTGCTCGTCCTGTTTGTCGCGTCTCTATCAGCCGGATGCGCGCCAAGGGGTCGGCTTGCCCCCCCCGGACTCGCGGCTTCGGTGAAGCCGGACCGATTCGTTCTCAGGAAGGAGCGCTGGACGAAGGCCGCCAGCGACCTCATTGAGAGGTTGGACGAAACCTGCGCATTGGCGACTGAGGCGCTCGAAAGTATGCAGCAGGATGGCCTGCTGCCTCTGCACATGTCACTGGACGTCGAGTTCATGCGTGATCGAGAGGGTGCAAGCGCTCCACCACAGCTCTGGGAACTCTGGCGGGTGACTGGCAAGTCTCCGTTTGCCTACGTTCCGAATGGCCGGACGAGCCAATCTCTCTTTATTCTCATACGGAGATATGAAGCCTTCTTACAGAACAACTCGGGTGTGTGTGAGGCGGAGCTGCAGTGGCGAGGATTGGGGGAAGCAGTTGGGTTGCTGGGCACGAGGTTCTATGAAGCAGCGATCTACTACCTCTACGACAAGTTGGACATTCGGAGGACGGTTTTCAGTAGTTCTCCGTTGTCGATAGGAAAGCGGCTGAACGGAGGAGAAAGAGCAGCGCTTGAGAAGAGGTTCGAAGCCTGGGTAGCCAAGAACAGGGAGCAGCTGTATTGGAGCAAGACCGAAGGGAAATTTAGGTCGCGAGCCGGTGTGCTTGAGGGTCCGGACGTAGCGCCGTTGGTGCACAAGGCACTGTTCAGAGCAATCGGTCAGAGCCCTGCAATTCACCAGGAAGGGGAGAGAGGGCCCGCGAATGCGCGAATCTGGGGACTTCCATGAGCAAGTCCTTGTCAAGCCGGTAGTGGGCTTTTCCGCGGGCTTTGTCAAACATCCGCCTTCGCCCCGGCTTCGAGGGGGAGGGACAGATACCGAAATGTGAAGATGGGTAAGCTTGGGTCCGTGTAGGTGCGGTTTGCACCACTTGCTCGTCGGCTTGAAGCGGGGCAAGCTGAACCAAGGCAAGACGGACATCGCGACGACGGACCATGACCGCCTCCGCGGCGTGCAGTGGGGACTCTCGGACGTGGGAAACTGGACGGACTACCAGGTGGACGTCAAGGCTAACGGCGGGGGGAACTACGCCGACGGCGACTACGCCGACGCTGGCGATCTGGACCAGGACCGCAAGCACAACAAGGCCAATGAGATCTACGACGAGACGGCGGGTAACGCGATCACGGAAGAAGAGGGCCAGGTCGCCTGGGCCAGGCCCGCCCGCGACGCCCGGGGCAACATGACGACGGTGACCAGGCCCTCCAGCCCCACCGGGACATACGTCTGCTATCACGATCCGTGGAACCGCCCGACATGGCTGGCGTGCGGGGACTTCTTCGTCGTGTACCGGTACGACGGGCTGCACAGGCAGATCTGCAAACTCGTCGCCCGCGTCGGGAATGTGTTCGACCGGACGGACTACTACCACACGGCCGGCTGGCAGGTGGTCGAGGAGCGTCTTGCCGAAGACGTCTCCGACTGGGATGCCCTTTACAACCCCAACCCCACCGCGGCGACGGAGCCGAAGTATCAGTACGTCTGGAGCCTTCGCTACATCGACGCGGCCGTGCTGCGGGATGAGAACACCGACCCCGAGACCGACGACCTCTGCGACGATGACCGCCTGTACTACTGCAACGACGTGAATATGAACGTGATGGCCCTTGTGGACGATTCCGGCGCCGTGCAGGAGCGTTACGTGTACAACGCGTACGGGGAGGTGACGATCTACGACAACGACTGGTCGGACGAGGTGGACTGGGACGATGGCGAGCACAACGAGATCCTCTACTGCGGCTACCGCTGGGAGCAGAAGTCCGGCCTCTACCACGTTCGCTATCGGATGTACCATCCTACGCTGGGTCGGTGGCTGCAACGGGATCCGCTGGCGTATGTAGATGGGATGAACCTGCAGCTCTATGTTGGGAACGCGCCGCTCGGGGCTGTCGACCCTTGGGGAGCAGATGACAAACAGCTCTCCAACGAACAGATCGCAGAGCTCATCTACGACGCCAAGTTCGGCGACATTCCGAGTGGCGAGTGGGGCGATGCGATGAAGAAGCTGGATGATCAGGGCGCCGAGAAGATTACGAACGTAGGCGTTATGGGCGCTCAGATCGTGGGCACGCTCTGGGTGGGGGAGATAGCCATAGACCAGCCGCGCGCCAACGCCGATGCTAGGTCTTTGGTGAATCAGCTTGGCCTCGCCGAATGGAGCACCCGATGGGACCTGGTGAATGGCTTCAGGATCTACTACACGACGGAGGGAACTGAGATCCTCCCTGAGCCACGACATCTCAACGGCGTTGACAGGGGCGGCAAGCTACTGGGCAAGATCCGAGATGGGTGCCCGGATACCTTTCTCGGTCTCGAGCTGGTACGCCAAGCGAGGTTCGACCGTACGTGGGATTCTCCCGTCCTAGAGGGGAAGGAGGTCGAAAGGATCGTGGGACTGGTAAACGAGAATGAGGATGCAGTTTACATTGTGAACAACAGGACATACTATAGGCGCCACTGCGCAGGCTGGAAGTGCAAGCAAGAGCACAGGATTTCCGTGCGGACGTTGGGTTACACATGTGAGTACGCGTACCCAGAGTGGCTCAAGAAGCTACTGGGCGAGAACAGTCTCGTTGTCGACATGCCACAGTGGACAGCTGTGCACGTGCAGCGCAGGCTCACCTGCCGGCCAGCCCAGTGGATCAGTGTCCGGTGGGGGCCCAAGATGGGCCAGCAACCATGACGACTATCGGCCCGGGGAAATCTCCAGGCCATAGTGTGTCGCGCGTTCTCGGCTTGTGGACTTCTGCGGACAGGCCTGCTGATGGCTTGTGAGTGATTGCGTTCACACGCCGGACCGATGGGGGTACACACGAGAGATCAGAAAGGGAAGCGATGAAGATCACAGCGAGCATACGCCCGGCGTCAGCCATCTTCTGGGCAATCGGTGTCGTGTTGCCTCTGTCGCTCTCAACGGACTTGTGTGAAGGGCGCGAGAAAGGGTCGAGGGTCCGAGTCATAAAGAGGAGTGCCTTCCGGAACCAGCTGGAATTCCTTTTGAAACAGGGCCTGGTGGCCAAGGAGAATGTAGAGGCAGTAGAAGCCTGCCGGGCGCTGATCCTGTCCAAGGATACGGGCTTGGTGGATTGTGTGGTAGACGCAGTCCTCGACACGCGCAACAAGACGGTGTGCAAACAGGTGCTGTCTGCGTGCCTCCCGTCGCGCCGAGCGACAGGCGACGAAGCCTTGGCCGCTTTCCTTCGTGTGGTGGCGCTCGGTCGCTTCGCGCTGGCGGCCGAGGAGTACCGCACGTTCCTGCAGATCTACGTTGATCAGCTGGACTCGGAGCATATGGGCGCCCGCTCAATGTCCCTGTCGCGATTGCGGACGGTTCAGCCGTACCTCCGGGAGGCCTTTGAGGGCACGGTGAGCATCGGCGCGTTTCCAAAGAAGGTCCGGCAGGATCCGCACGATCCGGCGTACTGCAAGGAGGTGCAGCTTCAATGGCAGCGGTGGCTTCGCATCGCTGAGCCGAAGCGACTCCGTATGGGCGTTGTGAAGTGGCGGAACCGACTCGAGAGTCCTCGGAGTCCGACGAAGAAGAAGGGGGATTCGGGAAACGAGCGGGAGTGACGGAGAATAGCCAAGCAGACGGTGAACGCGGTAGTGGGTGGAGCGTATAGTGAAGGTATGCGGCCCAAGCGGATCAGATATCCCAACGGCCGGTACGTGCACTACGCGTACCCCACGGCCCTGGACGAATCACTGGGCCGCGTCGCGGCCATCCAGGACGACAACGGCGGCTCACCCGGCACGACCGTCGCGTCGTACCAGTACGACGGGGCCGGGCGGATCGTGGTTGAGGATTACAAAGACGCCAAGGTCCGCCTGGACCTGGTGGATCTGGCCGGCTGGGCCGCGAACAAGAAGTACGCCGGCTTCGACCGCTTCGGGCGCGTCAAGCAGCAGTGGTGGCACGACTACGACGGCGGCGGGGCCGACGTCGTGAAGCACACGCACGGCTACGACCGCAACTCCAACCGCCGCTGGAAGGCCGACGCCGTCGCCACGGCCGCCGGCAAGAAGCTCGACGAGCTCTACGCCTACGGCAACCTGAACCGCCTGGTGGGCTTCAAGCGGGGCAAGCTGACCGCCGGCGAGATCCCGACGACGGACCATGACCGCCTCCGCGGCGTCCAGTGGGGGCTCTCGGACACGGGCAACTGGACGGACTACCAGGTGGACGCCGATGGCGAGGGCGGCTATCCGGATGGCGACTACGCCGACGCGGGCGACCTGGACCAGGACCGGACGCACAACAAGGCCAACGAGATCTGGAACAGCACACCGGATGACGCCATCACGGAAGAAGAGGGCCAGGTCGCCTGGGCCAGGCCCGGCCGCAACGCCCAGGGCAACATGACGACGGCGACCAAGCCCTCCAGCCCCACCGGCACGTACACCTGCAAGTACGACGCGTGGAACCGCCTGATGTACCTGGTCTGCGAGGACACCTACGTCCTGTACCGGTACGACGGGCTGCACAGGCAGATCTGCAAACTCGTCGCCGTCACCGGGAATACCTTCGACCGGACGGACTACTACCACACGGCCGGCTGGCAGGTGGTCGAGGAGCGTCTTGCCGAAGACGTCTCCGACTGGGATGCCCTTTACAACCCCAACCCCACCGCGGCGACGGAGCCGAAGTATCAGTACGTCTGGAGCCTTCGCTACATCGACGCGGCCGTGCTGCGGGATGAGAACACCGACCCCGAGACCGACGACCTCTGCGACGATGACCGCCTGTACTACTGCAACGACGTGAACATGAACGTGATGGCCCTGGTGGACGATTCCGGCACGGTGCAGGAGCGTTACGTGTACAACGCGTACGGGGAGGTGACGATCTACAACCCCACCTGGTCCGAGACGGTGGACTGGGCCGACGGCGAGCACAACGAGATCCTCTACTGCGGCTACCGCTGGGACCACAAGTCCGGCCTCTACCACGTCCGCTTCCGGATGTACCATCCGACGTTGGGGCGGTGGTTGCAACGTGATCCGCTGGGATATGTGGATGGGATGAGTCTGTATGAATATGCGAGATCGGTGCCCGTCGCGTATATCGACGCGCTAGGGCTTACGGTTCACATCGGGCAGATCATGTCGCCGGATGATGCGCTGGACAAATTGAGGGAATACGAGCAGGGATTGAAGAAAGACGACTACGAGTTCTCAGCGAATGCTTCCACGCTGAAAGGCTTGGGCTGGAAGACCTTCTTCCCAGGGACGGCGGGTACGGGAGACAACGCGTTCGTGTTTACGTGTCGCTTCGGATGGCTCGATATAGGCCATTTCTTCATGTCAGCCTATGAGGCATACAAGGCTGGACAGCGGAGTCGCTCAGGTACGTCTTGGGCCGTTGTGTTGGAGGCGTACAAAAAGGGGCTGGCCGTAGAGCGTCTTCAGGACCTCCTGCGCATCACATCAGGCCGCTTGACCAAAGACATGGCAAATAGCGCTTGGACCCCAGAGGATTTGCCCAGCGACTTTGCCGGGGCGAGTTTCGGGGCACTTCTGGTCGGCCTCGATTCTCTGCTAAGAGCAGGGATTGTCTACGATCCGCAGATCGGGACGTTCAGGCCGCACCCCATTCCGAAGCCTGGAGAGCTGGAATTAACGAACATCGCCGATGCGTTTGCTGATTTTCTCAGCAACGCACAGGTTGTCAACCCGGTCGGCAATGCCATGGAGTTGCTGAAGCAAGATGCGGCATCCTGGGTCGACTCGACAGGATGGGTCCTTCGGGACGTAAGGACTGCGGGTAAGAGCATTGCCATGTCTGTCGCGTGGCAGAAGCAGCGGTTGCCGTTCACGTGCTTCTGCAACCCGGACGGTACGGTCAAGGAGGCCTTCAAATGGAAGGCAAAGGGACTGTCAGCCCAGGCGGGGCAGAGCGAGTAATCTACTTTTCTGAATGGTGCCGGCGCTTCGTCATCTGAGTAATGCCAATGACGCCCTGCCCGCCTGTCAAGGAAGCAATCAGGCGAAAAGGAACCGACCATGCAACACAAGCGGGCGATCATCATGGTAATCGGTCTCGCGGGTCTCGGCTCGACAACGGGATGTATGGGGTGCATGAATGAATGGCAGATTGAAGCGAATCAGCGGCGCTGCCAGCCATTGGTGGACGCGGTTACGAGATATCGAGAGGCTCGCGGCGAGTACCCCAAGACGCTTCAGGAGCTGACGCCTGAATACATCCGGTCGATACCGCCGTGCTGGTACTGGATCTTCCCTGGGCGTTTCTACTATCGAACCGATCGGAAGGAGGGGGAGCCTCCTGAATTGCGCTTCCGCAGCAGCCCGATCAGCGTACGCTATTACTCATTTAAGGCGAAGAAGTGGCTGGTGGACGGCCTATGAGGAAGCACAGCGAGGGAGAGAGGGACACATGCCGGGTTCCGGCGACATCCGAAATGTGAAGATAGGTAGGCTCTGCGGCGGGTCGGCGCGGGCTGCGGGTGAGGCCGTCCAGCGTTAAACCCCTCACCCCCGGGCCACCGACGCACGGTCACGCGGAATCAAATTTCCTATCAGTAACGCAATAGTCGTCTTGGCATCCACATCTCGAGAACAGCCGCCTGTCCGATCGACGGTCGGACACCTTCATGTTCGGCAGGTGAGGGGGAGGGCTTCTGAGAGACTGCTCCGGCGGTTCGGAGATCCTACTTCGCCGGGAGCCGGCCCAGATCGACCTCCATCACCGTCTTCCTCAACGGATCGCAGTAATACAGTACCTGGCCCGAGAGAGAGGCCGCCGATGCGTTGGCGAGGGCGCCAATCTCATCGCCCGCAAGCGTGCAGACCACGATTTCGCGACTTCCGCCGGCCTTTTTTCTGCCAGGGCGTCGCCTGGCCACAACCACGCACTTTGGGGTGACTCCGATCACATCCGAGGCTCGTATCCTGGAGACGGCGCCGGTGCGGGTGTTCTGCACGACCACTTCCCGAGCGCCTTCAGTTTTCCCCTGGACCCAGGCGGCGTACCGGCCCGCCTCGTCGACTACCGGTCGGCCGACCAACTGCTTCAGCGTCAGCTTCCGGACAATTCGCCCGCCGGTGACGAAGAGGAGCTCATCGACACGTTCTCCGGAAGGCTTCGGGGTTTTCTCCTCCTGGGGAGAGACCCTTCGCACAAAGACGAGCGTGCCTCCCTTCTCGCAAGCCGCCACGACGACACCGAATCTCCCTACGCCCTTCCCGGAGACAAACATAGGCCCACGACACGTATCCGACAGTGCTAAGTCCGTCTTGACGTGCCAGCGCTCGGTCCATGGTGGAAAGTCCCCTCCGCCCCTGGTCAGGATGATAGTATCGGTGAGGACGCATACCCCATGGATTCTGTCCGACGTCCCCTGCCCCCAGGTTACCCCCACGGAGAGACGCTTCGTCGGACTTAGGCCGTAGACACGCAGGGTTTTCCGGTTCTGGTCTACCAGGGCGACTAGAAGCGATGCGGGATCCCCGCTGAAGCGGATCGACGCGCTGCCGATTATCCTCGGCTGACGGATTCCCCAGTCCTGCAAGTCATAGAGCGTCCGTGCCTTGCCGTCTTTCCGATCGACGACGATCCAGGTGATGGGTCCAGCATCCCCGTTCGGGTCTTTGTTCCTGCCCCCGTACACGACGTAGCGCCCGCTTCCGGCCACGCCGAGGCTGCCCACGACAGGCATGCCGTAGGCATCCGGGATCCGGCAGACCTCCCGGAGACTCGGGAGAGTACTCTTGTCGGGGCTTGCAGCGGCCGCCCCACCGGCGAAGGCGGCGAGAGGGGTCGCCAAGATGAACCCGCTCAACCTCGCGTTCCTGCTCAGCATCTGTCTTCTCCACGGCACCGAGTCCCGCGTGCCGAACGGCCATAGGGTGGGACGCAACTTCTATTATACTCCTATTATACTCCGACTTCACGAGAAGCTGGGGCATGGCGCCGTCGCCCGCACGGGTGACTCCTCGCTCGCGAGGTGCATCACGCACGCCTGCTGTGCCCTTGCGCCCGCGGCAAACAGCCGCTGTCGGCCCAGCAACCTACTTACAAGTCCTGTCTTCCCAGCAAGTTCACGCTTGTCCCGGCCCCATGCTCCCGCGTACCCAGAGACTCGTGGGTACACGACTGTGCCCTCGCCCTACGGGTCCGGCTTCACGTCGCCGTCGCGCGGACTCGGTGGCTTCGGGTCATCCTGTGGGGGGGGTACTGCTGCTCGTACTCTGTCTGCGCCGAGCCTGGCGATGTTGGCGTTGCGGGGACCGGAGTTACTCCATCCGGCGATTTGGCGTCCAGCGTGCCTTCCTGGATGATCCACTCCTGTCTCACGATCCAGGTCCTAATGATCTCCTCTTCGGGGCCACGCCATATCTCCTGGTACATCTTGCCGAGTTTCGACTCGAGTTCTCTCTTGCCTTTGGCCCTTTCTTTCAAGACATCCCCCCTCGCTTTAGCTGCTGCCGCCGCTGCCTCTGCATTCCGCTGCTTGGCTTTGGCCGCATCCGCCGCCTTCCGATGCGTATCCGCCTTTCTCTGGTCCGCAACGCCTACCCTGTAGGCTACAACCGAGGCAGCACCCAAGGCAAAGCTCGTAACGGCATGATACGCCGCGCCAGCCCCCGCTCCTTGACAGAGTGGGATTAAACCCCTCACCCCCGGGCCACCGACGCACGGTCACGCGGAATCAAATTTCCTATCAGTAAACGCCAACGCCGATTCCGACATCAAGGTCACCAACGGCCGCCTGTTCCTCGGTGGCTATGGCTACGACCACGCTGCTCCCAATCTCCTCCGCAACGTCCGGCTGGACAAGTTCCGCGCCACGTTCAACGCGACGAGGTACAGCACAAACAACTATGCATTCTTCGTCTTCAACGCCCAGGACCCCCATACCTACAACCTCCTGAGGATCTATTACAAGGACTCGAACTCGGGCACGGCACCGTACGGCTATGAGCTCCTCGACGGCAACAAGGCCGGAACGTCCCTCAGCGCCACGAGGTACGACGCCAACGTGCGCGGCCTGGCCGACAAGGACGATCCCCTCTGGTTCCGCGTCGCCTACGACGGAAACGAAGTCACCGTCCGCTGCCTCGACGCCAACGAAGTGTCTGACCCGCCCACGGAGAACCAGTGGGCCGATGCCAACTGCCTGGCCTTCACGTCCACCGCCTTCACGAACCTCGCAGGCGGCGGGATCGGCTTCACGTGCGGGTGCCTCTACATCGACGACCTCACCGTCGAAGGCTGGGACGCCGACTCCAGCGGCTGGATGACCCAGCTCGTCGAGGACTTCACCGTCGACGGCAACGGCCACGCCGAACACCGCCCGGCCCACGACGCGGCCGGGAACCTCGTCTACGACGGCCTCTACAAGCACACCTACGACGCCTGGAACCGCCTGGCCAAGGTCGAGCGCGCCTGGCGCGATGAAAACGGCGCCTTGCAGACCGGCTCCGTCATTGCTACCATGGAGTACGATGGCCTTAACCGGCGGACTAAGAAGATGATCGCCAACTGCGGGGACTTCGACTGCACGTACCACTACACCTGGGACCGTAACTGGCGCCTCCTGGAGACCCGGAACGGCGACGACCCCCCGGTCCCCATCAAGCAGCACGTCTGGGGCCCGCGATACGTCGATGAGATCGTCCAGATCGCCGTCAACACCGACCCGTCCGCCGACAGCAACTGCGAGGCCCTCTACTACCCGATGCAGAACGCCAACTTCAACGTCCTGGGCCTGGCCGACGCCAACGGCGTGCTCGTCGAGCGCTACGAATACACCCCGTACGGCCAGCGGAGCGTCTACAAGAAGGCCGGCACCAACGACGCCCTCACCAGCGCCCCGCTGGACCACTCCCAGCGCGTCGAAGGCGCAAGCGGCACACAGCCCTACACCCTCTGCGACCTCGGCCACCAGGGGCTCCGGCGCGACAAGGAGTTCGGCATGTACGACGTCCGCACGCGCCCGTGGCCGGCGCTCATTGGCCGTTGGCCCGTGCGGGATCCGGCGGGGCATGTGGACGGGATGAGTCTGTATGAATACGTTATGAGTACTCCCACGTGCGCCAGAGACCCAACCGGGGAGCACGCTCTCTCGTCTGGACAGGTCCGTGCCCGTGCCCGGCAACTCCTGTTGGCGGAGCAGGCCAAGCACTCTAGCAAGGCATACTATCGCAGATCGGGACTGCAGGGGCTCTTCCGCAGCCTGCACGGGGCCCTTGACTATCAAGTGTTTGATGTCGCATACCAAGTGATGGCTCCAGACGCGGCGGCAGAGTATAGCCCCTTCTGGGACACACTGGGAATCCAGCGCAACGCGACGTCTCTGACGGTGGTTCACGAACTGGTGCACGCACTTGATGACAGAAGAGACTGGTATCTTGAAGGCCCCGAAGGCTACATCCTGGCCAGCGAACAATCCGAAGCGTTGGCATATGGCACAGAGGCTCTGCTGTTTGCCGCAGACTTCCTCGGAAGGATGGACGGTTCGCAGTTCGTCAAGGACTGCAAGACGGCTCGGAAGACGTGGGGAACTGCCTGGGGACAGTTTACGCGCGCTCTTACCTGGGACGTGCGCTGGCGTACCTGGGTGATCATCGAACACTCCAGGACTTTGACGGAGGAAGACATCTGGGACATCAACGCAAAGATGGGCGTGCGCTTCTCCTGTCAGGAACTGAGTAAAGTGTACGAAGAGGTATTGGAGCTCAGAGGGATCAGAGATGCGCCCGCCTACTCAACCGAGATCCTATCGGGCGCAGTCGGTGGCCCGGTCAGAGACTGCAAGTGTACCCTGCGTTGCGACCGTTTCAACGAGTTCACGCTGCCCAAGGTCTTCAGGTAGAACAGCACAATGCATCCATCAGCCTCAAGCCACCCCGTAAGATATGCTCTGGTCACCTTGCTCCTCTGCTTCTTAAGCACAATACCTATAACGTATATAATATATAGTCGGAGAGAGGCTATGTTGCGCCGGACAGGCACGGAGCTAAGTCGGTTCCAAGGCTACGTCGCGGCTTATACGTTAGAGAAGAACGAGATCCCTGGGTATACCGTACAGGACTGCGTCAGCAGGCTCATACGTGAGCCTTGGTATGCAGCCAGGCTCCGATCGAATTGCCCGATGCTTCTTAGGAATCGAGACGCCTGGGGACACGCCTTCTTGCTCAGGCGGAACGAGAACGGTCAAGGAGTTGTCATCTACAGCACTGGGCAAAATGGACGAGATGAGGGTGGACGGGGAGATGACCTGGCGAGGGAGATCACATTGCCGACGGTCCGAGGGCCAGCCAGTCGTGCGGTCTTGCCTGATGCACATCGAGAAAGCCGCCGAAGAAGGCGGAACGGGCTTCCGCCGGATGGAAACAACGGGTAGTAGGAATGATGTGACTATCACACTCTTAGGCAGGTACGTAACCCAGGCGAGTGTCACCGGAGATACCAATGTCCCTGAAAACGAGGCGAGTCTGCAGGACGAGTGTGGCGGGGTGTGCGGCAACGGGCGCTGCTATTGCCGCCCTGCTGGCATGGTATGTACACGTGAACCTGGCCAAAGCGGAGGAAGCCAGCCCTGCGGCGAACTCAGGAGAAGCTGAGGCGCTGGATCCGGCGACGTGGTCGCGCGTGCGGGAACTGCGGGAACGGCTGCGGCTGTCGGATGGGACGTTGGCGGCCATGGAATGCACGCAGGAGACGGCCGAGGGCGTGCTGACGCGGCTGCTGGCGTGGTATGAAGCGAACAGCTCTCAGTGGGCGACCCGCAGGCGAGGAACTGCCGCGGCGCGGAAGGCGCTTCGCCTGGCCGTGCGGCGGCTCAACGTCGGCCTGCCCGAGGGGGCCGAGCGGCCGGACATCCCGCAACTGAAGGCCGCCCTCGCGGCCGCGGCGGAGGCAGAGGGCGAGCTGCTGGGGACGGCACCGGGGGGACACGGGGCGGCTCCGTCGAGTTTGCGGGCGAACGTCGAGACGGTGCTGAGCGAATCGCAGCGGGCACTGTGGGCCACCATCCGCGCGAACCCCTCCGGGGCCGGCGACTTCGCTTACGCGCCGAACGTGACGAAGGCCCAACTGACCTCGCTGGCGTCGGCCCGCACCAAGGCCGCCCGCCGCCGTGCGGCGGCACGAAGCAGCGCGGGAAACAGCACCGCCCTGTCACAGGGCGGCTCGGCCGGGGGCGTTGGTGACATTTTCACGAGCACCCAGCAAGCCGCCGTCGCCGCCGCAAAGGCCAACATCCACCGCCACATGCCGGGCGTCCTGGCCGCGTCCCGAAAGATCCTCCCCCGTCCACCCGAGCCGGAGGAGGACCTGGACCTGCTGGCGGCAGAGCAGGCAAGCGAATAGGCGAGCAGACCGTCGGGGCCGGGCGAGAGTCTCGGCGACGGCGAAGCTGTTGTTCCGAGTAGTCCGTCAAGGACGACATTGTGGGCCATGTGCCATGCCTCGTCTTCGTTAGACATGTTCTTGAGTGTATCTCACGTATCCAGGGACGTGCGCAACGAAGGAGATGCCCAACGGCCCCGGGGGCCGAGGGCATGGCACGAGTGGAATCAAGATTGACAGACCGCTGGGCGCGAGGACTCCCCCGTGTCAGACACAGCAATGAGACTCCGGACGTCACGAAACGCCTGCCTAGTGCCGTTGCTTGGGTTTGCGGCAGCCTGCGCGGCGCTTGCGACCGGGTCGCCGCCTCGGGGAAGCGCGAAGGCGGCGCGGGGGCGTAGTCTCTTCATCACCGCTCGACGGGGGCAAGCCCCGTCGGGGCGAGAGAAGAGGCGCGAGCAGGGCGTAGTCTCACTATCATCGCCCGATGGGGGCAAGCGCCCTCGATGCAGGGGAGGACAGGGGCGGCGGTGTGCGATGCACCAACGGCCGCTCGACGAGGGGGAGATCCGTTGGGGCGGGAGAGGCCGGGCCGGCGTGCCCGATCATCATCTCTACGTGCTTACCTGTAAACCCCTCACCCCCGGGCCACCGACGCACGGTCACGCGGAATCAATTTTCCTATCAGTAAACGATACTGATCTTCATGACGGACAATGGACACGCGATCTCGGGCGCACGCGGCGCCGGGCATGATACGGTCCACGGCGTTGCGGATATCTGGTTTGTGAGGAATCGGAGTTACTGGCTTACTGTTTATTTTGGAACAAGTACCGCGAATCCTGCGGGTGGGGGAGCGCCCGGCTGGAGAAATAGGATTGCTATAGAGCTGGAGCCTTGAGGACATGGGGTCGACTGTGCACAAGAAGCTCGTCTTTGCAATCGTGCTTGCGGCGATAGCGGCTTTGGGGATTGGAGTGCTAGTGCATGCGCTGCGGTTATCGAAGGGTTATTATCTGTTCGCTGCAGTGCGAGCGGGAGATGCTAGGAGGGTGAAGGGTTACCTTGATGCTGGGCACAATCCAGACGTAAGAAACGAGCTTGGCATGACCCCACTCCATTTTGCGGCTTACTACGGCTTTGACTCATGCACAAAAGTCCTCGTAGAAGGCGGCGCTATGGTTAGTGCTACTGACAGGAGGGGGAACACTCCCTTGCATTTTGCAGCTGAAGAGAACAAGCGGCAGACAGTCAGTATCCTGCTCGATGCTGGTGCCAATGCCGACGCAAAGAACGCAGATGGGGATACCCCCTTGCACTTAGCGGCGTCCAGTTTTGGACGAGAAGTCGGTGAAGCTCTGTTGGAATCGGGTGCCTCGGTCGATGTGAAGAACATGGCAGGGAGAACGGCGTTGTTCAAAGCAGTAGAGCTTGGGGACAAGCAGATGGTGGCAGTCCTTGTGAAGCACGGTGCTAGCCTCGCCGAAACGGACGTGAATGGGAATGCTCTGACTGATGTCGCGGCCAAGAATCAAAGCATGCTCGTGCTTTTGGAACGGCTCACGACGCAGCCTTCTCGTCGCTGAGCGGGTACAGCAATCCCGTCCGCTGGAATCTCGCGGACAGATACCGAGACAGAAGCTGAAAACCGAAATGAACACGCGCGGCAGAAACGATAACGCATTTTGGGGAAAGGCATAAGATCACAAGGAATCTCCTGGCTGACGAAGGGAACATACATGTCGCAAAGAGCCAAACGAGTTTGGACGGCCGGCGTTGTCGGGCTTTGGGTATTGGGCGTTGCTGCGGCCACGATGCTGATCTGCCAGATGCATATGAACCCGGCCAGGGGAGGGGAGCCCGGTGGCGGAGCCGTTGCGCAGCCGCTCGACCCGGTGACGTATGCGCGGGTGTCGGAGCTGCGCCAGCGCCTGCGACTGTCGGATGCGACGTTGGCGGGCATGGCGTGTGACGGCCAGACGGCCGAGGGCGTTCTGACCCGGCTGCTGACGTGGGATCGGGCCAACGGGGCGGCGTGGGTGGCGCGGCGGGAGCAGGTGGCGGCGGCGCGCGCGTGCCTGCGCCGGGCTGAGCGCACGGGCCGGAGGCGAGATCACTTGGCCGACGTGCTGAGCGCGTAGAGGCGCCTGGCGGCGGCGACGTAGACCACGCCGTTGGCGGCGGTGGCGGTGGACCAGATCGGCCCGTCCAGCCTGGCTTCGTGGAGGACGTTCTTCTTCCTGTCGGCGGCGAGGATGCAGAACGACGCCGACGTCGCGCCGATGTAGACCTTCCCGTCGGCGACGAGGGTCGAGGCGTAGACGCGCCCCCGCAGGCGGTGCGTCCAGTGGAGCTTGCCCGTCTTGTCGTCGAGGCAGTGGACGTTCCCGCTCGTGTCGGCGACGAAGACCATGCCGCCCGAGACGGACGGCGTCGAGCAGGCCCTGCGCATCTGGAACGACCACAGCTCCGCCGAGCGGGTGACGTCGCCGATCTTCGTGGCGTCGACGCACTTGATGCACGCGCTGTGCTTGCCCCACCAGAGGTCGCCCGTCGCGACGACGTAGACGCGGCCGTCCACGTACACCGGCATGGCGAAGATGTTGCTCGGGCTCACGCGGGAATTGCGGATGTACTGATGGACGTTCTCCTTGGGGGCGTTCGGGTCGCAGTCGAACGACCAGGCCTTCCGAAGCGTGGCGGGCTTCCGGGCGGGCGGATCGCCCCGGAGGGCCTGGAAGGCGTAGCAGACGCCGTCTCCGCCGCCGAAGAACACGAGCGGCCGGGAGCGCACGTGGCCCAGCGAGGGCGAGGACCACGAGCAGTGGAAGATGCGCGGCCCGATCCGCTCGCCGTCCTGCGCGACGAGCCGCCCGGTCGCCTTGTCCAGGACGATCAGGCTGGGCGCCTCGGGCGCGGGGATGTGCGTGTGCTTCACGTCCAGGCCGTTGGCCGTGTTGACGTAGAGGTACCGCCCGTGCAGCAGGGGCGAGCAGTGGGCCCCGTCGTGGCGGTTCATGCCGACCTCCTTGGGCATGTCGAAGACCCAGAGGACGTCGGCGTCCATGGCCCCCAGCTCGATCCGCTCCTTGCCCGGCGGCGTCAGCAGGCGTTCCTCGTCGCGGAACGGGCCGTCGTTGCCGTTGGCCAGCCCGCGGATGTCCAGGCACATGACCTCGGCCCGGTTGGTGACGACGTAGACGCGCTCGCCTTCGACCGTGGGCTCCGAGCAGATCCCCGAGCGGGGCCAGTCGATCAGCGGATGCCCCGGGACCTTCGGCACGACGAGCTGCCAGGCGAGCTTGCCGGTCTTCTCGTCGAGGCACAGGAGCACGCCGCGGTCGCCCTTGTGGCGGGGATCGCGGGGTTTCTCGTTGTTGGTCCCGACGAAGACGCGGCCGGCCGCGACGATCGGGCTGGCATACGTGTTGGCCCCCAGCTCCACGGCCCACTTGACGTTCTTGCCCGTGGCCGGGTCGAACGCGCCCGGCAGGGGCGTTTCGTCGGAGACCATGTTGCGGGAGTACTGCTGCCCCCACTGCGGCTGGTCGGCGGCCATGGCGAGCCCGGCGGCCGCGATGAGCGGCCCGATCAATCCTGCCTGTCTCGTTCGTCGTCGCGATCTCAGCATGTCACTCCCGCCGCCCTTGGCCGCGTGCTTCACATAGCGGAACGCCGGAGCGGCTGGCAGGTTCCGCCCGGGGTGACGGCGCCCCCGCGGCCGGGGCATCAGCGTTTTGGGGGCGCGGGCGGTGTAGCCCCGGAACGGGGCATATGTCGGTAGCCTCGGGCGAGAGCCCGTGGTATGCAGGCCGTTATCAGCCCAGCCCCCGCACGGGGGCGTTTGAG
>CAYRVX010000094.1:0-8086 GCA_964427875.1 uncultured Planctomycetaceae bacterium
CCCGGCTCGCTGGGCATCGCCATCAGCGAGGCGATCGAGGCCGCCGTCACCGACCAGACCGGCAAGACGCGATACAGCCTCGGCAGCGTGCTCAACCACGTCCTGCTGCACCAGACGATCATCGGCCTGGAGGCCAAGAAGCAGTTGGCCAAGGCCGGCGAGCAGAAGGTGGACGTGGTGATCGGCTGCGCCGGCGGCGGGTCGAACTTCGCCGGGACGGCCTTCCCCTTCGTCTGCGACAAGATCAATGGGGCCGAGATCGACATCATCCCCGTCGAGCCGGAAAGCTGCCCGACCATGACGCGGGCGCCGTTCGCCTACGACCATGGCGACACGGCCAGGATGACCCCGCTGCTGCCCATGCACTCGCTGGGCCACTCCTTCGTGCCCCCGCCCATCCACGCCGGCGGGCTGAGGTACCACGGCATGGCCCCGCTGGTCAGCCAGGCCATCGTCGAGGGCCTGCTGACGCCCCGGGCCTACCACCAGATCAAATGCTACGAGGCCGCCCTGATGTGGGCGAAGACCGAGGGCTTCATCTCCGCGCCCGAGACCGCCCACGCCATCGCCGCCGTCATCGACGAGGCCGAAAAGGCCAAGGAAGAAGGCAAGGAAAAGGTCATTTTCTACAACTGGTCGGGCCACGGCCTGATGGACCTTGGCGGCTACGAGGCCTACTTCTCCGGGAAGTTGAAGGACTATCCGTTCCCGCAGGAGGAGCTCGAGGCGAACCTCGAGGAGATCAAGGACCTGCCGAAGCCGGAGCTCCGCAAGAGCGGCAAGTGGTGATCCGGGACGCCGCCTCTTGTGTGCCGCAGTTGAGGCGCCCCGGCCTTTCGGGCGCGGACCATGACAGAGGATATCACCGCCCACGATGACCGCACGCGCCGATGCCCCATGCTGGGGCACGACGTTCCGTTCTCTTACTGCCGCGCGCCAGGGCGGGAACTGCCCTGCGGCAGGATCGGCGACTGCTGGTGGCAGACGTTCGACGTCGAGGCGTTCGTTCGCGCCCACTACGGCGAAAAGGAGATCCGGCAAATCCTCGCTCCCCCGAGGAACAAGGTCGTCTCGATCGCAGAGCTCATCGAGAGGGCTCGCAAGGCCGCCGGGCAGGAGTAGCGCCGCCGGCCACGCGCAGCCTTCGGCATGACCTGCGGAGAATCCGCCAGGTTTTTGTGAAGAATCCCTCTTGATACTGTTGCGAGTTTGTGTAAACCTCAGCGTGACCGTTCGCTTGGCGTGTCCGGACGGCCGTCGCTTGGGCCCTGGTGGAAGGGAGTGCAGGAACCATGAAGTCACGACTGGCATTGGCTTCGGCTGTGTTGCTCTTGGTCTCGCCCGCAGTTCTCGCTGAAGACGACGCGAACCCGTGGGGCTCCGCCCTGGCGGCGCTTAACGCCGAGACGACGGCGTCGGGTGCGCCGGCGGGGAGTTGGCTGGCCGCAACGGCCCAGGCGGCGGCCGAGGCGGAAGTCAAGGCCGCCAAGGAAACCGAAGCGCCCGCCCCGCCCGCCGGCGACGGGCCGCCCCTGCCGCTGCACACCATCGAGGGCGTCGGCGGCGCGCTGGCCGTGCCGATGGCTTACCTGGTCAATCCCGGCCCGGAAGGGACGGTCATCGGAAAGCCATCCGCTTCGCTGACCTACCTGCAACTGGGCAACAAGAGCCTTCAGGTCTTCGCCGTCACCGAGACCCTCTTCCGTCGCGTCGAGCTCGGCTATGCCTACAACCGTTTCTGCCTTGGCAACTTCCCCCACGTGGTCAGGAAGGCCTCCCGCGGCCTGCTGAAGATCCGCCGCCAGGAAGTCAGTCTCCACCATTTCAACGCCCGGGCGCTGCTGGTTGAGGAGAACACGACGTTCCTCGGCATCCCCATGCCCTCCATCGTCGCCGGCATCCAGGTCAAGGTCAACGGCGGCATCCGGGGCATCGACAACTCGCTGGAGACCCCTGACGGCGGGCACGTCCTGTCGGGCATGGGCTTCGAGAAGTCCAACGGCATCGACTACGTCCTGACGGCCAGCAAGACGTTCCCGAAGCTGCTGTTCGGCCGCCCGCTCATCCTCACCGTCGGCATGCGCAACAGCAAGGCGTCCAACTTCGGCTACCTGGGGTTCGGCCAGGCCTGCCACACCACCGTCGAGTGCGACGTCGCCACGCTGGTGACGGACTGGCTGGCGGTGGGCTACGAGTTCCGCCAGCGGACCGACCCGTACGACAAGAACCACCCACTGCATCTCGGCGAGGACAACATGCACGCCATCCGCGCGGCGGTGATCCTCAGCCCGAACTTCACCATCGCCGCCGGGTGGGCCTACCTCGGCCCCGTCGGGAACTCGGTCGTGGATTGCGCGTGGGGCGTTCAGGTCAAGTACGAGTTCTAGGCCCCGCGGCAGCGGTTTCCCCGAGACCGCAAGCCGCTCGAAATACAGCTCTTATAGCCAGGGGCGCCCGCGGCGGGTCCGTTAAGCCCGCCGCCGGGCCGAGCTGCGCCGGGGAGATCCCGCAAAAGGCAAAATCCGGAGCAGTGCGCCGTAACATCTTGATGATAAAGGCCTTATGGGCGATTCTGCGAAAAATGGCTTTGTTTCGTAAAAGAGCTTATGGCGCCTTCGCCCGACCTCTTGCATGCCCCGATCCGACCATCCCACAACCCTACCTCCCACATCTATTATACACACGAAACGCCGTCATGTGTTCGATTATTTAAAAATATTTTGACAGTTTTTTTAACCGACCAGTGGCCTGCACGGAAGGGCCTCCGGGGGGCTCGCGTTTGCTCGGATCATCTTGGCCGGCCCTGCCGGGCCTGCCGAATTGCTGCGGAGCTGTCAGGCGGGAGGCGGGCGCCCTCACTCGCTACGGGTGGGCATGCCTGCCGGCCAGAGGGCTGCTCGACCGTCAGTTCGCCTTCCTGCCCGCGACGCCCTTGGTCGTCCTGGTGATCTTCCTGGCCTTCTCCTTCGGGCGGAGGCTGCGCGTGGCCTTGCCGGCCTGCCACATCTCGGAGCTGCCCATCTCGGCGAGCTCCCTGGCCAGCCGCTTCTGGTAATCCGGCGCGCCGCACACGCGGAGGACCCGCCGCGTCTCCACGCCGGCGGCCACTCGCTTGTACAGCTCCCTGAAGACGGGCATCACGGCCTTCTTGAACTTCGGCTTCCAGTCCAAGGCGCCCCGCTGGGCCGTGGCCGAGCAGTTCGAGTACATCCAGTCCATCCCGTTCTCGTCCACCAGGCGGATGAGGCTCTGCGTGAGCTCCTCGACGGTCTCGTTGAACGCCTCGCTCGGCGAGTGGCCGTGCCTGCGCAGCGTGTCGTACTGGGCCTCCATGATGCCCGCCAGCGCGCCCATCAGCACGCCCCGCTCGCCCGTCAGGTCGCTGAAGACCTCGTCCCGGAACGTCGTGGGGAAGAGGTACCCGCTGCCGACGGCGATGCCGATGGCGAGGCATCGCTCGCGCGCCCGGCCGGTGTAGTCCTGCTCGACGGCGAAGGAGGAGTTGATCCCGGCGCCCGAGAGGAAGTTCCGCCGGACGCTCGTGCCCGAGCCCTTCGGGGCCACCATGATCACGTCCACGTCCGCCGGCGGGATCACCTTCGTCTGGCCCCTGTAGACGATCGAGAACCCGTGCGAGAAGTACAGCGCGTCGCCCGGATCGAGGCACTTTTTGACGGCCGGCCAGATCGCCTTCTGCGCCGCGTCGGAGACGAGCATCTGGACGATCGTTCCCCGCCGGGCGGCCTCGGGGATGTCGAACAGCGTCCTGCCGGGCTTCCAGCCGTCCCTCGCGGCCCGGTTCCAGTCCTTCCGGAACCGCCTGGCCTGGCCGACGATCACCTTGAAGCCGTTGTCCCTCATGTTCAGCGACTGGGCCGGGCCCTGCACGCCGTAGCCGATCACCGCGATCGTCTCGCCCTTCAGGGCCTTCCGCGCCCTGGCCATCGAGAACTCCTTCCGCGTGATGACTTCCTCCTTGACGCCGCCGAAATCGATCGTTGCCATGACAGGGTCTCCTTCTCGTCTGCGCGCTTGAAACAACACCTTCTACCCCCGCCGTCCGGTCGCGTCAAGCTCGGCCTTTTCGCTTTGGCGGCGCGGCGGCGGAATGGGTGGAAGTGGGCGGCGGCCGGCGCGCGCCCGTTTAGCGGCCGGGCTTGCCCGGCGCGCACCGCCTCGAACGCCCCACGGGCGAAGCGACAAGTGGAGGACCCGACCGGAACTTGCGGAGAAGTCGACGCCGCCATACGATACGCCGAACAAGTCCAGTTCCTCTTTGAAAGGGAGACGGCGATGGGTACGTGGGCGAACGGAGCGTTGATCGGCGTGGTTGGACTCTCGGTGCTGCTCTTCGCGCGCGACGCTCAAGGCGACGCGGGCGCCTTGTCGAAGCTCGCCCGCGTGTTTCCGGACGGCGCTCACGCCGTCGGCGACGAGCGCCTCGGCCGCTGCCGGCACCTGAACATGCGGATGACGATGGGCGACTACCCGACGAAGCGGGCGTGGGAGAAGCGCGCCGCCTGGCTGAGGGAGCACATCCGCGTCAGCAGCGGCCTGCTGCCCGAGCCCGAGCGAACGCCGCTCAAGCCGCGGGTCTTCGGCAGGATCGAGCGCGACGGCTACACGATCGAGAAGGCGTTCATCGAGAGCCGCCCCGGCTTCTACGTCTGCGGGAACCTCTACCGGCCGCGGGGCAAGAAGGGCCCGTTCCCCGGGATCGCCGCGCCGCACGGGCATGGGAAGTACGGCCGGCTCGGCGAGAGCGTCCAGGCCCGCTGCATCACGAAGGCCAGGCTCGGCTACGTCGTGTTCTCCTACGACATGGTCGGCTACAACGATTCCGGCACGCAGGTCGGCAAGCATCGCGGCGTCTTCACCACGCAGCACAACGAGCTGTGGGGCCTGAGCATGATGTGCCTCCAGAGCTGGAACACGATCCGCGCGATCGACTTCCTCCAGTCGCTGGGCGACGTGGACCCCAAGCGGATCGGCGTCACCGGCTGCTCCGGCGGCGGCACCCAGACGTTCATGGTCATGGGCATCGAGCCGCGCATCACCGCCGCGGCGCCCGTGTGCATGGTCAGCGGCATCATGCAGGGCGGCTGCGAGTGCGAGAACGCCCCGCTGCTGCGGATCGAGACGAACAACATCGAGATCGCCGCCCTGATGGCCCCGCGGCCGCTCATCCTGCCCTCCGTCACGGGCGACTGGACCAAGGAGACCCCCAAGGTCGAGTACCCGTCGGTCCGGGGCATCTACGAGCTCTACGGCGCCGCCGGCCGCGTGGTCAACGTCCACATCAAGGGCGGGCACGGCTACCCCCAGCCGCACCGCGAGAGCGTCTACGGCTTCTTCGATCGATGGATCCGCGGCGTCGGCGACGGCGGGAAGGTCCCCGAGCCGGCCTTCAAGCCCGAGAAGCGCGAGGACATGCGCATCTGGAACGGCCGCAAGCCGCCCAAGGACGCCAAGACGCCCGAGACGCTCAAGAAGTACATCATCGCCGAGTGCCGCCGCCAGCGCGACGAGCTCCTGCCGGCCAAGGCCGCTGACCGCAAACGCTTCGAGGAGACGCTCGGCGCGGCCTACCGGCACTCGATCCTGGCCGGGCTGCCCAAGGCGAGCGAACTGGCCGTCAAGGACCTCGGGGCCGATACGGTGGCGGACGTCAAGGTCACGCGACTGCTGCTCGGGCGGAAAGGCGTCGGCGACCGGGTGCCTGCGATGCTGTATCGGCGAAAGGGCGCCTCGGGCAGGTCGCCCGCCTGCGTCGTGGTGCACCCCGACGGCAAGGCCGCCCTGATCGACACGGCCAAGGGCGCCCCCGGCAAGCTCCTGGCGGCCCTGCTGGACGGCGGCCGGGCCGTGCTCGCCGTCGATACCTACCTCACCGGCGAGTACGGACAGCAGAAGCAGAAGGTCGTCGGGCGTTACTTCTCCACGTACAACCGCACGGCGCTGGTTCAGCGCATCCAGGACATCCTCACGGCCCTGGCGTACCTCAGCGGCCGCAAGGACGCAGCCGCCGCCAGCCTCATCGGCGTCGGCAAGGCCGGCGCATGGTGCCTGCTGGCCGCCCCCTTCGCGCCGGAGACGACGAGCGTCGTCGCCGACCTCGATCAACTCACCGGCGACGACGATCCCCGCTGGCTGGCCGACCTCTTCACGCCCTGCATCCTCAAGGCCGGCGGCCCCTGGACCGCCGCCGCGTTTGCCGCCCCGCGCCGCGTCTTCCTCCACAACCTCGCCGACGGCTTCGACACGAAGCCCCTCCGCGCCGCCTACCGCGCCGCCGACGCCCCGAAGCACCTCCGCATCGAGCCCCGCCCCTGCGCCCCCGACGCCATCGCCCGCTGGCTGAAGCCAACGTGAGATCAACGATGAGAACCCCCGCACTGCTCGCGAGCACACTGGCCGCCGCGGCAACGCCGCAAGACAATCCCAGGAAAGACCCGGCAAGCCGGGGACGAACATGCAATAATAGGCGGCTGTCCAGGGTCTCCCCGCGTTTTCCGAGCGGACACAGCGGTCGTATTTGAGATGTATGCGTTCGACGGCCCGCAACCACAGGGCGACTGACCGCATACCGGGGAATGCAACATGAGCAACGGTGGCGTACCCGAGGTCACGCGATTGCAGCGGGAGTTCTTCCAGGTTCTCGAAGCTTTCTTCACGCGAGCGACAGGCTCAACGGTGCAGGGCTTCGGGGCAGTTGATGACTTCGGGCAGCGCATCAAGCAGGATCCAGACAGGATTGCGGCGGGCCTCCTCGAGGCCGGAGCAGAAGCCGAGCCAGTCCTCCGGAGACACTATGCGCAGAACGCCGCAGCGATATTCGCCGCGGGGAAGAAACTCCCCGGGCTCAAGCTGGTCCTTGGCGGCGCAAGCAGGTTCGGCGGCGCTCAGCTCCGCTCCGTCCAGAAGACCCTGCTCTACGCCGACACCATTCTCGTTCCCGATCCTGTCTCGCCTTGGTTGGAAGTTGAGCGGCCGGAGGAGAAGTTCGCGCACATCTACTTCCTGCAGAGCATCTTCACGCTGCTTCAGCTGAAGCCGCTGGTCGACGCAGATCTGCCTTACCCGCCAGTGCTGGTCTTCCCCAGCCTGGAGAAGTTGCTGGAGGCCCATGATGAACAGACGAAAGCCGGAACTGAAGAGCTCATCACCGGAGTAATCGGTTTCCATACCGGCGTCGAGCTCGATTCGTTTGCTGAGCTTCTCCAGTGGGTCAGGGCGAACGAAGAGGATTTCCTTCGGCGCGTCGCCGACCGGCGTCTCTTCGTTGCGCCAGGGGGCCACCCAGGGCAGTCCTTGGACGCGGCATTGTCCCAGTACAAGCACTTCCTGATGGCCCAGCGAACGCCGCTGTATGTAACCTCGATCGCGCAAGCCTCGGACGCGGAGCTGGCACTCACGGGGATAGCCGAACGATTGAATCCCCATTACCACCTGATGGAAAACGCAGATGAGTTGGGGTCGCAGCCTTTGGTCAGCATCGAGGACCAGTGGCACTACTTCCGGCTTTGTTCGGACTACTTCTCCGCCCGGCTCGTCAGAAACGGGACATTGCAGCAGGACGTGCTGGCATCCATGCGAGCCATGAACAGCCCCGACTTTGCATGGCTGGCAAATGTTCCGGTCGAGGCCCTGGTGGAACTGCGTCAGAACGGCGAGAACGAGGAGTTCCGGCGGGAATTGGAGACACATATTGCGCACCTTGACGACACCTCGCTTGATGACATCAACAAAGTCGTTGGGGAGGTGAGCCGGGCCATCGCCTCGCTGCAGAGAAAGCACAAGCGACGGGTGCAAGAGATTCAGGCGAAGTACAACAAGCGATATGGTTGGCTGGCCGCGAGTGCCGTCGTCGGAATCGCAGCAAAGCTCTGGCCAGTCCTCGCGCCCTTTGTAGGCATAGGCGCACCGCTGGCCCTCGGAGGAGCCTATGTCGTGTCCAAGTGGGAGGAACGACGGGAGAAGAAGGCCGCTGGTCGATCTCTCATGGGGGTGCTGGCGGCGGCGAAACAGGGCCAGGAAAGGGGGACAGATACCGAAATGTTAAGATAGGTAAGCTCTGCGGCGGGTC
>CAYRVX010000094.1:8186-27358 GCA_964427875.1 uncultured Planctomycetaceae bacterium
GGCGCGGGGCTGCGGGCGAGGCTCTCCTGCGGTCTTCTCCGACGACGGCCTCGGGGAGAGAGGGACGGAAAAGGGGAAAAGGGGACAGATACCGAAATGTGAAGATAGGTAAGCTGTGCGGCGAGTCGGCGGGGGGCCGCAGATGGGGCTGTCCTGGCCTCTGCTGAGGCGACGGCCCCAACTCGACGTGGGAAACTGATCAGGACCGCGCCCACAACGACGCCAACGTCTGCGGGTGCCTCTGCGACGCGTGGGACCGCGTGGTGGACGTCTTCCAGGCCTACGGCGTCGGGCTCAAGTTCCGCTGCGACCGGCCTTCGCGCCAGAGGCTTCGGCGGGCAGGCGGCCTGCGCCGTCGGGTCGCCAAGCTGGGCCTCGATTGCAGCGAGAGCGACTGGGACCGGACGAGGAAATGGGGACAGATACCGAAATGTTAAGATAGGTAAGCTCTGCGGCGGGTCGGCGCGGGGCTGCGGGCGAGGCTCTCCTGCGGTCTTCTCCGACGACGGCCTCGGGTCGACGTGGGATATCGACCAGGACCGCGCCCACAACGACGTCAACGTCTTCGGCGGCCTGTGCGGCGCGTGAGACAGGCGGCGCGGCGGGAGCAGGTGGCGACCGCCCGGCGAAGGGCGCTGACGCAAGCGCATCGCCGGCTGGCGCGTGGGGGTTGAGCATCCTCCCGATGGGAGTGATAATGGGTGCACTGCCGCCGGCAGGAAGGTCGGCAGGGTGACGATCTTCCCCGTCGGCCGTGGACCTTTCGGGAGGCTGTGATGCACGTGGGCTTGAGACTCTGTGTTGATGCGATCGTCGCGGCGGGGCTGCTGGCGGCGGACAAGCCGCCGCCCGTCGCGAGGCTCAAGGCACTGCATCTCGAGACGGCCATCGCTGCCGACGGGCGGGCGCGGGCGACGATCGTCACGCCGGCTTCTGGCTGCTACGACGCCCTCGCCGAGCGCATCGCCGGCACGGTCAGGGAGCTGACCGGGGCGGCTGTTCCCGTCGCAAAGGACAATGACGCGGCGGGGGCACTCCCGCTTGGCGGCAACGTCATTGCGATCGGCAACCGGTCCACCAACGCGATGATCGCGGCACTGTACGACCGGCTCTACTGCCTGCTCGACCTGCGCTACCCCGGCCGCGGCGGGCACGTCGTTCGAACGCTTCACAATCCCCTCGGAAGCGGCCACAACGTGGTCTTCGTCGGCGGCAGCGACGATGCCGGCGTTGCCGCGGCGGCGGGCGTCCTTATCGAGAAGCTCCGAGCCGCGAGAAAGGGCAGGTCCGTCCGCCTCGGGCGGCTGGCGGAGATTCGGCTGGGCGAGGGCATCAAGGTGCCCAGGGACATCCGCGACGTCAGGATCTGGGACGCCTCGGCCGGGTACCGCTCCGTGGGGTACTTCGGGTGGAACAGCCTCAGCAAGCGGATGGCGCTGTACTACGTGACGGGCGACGCGTTTCACGCGCGGGAGTTCCTGCGGCTGGCCTTCCCGGACGCGGCCGCCCGCCGCGAGATCGCCGAGATCGACGGCGAGCGGATCGAGGACAAGCTCCGCCCCCTCAGCGGCCCGTACCACTACAACGCCCACATGATGATCTGCCTGTGGGACCTGATCGAGGAGAGCGACGTCTTCACGGACGCGGACCGCCTCCGCGTGACGCGGGCCCTCGCCGGGCAGCTCGAGCACTGGTCGTCGGAGTGGGCCTACGCCGCCCGGTCGGCGAAGCCTCCGAGGCACGTCGGCAGCCGGCACCATCAATGGGCGGCCATCTCGCTCTATTGCCTCGCCCGTTACTTCCAGAAGCACTACCCCGCACCCGTCTGGAAGCGATGCCTCGATGCCTCCCAGGCGCACTTTAGCCCGCTGCACGAGCACGCCTGGGTCTCCGGCGAGAGCGACAACCTCTTCTGGTACAACACGGCCGTCGCGCCGATCCTGACGTACATGGTGCTCACCGGCGACCGCGTGCCGCTGCAAAACGGCGTGCTGGCGAAGCTGCTCCGCGGGCAGGAGGCGCTGATTTCCGGCCGGCGGCCGGACTGGGCGCTTCGCAGCGCGTCGATCGGCTTCCTTCACAAGGCGGCGTATCTCACACGGGACGGCCGCTGGCTTACGTATCGCGACCGCACCGGCGTCGACACGACGGTCTTCCGCGTGGGCCAGTCGTTCTGGCCGCCGGAGCGCCTCGATCCTCGCCGGCCGGACGACCTTGTCGGAAACTGGACGATCCATCGCCTTCCGGAGCCGAAGTGGAAGGCGCGCCGAAGCGGCCTGCCGCACGAGCAGAGCTTCGAGTTCGCCAGCTTCCGCAGCGGGCCGGAGGCCGGAGACGACTTCGTTCTCATCGACGGCTTCAACGGCGCGTCGCGAAACCCGTACCACAGCTTCGCCGTCCTGGAGCTTCGCCTGGATGGCTTCCCGCTGCTGCGGGGATACGCGAACCAGGTCGTGACGCGCGTGGACGGCCTGATGGAGCCGAAGATCGCGATGGACGCGGCCCTGGTGCGCTGCGACACGGTGGGGCGGACGGCCTTCGCCGTCGCGGAAGTGCCCACCGCGGCGTTTGCCAACTGGCGGCGCACGCTCGTGCAGCGCGTCGGGCGCTACGTGCTGATCGTCGATGAGCTGACGTTCCGCACGCCCGGCGCCAATGCCGAGGTCTCCATCGAGTGGCAGACGGAGAGATGGGCCAAACGCATCGGCGCCGGGCAGATCGATGCGCACGTCACGTCCCGTGCCGGCCCCAAGCCGATGGACCGTCGGGCCCGGATCCACGCCTGTGACCCGCTGTGGACCGGCGGCGCGGGCAGCCGATGGACCATGCGGTGGCTGGGCGACGTCAAGGCGGGCGAGCGGAAGACCTTCTTCTCGCTGCTGGCGCTGAAGCCGAGCAATGCCAAGCACAAACTCGCGTCCCTGCGGGACGGGGCCGAGCGCGCGGCCCTGAGGCTGCCGCAGCCGGGCCTGGCCGTGGCCAACGCCGACGCCGGGGACATCAAAGCTCAACTGGGCATCCTGGCGGACGATCACGTCTTCGGCATCGGCGTCCGGCGGCTGGGCGCCATGCTGGAGGCCGAGAGACCCGTGGACGTGGTCTGGGACCTGGCCGAGGGCGTGGTGCACGTCGTTGCGCCGGAGAGGACCCGCCTGTCCCTGGCATTGGAGCCCGGGACGACCGCGGAGCTCGACGGCAAGACTGCTGTCAGCGGGTCCGGGGCCGGGGTAGCGCGGATCGAACTGCTCCCAGGCCGGCACGTCCTCCACGGGGCGACGTGTCTCCGGAAGCAGCGAACGATCCTGAGGCGGCAGTTGGATGCCGTGCTCGCCCGGGCGCAGTCAGCGCGGGACAAGCCGGCCGTGCGCGAGACCAGGCCATCCCCTCCGGCCGCGGCGCGCTGGGCGCCTGGAGCGACGGTGAAGCTCCCCGGCGCCGTCACCGACATGGAGGCTGTGAGCGGCACAGACGCCCCCGCCCTTGCCGTCGCCGAAGGCAGCCGCATCCACCTGCTGACGCTCGACGGCAAGGAGCGGCAGACGATGGTGGCCGACGGCCAGATCCGCGTGCTCCGCTGGTGGGCCGAGCATCGGCTGCTGCTGGCCGGGTGCGCCGACGAGAAGGTCATCGCCTTCGACGAGACCGGGCGGCGGAAGTGGGCGTTCGTCTCCGAGATGGACCCCGCGGTCCTCCGCGCGGGCAAGACGTACTGGTTCAAGTCCGCGCCCGGCCACGAGGGCATTCACGGGCTGCACACGGGCAGCTTCATCGGCGGTGAGAGCCAGGCGTTCGTCGGCAGCGCGTGTACGCTGGAGATCCTGGACGAGCGCGGGCGGCTCGTCCGCCGCATACCGCAGTTCTGGGGCAAGGTCTCGACGTTTCGCATTGTCGATGGGCCAGGCGGCACGAAGAACCTCCTGGCCGCCCGCAAGTACAACGGGTGGAACAGCGTGGCGATCATCAACAGCAAGACGCTCGACCCGCGCCCGAGGGGCTTCCTCCGCGTCCCGGCGGGGCACACGTACATGCCCGGCTGGTCGAGCATGAACCGGCACCATCTCTTCCACGAAGACCTGGACGGCGACGGCCGGCGCGAGGTGATCAGCGAGATCAACGGCACCTGGAACCGCGTTTGCGTCTGGACGGCGGGCGGCGAGCCGAGGTTTGCGGCCAACTTCGGCCCGGGCCCGCGGATCCCCGCACGCACGATGACCGACCTGGACGTCTGCGACCTCGACGGCGACGGGAAGAAGGAGATCGTCGCCGCGACGTCCCGCGGCATGATCGTTGCGCTGAACGCGCGGTGCCAGAAGGTCTGGGCCGAGCGACTGCCGGCCGCCGCGGACGTACTTGCCTGTGTGCGTCCCAAGGGCTCCCGGCAAGTGCGGCTCGTGCTCGGCTGCCGCGACGGATCCGTCCGCGTGCTCGACGCCGGCGGCAAGCTCACAGCACGAGGCACGGTCGCCGGCGGCCCTGTGGGCATCGAGCGCCTCACCGACGCGAACGGAAACGAGTACGTCGCCATCGGCACGAAGACCGGCGGAGTGTCGATCTTCGCCGTCCGCCCGTGAGTCCCTCCTGCGGGACGATGATGAACCTGAGCTTCACACTGTGCCTTGATGCGATCGTCGCGGCAACGGCAGAAGACAATCCCAGGAGAAACCCGGCAAGCCAGGGACGAACATGGGATAATATACGGCTGTCCCGTGTTTCCGGGAGAGGAAAGGGCATGAGGAAACAGTCGTTGGCGACGTATGCGACGCCCCACATGTTGTGGCCAGTGCTGCTTCTTCCAGGCGGCAGGTTGCTGGTCGGGGAATGTGCCGCACGCAAAAACAGGGACAGTCACCAATGGCCCTTAGATAAGCCGCCGATCGGGTGTTCCGCGAGCCTGAAGGGCTCGAATTCGTCAGCCCAGGGCGACGCCCTGGGACATGGTTGCCGTTTCTAGAACGAGCCCTGTAAGGGCGAAACAAGTGCTGTTTTCGAGCGATTTCTGCCGCCCCTACAGGGCTTGTCGGTATGCAACCGCCCACAACCCAGGGCGTTGCCCTGGGCTTTCGGCTTGCAGCCCTTCAGGCTGCGAATGCTTATCTAAGGGCCATTGGGGACAGTCACCTATTATTCGTTTGGAAATAGGTGACTGTCCCGGGTTTCCTCCGGCTGTCCGACGCGACGTTGGCACCCACGGGCTGCACGCAGGAGACAGCCGACGCCGTTCTGGGGCGGCTGCTGACGTCGGATCGGGGGCAGTGGGTCGGCGCGGCCGCACGGCTGCTGAGGACGGGGAGCGGACATGGCGAAGGTGATCCGGATCGATAGCGACAAGTTTGTCTGCGAGCTGGCGGCGGAGACGCCGGCGGCGGTGGAAGTGCCCGCCGGGGCGATCCTGGCGATCCACTGCCGCAGCGCACTGGACCGGGCCGTCGGGCCGGGAGGCGTGCGGGCCGACGCGCCGAATCCCGGCACGGGGCCGATCGCCGTCGCGGGCGCGCGGCCGGGGCAGGCGCTGCGGTTTGAGGTGCTGGACATCTCGTGCGAGTCGCCCGGCCACGTCTCGGCGGGCTTCGAGGGCGGCAGCCAGGCCGTCGAGATCCGCGCCGGGGCGGCCGTCTTTCACGGCATCGAGGTGCCCGTCGCCCCGATGATCGGCGTCCTCGGCGTGGCGCCGGCGAGCGGGTCGTGGGACACGACGCAGGCGGGCCTGTGGGGCGGCAACATGGATGTCAACGACGTGGCGCCCGGCGCGGCGGTGATCGTGCCGATCCACCAGCCGGGCGGGCGGTTCGTCGTCGGCGACGTCCACGCAGTCATGGGCGACGGCGAGATCGGCGGCCAGGGGCTGGAGGTCGCCGCCACGGTCACGATGCGAGTGACCGTCGAGCCCGAGCCGATCAGCGACCACGTCGTGATCTATCGCGGCGACCGCATTCAGACGATCGGCACGGGCGAGGCCGTCGAGGACGCCGTCCGCGACGCGGCCCTCGCCATGATGAAGATCATCGAGCGTGCGGGCATCCTCGACGAGTTCAACGCGATGAAGCTGCTGGGCCTGGCCGGCGAGACGCTCTTCGGGGAGCACTGCTGCCCGATCAAGACCGTCCGCGTCGCCGTACCCCTGAGGCTCGTCCCGGCGCTGCGGCCTACTTGACGAACTTCGGCTTGCCCCGTGGCACGTAGAGCTTCACCGAGCGGAGCGTCACGTTGGACCAGAACGCCCCCACCCAGAAGACGCCCTTCCACTGGGCCTTCTTCGGGGACGAAAGGACCGACCAAGGGCCTTGCCATCTGATGACGTCCCTGCCGTCCAGCCTGCCGGCGATCTGCGCGGTGCCGCGGCTGAGGAGTTTGACACGCACTTCAATCGTGTGATCCTGGTTGATCTTGAGCAGGCTCGCCTTGTAGGGCGAGTTCGCTGACTGAAGGACCTTGCCCTTGACATGGCCCAGGCCGGAGACAGTGCCCTTGCGGCCGTCGATCATCAGCGCGCACTCGGAAGGACCGACCGGGAAGTTGACGTAGAAGGCCTGCCAGTCACTTCCGCCGCGGCTCCGGGAGAACAGGACCCTCAGCGTGAAGTCGCCCTGCACGGAGGCGGGGATCGTGATTCGGTTGAAGATGGCCGCGCTGCCGATGAGCACGTCGCCGTTGCGGCGCCACTTCCCGCCGATGGCGTGCTTGTCGGGGTCGGCGTGCTTCAGCAGGTCGATCCACTCGGACCGCGGGATGACGTCGGCACCGAGGCGCTTGAGCTCCTTCTCCACCTTGTCAATGTCCAGGCGGGCCTTGAGCACGGTCGTGTCGCGCCCCGTGTGCGTCTGGAGGAAGTGATCGTAGCACCCCCGCGCACGGAGCATCGCGTTGATCCTTCCTGTCCGGGAGCCCTTGGGCGCGATGCTGACGTACCAGGCGGCCAGTTCCAGGCAGGCCGATTCGGCCAGGTCTCCCAGCGGCTTGGCCGCCAGCGGGACATAGGTCCGGAGTGCCTCCGGCAGATCGCCCGTGACGAGCGTGGCCGCGACGGCCGGCTGATCCGCCTCCAGCAGGTAGCAGAGGATCAACTGCTCCCGGGCGGAGATGGACTCGGGTTCCTTCTCGACCTGTCGCCGCAGACTGCTGATCCGGACCTGTAGCCGCCGGAGCACGGCGGCCTTGTCGCTGAGCTCCTTGCCTCTGGCCGCGATCTCTGCTGTCGCGGGCGAGCCGACGTACTTCGCCACGAGCAGGGCCTGACGATACATCACGGCCGCCTCGTCGAGCTTGTTCTTCTCGGCGACGGCCTCGGCGGCGGGCAGCAGGGCGTCCAGGTAGTCCTTGCCGAGGGCCTTTCGTCGCGGGCCCCGGCTGCGGCTGTACGCCAGCCGCAAGGTCTCCAGCCGTTTGGCTTGCCAGTCGGCCTGACGCTGCTGATCGCACTCGATGAGTCGGTCGAGTGCCGCCAGCGCGCTGTCGTATCCGGCAGAGCTCTTCAGGCCGAACTCGCAGGCCTTCTGCCACAGGAGAATCTGGAGTTTGGGCGAGTCCCGAAGGGACTTGGCCGACTGCACGAGCTTGGCGGCAAAGGCCGTGTCGTCGGTGGTCTGTCGCGTGGCGGCGACCTTCTGCTCCTCGGCCCCGAAGAGCGTCTGGTAGTCGCTCCTGACGTCGGCGCGGAGCAGCGCCGCGCAGAGCGCCAGGCAGCTTGATCCGACGGCCAGGAACGTTGAGAGACCGATCAGGCGTCTCATATCACACCTCCCGAGCGAGGGCGCCCATGGCGAGACACGTAACGCGCCCCCGCATTCCGTGCGCCCATTCTACCCGCGGTGCAGAGAGCCATCCACTTCACCAACCTGCCGTCGCAGACGCCGGTCTCGGTGTCGGGGCCCTGGATGCTGTCGGCATGCCCGCGGCACGCAGGACCTCGACCGGGCTGGTCGGCTCCTACAGCAGGACGCAGCCGGCGCCGAGCCGCTGTCTGGGGCGGGAGGCGAACACCATCTTGATGACGGTGATGCCGACGAGCCTGTCGGGGCTGCTCTTCGGCAGGTGAGTCAGGACCAGGCGGTTGCCCTTCTGGCGGAACCGTATGCGCTGGCCGGTGGTCAGGAAGCTGGCCTTCTTGAGCTTGCCGCGGAAGCCGCCGAGTGCGATCTCGCGGCCGGGCCAGCGGCTGCACCAGAAGTAGCCGACGTTGCCCTTTCGCGTCCACCGGCCCAGCGGGGACCGCTCGAAGCAGCCGTCGGTGCGGTCGACCTTGCCGTAGACGGCTTCGCCGTTGCGGGCGAGCCACTTGCCGACGGGCCGGAGGCGTTCGGTGGCCTCCGGCGGCACCGAGCCGTCCGGGGCCGGGCCGACGTTCAGCAGCAGGTTCCCCCCGCCGGCGGTGACCTGGCGGAGCATGTCCAGGACCTTTCGGGACGTGTGCCAGTCCTCCGGCGGGGCGTAGGGCATGTATCCCCAGGAGCCGTTGAAGGTCATGCAGGCCTCCCAGGCCCTTCCGGCGTCCTCGGCGCGGATGTGCTCCTCCGGCGTGCCGAAGTCCTCGGGGAGCTTGGCGCGGTTGTTGACGATGATGTGAGGCTGGAGCCGGCGGGCCATGCGAGTCATCTTGCGGCTCTCCCAGGCCTCGGCGTCCGGCAGCGGCCAGGAGACGTCGTACCACAGGATGTCGATCTTGCCGTAGTTGGTCATGAGCTCGCGGACCGCTCCCTGCGTGAAGTCGAGGAACCGCCGCCTGGCCGCCTGGCTGCGGAAGCACCGCGCCCCGTCGGGATGGTGCCAGTCCATCAGCGAGTAGTAGAAGCCGATCCGCAGGCCGAACTCGCGGCAGGCCTCGACGTACTCCCGCACGAGGTCCCGCCCCGGGCCGCGCCTCGCGGCGTTGTAGTCCGTCCGGGCCGTGTCCCACAGGCAGAAGCCCTCGTGGTGCTTGGTGGTCATGACCATGTAGTTCATGCCGGCCTTCCTGGCCAGGCGGGCCCACTGGCGGGCGGGGCGGGGCTTGGGCTTCCAGGTGTCGGCGAGCTTCTCGTACTCGGCCAGGGGTATCCGCTCGCGGTTCATCACCCATTCGTGCCGCCCGAGCTGGGCGTAGAGGCCCCAGTGGATGAACATGCCGAACCGCGCGTCGTGCCACCACCTCATGCGCCGCGCGCGGTCCCTTTGGGCCCGGGTCATTTTCCTTCTCTTCGCCTTCGCCATTTCCGCCTTCTCCTTCTTGACGTTTTCACGAAACGGGGGTTGAATTCATATCGTGCGCTTTCCGGCGGTTTCTTCAAGCGGGAACCATCGCTTATTCGACGGGCCGCACCCCTTTCTCTGAAAGGCAGGGAGACGAGATGACAAGATCATATCCGCCCATCCTGTTGGCGAGCGTGTGCTTTGCGTGCATGTTCCATTTGCCGTGCCCGGCCGCCGAGTCGCTCACCGAAGACCACAAGGTCCCTGTGGACAAGAAGCTCGACGCCGCCTGGGTCGCGGGCCTTCGGGCCCGGGGCGGGCCCCGCGTATATCGTGGCGAGGAGCTCAAGCCCATCGGCATGCCGATCGGCGGGATCGGCGCCGGGCAGATGTACCTCGGCGGCGACGGGCGGCTGCTGCACTGGGCCGTCTTCAACAAGCACGTCAACACAGGCTACGGCAGCCGGTGCTACCGCCTCTGGGAGCCGGAGGCGCGCGTGGACCAGGGCTTCGCCCTGCGCGTCACGACCGCGGGCAAGACCGTCGTCCGCCGCCTGGACGCAAGCGGCGTCAAAGACGTGCGCTTCGTCGGCGAGTGGCCCGTCGGGCAGGTGGAGTACCGCGACCCCGCCCTCGGCGTGCTCGTGACCATGACGGCCTTCTCGCCGTTCATCCCGCTGAACGCGCCGGACTCCGCCCTGCCGGCGGCGATCCTGCGCTTCACGCTCAAGAACGCGGGCAAGGAGAAGGTCGAGGCCACGCTGGCCGGCTGGCTGGAAAACGCCGTGCTCTTTCACACCCGCCAGACGGCTCACGTTCGCCGCGTCAACACGGAGCAGCGCGGGGACCGGCTGGTCTGGGTGGGCTGTGAGGCCCTGCCGGCCCCGAAGCCGAAGGCCGCCAAGCCGCCGGAGGTCTTCGCCGACTTCGAGGGCAAGGACTACGGCGACTGGAACGTGCAGGGCGAGGCGTTCGGGAAGGCCCCCGCGCGAGGCACGCTGGCGAACCAGCAGGCGGTCAGCGGCTTTCGCGGCAGGGGGCTGGTCAACACGTACCTCGGCAGGGACGGCCCGCACGGCGTGCTCACGTCGCCGACGTTCACCATAGCCCGCCCGTTCATCAACTTCCTTGTCGGCGGCGGCGACCACAAGGGCAGGACGTGCATCAACCTCGTGGTGGGCAAGAAGATCGTCCGAACGGCCGCGGGCAAGAGAGACGAGCGGCTGGGGTGGCACGCCTGGTCCGTCAAGGACCTCCTCGGCACAAAGGCGCACATCGAGATCGTGGACCGCGCCTCCGGGGCGTGGGGGCACATCAACATCGACCACATCGTCTTCTCCGACGTTCCGACGGCCGGCGAGACGGACGTGAAGGACCGCGCGGACTTCGGCACGATGGGCATCGCGCTTCTGGGCCCCGCGGACGGGGCGGTGGCCTCGGCGTCGCTGGCCGGCGGGGAGCTGCCGGAGAAGCTCTTCGGCAAGGACGGCTCGCTGAGCCGGCGCGGGGCGTCCGACACCGGGCCGGTGCGGGGCGCCGTGGCGCGCACCGTCGCCCTTGGCGCGGGCGAGACGGCCGAGGCGGGGTTCGTCGTCGCGTGGCATTTCCCGAGCCACAAGCAAGGCCACTACTACGCGACGCGCTTCAAGGACGCCGGTGAAGTGGCCCGGTACGTCGCCGGGAATCTCCAGCGGCTGGGCGGCGAGACGCAGTTGTGGCACGACACGTACTACGACTCGACGCTGCCGCACTGGCTGCTGGATCGCCTGCACATGCCCGTCTCCACGCTGGCGACCAACACGGTGCAGTGGCGCGCCGGCGGGCGCTTCTGGGCATGGGAGGGTGTCGGCTGCTGCGCGGGCACGTGCACGCACGTCTGGAACTACGAGCACGCGCTGGCCCGCCTCCAGCCTCACCTGGAGCGGACGGTCCGCACGATGCAGGACTTCTCCGAGGGCTTCGACGAGACGACCGGGCTGGTGGGCTTCCGCAGCAACCGCGCCTACGCCGCCGACGGGCAGTGCGGCACGGTCCTCAAGGCCTATCGAGAGCACCTCATCTCGCCCGACAACGCCTTCCTCAAGGCCCACTATGCCAAGATCCGCAAGGCGATGCAGTTCATGCTCCAGCAGGACGGCGACGAGGACGGGCTGATCGCCGGCAGCCAGCACAACACGTTCGACATCAACTTCCACGGCCCCAACACGTTCGTCGGGTCGCTGTACCTCGCGGCGCTGCGGGCGGCCGAGGAGATGGCGAAGCTCGCCGCAGACGACGCGTTCGCCGCCCGCTGCCGGAAGGTCTTCGAGTCCGGCGGCAGGAAGACTATGGAGGAGCTCTTCGACGGCGAGTACTTCTTCCAGAAGGTGGATCTCACGAAGCACCCGAAGGCGCAGTACGGCCGCGGCTGCCTGGCCGACCAGCTCTTCGGCCAGAACTGGGCGCACCAGCTCTCCCTGGGGCACATCTACCCGAAGGACGCGGTCCGCAAGGCGATCCTGTCGGTCTACAAGTACAACTGGGCGCCCGACGTGGGGCCGCAGAACAAGCTCCACCGGCCCGAACGCGTCTTCGCCCGCCCGGGGGAGGCCGGGCTGTTCATCTGCACCTGGCCGAAGTCCAAGCACCTCGAGGGCAACGGCGTTCGATACCGCAGCGAGGTCTGGACGGGCATCGAGTACCAGGTGGCGGCCGGGCTCATCTACGAGGACTGCGTCGATGAGGGCCTGACCATCATCCGCGCCGTCCACGACCGCTACGACGCCAAGAAGCGCAACCCGTGGAACGAGGTGGAGTGCGGCGACCATTACGCCCGGGCGATGTCCTCCTGGGGCTGCCTGCTGGCGCTGTGCGGGTTCGAGTACGACGGCCCCGCCGGGCGGATCGCCATGGCGCCGCGCATCACGCCCGACGACTTCCGCTGCGCCTTCACCGCCGCCGAGGGCTGGGGCACGCTGGCGCAGAAGCGCGCCGCCAACTCGCAGACCAACGCCATCTCCGTTCGATGGGGCAAGCTGCGGTTGACGGAGATCGGCGTCCAACTGCCCGCCGCCCTCAAGCCGGCGGAGATTCAGCTTCGCTCCGGGAAGGCGCCCCTCGAAACGGCCCCGCCGGTTCGGGACGGCGATCGCGTCCGCCTGCGCCTCACCCGGCCGATCGTCCTGCAACGAGACCAGCAGCTCATCCTGACGGCGAGGAAGAAGTAGACCGCATCGTTGGTATGTGCCGCAAACGGCACCGCGCATACCCCGTGCGTCCTCTGCCCACTTCCCTGTTGCCTGGAAGCTCGAAAGCCGGTATCGTCTACGGTCAACTGCTGCAATGAGAAGACAACGAGGCATGGGCTCATGAATGTCCTGATTACGGGCGGCGCCGGTTTCATCGGATCTCACCTGGGCGAAGCGCTCCTGCGGATGGGCCACGAGGTGGTCGCCGTGGACGACCTGTCCACCGGGAGCCTGGACAACATCCGCCACCTGGCCGGCGAGGCGAGGTTCCGGTTCGTCCGCGAGTCGGTCCGCAACGCCTCGACCATGACGGCGCTCGTGGACCGCTGCGACGTGATCTACCACCTGGCCGCCGCCGTCGGCGTGCAGCTCATCGTCGACAGGCCCGTCCACACGATCGAGACCAACATCCACGGCACGGAGGTCGTGCTGGACCTCGCCAACAAGTTCGGCCGGGCGATCTTCATCGCCTCGACGAGCGAGGTCTACGGCAAGAACACGAAGGTCCCCTTCAGCGAGTCGGACGACACCGTGCTGGGCTCGACGCGGTTCTCGCGCTGGAGCTACGCGTGCAGCAAGATGGTGGACGAGTTTCTGGCATTGGCGTATCACGATCAGTACGGCCTGCCGGCAGTGGTATGCAGGTTCTTCAACACGGTCGGGCCGCGGCAGACGGGCCAGTACGGCATGGTGGTCCCGCGGTTCATCCGGTGGGCGCTGGCCGGCGAGACCATCGAGATCTACGGCACGGGCAAACAGAGCCGCTGCTTCTGCAACGTCGCCGACGTGGTCGATGCCCTGATCCGACTGGTCGTGTGCGACGAGGCCGTCGGGGAGGTCATCAACATCGGTTCGGACGAGCCGATCACCATCGAGGACCTGGCCGACAGGATCGTCGCGATGACCCGCTCGACGTCGCAGAAACGCCTCGTGAGCTACGAGGAGGCGTATGGCCGGCCCTTCGACGACATGCTCATGCGCCAGCCGGACCTCTCAAAGATCAAACGTCTGATAGGCTATGAGCCGAAGTTCTCCCTGGAGCGGACGCTTCAGCAGATCATCGACCACGAGCGTGCGAGGATGCAGGCGCCGGCGGCGGTCCGGGATGACTGACGCTCGGTGTTCGTGCGTGGTTCATCATGGAACGGGACGTGGCATAGTGCCTGGCGGGGGTGCGAAGCGTGAGCGAAGTTCCACCAGCGACGTGGGCGAGCCGCCATGCGGAGACGGCTGCTTGCCTCGAGCGGCGGCAGCCGTTGGGCTACCGGGCGGCGAAGCGCGCGCTCGACGTGGTCTTGAGCCTCCTGGCGCTGCTGGCGTTGGGCGTCCCGATGCTGTTGATCGCGTTGGCCATCCGGCTGGAGTCGCGGGGGGCGGCCATCTTTCGCCAGCGCCGGGCCGGCCGGGGAGGCCGGGCCTTTGAGATGCTGAAGTTCCGCACGATGCGAGCCGACGTCGATGCCTATGACGGCTCGCCGCGCTCCGGCGACGACCCGCGACTGACGCGGATCGGACGCCTGCTTCGAGAGACGAGCCTGGACGAGCTGCCGCAACTGCTGAACGTGCTCGCCGGCCGGATGAGCCTCGTCGGCCCCAGGCCCCTCTACGAGCGCCAGGCGGCGCTGTGGGACCGGCGCCAGCGCCGCCGTCTCGACGTCAGGCCGGGCATCAGCGGATATGCCCAGGCCTACGGACGCGCCGAGATGATGCTCGAGGACAAGATCGAGTTCGACCTCTACTACGTGGAGAATGCCTCGCTTCGGCTGGACGTGGAGGTCATCACGCGGACGCTGGTGAACCTCCTGACGCGGCGGGCCGGCGGCGTCTACGAGAAACGCTACAGCCGGACCAGGGAGACAGAGAGCCATCAGCGAGAATGAGTTGAACATCCTGTTCACCTGTGCCGGGCGGCGCGTGGCGCTGCTGAAGGCCTTCCGCCGCGCCATGGCCGCACTCGGCGTGACCGGCAAGCTCATTGCCGCGGACCGCACTGCCGACAGCTCGGCATTTCACGCGGCCGACCTGGGCGAGAACGTCCCGCTCGTCGGGCGCATCGAGTACATCCCCGCGCTGCTGAAGCTCGTCCAGCGGCATCACGTCGGCCTCCTCGTGCCACTTACGGACCTGGACCTGCGCTGCCTCGCCCGCCAGCGGGAGAACTTCGCGGCCATCGGCTGTACCGTCATGATCGGGGCCGAGGAGGACGTGAAGCTCTGTCGCGACAAGGCGCGGAGCAACGAGCTGTTCGGAAAGGCCGGGCTGGGAACGATCAAGACCTGCGACCTGAACGAGTTCCGCGCCGAGCCGTTCTACCCGTGCTTCGTCAAGCCGATCCGCGGGTCGGCCGGTATCGGGGCCGGCATCATCCGAAACGAACGCGAGCTCGGGACCCACGTGGCCACCCACGGGGAACTGCTGGTCGTGCAGGAGTACATCCCCGGGCAGGAGTTCACCGTCGACGTGTATCGCGACCGCCGGGGCCGGGTTCGATGCGTCGTGCCCCGGCAGCGACTGGCCGTTCGATCCGGGGAAGTAGCCAAGGGAATCACCGTCAAAGACGAGGAGTTGATCGCCGCGGCCATCAGGTTGTCGGACCTGCTGGGCAGCATCTGGGGCGTCTTCTGCTGCCAGTGTCGGCGCAGGAAGGGCGACTTGCCGAGGTTCTTCGAGATCAATCCCCGATTCGGCGGAGGGGCGCCGCTGAGCATCGCAGCCGGGGCCGACCTGCCCCTGTACCTCCTCCAGGAGGTCCTCGGCCTGCCCATCACCGCCGAGGTGGGGGACTTCACCGAGGGCCTCTTGATGCTCCGCTACGACGATGCCGTCTTCCTCCAGGCCGAGGAAGCAAAGGGGCTGTCCTGAAGCGCCCGCCGCCTCCCGAGGCGCGAGGAGACCTTTTGAAAGAGATCGAGCCGTCCAGTTCAGAATCATCTGCGCCGTCCGGCCCGTCGAGCATCCAAGCCGTCGTATTCGATCTGGACGATACGCTGTATCCCGAGCGCCGGTACGTCCGCAGCGGGTACGGGGCGGTCGGCGAGTTCCTGCGCGAGCGGCTGGGGCGCACCGAGGCGTTCGAAGACTGGCTGTGGCAGCGGTTCTGCTCGGGGCGATCCGCCGGGGCCCTGGACGCGCTGAACGCCGAGCTCTCCCTCGGCCGCTCCAGAGAGCAGATAGACGAGCTGGTGTCCGTTTACCGCGAGCACAGGCCTGACATTCGCCCTCGCGAGGGGGCGGCCGCGCTGCTGAGCCGCCTCCGCCGACGCTGCCGCCTTGCCCTGCTGACCGACGGCTTCCTGCCCGCACAGCGACTGAAGCTCGATGCGCTCGCCCTGGGGCCCCTGTTCGACGTCGTCGTGTTCACCGAGGAGATCGGCCGGGAGGCCTGGAAGCCCTCGACCGCGGGGTTCCAGGCCGTCCGCGACAGGCTCGGCGTGCCCCACGAGCGCTGCGCCTACGTTGCCGACAACCCGGCCAAGGACTTCGTCGCCCCCAACCGTCTCGGCTGGCGGACCGTGCGGCTCGTCTGCGAAGGGCAGGTGCACGCCCACAGGCCCGCTCCGCCGAATGGCCGCCCCGACACCACCATCCGCCGTCTCGACGAGCTCGAGGACGCGCTGTTCTGATTGCGGATTGCGGACCTGCCTTGCCGGCAGGCAGGTTGCGGATTCGGGAACGGACCCGAACCTCTCGTTCTCGCAGGCCCTCCAACGTCTCCGCCCCTACAGCTCCCCGCTGGCGAGGAACTCGTGCTTCACCTCGGCGGTGACGGTCTTGTCCGTGACGGACGTGAACGTTACTTCCCCGGGCGCGAAGGAGGCCGTCTTGACGCACTCGAACCCGCCCGGCACCTTCACGACGCCTTCGATGTAGTTGACGGTCGTCGGCGCCTTCTTCGACAGCCGCACGGTCGTCGGGATGCCGGCCTCCGTCAGCAGGTTCTTCCGTGCGGAATCGGCCAGGCCGTTCGCGAAGTACCCGCAGACGGCCTCCAGCCCGAGGCAGCGGTTCCGCCCGTTCCACGGCGGGTTGTGGCGCCCGCAGTTGGAGATCCAGAAGATCGTCGCGGGCAGCACGGCCGGGTCCTTCAGCGAGAACCACAGGTAGCCCTCGTCCTGGACCGTCGCCGCCGTCCAGGCCGGGCTCTCCTCGGGCTTGTCGAAGACGGCCAGCAGGTCGGTGAAGCCCGTCCGCGCCGGGAAACGCGTGCAGTCGGCGGTGGGGGGGTCCTTCCACAGCAGCGGCACCTTCGTCAGGTCGGTGAACTTCTCGCCGATCGCCAGCGACTGGTACTGCCGCTCGGCCGGATCGCCCACGACGCCCGGGTTGGTCATGCCCAGCCGGAACGGACCTGTAGCCACGCGGATCGAGCCTTCCTTCTCGCTGACCGCGAGCGTGGCGTGATGGCCCAGCGAGACTCCTCCCGAGTAGCCGGCCAGCACGTGCTGAACGTATACGACGTTGTGGCCGGCCACCAGTTGGAGACGCTTCGTGACCTTGCCCGGCGGGGCCTTGGTCTTCATCGTCATCGTCAGGCGGGTCACGTCGCCGTCGGTCTTGACGCCCTTGCATTTCCACTTCGCCGTCGCCGGCTGGCCGTGGCAGACGTGGCTCTCGCCGCGATGCGTGCTCGGCGCCCCGAACGGCATGCAGAAGAAGTCGCCCCGTAGCGGCACCAGGACCGCGTCGTCGATCTCCAGGCCCTCTCCCTGCCACGGGCTGATGTAGTACGGCTTGACGGGCTTGTCCGTGTCGCGGTGGAACGTGACCGGGGCCATGTGCCCGCCCAGCCGCGTGACGGTGAGCCTCACCTGCTTGTTCGCGATGATCCACGACGGCTGGCCCGCGACTACTTTCTGCTTCGCTTTCATTCTGCGGTCTCCTGGAGCTCTCGAGCGATGAACACGCCCAAAGATGGTAAGCGCCGAGAGCGGCCGTGGAAACGAAAAACCTCCACCTGCCGGTCAATTCCCGCCACGCGGCGAACCGAGGCATTGCGGTAGCGCTGAATGCCGATATAATCCACGTAGGCACGATCCACGGGGCGTAGCTCAGCTTGGCTAGAGCGCGTGCTTTGGGAGCACGAGGCCGCTGGTTCAAATCCAGTCGCCCCGAGTGTCGCGAAGCGGCACTAGAGCAGGAGAGAGGAGAAAGTAGAGAGTAGAGCAGAGGCTGACGCCTCGCTTCGTGCACCGGCGCGAGCGAGCGCGATCGCCTCTCCTGCGGTCTACTTTCTCCTTTCTACTCTCTTGCCCCTCCGCGTACGCTTTCCGCATGGCCTTTGCCTTCGAGAAGCTCCTGGTCTACCAGAAATCCGTCGCCTTCGCGGACGCCGTTTGCACGCTGACCAAGGGTTTTCCCCGCGGCTACTTCTTCCTGGCCGACCAACTCAACCGAGCTTCCCTGTCCATCGCCGCCAACATTGCCGAGGGCAACGGTCGATTCACCAAGGCTGACCGGAGAAACTTCTTCGGTATCGCCCGCGGCAGCGTGCAAGAGTGCGTTCCGCTGCTCGAGCTGGCGAACCGGCAGAAACTGCTGGAAACCGACCGGCATCGGGAACTCAAAGCGGATCTGGAGGAGATTGCCCGGATGCTGTCCGGCCTGATCAGCGGGCTGGAGAAACGCGAGGACGGCAGCAGAGCGCGGGGGGTCTGACGATGGGCGAACCGCTGATCCTGTTTGGAGCCGGGGCAAGCTTCGGGTCGGATGCCCAAGGAACTCCGCCACTTGGCCGGCACCTCTTCGACGCCCTGGGCAAGTACAGCCCTTCAACATGGGCCAAGATCCAGGCGGAAGAAGCAGAGTCTTTCCGGGACGACTTCGAGCAGGGCATGCGGGCGTACGCTGACGCCCACCCCAGCGACGTGGACCGGCTCCAGCGCGCCATGGCCGGGTACTTCTTCACGTTCCAGCCGACGCGATCCAGCCTGTACGTCCGTCTGGTAGAGCGCATACGGACACCCAACTGGAATGGCGCGCTTGCCACGCTCAACTACGAGCGGCTTCTGGATCTGGCCCTCCGCAGAGGCGGACTGGAATGCCGCATCCAGGCAGTGCGCAAGGGGAACACCGGTATCGAACTGGTCCTTCCGCATGGTTGCTGCCATGTGTTCGGCAAGATCCGCACGCCGGCACCAACGCCGAACCTCGGGTGCCCCGGGGGGCCGATCACTGGAGCCGGAACCCAGCCGTCTGTCCGTGTGGTCTCCCAGGTACCCACTATCCTCAAGGCCGGGAAACGCGCGGATGGGACGGAACCTACCACCAATCTGGTCGGCCCAGGGCCAGGCCCGGTTGACTTCCAGCATGATGTCCGACTCGACAGTGACATGGTCCGCATCATCGAGGACCCGGATGAGCACGCCGAGGAGCTGCGGAAGTCAACGGTGCCGCCTGTGATGTGCTACTTCCAGCCCGACAAAGACACAAGGGCAGGTGTATCCTTCATCAAGGGCCACAGGCAGCGTCTTGCGGAGCTCGTTCGGGCCGCGTCGACGGTGGCGATCATCGGGGTGACGGTCAGGGAGCATGACGCGCACATCTGGGACCCGCTGCGCGAAACGGGCGCGAAGATCATTTACTGCTCAGGCGAGAGAGCCGGGGCCAAGTTCCGCTGCTGGGCGCGAGCAGCCGGACGCAAGGGGGACGAGGTGCTGCCGGTGTTCTGGGATGATGGGTTCAGGGCAATCTGCTCAGGCCTTGGGATCGGGGTAAAATAGGGACAGTCCCGAATGGCACTGCCGTGCGCAGGGGTCGCGTTTCGTGCGGCTTACGTTTTCTCGA
>CAYRVX010000095.1:0-27143 GCA_964427875.1 uncultured Planctomycetaceae bacterium
TCCCTTCGTCCTGTCAGACCAGGATTTCCCGACCGCAACCGTCATTAGTCATTCGGCATTCAGCATTGAGCGAAGCGCTACTGCCTACTGCCTGTCGTAAAGCCGACCGCCCTTCGACAGGCTCAGGGCCGTGAGCAAAGTCGAACGGCCGAAAGCTGCTTTACAGACCCCACCGGCTATCGCTATCATCGAATATGACAGCCCCTGCCGCCGGACCTGGGAGATCGTGACCAACTCCGCCGGCCGGCGCTTGCACGCAGCCGGCTCGGCCCACGTCTTCCGCAGGACGACCGGCGGGAAGCTGCTCAGGACCTGGACGCTGGACCCGCGGGGCAACTGGCTGTCGACGACCACCAACGGCGTCGCCCAGACCCGCACGCACAACGCCGTGAACGAGATCACCGACATCTCCGGCGACTCACCCGACCCGAACTACGACGAGGCCGGCAACCTGCCTTCGCCGAGTCGCCGACGCTCCATAGCTATGGCGACGGGGCGGCTCCGGCAGGCAGGCACGATCTTCGGCCCCAGGCCCACCGAGCAGACGAAGGGCGGCCTGATCGTCGTCGGCCGCGTCAACCCTGGCGGATCGGTCGAGATGATTCCGAACCCCGTCCCCGTTGCCGAGTTCGCCGTCGAGAAGGGCCCTGCGACGCTGCTGATGCCGTTCGCATCCCCCCGGCAGTTGTTCGAGGTACCCGACGAGATGGGAACGAAGGTGAGCATCGAGTTCTACACTGATAGCCCAGACGCGCTTCTGAAGGCGATTGTCGATTGACAGGGCGCGCTCCAACGCATTGTGGGAAGGAGACGTCGCATGGGGCCAGACACTGTAACAGACCGGTGCACAGTCTGCTGGCTGCCGTGGATTCATCTGTCGCAGCCGGTGACGATCGGCGACGTGACGTTTGCGGGATTCGGTAAAGGAAAGAGCTTGCCCGGATGTAGCCCGGAACTGCAAGCGGAGCTCCAACAACTGATGGGCAGGTTCGTCAACATCCATGGCGATCCTGTGGGGACGCTGAGCATTGGCCTTTGGCAAGGAGATGCCACGTGCGCGCCCCTTACGCCCGAGCAGGTTCAGAACGTCTTCAAAGCCGCCCAGTTGCTCATGCTTGCGTACCACTCGATGAACAGGTACTTCTGCAACAGCCAATCGTACGTCAACTCCTCCTTGTTCACGCCAGTAATCCAGAACTTCCAGCCCGGAAGCAAGTTCACTGCCGTCGTGACTCGCCGACGCGATGGGAGCCAGTCGGACTTGGGCCATGAGCGAGAAAAGATCAAAACGCAGGCTCCTCGGGCCATAAGGTCTTGTCGACACGCCGCCCGACCCGCCGACGCCCTCCTCAACGCGATCTCGCGCGTATACGGTGAGACCAAGGAGCACCACCGGAAGATCGTGAACTCATTGTTCTACTTCAGTGGCGCAAACACGGATGAGCTAGAGTCTTTTTTGTCCACCGAGGCCGTGCTGCTTGCCTGGAGCATCGACCGCCTTCTGGGACCGTGCTGGAACCGGAACCAGTACGCCGACGGGGTCAAGAACGCCTTGGATGGTTACCTCACGGTGGAAGCCAACCAGTCTCCCCGCCCCATTGGTGGCGAGGCGCGCAAGGGCGAGCAAGAGAACTGGTTGATCATCAGGCAATGGGCGTACGAGCACTACTTGCTCCGCAACGCCGTGACACACGGGCATGATGTGCGCTCGAAGCAGTGGCGATGGGATATGTTTGAGCACTGCGCCTTTGCCGCCTGGCTGTATCCCTTGCTCGTGAAGCTCGTCCTCGCAGCACATGACGAGTACGAGCTAACAGAGAATGATGAAGCTCGTCTACATGCGGCAGATCACATTGTCTCAGCCCAGGATTGGCGAGAGAACTGGCAGAACGTCTTCCGGGAGACCGGTTTCGATCGGCGACTGAACGATGGTCTGGATCGACATCTCGGAGGGACCGGCACCACCACACCTTGACCAGACGGCACATCAAGACTCGATCGTGTACCTCGTCTCCGGACCGATCTCGCGGATGCAGCCGGCGCTGTCGATCTGGAAGCGGCGGTGGAAGCCCTACTCATTCATGTCGTTGCCGTAGACCACGCGGGTGACGATGCCGATCTCGCAGCCGAGGGCGTCGTCGTCATCGCTGGCGCGGTCCTGGGAGTCGGTCTTCGCCGTGGTGTCGGCCCCGGTGAAGTCGGAGACTACGGGTAGGCCAAGCCGTCCGCCACTGCGAAGTCCTCCGTGCCGAAGTGGGAGCTGGTCTCGTAGCCCTTTGTAGTCACTTGCTCGCCGTAGACGTCGGGCGGGCAGGTGATCGGGTCGGCGCACGAGGGGTGCAGCGTGCGGTCATGCCCGTCAAGGTCTCACCCAAGGCAGGCTGATCCCTGCCTCGCTGTCCACGTCCGGATCGGTGTGCGAGATCCTGCCAGTTGCAAGAAGCCCGGGTCGAGTAGAGGACAGGCGGGCCAATGGGTAGGCCGGGGGCTTCCAGTGTATCCGCCCTTGCGGGCTTCGCGGCAAATGAGTTCGGGGGACACAATACTGAACTCTTGACACGCGACGCAGCGGCGGGCAGGTTTGGGGGCATGGCGAGATTGGCGCGAGTCGTCGCTCCGGGGTTGCCGCACCACGTGGTTCAGCGCGGTCGCCCGCTGCGCCGGGCCGGACGGCTTCGGTGCGGTGATGCGGCGTCACGAGAGCACGGGGCGTCCGCTGCGCGACAAGCCGTTTCTGAAGCGTCTCGGCGAGGCCCTGGGCCGGCCCCTCCTGCCAAGGAGGCCGGGACCGAAGGCGAAGGAGAACGACAGTTGGCCCGGATCATTCGGAACCACAGAGGTCACAGGGGTCACGGAGTAGATAAGGTAGTGAAAAAGCATGCGTTACCAACACCCCATTCAGCGACGACTGCAAACGCGCAACAGACAGAGTGTTCTCTCATGGATGCGAACGTTTCTGTCGAAACCACTTGTGAAATCATAATCTCTGTGTTCTCTGTGCTCTCTGTGGTGAATAATCCGGGTTAGGTATTGTGTCCCCCGAACCCGCAGTCGAAGAAGTGAGGCCACGCTATGGCATATGCGACGATGGAAGTCCTGGCCGGGCGCGTCCGTGAGGACCTCGAGCGCGTGTTTGGAGGCCGCCCGGCGGTCCTGGCCGACGGTCTGCAACAACTGCTGGAGCTGCTGGTGACGGCGCAGGTGCCGCAAGCCTTGGAGGACCTCATCGAATCGGGCGAGGTCCGGGGCCTGCAAACGCACGTGCGCGCACTGGCGAAGCACCTTCGGACGGACTCGAGGCTGCCGGAGGCCCTGTGCGCCCGATACCGGTACAAGACCTCGCAAGCGGCGGCCAGGAAGCGCAATCGCGTCTCGGCCCGCACGTGGGACTACCTGCACCGGCTGGCCAAGGAGCTGGACTGGGACCTCGCGCTGCACCTGCCTCTGATCCCCTACGAGGACCACGCCTGGCACGACGAACTGGAGGAGGGATTCGTCGACGTCGAAGTCGTCCTCGACAGCCAGGCCCTGGAGGGAATGTTGATCTACGCCCTGGAGGGCTACCTCTCGCCCAGGAGACCCCGGCGAAAGGGGTACGAGGTATACGGTATCAGTCTGGGGATGACGCGCGACGTCTATCGCCAGAAGCGCCGCGACGGGATCTCCGTGACGCGGTACGTCTCGGTGATGCGCAGCCACCCGCAGCTATCCGCCGAGGGGCGCAAGACGTTCGTGGAGCTCAACGAGCGCAGCCTGAACGCGCTTCTCAGCGCCTCGGTGGCGTTCTATCCGCAGTACCAGGCGGTCGGGGATTTTCACTCCCACCTCTACGACGACCTGGGCGACCTGATCCAGACAAGAGGCTGGGAGTACAGCGAGTCGGACGACGAAGCGAACGCCAACCTGGCTCAGATCCTGGCCGGCCTCGGCCACCGGATCTCCGTGGCGTTCGTGATCGGCATAGCCCGCTCCGCGCAGAAGATCGCTCGCAGTCACTTCCGGGGCCTGCGGAACACCCTCCAGATGTCGCTGGGCAACTGCCGCGTGATCCTCGGGGCCTACCGCAGCCTGGGCAGCGGGCACCTGACGAAGTCGAACATCCGGCTGAGGCTCTCGGGTGTGGCGGATTAGCGTTCCTGCGGCAGCCCTGTCATATCCAGGATCCGGAGTTCGACGCGCCCCGGCACGGCCACGTGCGGACTCGCCGGACAGTCGCACACCGCGCGCCTCATCGTCTCCCCGTTGGCAGGTCGCGGCACGCAAGGAGCGGAGAGCGGCTTCCGAGTACCAGCAGAGCAGAAAGTGGAAAGGAGACCGCAGGAGAGCCGACCGGCCCACATGCGGCGCCGATACCGCCGGCGAGGCGTCAGCCGCCTTTCCTACTCTCTCCTTTCTCCTGCTCTCCTGCTTTAGTGAAGAGGCCGCCTTCCGGCGGCCTCTTCACTCGGGGCGGTGGGATTTGAACCCACGACCTCTTGACCCCCAGTCAAGCACGCTAGCCAAGCTGCGCCACGCCCCGAGGGTCTGCGAAACATCGTAACGGTTTCTTGAGCATAGGTCAAGATGCTTTGCCGGCCGTGAGACCGGGCGGGTGCGAAAGGAGCCGAGACGATCAGCTCGGGGACCCTGCAAGGCAAGCTTCGAGACCCCTGGAGGGGTAACTCGGCCGAGAAGCGCGCCTGCCTGAAGCCCCCGGACGGCGTCGAGGAGACTACATCGCCGTCGCCTGCTTCGCCAGGACGTGCGGGCGAACCAGGCAGGCACGGCTGATCTCCTTACCCAGCCCGTGATCGTCGGCAACGTAGTGGATGCCCCCGGGCTGACCCGGAAGGAAGATGTCGTTGGAATCGTTCGGCACGCCCGTCGGCATACTCACACGAACGAGATATGAAACCGTCGGTGTATTCGAACCAACCACCGGCCTGTCCTTTCAAGAAAACCAGGCTCCTGGACCCGGGCGGAAGCGCCACACCAAGAACGCGACCGTCGCAAAAACCAAATGCCGCCCTTCTTATCGACTGGATGCGGCGTTTTCTTGAGGCGACTTGAGGGAGGCAGTGCTCCCGGCCGGCGGCGGCACGCTCTCGGGCGCCGGGCCGTGCCCGTTCAACGGGATGGGCCGGGCCGGGCCAGTTCGCGCCTTGCCTTCTGCACCTTCCCGAGCAGCAGCTTGGCCTTCAGTTCCGTGGCATCGTGCTTGGAGTAGCGCCGGAGGAACTCCCTGAGATATCGCTCGGCGAGGGACAGGGCAGATTCTCGAGCGCTGCCGCCTCCGGTGGCGGCTGCCTTCTCGTACCACGCGGCAAGCTGGAAGCACTGAAGCGCCGTGACGGCCGACGGGGCCTTCGCCGCCAGGGAAATCACGGCCTGGAGGTCCTTGTCGCCGGACATGGCCGCGTACTTTGCGGCCGCGGCGGGATCGCGCAGTTCCACGAGGTACAGCCGGGCGATCTGGCGCGCGGCGGCCTGGCGGGTCGCGGGATCGCTGAGCCCGGCAGCCAGGGACTCGATCCTCCTTTTCGCCGCTTTCCTCTCCGGGCCGTCCACGCTGACGGCCGGCAGGGGGACCTTCGCAACAGCGACTGTCACACCTGTTTGGGCTTGTTGCGCGTTCAGCAGAAACCCCACGACATCTGTGGTCGCGGTCGTCGTCAGGCTCCTGCCCCACGAGCCGTCATCCTGCTGCAACCGGAGGAAGTACCGGGTACCTTCCTCGACCCAGTCAAAGCTCCCGAACCGGGTGTCGCCGACGGCCATCCCGGCCCTGGAAAGATAACGGAACATACGAGAAACGGTTGTGTCGTGCACCTTGTCGGGAATGCGGCCACGGACGCCGCTTACATTGGCTTCGAGCCACGCGAGCCCTTTCCCCAGGGGCGCGAACGCCTTGCCGGTCCTGTCCCTCATCGCCGTCTCGCCATGGAGGTGCTTCAGGCTGATCGCCACGCCCGCCACGCCGGCGGCCGTATGAGTCACCTGGAGCACCTTGCCGCGCGCCTCGAGGTACGCCGCGGAGTAGCTGCCGGCATACTCCCGGTCGAACGAATACCACCACCGCCCGTCTGCCTTTTGCATCGTCGTCCAGTACGCCAGTGCGTTCTGCCAGAAGCCCTTCGGCACGGCGATTCCCGCCTCGGCGACCACCTGCGCCACAAGCACGGACTCGCAGGCCGACAACGTCGTCACAGGGATCCGCGACGGCCCGCGCGTGCCGGCTCGAACGCGGAGTCCGTAGAAAGGCTGCCACTGTCTCTTCCCCTCGTGGACGGACGCGCGGAGGCGCTGCTTCACGCTCCCTGCCAGAAGCTCGCGGAAGCGGTCGGGGCTCTGGCGGGCTGCGGCTGCCCACAGCGACGACGTGCCGTTGCTGCTGGACCTCGCCACCTCCTCCAGCCACTTCAGGACGTTGGCGAGTCTGGCGTCGTCAACCGACACTCCACACGCCAGCAGCGCGGCGGCGACCCGGGAATTGACGCTGGGGCTGTACGTCACTCGACTGCTGCTGCCGGAAGGCCATCGCCCGGTTGGTTCCTGGCGGCCCCAAAGGTGAGCCGCAGCTTTGTCGAGGGCCTCCTCGACGGCCGGGTCGATGGCGCGAGAGCCGCCGCGGATGAGGGGCTGTCCCAGCTCCTTCAGAGCGACGTTGAACCGCCCCCGGGCCTGCTCGATCCGCTGCTCGTCCACTTGCCCCCCCCGCGCCTTGTGGAGGTAGAGCCAGTAGTATCGGCGGGCCCTCGCGCCCAGCGTCCGTCTCTGCGTCCCGGCGATTTCCTGCGCGAGCGTCGCGTACCAGTTGCCAAGCTCGATACACGCCTCGGCGGCCAGCTTCGCCGGGGGCCTCGCGGCCAGCACCACGTACGTTCGCCATGCCTCGTCCACCGCGGCATCCAGGTAGGGGATCGCGCCTTGGGGCTCGTCCAGCGAGACCACGTGGAAGCGAATCATGGCCATTCGGGCCTCCACGTCGTCCGGCTCCTTCTCCAGACGTGCCTTGAGAGACTCGAGGCGACTCATGACCGTGCCCCGTGCGTGGCGCTCGGCGACGCGCTTCCTCAACGCCTCCGACCCCGCGGCCGCAGCATAGCTCCGGGCCTGCTGGTAAAGAGACAGGGCCTCTCTCCACAGCCCCCGCCCGGCCTTGAGGTCGCCGACGACGACGAGCTGCTCCGCCAGCCGCTCGGCGGCCGCGGTCGTGGCCCTCTTCCGGCTGCGCGATCCGCGGCGCCTGGCCTGCTGGTATTCGAGCCGACGGAGCTCCAGGCGCTTTGCCTGCCACTCCTCGTGGCGCGCGGCGGCGGTTGCGAGGAGCTCATCGACGGCGGCCCGAGCGGTCCCATATCCCGTCTGGTCCCTGACGGCGAACTCGAAGGCCTTGACAAGGAGGTACGTGCGCAGCTCGGGGTCGTCGGACAGGCTCCGGCCGGCGTCGAACAGCTTCGAGGCGAGCTGCACGTCGTCGTCCCTGTCGCGCGTCGCGGCGACCTTTCGGGCCTCGGCACCGAAGAGCTCCTCGAAGAGCTTTTTCTGCCGATCGGCAAGGCCCGCCGAGGCGAGCAGCCCCGCCAACACGAAGCACGTCGTCCAGCGCGTCCATGATCCGTTCACGGCAGATGACTCCCGGAGACGCCGATTCTCAGATCGCTTTGGCTCACCGTCAGCCGCAGTCCGTCGCGCGACGTGACACCAATACCCCGGTGCGACGCTCCGACTCGACGTCGCCACGCATTTCACCTAGCACACGAAGGTGAGCATGTCAACGGAATACTGCGGCGCGGCCCCGGCTGGCCCCGAAGGACCCTTGCACTCGACCTCGGAACAGGACGGGGGCCGGGCTCCTTGCACTTCCCCGGCCGCGGTGCTACGTTGAGGGCCACGCGTCGCCGGGAACAAGAACGTACGGGAGCGCCCCAATGACCGGTCGCATCTTACGCTCGTCCGCCGTGCTCCTGGGACTCGGGTCCATGAGCACGGCCCTTCTCGCAGAGGCCCTTACGGTGAACGAAAAGCCCGCCCAGCCCGGGGAATGGGGCTTCCGGCCCCGCGACGGCAAGCAAAGCCCGGTCAATCCGCCGGGCTTCGTATGGCGGCCGCAGCGATCGGCCGCCGCCTACGAGCTCGAATGTGCCCGCGATCGGGGCTTCAACAAGGGCCGCTACTCGGCGGCCGGCATCCGCTACAACTGCCACTGCCCGCCGAAGACGTTCGAGGAGGGAACGTGGCATTGGCGCTTTCGATACGTGGACAAGAACGGCCGGAAGTCTGAGTGGAGCAAGACGCGCTGGTTCACGATCGCTCCCGGCGCCGCTGCGTTCCCGATGCCCGCGCGCGAGGAACTGCTCTCTCGCGTCCCGGCCGGGCACCCGCGCCTGTTTGTCCGTCCGGGGCAGTTGCCCCACTTGCGCAAGCTCGCGGCGGGGGAGCTCGGCAAGACCCGCGACGCCCTCGTGGCCCAGTGCCGCAAGCTGCTCAAGAGCCCCCCCCCCACGGCCGAGCCGCCGAAGTACCCGGCGGGCACGAAGCGGCTCAGTGAGGAATGGCGGAAGATCTGGTGGGGCAACCGCGTGTACACCATCCGGGTCCTCAACGGCGCCGCGACGCTGGCCTTTACCCGCCTGCTGACCGGCAACGACGAGTACGGCAGGCTCGCAAAGCGGCTGCTGCTCGCCGCGGCCGAGTGGGACCCCAAAGGCGCCACCGGCTACCGCTACAACGACGAGGCCGGCATGCCCTACAACTACTACTTCGCCCGCACGTACACCTTCCTCAACGACATGCTCAGCGATGCCCAGAAGGCCAAGTGCCGCAAGGTGATGTCCGTCCGCGGCGACGAGATGTACCGCCACCTCTGCCCGCGTCACCTCTGGCGGCCCTACAGCAGTCACTCCAATCGGGCGTGGCACTTCCTGGGCGAGGTCGGCGTCGCGCTGCTGGGCGAGATCCCCCAGGCCGCCGAGTGGGTGTGGTTCGCCATGAACGTCTTCTATAACGCCTATCCCGTCTGGTGCGACGCCGACGGCGGCTGGCACGAGGGCATGAGCTACTGGTCGAGCTACATCGCCCGGTTCACCTGGTGGGCCGACGCGATGCGCGTGGCGATGGACGTGAACGCCTACGACAAGCCATACTTCTCGCAGATTGGCTACTACGCGATGTATCTCCAGCCGCCGGGAACGGTGGGAGGCGGCTTCGGCGACCTGACGGCCCGGCGGCGGTCGAGCCACAACCGCGAGCTGATGACCATCCTCGCCGCCCAGGCGCGCAATCCGCACTGGCGGTGGTACGTGGACCGACACGGCGGGCCGCGACAGAGGGACGATTATATCGGCTTCATCCGAGGCGTACTGCCGAAGGTCCAGGCAAGGCCGCCGGACGACCTGCCGACCAGCCGATGTTTCCGGGGCACCGGCCAGGCCATGCTCAACACCGACCTCAAAGACGCCCGCGGCAATGTCCAGATCATCTTCAAGTCCAGCCCCTTCGGCACGCAGAGCCACGGGTACGAGGCGAACAACTCGTTCCTGCTGTACGCCTTCGGCGAGCGGCTGCTGATCCGCAGCGGCCGGCGGGACATCTACGGCAGCGTTCACCACAAGAACTGGATGTGGCACACGAAATCGACGAACTGCATCACGGTAAACGGCGAGGGTCAGGTGAAGCGCTCGGCGGTCGCGCGCGGCGAGATCGTGGGGTTCCACACGTCCGGGGGTCTCGACTACGTCGCCGGCGAGGCGGCCGGAGCCTACCAGGGCAAGGCCCTGAAGCGCTTCACGCGACACGTCCTGTTCGCCAAGCCGGATCTGATCGTGATCTACGACCGCCTGGAGGCCGCCAGGCCGTCCACGTTCCAGTGGCGGCTGCATTCGCCGACGGAGATGAAGGTGGCCGGCCAGCGCGACATCCGGGTGCGCAGCGGCAAGGCTGCCGCACGCGTCTCCTTCCTCGGACCCGAAGGCCTGAAGCTCTCGCTGACGAACAAGTTCGACCCCCCGCCCCGTCCGCGGGTCAAGCTGGTGGAATGGCACCTGACGGCCGGGACGATCAAGCCCGCTGGGGAGATGCAGTTCGTTACGATCATCCGGCCCCACCGCGCGGGCCGGGAGCCGCCGTCGGGTGCGACGCTTCGCAGCGAGGGCAACCGGTACCAGTTGGAGACCGCATGCGCCAAGGGCACGCTGCGCGTTCTGCTTCGCCGCAGCGACGAAGGCGAAATGCGATCCGGCTCGTTTGAGACCGACGCCGACGTGGCCGCGATGCTGCTTGACCGCAGCGGCAAGCCGCTGTACCACCTGTACGCCAAGGGGTCCGTCGCTGCCGGCGGCCCCGGCGGCTGGAGGTGATCCGTGCATGAGCCTGTTGGGAATCGACGTCGGCACCACCGGCTGTAAGGCGGCGGCGTTTGCCGAAGACGGCCGGTGCCTCGCCACGGCCTATCGCGAGTACGCCACCGACAGCCCGCGGAACGGCTGGGCGCAGTTGGACAGCGCGGCGGTGTTCGATCTCGTCAAGGCCGCCATCGCCGAGGTCGCCGCCCGGACCGCCGCCGATCCCATCACCGCCCTGGGCATCAGCTCCATGGGAGAGGCGGCCACGCCCGTCTCCAGCGACCGGGAGATCCTCGGTCCCTGCATCCTCATGTCCGACGCCCGCGGCGAGGAGTACGTTGACGCCTTCCGCGACGCCATCTCTCAAGAGGAGTTCTACTCGATCAATGCGAACATCCTGGCCGCCGGCTACACCATGCCGAAGCTGTGCTGGCTGCGCGATCACGAGGGCGAGCTGTACCGCCGGGCCGACCGGTTCCTGCTGTGGGCCGACCTGGCGGCGTTCCTGCTGGGCGGCGAGGCGGTGACGAACTACTCCCACGCCAGCCGCACGCTCCTGTTCGACATCCGCGCGGAGGACTGGTCGGACCGGTTGATCTCCCTGAGCGGCCTGGACCGCGAGAAGCTCGCCCCGTGCGTGGCCTCCGGAGCGATCGCGGGAAGCGTCTCGCGGCGGCTGGCCGAGGAGCTGCATCTGGCGGGCGAGGTCACCATCGTCATCGGCGGGCACGACCAGTGCTGCAACGCCCTCGGGGCGGGCATCGTCCGAGGCGGCCGGGCCGTGTGCGGCGTCGGGACGTACGAATGCATCGCGCCGGTCTACGGCGAGATCCCCGACAGCGCCTTCATGCTCGCACACGGCTTCAATGTCGAGCACCACGTGCTGGCGGGGCTGTACGTTTCGTTCCTCTACAACCAGAGCGGGTCGCTGGTCCGCTGGTTCCGCGACACGTTCGCCGCCGCCGAATGCGCCGCGGCCGAGGAAGGCCGGGACGTCTACGAGCTCCTGACCCGGGAGATGCCCGAGGAGCCGACGACGCTCCTGACGCTGCCCCACTTCGAGGTGACGGGCCCGCCGTACTTCACGGGCGATTCCGCGGGCGTGATCGTGGGCCTCAAGACGAGCACGACGCGCGGTGAGATCCTCAAGAGCATCATGGAGTCGGTGACGTTCTACCTTGTCGAGAGCGTCGAGGCCCTGGGCGGGATGGGGATCGACGTGTCGGAATTCATCGCGACCGGCGGCGGGGCGAGGAGCGGCCGGTGGCTCCAGATCAAGGCCGACATCTTCGGCGTCCCCTTCGTCCGCCCGCGGGTGACGGAGGGCAGCACGCTCGGAGCGGCGATGCTGGCCGGCCTGGCGACCGATGTTTTCACGGCGCCCGACGATGCAGTCGAGCGGTTCGTCCAGCGCGAGCGAACCTTCGAGCCCAACCCCGGCCGCCATCGAATCTACCAGGAGAAGGTCGCCAACTATCGCCGCCTGTACCCCCTCCTTCGCGAGTTCCTCGCCGAGGGCGCACGCTGAAGCGAGACTTCCATCTCGCCGGGGGGACCGCGATTTTGCATGCCGGCCGGGGCGAGTTGCGTTATCATACCTCGTGCGCGAGACGGGCCGCGCCCCCGCCCGGAAGGAGCAGGCGTCCGATGAGGCGATTTCCGACGACCCGGCTTCGGAGGCTTCGGTACAACTCGACGCTGCGGGAGATGCTCGCGGAGACGCGGCTGAGCCGCGACGACTTCATCGCCCCGCTGTTCGTGCGGGAGGGAGAGGGCGTCCGCCGCGAGATCGCCTCCATGCCGGGGCAGTTCCAGCACTCGGTGGACACGGCGGCGGAAACGGTCCGGCGATGGTCGGACAAGGGCATCCGCGCCGTCCTGCTGTTCGGGATCCCCGACGTGAAGGACGCCGTCGGCTCGGGGGCCTGGGACGACGGCGCCCCCGTCCAGCGGCTCGCCGGGCGGATCAAACGCGACCTGCCCGGCACGCTCGTCGTGACCGACGCGTGCCTGTGCGAATACACCGACCACGGGCACTGCGGGACGCTCGTCGAGCGGCCCGACGGGCGGCGGGACGTGGACAACGACGCGACGCTGGAGTCCCTGGCGCGAACGGCCGTCTCCCACGCCCGCTGCGGGGCCGACGTGGTCGCCCCTTCGGCGATGATGGACGGGCAGGTCGGCGCGATCCGCCAGGTGCTGGACGCCGAGGGATTCCGGACCACGTGCATTCTCTCGTACGCCGTGAAGTTCGCCTCCGCGATGTACGGGCCGTTCCGCGACGCGGCCGAGAGCCCCCCGCAGTTCGGCGACCGCCGAACCTACCAGATGGACTACCGCGCCGCCGGGCAGGCCTTTCCGGAGGCGGCCGCCGACCTCGCCGAAGGCGCGGACATCCTCATGGTCAAGCCGGCCGCGACCTACCTGGACGTCATCGCAGCCGTCAAGGGGCGCTTCGACGCGCCCCTGGCGGCCTATCACGTCAGCGGGGAGTTCGCGTCGATCAAGGCTGCCGCCCGCGCGGGCTGGCTGGACGAACGGGCCGCCGCCACCGAGATCACCGCCGCCATCAAGCGTGCCGGCGCGGACCTGATCATCACCTACTTCGCCGAGCAGTTGGCCGACTGGCTTGAGGAATAGCCACCGAGGGGCAAAAAAGTTCTGCAAAGGCGGTCGAGATCCGATAACATAGGGGTAGATGGGCTCCGCAGCCGCAGCCGTACGCGGCATCATACATAGCTTCCATCCGGCGGCGAGCGTGGACGATCCCGAGGTCTTTTGCCGTGGGAGGTCAGCCATGAAGCGACCGATCTTACTTGCCGGAGCGTGTCTGGGTCTGCTGGTTCTCGGGGCCGACGTTGCCGAAGGGGCCGGAAAGGCCCCCAAGCGCAAGCTGCCGCCCGAAGAGGCCCTGAAACGGAAAACCGACCACCACGCCGCGAAGGGCTCGCTGACGGCCGTGTTGACGGACTTCGCCGACGGGGCCGGCGTCACCTTCCGCGTGGACTGGAAGGCGCTGGAGAAGACCGGCGTCACCAGCAAGACGCCCGTCGCGGTAGACCTCGAGAACGTGACCTACCGGCAGGTGCTGGAGGTCATTCTGGCCAGGGCCGGGCGGAGAGGGCACCCGCTGGGCTGGCGGGTCGACTCGGATGACATCATCATCTCCACCCACCGCCGCATCCTCCTGATGGAAGACGTCGCCCGCCGCGGGGTCGCGAAGCTGACGACGAAGAGGGCCGGCGGCCGAGAGGCGGCGAGCCGCCTCACGCGGCCCAAGAACCTCCTGCCGGGAGTGAACTTCAACAAGCTGCCCTTCCGGGACACGCTGGCGTTCTTCCAGACCGTCATGGCAGAGAACTTCCACGTGAACTGGCGCGCCCTCAAGCAGGAGGGAATCGATCCCGAGACGCCCATCACGGTCCAGGTTCGCCACGTCTCCATTGCCAGGGCCATGGACCTCGTCTTCGACCAGGTCAACGCCGACCGCGACAAGTTCACCAGCATCTACTGGGTGATCGACCGCGGCGTCCTGGTCATCTCCACGGGCAACGCGCTGAACAAGAAGCTCATCACTCGCGTCATAGACGCCGGCGGCGCGCTGCTGGTCCAGCCGGACAGCAAGGGGCCGAGAATGGACCTCGAGGCCTATAGCCAGAACACGCCCGGCAGGAGCGGTAACCAGACCGACAGCATCTTTGACGACGACGACAGCAGCAGCCGTCGGGGGAACGACTCGGAATCCTACGCCGAGCAGAAGAAGAAACACACCGAGAAGGTCATCGAGACGATCAAGACGATGATCGGCCCGGACATGTGGGAGCCGGAAGGCAGAGGCTCCATCCGCGTGCTGAACAACAAGGTCGTGATCACGCAGACGCTGCTGGGGTTCAAAATGCTCGAAAGCGCACTGCGGTAGACGAAGCGCCGTGGGGCCGGAATCCCGCGGCAGCGCGGGCAGTGAGCTGTCGTTTCAGAGCAGCCCGGTCTCCCGGCGCTCCGGCGGCGGGGGGAAGGTCTTCTCGAAGTTGAGTCCCTCCGCGTCGCATTCTGCCTTCAGCCGGCGGCGAATCCGGTCATAGATGGCCGTTCGCGCGCCGGGATCGAGGGCCTTGTACAGCTCCGACCGATCGACGAGGGGCAGGTTGTGTCCCACAGCCCGCGGGTCGGCCAGCAGCATCTCCGCCGCGGTGAGCAGATAGCCCTCGAAGTCAGGCAGGCGCATCCGCTCGTTTCGGCCTTTCTGGTACGCCCGGTGCACTTCGCGGGCGAATCGAATGCTCTCCTCGGCGGACCGGCTGTCCCCGCGGGCCAGGGCGAGGAGCCCCACGAGCAGCGAGGTCCCAGTCAGGTTCTCCGCCAGGTCGCGGTTGACCTCGGGCTCGTGCCGCAGCTCGTAGAGCACGAAGTCCCGCACGTCGCGCTGCATCCAGTTCAATCCGGTGGGAGCGTAGTTGTCCCTGATCCAGTCGAGCAGCTCCTGGGCCTGCCTTCGGCGGTACCCCGTGTAGAGCATCTTGACGGCGTCGGCCAGGTAGGTGATGTGCCCGTTTCTGAGCTTGTTGTTCTTGAAGCTCCTCTTCCGGCCGCCGGTCATGGTATCTATGACGCGAAGGTACTCCGCCTGAGTCGTCTCCACGAACCGCAGATCGGGGAACTGCCGCATTCGGATGTTCGGCAGATCCATGTTGCTTTCAGCCCGCACCGGTTCCAGGCTGAGCACGTCCTCGCCGGCGGATCGCGGCCGCATGTCCGTCAGGGTCAGCCGGCCTCTCCAGGTCAACTGCTTGAGGCAGATGAACAGGTTTCGCTGCGTGTTCAGCGCGTCGATGTCGCTGAGGGAGACGTCCCGGCAGACGTCGCGGCCCAACTGGAGCCAGTAGATTGCGTGCGGCTGCGGCAGCCGCCAGTCCAGTGGGCCGAACCTCTCCATGAGCGAGAGCATTCTCCGCGGGTCCATCCGGTAGACGTTCCAGAGGATCTGCGCCCGCACGAACGCCAGCAGTTTCTTTCGGGCCTCGGCGTGCTCGGGGTGGTTGATCGCCTCCGAGACGGCCAGCGCCTTGTCCGTCAGCGGTTTCGGAGGTCGGATCCTGACGACGCGGACGGCCTCGTCGAGGCTGTACTGGTTGTACGCGGCAAGAAGCTTCTGGTCGATGGTCACTTCGGCTTCGGCCAGCACGTCGGCGCAGGCCTTGATGCGCGGCTGGCTCAGGAGCTCGGCCAGCTTGTCCGGCTGGATGACCCGGCGTCCCTGGCGGTCCGGGTCCCTGTCGAGCGGCGCCTCGGCCACGGGGCTAAAGGCGGCCAGGACCTCCTGGCTCGTCCCAGGCGGCGGGGCGCCGAGCAGGTCCTGCATTCGCATGGCCCACTGTCGCTTGTAGACCCAGTGCATGTCGTCGAGGTAGTCGCCCATCTTGAAGAGGAAGATCCACCCCAGGTCCTTGTAGAGGGAGATGCTCCTGGGATTCAGGGGGATTCCCTCGTCTCTCAGCAGCCGCAGGCCGTTGTACACCCACCGCCATCGCTCCTCGGGCGTGTGGGTAGCCACCGAGATGTTCCAGGCCATGTTCCAGGAGTGGAAGCTCCAGACGCCCGGGAACTTCCGCTGGAGCCGGCATATGAGCTCGGCCTGCTGCATCGCGTCGTAGTATCGTCCTTCGTCCTTCAGCCGGTCCGCCCGGATCCACCAATAGGTGACGAGGAAGGCCCGCCCGGGCAGGACCTCGAGCAGCACGTCCACCAGCTCGCCTTGGGTGTAGCGGGGCTGGCGGGGCAGCCAGGCGCTATCGACGAGCCCGGCCGCGGCGAAGCCCACGGCCGCCAGCAGGCCCCAGGCGAGTTGGGTCTTTCTCAGGGGGTTCATCGTCTCGGGCTCCTACACCTGCACCCGCGCCAGCTCGCGGCGGTGGAAGATCCAGCACGCCACCGCCAGCAGGGTCGCGGCGCGGAGGGCGATCGTCAGCGCCGCGGTCCCGGCCAGATAGGCCCACGTGATCTCCACTCCTTCTATGATGAAATCCGTCGCCAGCGTCGAGGCCAGATCGGGCAGCAGGACCTTCATCAGCTTCAGAAAGAAGTTGCCCACGTGAAAGAGAAAGGTCAGGTCCTCCTTGCCGGGGTATTTCAGGCCGGACGTGATGGCCTCGGTGAGAAACCTCAGCGTCGTCGCCAGCCACAGCATCACGAAACACAGCAGGCACCCCACCGGGAACGACAGCCAGCAGCCCGCGAAGACGGCCAGCGCCGCCAGGAACATCAGCCCCATCAGCGTCAGCGCCACGGTCTTGATGAAGTTCGCCTCGAACAGGCCCACCTCGTACAGGACGGCCATGTCATCGTGCAGCACGGTCACGCTGGCTCGCGAGTAGTTGAAGTACCGCACGCGAAGATTGCCCTCGGGGTCGATCGCCCTTGCCGGCGCGACGAGTGTGGCCTGGCGGTCTATGGGTGTCTCCTGCGGGGGCACGTCGTACACGAAGCCGGTCGTGGGGTTCTCGATCTTCCACGCCGCCCGCAGGGCGCCGGCCGCGGCGCGGTCGGCAACAGAGACCTTGTAGGAGATCTGGACCGTGGGCTCGACGCCCACCTCGACGGGCGACCCCGCCGAGACGGAGATCATCTGCTGGCCCTTCATGTCCTCCAGATGGAAGATCGCCCTGAAGCCGATCTTCCCGATGCCCACGACGCGGCCGGCGACGCCGTTGACCCAGACGGGCCCGAAGATGATCAGCCGGCTGGCCAGGTCGGGATCGGTCTCGATCGCCACCAGTCCCGTCCGCCGGTGGACGCTGCGCGCGAGCCCGGGGCCCTTGACGGGCTGGCCGATCACGTGGATATTCGAGAAGTTCCATACCAGCGACCGTCCCGGCCCGGCGGACTGCGCCTCGGTGAGCACGCTTCTCCGCAGGTCCTCCTTGAGCCGTTCGTCGGCCTGGCTCTTGGTGACCTGGTAGTGGGTCCTGTAGGCCTCGACGGTCTCGTCCCAGGTCCCCTCGCTCATCTTCTGCTGAATCCTCGCCGCGAGCGATTCGGTCACATCGGGCGGCTGGGGCGGGATCCGGGCCCGCGCGGCGAAAATCTCCGTCTCGACGGCCCGGCGGTCCTGCGGGCGAATCGCCAGGTCGGTTCGGCCCCGGAGGTATTGAGCCAGCACGTAGATGCCCACCGACGCCCCGCCGAGCAGCATCGAGCTCAGCAGCACGATGCCCAGCCACCGCCCCAGTACATATTGCCATCGCCCCAGCGGCTTGACGCAGACGATGAACACGTGCTTGTCACGAACGTCGCCGCTGACCAGCCCGACCGCCAGGAAGATCACCACAAGCGACAGCAGCGCGCTGACAACGGAGAAGCTGTAATCCAGGAACGTGCGGATCCTCCCGGCGAGCGTCCCGTCACCCACCATCACGGATGGAAGCACGGCAAGTGACGCCACCAGCAGGACCGTGAAGACCGCGGCCACCTTCGTGCGCAGACACTGCGAGAACGTCTGCCTCGCCACGGTCCAGATGCCGCCCATCGTCACTCGTCCTTCCGCCGGCCCCGGCCGCCGAGCAGGTCGTCTATCACGGCCCGGTCCGCATCCGCGTGCGTTCCGGGCTCCCGGGCCTCCTGGCCGGCATCGCCGGGCCGGGCAGCGTCCCGCGCGGGCTCCATCGGCCCAGTGCCCACCAGGTGCTCGATCACCTCTGTCGACGGCTCGGTCGGCGCGGGCTTCTCGGGCGCCGCTGCGAGAGGTTCCGCCGCGGCCTGTCTCTCCTGCCCGGCGGCCGCGACCAGCCGCTCGATGACCTTCCGGCCGGTTGCCTCAGGCGGCGCCCCTCGCCCAGGGGCCTCGAGGAACTGCGCAACCCGCCCACCGTCCACCACCCCGCCGGTGGCCAGCCCCTGCTCCCGGGCCTGGTGAACGATCCGCAGGAAGAGGTCCTCGAGCTTCTCTCTGGGGGCTGCGACGTCCCGCACCACCCGGCCGGCCGAGGCCAGCACCTCGGCGACCTTCGCCAGCGTCCCTTCATCCAGCCGGTCCGTAGTCAACTGCGTCAGGGATTCCTTGCTGAGCAGCTCGTCCACGCTCCCGACGGCCCGCTTCCGCCCGCCGTAGAGGATGCACACGCGGTCGCAGACGTCCTCGACGTCGCCCAGCAGGTGGCTGGAGAGGATCACCGTCTTGCCTCGCCGGGCCAGCGTCCGAATGAGGTCCTTGAACTGCTTCGTGCCGATGGGGTCCATGCCGCTGGTGGGCTCGTCCACGATCAGCAGGTCCGGGTCGTTGATCAGCGCCTGGGCCAGCCCGATCCGCCGCTGCATCCCCTTGGAATACTCGCCGATCCGCCGGTGGGCGACGCTGGAAAGGCCCACCATCTCCAGCAGCATCTCGACGCGCCGATGGCGCTGCGCTCGCGGCTGGTGGAACAGCCGGCCATAGAAATCCAGCGTCTCCCGCGCGTCCAGGAACGAGTACAGGTACGACTCCTCCGGCAGGAAGCCGATCCTCGCCTTGGTCGCGACGTCCGTGGGCCGGCGGCCGAAGACGGCGATCCGCCCCCGCGTCGGAAACAGCAGCCCCAGGATCAACTTCAACGTCGTGGTCTTGCCCGAGCCGTTCGGCCCCAGCAGGCCGAAGACCTCCTTCGGGCGGATGTCCAGGTCCAGGTCGGCCACCGCGGTGACCTTCTCCCGCAGCCAGAAGTCGCGGAAAACCTTGGTCAACCCGCTCGTGACAACCACCGCTTGGCTTGCTTCGCCCATGGACGCCTCAGTCCGATCCACCCTGTTTGCCCTTCTTGCTCTTCAACCACGCACGATCCATCTGCCGGATCATGTCCGGATCGCGGCTGATCCGCAAGATCGTCTTCGGCCCGCCCGGCATGATGTAGTGCTTCTCCGCCGTCGGCGAGTTGAGGATCTCCTCCCGCGTCTCCATCCACCAGCGATCCAGCACGAACTCGGGGTTGTCCCGGTAGGCCGACAGGCGTTTGTTGAACCGGTCGAGGCGGGACTTGACGGCCTGAATGACGGAGGAGCGTGCGGCCCGGGCCTCGCCGAGGACGCGGCGCGCATGGCCCTGGAGCTCGTCGCTGACGAGCACGTTCTCGATCCGCTCGATGAGCTGGCGGGCAAGTTCATCCCGCCCGCGGCGAACCGCCTCGTTGTACTGGCCGATCAGGTTTGCCTCCACGGTTCTTCCGCCGGGTGTATCGAGCAGCCCAGCGGCGGCGCGCGGGGCCACCACGTCTTCCAGACTGCCCGCGAGCTTGCCGGCCGCCACCGGCCCGGCCGTGTTGTTCAGCAGCCTCACCGCCACCTCCCGGGCCTTGCTCTTGAGCGTCTCGGCCTGGCTGACGGCCTGCATGGCCGCGTCGTAGTCCGGCAGCGTCCGAAGCGGCCAGGTCGAATGCCTCAGCTTGACGGACCGCACGAGGATACCGGACTTCACCGCGTCCAGCGTCGCCTGGGCGCTTGTGCGGACCTCGTTCTCGAACTCGGCCTGCCCCGTCCGCTGGAGCCCGAAGGCGGTCCTTACGGCCGCCGCGCGAATCGCCGCCCCGCACAGCGCGGAGCGCACCATTTCGCCGGCGTCCCGCACGTGCGTCCGGTGCAGCAGGGCCGGCGGCGTCGAGCACGTGAATCTCATCCTCTGCACGGCCAGGCGAAGCGGCTGGCCGGCATCCGCGCTCATCAGGCGGGGAGGAACATTCTGCGAGACCTCGCGCCGCCATCGCTCCCGCGCCGCGGCGACCGTCTCCTTCGGGCCGGGCGACTCGCGAACGAATTCCACGAAGGGGTTGTCGGCCACCAGCGGGTCGCCGTATGGCAGTTCGTAGCCCGTCCGATCGACGGCATACTTGCACTCCAGCCTCACGTGGAGGAGGTTCCGGTCGCCCGTCAGCAGCGCCCCGTCCCATCCCGGGCGCAGCCCCCCTTTCGGAATGCTGCGCTTGCGGAGGTTCGGCTGGAGCTGGTCCTTCTTCGTCTCGTTCATCCAGAAGTCGTCGATCGCGGTCGTCCGCTCGCCGACGTTGACCTTGTCGATCCGCCCGATCGGCGCCGGCCAGTTGTACGCCAGCCCCTCCGGCGTGATGCCGACGACCCTGCCGAAGACGGTCCGGATCGCCACCTCGCCCGGCCGGACGAACTGAAAGCCCATCGCCAGGAACGCCGCCACGCCGAGGAGCATGATCGCCCCCAGCAGGCGGAAGCTCGTCCGCAGCGCCGCGGCCAGGTGCCGAGAGCCCGGGTCCGTGAAATGGTCCGGCCCGGCGTCGCGGTCGTCCTGTGTCCGCGGGTCGTGATGGTGATCTTGTTCGGCCATGTGAGCCTCTCCCATCGGTCACTTCGCTTCGGGCTTCTCGGGCTTCGCCTTGGGCCCCACCGGCGGCGCCTTGGCCGGCAGGGACGGCCCGTCGCGGAAGTACCCCGCTCCGGGAACCACCGAGCCGTCGAGCAGGAAGATGGTCCGGCCCTGAAGCTCGGCCTTGAGCGATTCCAGCGACCGCAGGAAGGCGGCGAGCCGCCAGTGCTCGCCGAACTTCTTGTACTCCTCGGCCGCAGCCTGGTCGCCCTGGGCGCGGATCTCGCTGGCCTTGCGGTTGGCGAAGGCGAGGATCTGCTCGCTGGCCTCCTTCGCCCGCTCGGTAATCGCCATGGCCTCGGCCCTGCCGGCCGTCTCGTAGCGGCTCGCCTCCTTCTGACGCTCGTCTTTCATCGCCTGGATCACCTTGTCCGAGACCGACGCCGGCAGCCCGAGCGTCTTGATCCCCACCTTGATGATCTGGACCCCGTAGTGCTCCTTCGACTCCTCGGCGATCTGCTCGAGAATGGCGTCCTCGATCTCCCCGATCCGCATTCTCTTCGGGTCGGTGTTAACCAGCTCCTCCATCCTCCGGTCGCCGATCACCTGCTTCTTGGCGCTCTGGAGCTTGCTGCGGACGCCCTCCTGGGCCTCCTTGACCGTCCGGATGTTGGTCTGGAACCGCACGGGGTCGACGATCTGCCACGCGCAGAACGTCGTGAGCGTGATGTCCTGCGTGTCGTTGGTTTGCAGCTCGCTCATCATGTCCTCGAAGACGAACGTCCTGGCGTCGTACCGGACGACGCGCTGCACGAACGGCCACTTGAAGTGCAGTCCGGCGTCCGCGCTGCCGCTGAGCACGCGGGTCGTCTTGCCGAACGTCTGGACGAGCACGTGCTCGGTGAACTCCACCTCGAACGTCACCATCCACGTCAGCAGGATGGCTACGACCAGCACGACCAGCAGCATGGTGGCCACCTTCCCGCTTCGGGTCCTGCGCTTTGCCATTTCCGCGTTCCTCTCTGGGGTTCGCCGCGGCGAACGCATTCTTGCCTCTATGGCGACTCTTCCTCGCCCCTGCTCGGGAAATCGGGAAGCACCGTCCGCTGGCGCTCCCAGTTCATGCGGATCTCGATCTGGTCGCGGTCCACGCCCAGGACGTACTTGACCATGCCCGGCAGGACCTCGTCCCATACGTCGAGCCAGCGGTCAAAGGCGTAGAGCTCGGGATTGGCCCGGTAGGCGAGCAGCTCCTTTCGGAACGCCTCCGCCCGGGCCCGCTCGGCCATCTCGTACCTCAGCCGATCGGAGTTGGCCTCGGCCACCTTCTGCGCCGGTTCCCCCACGGCCCGGCCGAGCAGCGCGTCGGCACGCAGGGCGGCAGCGGCCAGCGCGCCGCCAAAGTCGAACTTCTCCCGCTTCGCCCGGACCTCCAGCAGTTGGAGAAGGCGCTGAACGTGCCTTGCCGCCAGGCGCTGCTTGGCCGTGCCGCCCGGGCCCCCGAGGGCTTCCAGAAAGCCCTCCCGCAGCAGCTCGCTGAGCAGTGCGCGGACGTCCTGATCCACCTGGGGCACGTGGGCCCTCACCGCCGCCGGGTAGTCCACCGGCTTCCGCGCCGAGCGCGTCGTCGGACGCGCGGCGCGGGGGAGTTTGCCCAACAACGCCTCCCGGCGAACCTCCCTCATCAGGATCTTGAGGTTCGCGCAGGCATTCAGGATGTAGCCGCGCAGGTACCGATCGAAATCGGTCGGGTCGGCCCGCACCGTGGCGAGGTTGCCCAACTGCTCGACTTGCATGACGGCCAGAGCCAGCTCAAGCGCCGAGTCCGGATCGCCCGCCACGGCGGAGAGGATGCGGTTGGCCTCTCCCTCGGCCCGGTATCGCGCCTGGTCCTGGGCCCGTTCGGCCGCGAGCACCGCCTCGAACGCCTCGGCCGCCTCGGGCGGCGGATGGACCGCGATCAGCTTGACGGAATGGATCTTAACGCCCAGATCGAGTCCGCCCGCGCCGACCTCCCGGCGAATCCGTTTCTCCAGCGCCGCCGAGGCCTTGCCCCAGCCGCTCGTCATGATCGCTTCCGGCCGGTCGGTGTCGCCATCGCCGACCTTCGCGTGCAGCGTGGCGCTGGCGCAGTAGCGCACCATTTCTCGATAAGCGGCCGACTCCAGCAGCTTCGCGCCGTCCACGAAGTCATAGCCGAACTTGTAGGGGTCGTCGATCCGGTAGAAGACGGAGACGACCAGCTTGATGATGTTGACGGGAGGTGGGGCTTCGGTTTCCTGAGCGAGCCCGGCCGCCTGGGTCGCCGCCTGCCCGGGGCGCCCGCCCGCCCTCTCCGGCGGGATCGCCAGCAGGAAGTCCAGCTCCCTGTAGCGCCCGTGCGGGTCCGTCCACAACTCCAGTTCGCGGCCCTTGATGACCGTCGGGGTGCGCTGCTCCCCCACGCCCACGCGCAGCTCGTGGACCTTTCCCACGTCGAAGTGCCTGGCCGTGTCGATCGGCCAGGGCCACTTCAGATGGACGCCCGGCCCCAGCAGTCGCTGGGTGCTCGGCTGACCCCACTCGCGCCGGCCCCAGCGGAGCACCACGCACTTTCGGCCCTCGTACACGATCACGACAGAGGTCAGCAGCACCAGCGAGGCGGCGCCGAACACCACAAGCGGCAGCAGCGACTTGCTCAGCAGCCGGTAGAACCAGGTCTTGGAGACCTCGAAGCCGAACTGGTAGTTCAGCGTCTCTGCGATGGAACGGCCGACCTTCGCCGGCTCGGCCAGCAGGTTGAAGATTCGGCTGTCGAAGCTCAGGCGGTGCTCCTCGCCGGGCACGCGGGGGCGGTAGAGGTCCAGGATGAAGCTGACAACCAGCTCCGCCGCCAGGACGAACTGGAGGACAACCACCCCGAAGGCCACCACCACGTCCACGATCCGGTAGCCCCACCAGTTTGCGACGAACCCCGCGACGACGCCCGCGATCATCAGCGCACCGACGAGGAGCTGCGCCGCCGGCGCCCGCAGGGGGCGCCACTCGACGCGGCCGGCCATGCCCGTGCTGTAGCGGCTGAACAGAAACGCCGCGAACCCCGTCACGATCCCAAACAGCAGCCCGGCGGCGGTGTCCCCGGCCATCGGCGGGATCGCCTCCCGGCCGAGGAGGAACCGAAGCGCCATCAGCACCAGCACGCCGAGCGTGGCGTGGTAGGCCGCCAGCAGCAGCGTGAAGACGGGAACGACCCACCGCTCGACGAACACCCGCCGGGCCCGCGCCGGTCGAAGCGACAGGTCGCGACCGCGATCGAAGATGCCCCCCTGCTCGCCCCGGGCGGCGAGCTCTTCCAGCTCCGTCGCTTCCTGCTCTTCGAGCTGGCGGCAGTAGAAAAGCAGCGCCGCCATCAGCCAGACGAGAACGCCCCCGGCGAGGAACCACGAGCAGGCCACGGGCGCCTTGGCGCCCGTCCGCAGGCCGATGGCCAGCATGGTAACGGTGAAGACGACCTGGAGCGCCGCTCCCGCCAGCGCGATGTTCCTGCCACGCTTCTGGGCTTTCATGCGTGCATCCTCTGTTCGTCACAGGCCTCGGCGTTTACAGCCCTTTCGCGCAGCCATACAATTCGGCCCGTCGAGGCAAACTTCCACGACCGCCCGGCGTATCACTTCCATCGCCGGCGGCGAGTGAAACATGATCAAGTTCTGGTCCATATGCGCCAATACGTTCCTCCAGACGATCCGCCAGCCGATCTACACCGTGATGATCCTGGTGACGTTCGGCCTGTTGATCTTCACGCTGCCGTTCACCGGCTACACCATGTCCGTGAACTACGAGAACACCGACCAGCAGATGCTCGAGGACCTGGGCCTCGGCACGCTTCGTGTCTCGGGGCTGCTGATTGCGGCCTTCAGCGCCTCGGCCGTCCTGCGGCGGGAGATCGAGGAGAAGACCGCGCTGATCGTGATTTCCAAGCCCATCTCGCGGGCCATCTTCGTGCTGGGCAAGTTCCTCGGCGTTCTCGCGGCGGTCGCCATTGCGTACTACCTTTGCTCGCTGGTGTTTCTCATGACCGTCCGCCACAGGGTCATGCCCACCGCCCGCGACCAGATCGACTGGCCCGTCGTCGCGATCGGCCTGTCGGGCTTCCTGGCCGCGATTCTGGTGGCCATGCTGGGCAACCTGTGGTTCGGCTGGCAGTTCACCTCTACCAGCGTCTGGGCGGCCACCGTCCTGTTGAGCGCAGCCATGGTGGCCATCGGCTTCGTCGGAAAGCAGTGGCGCCTGATACCCTTCGGGGCGGGCATCTCCGGGCAGCTCCTGCTGGAGATCGCCGTAATGTTCATGGCCGTGATCATCTTCGTGGCCCTCGCCATCACTGCCAGTGCGCGCCTCGGCCAGGCCATGACACTGCTGGTATGCACCGCGATGTTCTTTCTCGGTTCGGCCCATCCGCAGGTTTTCGGCCGCTGGCTGGACGAAGTGCCCGTGCTTCGCGTGCTCGGGTGGATCACGCCGAACTTCAGCCACTTCTACCCGCACGAGGACATGAGGGAGGCGTACGTTCCGGCGAGCCTGGTGGGCCTGTCCGGCCTGTACTGCCTGCTGTACTCCGCCGGCGTACTGGCCGTGGGCGTGAGTGTGTTTCAGACGCGGGAGCTGGAGGCCCAGGGGACCTCCGGCGCGACCCCTCCCGTGGTGAGCCTTCTGGCGTGGGTCGGCCGGGCCGGGGCCCTGCTGGCCGGCGGCGCCGCGGCCGTCATCCTGACCGTGCCAAGGCTCCATGGCCCGCAGAACCTCCTGTCCGCCGGGGGGCTCGCCGCCGTGGCCGTGGCGGGATGGATCGTCTGGGGCGCCTTCGGACACGGCAGGCGATGGAGCTACTGGCTCGTGCTCGGCCTCTGCGCCGCCAAAGCGCTCACGGGCGCGGTGATGCTCCTGGCGCCGCAGCGCGTCCCACGGCATCCGGTCGCCGGACCGGTGGCCATCGCGACCGCGACGGCCCTCGCGGGCGCGGTGCTCATCGTCCTGATCTTGCCCAAAACGCGTCGCCATTTTCAACTCGTGAAGAAGACCAACCCGGCCGGCAAGCCGGCCCGCTAAACGGCGAGCTCCGTCGCCGGTACGGGTTCGGCCCTCACCTGCCGCTGCGGCCTGTCCGGCTCGAGGCGGTGAAGCTCCTCGCCGAACCGCACGATCCGGGCGCTGTTGAAGATCACGAACGTCGCGCCCAGCACGTGCAGAGCGGCGCCGAGGACCGGCGAGATCCACTTCAGCACGGCGAGGATCATGAAGGCCACGATGAAGGCCGCGCCGAACAGGAGGTTCTGGTGCACGACACCCATCGTCCTTCGGCTCAGCCTCACCAGGAACGGCAGCCGGCGGAGGTCGTTGTTCATCAGCGCGACGGTGGCGGAGTTGATGGCCACGTCGCTGCCGGCGGCGCCCATCGCGATGGACAGGTCGCCGGCGGCCAGGGCGGGCGCGTCGTTCACGCCGTCGCCCACCACCGCGACCTTGTGTCCCTGTTCCTTCAGGGCGGCCACAAGCTCCAGCTTGTCCGACGGAAGGACCTCCGCCTGCACCTCGGTGCAGCCCATCTCCCTGGCCACGCGGCGGGCGACCGACCAGCGGTCGCCGGTGACCATTACCAGCTCCCGGATGCCCGCCTCGCCCAGCTCGTTCATGGCCTGGCGGGCCTCGTCGCGCGTGCGGTCCTCCATGCCGATCCACCCGAGCAGTTTGCCCTCGCGCGCCACGTAGAGCGTGCTGAGCCCCTCCGGCTCGGCGAACTCCTCGCCGGTCATGGACTCAAAGCCCACCCCGCCCTCGCCGAGCCAGGCCCGCCGGCCCACCAGGATCGTCCGCCCGTCCACGTGCGCCCGCACGCCCCGGCCGGAGACCTCCTCGAAGTCCTTCGGGTCGCTGATCGGCACGCGGGCCTTCTCGGCCACCGCGACCACCGCGCGGGCCACCGGGTGCCTCGAGAGGTGCTCCGCCGACGCCGCAGCCGTCAGGAGGTCCGCGCCGTCCACCCCGGGGGCCGGCATCATTCGCGTGACGCTGAGCTGCCCCGTCGTCAGCGTGCCCGTCTTGTCGAACACGAACGCGCTGAGGTCCTTGGCCAGCTCGATGTTCGAGACGTCCTTGATGTAGATGCCCAGCCTGGCCGCACACGACAGCGCCGCGACCATCGCCGTCGGGACCGCCAGGATCAGCGCGCACGGGCAGGCGACGACCAGCATCGTCACCGCAATGGACATGTCCCGCTTGTACAGCAGCACGCTGCCCGCCAGCATGAGGATGGTCGGCGTGTACCAGGCGGCGTAGCGGTCGATCAGGCGCATGATGGGGATGCGCGTATGCTCGGCCTGGAGGATGAGCTTCTTGACCTTCCCGAGCGTGGTGTCTTCCCCGGCGCGGGTCACCTTCACGTCGATCGCGCCGGCCAGGTTGCTCGTGCCCGAGAAGACCTCGTCTCCGACGGCCTTGTCCACCGGCAGCGACTCGCCCGTGACGTTGGCCTGGTTGACCGACGACTGCCC
>CAYRVX010000096.1:0-26645 GCA_964427875.1 uncultured Planctomycetaceae bacterium
GGCAAACAGGCACAGCCACCTATTTCCCGCTCGGAAATAGGTGACTGTCCCCAATGGCCCTAAGATAGGCGGCCGATCAGGTGTTTCGCGAGCCTGAAGGGCTCGAATTCGTCAGCCCAGGGCGACGCCCTGGGACATGGTTGCCGTTTCTAGAACGAGCCCTGTAAGGGCGAAACAAGTGCTGTTTTCGAGCGATTTCTGCCGCCCCTACAGGGCTTGTCGGTATGCAACCGCCCACAACCCAGGGCTTTGCCCTGGGCTTTCGGCTTGCAGCCCTTCAGGCTGCGAATCCCTATCTAAGGGCCATTGGTGACTGTCCCCAATTTCCCCTATTTCCCGCTCGGAAATAGGTGACTGTCCCCAATGGCCCTAAGATAGGCGGCCGATCAGGTGTTTCGCGAGCCTGAAGGGCTCGAATTCGTCAGCCCAGGGCGACGCCCTGGGACATGGTTGCCGTTTCTAGAACGAGCCCTGTAAGGGCGAAACAAGTGCTGTTTTCGAGCGATTTCTGCCGCCCCTACAGGGCTTGTCGGTATGCAACCGCCCACAACCCAGGGCTTTGCCCTGGGCTTTCGGCTTGCAGCCCTTCAGGCTGCGAATCCCTATCTAAGGGCCATTGGTGACTGTCCCCAATTTCCCGGAAGAATCTGTTGCGCACAGGAAAGCAGCTGTGGGAGCATGAGAACTTCCATAGGGGCTGGCGTTGGGGAGAACGCGGTGACTGGACCCCGGCAAGCCGGCCTGTTCCGGCTAGCGAAGCCGGGCAGTAGTCTTCAAGGATGGCGAAAGTGGCCTCTGGGAGCTTGACAGCGGCTGGATGCGAGAGGAATATATCACGGCCCAGAACAAGGAGACAACTGTGGCGAGGAATCGGAAGAAACACGTTGGGTCCTGCGGCTTGCTTATGCTCATCTCTGTCACCCCGTATGCGGCTAGCAGCATATTCGAGGACAGCAGGAAGTCTGACGAGCCAGAACCGGTGAAACTGATACGGGTCGGCCAACCACTACGCGCCGCCGGAGAGCTCGAATTCCGGGTGTTCAGGGACACTCGGCTTGCTGTCTGCTGGCACCTTGGGCACAGATGGGGACGGCGTGATGCGTACGGGGCGATCTTCCCAGGCGATCTCAGTGATTGTTTCGGTCTTCCGGATGTCAGGCCGGATGTCCTCGACCGATGGGTGTCGATCCTGAAGCGAGGTCGGTTCCCGTATACAGGTCTTCCTGTCCACTCTCACTTCCGCTACACGGTCCTTGACGGTAGGCTGTACCAATCCTACCGCACGACTGAGTATGAGACCTTGGCAATGGAGGCGATCATCCACCGCATATCGGAAATGGAGCGGTGGAAGAGGCGCGAGGCAGTGCTTGACGAGGCGCTGAAGGCGCATCTTGAGCGGGGTTCCGGCAGGTCGAGTGCGAGCCCGGCCGCCAAGCATGTCGTGGTGACTTTGATCTTCGGCTTAGAGACCGTTGGGTCCGCGAAGGCACTGCCCACGCTTCGTCGCGCCGAAAGGGACTGCGACTTCACCGTATCGGAAGCCGCCAGGGACGCTATCGGTGCCATCGTGAAGAGGCGAGGGCAAAGAGGGGGAGATGCCTCGGGAGGAAGAAGGTGTCCTTCCCGAGAAGTGCATCCGGCCCCGTGATGGGCGGACAGTGGGTGCGAGACAGCGGCTTCCCACGAGGGTATTGCGACCTGGGGCGCTGCGTTTCTTGCCTTGTGCGGCGGGACGATCCGCGCCGGCAGAACCCAGCCCTCGAAGTGAGGGGGAGGGACAGATACGCAAATGAGAAGATAAGGAAGCTCGGGCCCGTGGTGCTGCTGTTCGGAGCGCCTGTTGCTCGGCTTCAAGCGTGGCAAGCTGACCGCCGGCGAGATCCCGACGACGAACCAGGACCGCCTCCGCGGCGTGGAGTGGGGACTCTCGGACGTGGGAAACTGGACGGACTACCAGGTGGACGCCGATGGCGAGGGCGGCTATCCCGATGGCGACTACGCCGACGCTGGCGACCTGGACCAGGACCGGACGCACAACAAGGCCAAAAATAGGGACAGTCACCTATTTCGTGCTCGGAAATAGGTGACTGTCCCGGGTTTCCCGGGTTTCCCGGCTGTGTTGGAGGAATGGCTGGGCAACGGCTCCAAATGCATTCTTGCCGGTGCACGAAGGCATATCTATCGTATGCATGACAAAGCCCTCCTTGGCCTCGGTGGGCGCCAAGCCGAGGAGGGCCATGGCAATTCCATCGGCCATGGAGGCCTTTGGAGACTGTCGAATCCGGCGCAGCCGGAAACAAGCGCCAAGACGCGGCCGGAGCATTCCCCTTCTGCCGCGTCATCGGTTTGTTTTTGCGCTTCGTTGACCGGCAGTGCCATTGGGATCTGATGGGAGCAGTGTCATGGCACATCGTATCGGTTTCATGCTGGCGTGGCTGGGGCTGCTGCCGGCGTTGGCGTCGGGCGGCGAGGTCAAGGTCGTCTGCGACCGCAACGTTGGCGACGCGGCCACGGGGGCCTTCAAGTTCAAGCACGTGCCCCCGCCCAGCCGGACCGACGCGGCCACCAACGCGAAGTTCGAGATTCTCGACGGGCGGCGGGACTACAACGGCGCCTCGACGGCCGCGCTGCACGACGGGCGCGGCCCCGCCGAGAGGGATCAGCCCGGTGCGAACTTCTTCTTCGCGGCCGGCAGTCGCGGCGGGCGGCTGCGCGTGGACCTCGGCAATCCGGCGAAGATCAAGAGCGTCTGCACGTATTCCTGGCACGTCAACACCCGCGGGCCGCAGGTCTACCGCCTCTACGCCGCCGACGGCTCGGCCGACGGCTTCAACGCGAAGCCGGGCGCGGGCATCGACCCGGCCAAGGTCGCCTGGAAGCTGCTGGCGTCGGTGGACACGCGCCCGAAGCAGGGCCAGCCGGGCGGGCAGTACGGCGTGAGCGTCACGCAGGGCGACGGCGTACTGGGCACCTACCGCTACCTGCTGCTGGACGCCGTGCGGACGGAGGACGACGACCCGTTCGGCAACACGTTCTACAGCGAGATCGACGTCGACGACGGGGCGAAGCACGAGCCGAAGCCCGTCGAGGGCGTCGAGACGGTCACCATCGACGGCAAGTACGAGATGGTCTTCGACTACGCCGAGATGCCCGAGCTGAAGGAGTGGATCGACAGGCGGCTGAAGCCCGCGTGCGTCGAGTGGTACCCGCGGATCATCGCGATGCTGCCGGGCGAGGGCTACCGCCCGCCGCGCCGCGTGACGGTGACGTTCCTGAAGGACATGAAGGGGGTGGCGGCCACCGGCGGCACGCGGGTGAGCTGCGCGGGGCGATGGTTCTCCCGGAATCTGGAGGGCGAGGCGGTCGGGGCGGTCATCCACGAGCTGGTGCATGTCGTCCAGCAGTACCGGCGGGTCCGCGGCGGGAGACGCAACCCCGGCTGGATGGTCGAGGGCGTGGCCGACTACATCCGCTGGTTCAACTTCGAGGCCCCGTCGAAGCGGCCGAGGCCCGACTCCCGCCGGGCCAGGTACACCGACAGCTACCGTACAACGGCGGCGTTTCTGAACTATGTCGTCAAGCACGAGGACAAGGACTTCATCCGGAAGATCAACGACGCCATGCGCCGCGGGCGCTACACCCCGGAGCTGTGGAAGGAGTACACCGGCAAGACCGTCGATGAGTTGTGGGCCGGTTACGTCAAGACGCTGGAAAAACAGGGAGGATAGGGTCCCTTGTTTTGGGGAGTTTTTTTGTTTTTTGGGGTTGACAGGCTAGGATAATGCGATATAATTTAGTGTAGAGAAAGCTTACTCACCCATCTGTTCGGTGTTTGCCATGACTGCCGTGACCCCAGAGCCCCAGGCGCCTGAAGAGGCGATTGTACTGCACTGCTACTTGCGCGTTTCTTCCTTCCCCGAGGGGATTTCGCAGGCAAGTAGCCGGTATCCCGTGTTTGGTAAACAGGTTACATCTTCGCACTCGGAGCGGCTTGTGCGGCGAAGCCGGTGCTGTGTACCATCCCCCAGACCGCCGCGGCCGGGAATCCTGTGTATGTCGCCGCGAAACAAGTGCTTAGCTCGATGGGCCGCCCGGACCGCCGGGAAGATTTCCCGAAAAAAGTACACGAAAGTACACACCCAGATTCCATAAGAGCTTATTCAAAAGGATCTTAGGTTGACCCTGTTTGTGTCCCCCCCCGCCCCCTTGAGGCCCCACGGGCGGGAAACCGGATAAGTCCTTTTGGAGGCAAAACAAACGTACAGAACGCCGCGGCGGCCGAGGATCAGGAAGCTTGGGACGCTCGCGTGCGACCTCGTCGAGACCACGCCGTTCGTGTTCGGCGGTGAGGTCCATCGCCTGGAATGGGTCCGGGCGAGCTATGAGGGCAACCGGCTCGGGGAGGACTACCTGCGCATCGTCGAGCGCGGCACGGGCAGGGAGGTGTCGGCCTTCGGGGAGGGCTGTCGGTTCCCCTGTGCGTACGTCGAGGGCGAGAGGGTCTACGTCGCCGGGACGAAGACGCGGCACGGCTGGTACGGCCACACGGTGACCATCTACGCCCCCGGCGACCTGAAGACCTGGCGGCACCGGACGGCGCTGGACGACCCGAAACACGGCATCTGCAACACGTCGATCCGCCGGGCCGGCGAGAAGTACGTGATGATGTTCGAGATCCACGCGCCGGCGGCCGAGGCCGGGACGGCCTTCACGGGGCGCTTCGCCACGGCCAGGAACATCAGCAATTCCGACATCGGGTTCCCCAAGGCAGGCAGGCGCTAGGCCGCTTGCATTCGCCCTTGCCTCAGGCGGCGGCGGCGAACATGATCGACGGCGACCTGGCCCGAGAGCGGAAGGAGGTGCATGATGGGATCCGACGGGAAGAACCTGAGCCGCCGTCGATTCGTGAAGCGGGCCTTGGGAATCCCGGGCGCGGGGGTGCTTGCCGGGCTGAGCCTTGAAGAGCGCACGCTGCTCGCCGCGTCGAAGGCGGCCGCCGCACCGGCGGAGCGCGCGATCAAGGGCCTGCCGGCCGGGAAGATCGGCAAGCTCACCATCAGCCGGCTGATCTGTGGGGGCAACCTCTTTGTCGGGTCCGCCCACAGCCGCAAGCTGATCTACGTCTCGGCCCTCATGAGAAGCTACTTCACGCCCGAGAAGATCATGGACACGCTCGAGCTGTGCGAGGCCAACGGCGTCAACACGGCCATCATGCGGTGCGACGATCACATCGTGGGCGTCGTTCGGCGGTACCGCAAGGAGCGAGGCGGGAAGATCCAGTGGCTCGCCCAGTCCTACCCGAAGGTGAATGACCTGACCGGGAACATCAAGATCGCCCGGGACAACGGGGCGGTCGGGGCGTTCATGCAGGGCGGCATCGGCGACCGCTTCGTCAAGGACGGCCGGGTGGACCTGATCGGCAAGGTGATCGACTTCGTGAAGCAGAACGGCATGATCGCCGGTGTCGGCTCGCACTCGCTGGACGTGCCGCGTGCGGTCGAGAGGGCCGCCCTCCAGCCGGACTTCTACTTCAAGACGTGCAACGGCGTCGACTACAACTCCCAGGGCCCGCGGGAAATCGCCGAGGTCATGAAGGCGGTCAAGAAACCGTGGATCGCCTTCAAGGTGCTCGCGGCGGGGGTAGTCAAGCCGCGCGACGGCTTCGAGCTGGCGTTCAAGACGGGGGCCGACTTCCTCGCCGTCGGCATGTTCGACTTCCAGGTCAGGCAGGACGCCGCAATCGTCAAGGAGCTCCTGGCCAAGGGCGTCTCCCGCGAGCGACCCTGGCGGTCCTGAGCGGGTGAGCACGCCGGTAAAGAACATGGCCACCTGCCGCCCGGGGCGGCATGAGGCCATGGCACCGACGGCTTCAGCGTTGGGCGGCCGGCTTGGCGCGGGGCTTCAGGGTCGCCTGCATGACGATCACGTCGTCGCCGGAGAGCCGGGCGTAGACGATGCGCCGGGGGAAGACCTGCTGGGCGAAGGCGTTGGGGACGAGCGTCGTCGGCGAGGCCTCTGTGGAGGGGTCACAGAGGATCACGTCGTTGGTCTGCGGAACGCCGCCGCTTCCCGGCGGCATGACGCTGCTGATCTGCTGTCGCATGGGCACACACGCCGGGCCGCGATTCAGGATGATCGCTCCCTGCGCTGCGCCGACGGCGAGCGCATGCTGAGCGACGGCCTTGCCGTCGGTGCCGCCGAGCGGGCGAACGTAGACCTCGCGGCGAAAGACGCGGTTCCTCTGGACCACGTCGCCGTAGCAGATTGCCGTGGAGTCCGCAGTCCAGACCGGCCGCTGGGCGTCCAGCCAGCTTGGAATGTGCCTGGTCAGGCCGATCCGGTGAACGGGCTTCCGCGCCTTGATGTCGAAGACGACCACCTCCGGGCCGCGGTCGTTGCCCTTGCCTGTCCTGGGATGCGTTTCCACCCAGGCCAGGTGCTTGCCGTCGGGTGACGGTGCGAGGTGATGGATGCACGCGCCGGTCCTCTTGTAGAGCACGCGGCCTCTCTTGCCGGCCGAGTCCCACCCCGTGATGCCGCAGACCTTGAAGCCCTTCGGCTCGCTGAAGGCCGTCCAGAGCGTGCTGCCGTCGGGGCTGTAGCTCAGCGCCGTGCAGCCGGTGGCGCCGTCGAGCCGCCTGTGCCGGCAGAGCTTGAACTGCGGGTTGGGCAGGTCGTAGCACATGTGCCACGGCCTCATGTGCCGCCCGAAGACATTCGCCGCCCAGCCTTCCTTGTCCTTCGTGGGCTCCTGGGCGAACAGGACCCGCTGGCCGTCGCCGCGCCAGGCGAAGCCGGCGAAGCTCATGCGGCAGTAGTGGGCGGGGATGGGCTCGTCCCACACGACGGGAGAGTCCGAGGCCGCCGGGCCCACGCGGCGGAGGTGCAGCTTCGCCCTGCGGCCGTGCATGCGGATGTAGAGGAACCGCCGGCCCGCGGGGCTGACGCGGATCAGCGGCCGGGCGAAGGTGATCGGGGGCAGTTGGTCCTTTGGCAGCTTCAGCAGCTCGGTGAAGTTATCGAGCTCGACCGGCGGGCCGTCCTGCGGTCCGGCGGCGCACGCGGCGCCGAGCTGCACGGTCACTACCACGGCCCAGCGGAAAGCCGACATCACTATGCTCCTTCTGCTTCCACGTGCCACTTGACGCGCCGTACGCAGTCACGAGCTTGGACGCGCGGCGGCGCCTCGGGGTTCCCCTCAGATGGGGTCCGACAGAACGTCACTCCGCCCAGCCCTGCCGGCCGATCAGCTTGACGAAGCGGACGTCGCAGAGCTCGCGCCGGTCGATCTTGCCGCCGCGCTTCTCCAGGACGACGAGGGTCTGCACGTAGGCCCCGCCGGCCGGCGTGACGATTCGCCCGCCGTCGGCCAACTGGTCGATCCAACTGTCCGGCACGGACGGGGCGGCCGCGCCGCAGATGATGCCGTCGAACGGGGCTTCCGCCGGCAGGCCGAGCGTGCCGTCGCCCGTGAAGAACGTCACGTTCGTCAGGTCCAGGCCCGCCAGGGCGCCGATGGCCCGCTCGGTCAGCGCCTCGATCCGCTCGATGGCATAGACGTGGGCGACCAGCTTCGCCAGGATCGCCGTCTGGTACCCGCTGCCGGCGCCCACGTCCAGCACGCGGTGGTGCGGCTGGGGCTTGAGCTCCTGGACCATCAGGGCCACCACGTACGGTTGGGAGATGGTCTGGCAGTGCCCGATGGGCAGGGGGTGGTCGGCGTAGGCCTCGGCGACGTGCCCCGCCGGGACGAACCGCTCGCGGGGGACCTCGGCGAAGGCGGCCAGCACCGCCTCGTCCCGGATGCTCCGACGGCGCAGGTGCTTTTCCACCATGTTGTGGCGGGCGGCGAGCAGTTTTTCTTCCGGGTGGTCCACGATCACACTATTATAAAGGCCCGGCACCAGGGTTTCCGCCAATTCGACGGGAGACAGTGATGGCGAGGCAGTTGCTGGCAACATTGCTGACGGACTTCGGCACGCGTGAGCCCTATGCAGCCGCGATGAAGGGCGTGATCCTCTCGCTCTGCCCGCAAGCGCAGGTCGTGGACATCTCTCACGACATACGGCCGTATGACGTCCTGGGCGCCGCGATGGTGCTGGGCGAATCGGCGCCGTGTTTCCCGCCGGGGACGGTGCACGTGGTCGTGGTGGACCCGGGAGTGGGCACGGATCGGCGAGTGCTGGTCGGCCAGTTCGACCGGCGGACGTACGTCTTCCCGGACAACGGGGTGATCACGGCCGTTGCCGAGCGCGGACCGGCCGAGGCGCTCGTCGTCGTCCGCAATCCCTCTTACCTGCCGAAGTTCCCTGCCTCGACGACCTTCCACGGGCGCGACGTCTTCGCGCCCGTCGCCGCGCAGCTCCTCAACGGCCTGCACATCCAGCGCCTCGGCCCGCAGCCGGAAACCTTCAAGCTGCTCGAACTGCCCGCCTGCGAAGAGGCGGAAGGCGAGATCGTCGGCCAGGTCATCTACGTGGATTCGTTCGGCAACCTCATCAGCAATATTCCCGAGGCCCTGGTCCGCGAGCGGTGGATGAACCTGGAGACGGTCCGCGGCACCTGCGGCGAGAGGGACGTGGGCGGCCTGGAGAGCACGTACGGCTTCGTGGGCGAGGGCCGGCCGCTGATGCTCTTCAATTCCATGGGCCGCGTGGAAGTGGCGGTCAATCGCGGACGCGCGTGCGACGTCTTCGAGGCCGGCTTCGGGACCCCCATCCGGTTGAAGGCCAGGCGGGAGGCCCTCCCGGGCGAGTAGGCCCGCCCGGGCGCTTCGCGGCTTGACCCGCGACCCGTGAGCTTTCCCGGGGGCAGTGAGAGCAGCCCATGAACACCCAGAGCCGACGGGCATTTGACTTCGACGTCTCGGGCATGCCGGACCTGCCGCGGCTGCCGGGCGTGTTCGTGACGTCGCCGGGAAGCCGGGAGGGCAAGACCATCGTCGCCGGCGCGATCGCCCGCCACCTGCGCCGCACCGGGCGCAACGTCGAGGTGTTCCATCCCGTGGCCACCGGCTGCCGGCACGGCCGCGGGGGGCTGCTCAGCCCCGAGGCCGACTTCCTCGCGGCGTGCGCCGACTCCAAGCTCACGCTGTCGGAGATCGCCCCCGTCCGAAGCGCCCTGCCCGTGGCGCCGAGCGCCGCCGCGGACGGCGCCGGCCGCGCCGCCGAGCTGGACGCCGTCTTCAACGCCTGGCGCCGACTCGCGGGGCAGGCCGAGGCGGCCGTCGTCGAAGGCACGCTGCTGTGCCCCATCACCGACGAGTTCTGGACCGTCCACCTGGCGAAGATGCTCGCCATGCCGGTGGTGGTCGTGGTGCGGCCGCGGCCGGGGGCGACCGACCACGCGCTGCTGACGATTCACGCCGCCCGATCAGCGGGGCTGGCCCTGGCCGGGGTGGTCGTCAACGGCTACCGGGAGGACGCCGCCGCCGAGCCGGACGTGAGCGTGTGCATGCAGACCCAGCCGGACCGGATCGCCCGCCTCGGGGGCGTGGCGATCCTGGCGCTGGTTCCCGAGGACGCGGACAACTCCGTTTCGAGCGCCACGCTCGCCGAGTCGGCCCAGTTCGCCATCGACCAGGCGCCGTGGGAGAAGATCATCTTCGGCCGCGATTAGATGCCCTGGCCGGCCTTGCGGAGGTCGCGGGCGGCGGGGATCTTCAGCAGGCCGTATCGCTCCGGCAGCAGGCGCCCGTCGCCCTGACGCTGGAAGTAGTACGCCCTGTCGCCCGCCGGGTCGCGCAGCGTCGCGCGGAGCTGGAAGTACCACACGTCCGCCGGCGGCGGGCGGGTGGAGAACTGGTTGAGCCCCATGGCGATCTCGAAGGTCCATTCCTCCGGGGTCCTGTGCCCGAGGATCCGGCAGCCCTCCCGGCCGAGATTCGCCGTCGGGCCGTCGCGGAAGACCAGGCCGGCCGAGCTCGCACCCCGCGTGTCCCAGTGCATGACGATCTGCGTCCACGTATCCCGATCGGAATCGATGGCCAGGTCCAGTTCCCACTGCCTTCCGGCGGCGTGGGGGAGCCGGACGGCGAAGATGACGAACCCCGCAGCCGACCGCACGGCCTGCAGCGAGGGGGCTGGAGCGCCCCCGGCGGCGGCGCGGGTGGCGGGCCGGCGGGTGCGGGCGCCCGGCTCGATGGGGGCCAGAAGCGCGAAGCTCCGCGCCTGCCGCCAGGACGTCTCCGTCAGCAGGCCGTCGAATCTGCCGCGTTCGGCGGCGAATGCGGCCTCGACACGCCGGCGGCCGCGCAGGGCCGCGTCAGCCGATTCGGCCCCGCCCAGCTCCAGCAGCGCGCATCTCCGCCAGTGCGGCCCGTACGGCTCGCGGCTCAGCTTGCCCACGATCTTCCTGGCCTGGGGCAGTTGACCGGCGGCGAAGAGCGCCTTGGCGTGGAGGATGCGTCCGGCCGGCGAGAGGCTCCAGGCCGGCCAGCCCGCAAAGCTCTTCGCGGCCCTGGCCAGCGTCTCGATCTTCATGGGCTCCGGCCGCCCGCGGGCGCGAAGCTGGGCCTTGCATTCGGCGGACGCCGCCGCCGCGAGCGCCAGCACGTTCATCTTCCGGTACAGCGGGTGGTGCTTGCCGTTCTTGAGGAATCTCGCCATGACGAGGTCGGCCTCGATGAGCTTTCCCTCGGCCAGCAGGCGCCACCAGCTCAGCAGCAGCCGATCGGCAACGAGGGCGGCCGACTCCGGCGTCTCGCTTCTCTCCAGTTGCGCGATCAGGTCGGTGGCCGCGGCGTGGGTCTGATCGCGGGCAATGGCCGCGCGAAGATGGGCGCACGTGGCGAGCAGCCGCCGATTAGCCTCGCCGGCCGAGAGCGGCAGCCGTCCTTTCCCCAGGCCGGTCGTGAACAGCCGAATCGGGCGCTCAACCGCCGCGCACCGGTAAGCGCCGGCGCCGCCGGGGCGGTCGAGAAGGCCCGTACCGGGCAGGCGCCACACCGCGGCCGCGGACAGCAGGCCCAGTGGGAGCCTCCGCATGGCAGGGAACTTCTCCGCGGGGAAGGACGCGGCGACCTTGTCGCGGTCGACGCGCGGCGGCTTCTGCCACGGGGCGCGCCATCGCTCGTTGACCGCCAGGCCGACGAAGGTTCGCCGGACCCGCCAGGGCCGCAGGCCGGCCTTCGCCAGGTCGGTCAGGGCCTTCTCATCGGCGGCCGCCGCCGCGGCTCGCCCGGCCAGGCGGGCCACCAGATGATTCTCCGCGCGTCTGCCGCGAGGGCCCTCCTCGTCGGGTCCGACGGCCAGCACGGCCGGGCGGTACAGCCGGATCGCGGCGGCCAACTGGCGGACCATCTCCTCTTCGGCGGGGATGTCCAGCTCGGCGGACCAGCGTTGGGCGATCTGCGCTTCGGAGAGCCCGCTCGCCGCCGGATCGGTGGCGACGGAGGGAAACTCCGTGAGCGTGGTGATGCCGTCGGCGCCGGCCCAGGCGGCCGCGGCACGCAGGGGCTGGTCCGGTGGCGTGCCGGCACCGGCGGGCAGGTGCGTGGCGAACACGACGGCCACCGAATCGCCCGCCAGCGCGTGGGCCACCATCGCCGGGTAGACGCTGCGGTCACCGGCGGCGATCGCGAACAGCACGTCCGTTCGCGCCCGCCCGTGCACCAGGCGCCAGCTCCTCCCGCCGTCGGTGCTCCGCCAGATTCGCTCGCCGTCGCCCGCGGCCAGGAGGGTCCCGTCGGCCGCACGCGCCAGCGAGCGAACGGCGCCGGGCCCCGGCGCCGGCAGGAGCTTCCAGCTCCCGCCGCCGTTGTCCGTGTACGGCACCACGCCGATCAGTCCGCCGGCGACCCAGGCCCGCCGTCTCGAGGCGAAGGCGACGGCTTCGAGGTCGGCGCATCGCCTGGCGCCGGCGGGCAGCGTGATGCCAACGGGGTCCCACGGGCGGCCGGCCGGGCCCGAGCGATGGACCGCCGCGTTGTCCCCCACGCACCAGCAGGCTTCGCCGTCGGCGAACCGAACGGCCCGCAAGGCCAGCCGCGAAGACGTCACCGGCGGGTGGAGGCGCGGCTCGGCGAGGTCGCGGAGGCTGACGATCCGCCGGCTCGCCCCGACCAGATACCCGTATCGCGGCGAGTGGAAGTCGCCGTCGAGGACAAAGCCCCGGCTGGTCACCGGAGCCGGGTGCCACAGGCGGCCGGCGTCGATCGTGTAGAGGATTCCCGCCCCGGCCGCGTAGTTGGCCTGCCCGTAGACCACGGCGGTCCTGCCGGCGAAGCAGCCGCCGTAGAGCCACCCGGCCGCCCCGGCCGGGGCCGACTGGAAGCTCCTTCCGCGGTCGGCGGTTCGAAGGATGACGCCCGCGGCCTGGCCCGTGGGATGGCCCGCGACGGCCTGCCCGCCGAAGAAGAAGACCTGGTGCAATGCGACGTAAACGGACTGGAAGTTTGCCGCCACGGGCGAGTGGAGTCGGGTCCAGTTCAGCCCGGCGTCGTCGCTGCGAAGGATCGCGCCGGCGTCCCCGGCCGCCCAGCAGGTCTTTCCGTCGATCGCGAGCCCGCGCAGCGCCGCCGCGCCGGCCGGACCGGCGCCCCAGACTGCGCTCCCCCAGAGCGCCAACAACCAGGAGGACCGTCGCATGCCCATATGGTAGCTGCACCCGCCGGAGAAGGGCCAATGGGGAATCGAGAGATCGTGGTGCCGCAGCCGGGGGGCCGGCCAGGCCCGCTACCTCGAGAGAACTCGCCTGCTTGCGGCGACCTTCTCCGTCGCCTCGCGCGACAGGCCCGCCGGATGGAGCTTGCCGGTCTCCCAGAGCTTCATCGTGCTCGTCCGCGAGGCGCTGTCGGCCCGGTCCCCGTGCCCGATCGGCTGAAGGCTCATGGCGGCGTCCACGTCGCCGAGCGGCACGAACTGCGTGTAGGACTGGCCGGCCTGCGACCGAATGGTGCCCCCGTCCACGCAGGCCAGGGCGGGGAAGGTCAGGTCGCCGGCGGCATCGAGCGACCCGAAGCCGTCGAGGCCCTCGAACCAGCCCATCCGGCGCCGCTGGACCTGCTTGCGGGCCAGCTCGGGCCATGCGGCCGGGTCCCGGCCGAAACGCTGCTGCGACGTCCGCCACGCGGCTGCCAGGGAACTGTCGATGAACTGCTCCTCCTCCGCCGTGATGCGGGCGGCGCCGTCCTGGGCGATGCGCTTCCGGACGTGCATGAGAAAGCGGGCCAGCCCGGACTCGCCCCCGCCGTACTTGCCGGCCAGCGGCGTCGCGACGAACCGGAAGAACGTTCCCAGTGCCGCCGCCGTCTGGGCCCCGGGCACGTTCAGGTCCGATCGGGCGCCGGAGCCGTACCACGCTTCGAGATGCTTCAGCGCCCGCATCGCCTCGGGGGAGAGCCTGCGTTTCAGCACGTCGCGCAAGTGGTAGCCGATACGAACGATCTCCCGCCGGGCCGGGTTCGTGCAGTCGTAGTGGATGTCCAGCACGTCTTCCGGCCGAAAGCGGTCCTTTGCCCGGAGCCTTTCGTACAGCCGCCAGGAGCGCACGGAATGGCCGCCGGAGCCCGTCGAGATGCCCAGCGGAATGCGGTAGAAGGACTCGATCGGACGATGGTTGCCGCTGGCGATCCAGCCCCGGGCCGGGTTGATGACGTGGGGCTTGAGCCCGAGCGGGACCCATCCTCGCCAGTCATACCGGGGATCGGCCCCGTCCATGGCGGCCCGGCCGCCGTGGGGGGCCAGCGGCGAGCGGATCGGCACGGCGGCCAGCAGCCAGTAGCCGATGTCGCCCTTGTCGTCGCCGAAGATCATGTTGCAGCTCGGGAAATGCCAACCGGCCAGCGCGTCGGCGAACCGGCGGGCGCTTGCGGCCCGGACCATGGCGAACAGGGCCTGGATGGTGTCGCCCTCGGGCTGGCAGATGGGCACGCGTTTGAGGGCCACTTCGGGGTCACCGCGGGCGGCGAAGGCGAACGGCGTGACCACGGGCCCGAAGTGTGTCAGGCGGATCACGACCGGCACGGCCCGGCCGCCCTTGACGCGGACTGTCTCGCGGAGCACCTTCATCGGCCGCCATTGCCCGTCGTGGTGATACTGGTTCGGGCGGTTGGGATCGGTCTTCAGCCGGAACAGGTCGGCCTGGTCGGCCCCGAGCGCGGTGGCGCCCCACGCGACGTGCTCGTTGAAGCCGATCAGGATGCCCGGCGAGCCGGGCACGCCGACCCCGCGGGCGTTGAATGTCTTACCGGAGACGTGGAACTCGTGCCACAGGGACGGATTCCGCACGGGCGTCTGCGGGTCGCTGACGAGCACCGCCGCGCCGGTCGTGGTCTTCCTGCCGGCGACGACCCAGGCGTGGCTGAACTTGGGCCCGGCCGGCGCCGAGGCCGCCGGGGCCTGTCGCACCAAGCCCTGATCCCGCAGGAACCGCTCGGTGCGCCGGACCCAGTCATCGGAGACGTCGCTTCGCTGGACCACGGCGGCGGAGTCATCGATCCACAGGGGCCCGGGCTGCGGACGAGGGCGCATCGCGCCGCGGCCGCCGCGGCCGGTCACGTTCCGCCAGTGCAGAAGGTCGCGCGTGCCGTCGGTGGCGAAGAACTGCCCCAGGTGCCACCACGATACGATGCAGTCCGCCGGCGTCCACGGCTCGGGATCCAGGGCGAGCTTGCCGAACAGCGGGTGCAGCTTGTCGCGATGGGCGGCGAGGTAGTCGTTGACGCCCCGGCAGTAGGCCTTCAGCAGGGCGAGCGTGCCGGCGTCGAGGTTGCCCGCGACGCGCCTGGCCGCCCGGTAGAAGCCGAACGTCCTCATCTTCCGGTCGTTGTGAACGGCCGTCTCCCGGCGGCGGAGCTTGCGGACGTCGCCCACCAGTTCCGCCAGGCGTCCCTGGACGATCCGCAGGGAGTAGTACATCTGGAAGCCTCGCTCCTCGGCGGCGGCGTATCCCAGGGCGTACATCGCTCCCTCATCCGTGTCGGAAAAGGCGTGTGGAATGCCCCACTTGTCGCGTATCAGCTCGATGCGGCCGTACGATTCGTCCGGCCCGGCCGGCGCGGCTGCGGGCAGGGCCGGCGGAAAGAGCAGGAGTATGGAAAGGACCCCGGTCACTTCGGCCCCGTTGCAGGCGGCCGCACGGGCGAAGTCGTCGGTGCCGTGGTTGGGCTCGCCGTCTTCGAGCGGGGGTCCGGCGACTGGTAGTACTTCCGGATCACGTCCAGCGCGGGCTTGCCGCACGGCACGTAGCCGGTCTCCTCGGGCCCGATCTTCTGGTTCGGGTGGTTGCGCCATTCCCATACGAGGAACCCGGCGACGGCCTTCTCTTGGATCCACGTCCGAAAGAACGCCTCGAAGCAGTTGGCCTGGGCCGCCGGGTCGGGCTTGTCGGGGTTGCGGGTGTAGTCCCACGGGTATTGGGCGCAGGTCACCTGGTTCGGCCAGCCGACCTCGGTGAAGAGAATGGGGCGGTTGATCGTCTTCTGCCAGTCCAGGACCTCCTTGCGGATCGGTCGCCAACTGGCCAGCAGCCTCTCGACCGTGGGCTTCTTTCCATCCGTGAGATCGTAGTAGGTCGTCATGCCGATGATGTCGATCTCGTCCCACCAGGAGACCGGGCGGTAGTGGTCCCAGTTGGCGGAGTAGCTCAGGTGGCCGGCGAATGCCTTTCGGACGCGGCGGATGAGGCTTCGCCAGCGGCCGCCGTGGTCCTTCTCCGTGGAGACCAGCTCGGAGCCGACGACGAGGAGCTCGGCCTTGGCGGCCTGGGCGACGTGGGCGTAGTGGAGGATGTAATTGTCGTAGTCCTCCCACCAGTCGTCCCAGTTCTCCGGGTCGATCTTCCCTCGCCATTCACCGGCCCGGGGGTTCTCCAGGAGGATGATGGGCATCAGCACGACGCGGAGGCCCTCGGCGTGCGCGTGGGCGATGAGCTTCCCGAGCCGCGGGTCAGGGGGCGTCCTCCTGGCGTCGACGAAGATGCTGGTGGAATCGCAGTTCTCCTGGTAGGCCGAGACGACCAGGCACACCGTGTTCGCGCCGGTCGCGGCGATCTCGCTGATGTACCTGGCGTACGGGCGATGGGGCGAGGGGCTCTGCAACTGAAGCGCAAAACCGCGGAACTGCTCGACGTTGACGGGCCTCAGCGGCCCGGGGACCTTCCGCACGAGGCCCCGAGCGGGCTCATCGCCCGGCCGTGAGCTCCAGCCGTGCCGCCCGAACTGCTGGAGGCCGACGGCCGCGCCGACCACGAGTACGAAGATCACCAGGATGAGGAGCTTGTCCTTACGCATAACCTGCTCGGCTCCGACGGCCTCGGCCGCGCGGGCCGATCCTGTAGCTTCAACACCCCGCGCGCCTGTTGGATTCGCCATGTATACATCCTGACAGCTCAAGCTTTTCCGCCTCGCGCGGTCCGGTTGACCCCGACGCGAGGGGGCATATAATAGCAGTTCGAAGATTGTCTCGCCGCACCCGATTCTCGGTTCATGCAGGAGAAATCCAATGGCAGAGGACAGCATTCTCGAACCCGAAGACGAGCCGATCTCCCTGGAAGGCGACGAGGAGCCCATCAGCCTGGTCGAATCGGAGGAGTCGTCGGGCTTTTCGGCCGGCGGGGTCAAGACGTTCGGAGTGACGGGCGGCGCAGGCACGGAAAAGCGAGAGTACAAGCGGCCGCTGAACACGGACGGGGCCGGCGCGACCCGATGCCGAATGTTCCACTCCAAGATCGCCATCGCCTCGCTGGAGTTCATGGAGAACCAGATCAACGAGTGGCTGGACAGCGACCGGATCGAGATCAAGCACGTCGGGCACGTGATCGGCACGATGGAAGGCAAGCGCCCCGAGCCCAACCTGCTCGTGATGGTCTGGTATTGAGCCGGCGATGCGCAGGGCACGAATCGGCGAGGTCGAGGTCTCCCGGCTGGTGATCGGGGGCAACCCGTTCAGCGGGTTCTCGCACCAGAGCCGCGAGCGCGATCAGGAGATGCGCGACTATTTCACCCGCGGGCGCATCCACCAGGCGCTGCGCGAAGCCGAGGCCGCGGGGATCAACACGGCATTCATGCGGACCGACGACCACATCGTAGGCGTGCTCCGCGAGTACCGCCAGGCGGGCGGCACGATCCAGTGGTTCGCCCAGGTCGTCTACGACAAGCTCGACGCCGACGTCCATCGGCGGTGGATCCGCGAGGCGGGCGAGCTCGGTGCGGCCGCGATGTACCTCCACGGCGGGGCGACCGACTACTGGCACGCCCACGGGCGGTTCGACCTGTTCGGTGAGGCCCTGGAGCTGATGCGGAGCTTCGGCTCGCCCGGCGGCTTTGCCGGCCACCGACCCGAGGCCCACGCGTGGGTCCGCGACCACGTCCAGCCCGACTTCCAGATGTGCGCCCACTACAACCCCACCGACCGCACGGCCGATCCGGCCCACAGCAGCGTCGCCGAGAAGTGGGACCCCCGCGACCGGGCGGCCATGCTCGATCTCGTCGCGACGCTTCCCTGCCCGGCCGTGCACTACAAGGTCTTCGCCGGCGGCAACCGGCCGATCGACGAGGCCTTCGCGACGCTCGGCCGCTGCGTCCGCGACAACGACGTTGTCTGCATCGGCGTCTTCCCCAAGGACGACGGCGGCATGCTCGCCAAGGACGTCGCCCTGTTCGAGAAGCACGTGGAAGGGTAGGACCCGCGGCAGCAGCAGAAGCTCTTGGCCCCTCACGGACCCCGATATGGACTGGCGAGAACGGATCACGGCGGATGCATCCGTTTGCCACGGGAAGGCGTGCATCGCCGGAACCCGAGTGATGGTATCCGTGATCCTCGATAACCTCGCTGCGGGGGAAACGGCGGAGGCGATCACAAAGGCCTATCGAGTCGGGGCGGAGGACATCCGAGCGGCTCTTCTGTACGCAGCAGAACTGGCCAAGGAGCGGCTGGTCGCACCCTCATGAGGGGTCAAACGATGCATTCGCGACACGGGCGATCCCGGCCTATCGCTGATATGTCCCGATCAGCTCGCCTTGGGCGATGACGTGGCCGGACATGGCGGCCAGCAGCGCCTGCTTGTCGAGGCCGGCCTTTACGTCCAGCGGGGCGTCCAGCGCGTAGAGCTTGAAGTGGTAGTGGTGGACGCGGCCCTTCGGCGGGGCGGGGCCGCCGTAGCCGATCCTGCCCCACGTGTTCCTGCCCTGCACCGCCCCGGCGGGCCCGGGGGGCTCGGCATTCTTCGCGACGGCCTCGGGCAGCCCGGCGGCGTCGGCGGGGAGCTTGTAGATCACCCAGTGCACCCACGGCTTGGGCCTCGGCGCGTCGGGATCGTCCATGATGAGCGCCAACTCTTTCGCGGCCGCGGGAACGCCCGACCACGTCAGCGCCGGCGAGACGTCCTCCCCGTCGCCGGTGTGCCGGGGCCAGATGGCCTCGCCGGGCTCGAAGGCCTTGCTCCGGACGGTAATGGTCGCCGCCGCGGGAGGCCCTGCGGGTCCGGCCTTGGGGGGCTTGTCCCGTCTGCATCCGGGCAGGCCGCACGCGCACGTCGCCAGCACCATCCCGGTCACAACGCTCAACGGAAGGCGTTTTCGCTTCATGAGGGTCACCTCCGCATTCGTGTCCGGTCGTTCAACAGGTCACGTGGATCAGCGCAGCCTTTCGCTGCTTCGATTCGTTGTAGGCCTCGACGGCCTGCGGCGTGGGCAGGGCGCGGAACGCGATGCCTCTGGCGCGCAGAAACTGCTGTCCTTCCCGGGTAAGCTCGGCCAGGCCGGACTGGCCCAGCCCGACGAACACCACCTCCGGACCGCCCTTGCAGACCTTCTTCAGCTCCCCGGGCCCGATCATGTGGCCGGTTCCGTAGGCGGCCTTGGCGATGGACTTTTTGCGCTTCTTCACCTCGCCGTCGGCGCGGACATAGACGTCATGCTCGTAGGTCTTCTTGCCGACGGTGATCTGACCGAAGCTCGACCGCGTGATTTCCGGATGCCTGGGCATGATTGCGGGGCACATCCCGGCCGGTGTTGCCCGAAGGTCATTCGCCCGCGCCGACCGCGGGCATCTTAGACCATCATGCCACGGGCCGCGACCCGATGCAAGGCCATCCCGGCGCGCGACACCGTCCGGAGAAGCACCGGAACTCAGGTCGGGCAGCAGCCGAATCTCTCTCAGGCGCCAGCGGCGCCCTCCGGCGGCTGGACGGGCAGGTGGACGGTGAACGTGGCGCCGTGGCCGGGGGAGCTCTTGAGCGTCAGCCGCCCGCCGAGCAGGCCCGTCAGCTCCTTTGCGATGGCCAGTCCCAGGCCCGTGCCGTAAGACTCCTTGGTCAACGTCCGGTCGGCCTGGTAGAACTGCTCGAAGATGTGCACCTGGTCGGCCTCGGAGATCCCCGGCCCGGTATCGGAGACGGCCACGGAGACCTCCTCGGTCTCCTGGCCCTTGCGGGAGGTGGCCTCGACGGCGGTGGCGACGGTCACCTGCCCGCCGGCGGGCGTGAACTTGATGGCGTTGGAGAGCAGGTTATAGAGGATCTGCTGAAGCTTGCCGCCGTCGGTGACGACGATCGGCAGGTCGGCGTCGAGCTCGGCCCGCAGGTCGAGGTTCTTCTTGTCGGCCAGCGGGGCCATCAGGGCGAGCAGCGTCTCGCACGTGTCGGTGACGGAGACCTTGTCGAAGCGGACCTCGGCCTTTCCCGCCTCGATCCTCGCCATGTCCAGCAGGTCGTTGATCATGCTGAGGAGGTCCTTGGCGGCCGCCGAGATGTTCTGCCCGTATCGGCGGATCCGCTCCTCGTCGCGCTCCGTCAGCAGGTCGGCGAAGCCGATGATGCTGTTCAGCGGCGTGCGAAGCTCGTGGGAGACGTTGGCGAGGAACTCGCTCTTGACCTTGTTGGCCCTGAAGAGCGTGACGTTGGCCTCGGCGAGCTCGCGGAGCTTGAGGTCCAGCGCGCGGTTGGCCGCCCGGAGCTTCTCGTGCTGGTCGGTGATGGCGTCGAGCATCTCGTTGAAGCTCTCGCCAAGCCGCTGAAGCTCGTCCTCCGTTCGGATCGTGCTTCGGACGGTCAGGTCCCCCTCGGCGACCCGGTCGGCCAGGTCGCGCAGGTCGCGCATGGGCCTGAGGATCAGCCGCTGGGTGATCAGGGCGAACAGCACGAACGCCAGCAGGCTCGCCAGGCCCCCTCCGACGATGAACGCCCCTCTCGTCCACCACACCAGCGGCCCGGAGGCCGTCTCGCCCGGAAGCGTCACGTCGATCATGCCCGCCAGTTGTCCCGGCTGGTATCGCAGCTCCGGCTCGGCGGCCGTGGTGCCGTGGCAGTTCATGCACGTCTGTCCCACCCGCACGGCCCTGAAGCCGCGGTAGATCGTCTCCCCGCGTTGGTCCTCGTCCTCGAGGATGGCCAGGTCCTGTTCGGCGTTGCGGGTGAAGGCGCGTCGGGCCTTCTTCGCGCGCGAATCGAGCGGGCGGGTGTGCTTTCGCCCGGGAATCAGCACGACGACGGACGGGCCCGTTCGCGTCTGGCTCTTCTCGCCGGCGGTGTACAGGGCGACGACCCTGCTGGACTCGTCCTCGGCCGCGGCGGGGTCCTTCGGATGCTCGCGCAGCCACTCGTTGAGGCGCAGGCGGGTCAGTTCCGAGCCCGGCTGCTGGACGCCCTGCTCGGCCAGCATCGCCATGAAGTACCAGGGCACGACCAGCGCCGCGGCGATGATCCCCAGTACCGCCAGGCCGAACAGGAGGCGGAACTTCGTCGCCAGCGACAGTTTGACGAGCCTCTTGGCCATGACCCGCCCATTTTACGTCGCCTGCGGCGGCGAGGAAAGACTCCCCCCGCCCGGCGCCCCGCGGATGGGCCGAAACGGCAGGATGGAGGATGGCCGGATGGCGAGTCTGATGCACCTCGCCGCGCCCCCGGCCTTCGCCGTTCGTCGCTACCGCTGGCGCAGATACGTCTCCCGGATGGCCCGGAGGGTGTAGCCGGACGCGTTGAGCTGACGGATCAGGCGGATGCGCTTGACGTGCGCGGCGTTGAAGAAGCGCCCCCGCCGGCCGGGTGCCCGCAGCGGCTCGATCAGCCCGAGCATGATGTAATACTCGACCGTCTGCGTGCTGACCCCGGCGGCCTTGGCAGCCTGGGAGATTCGCACCGGCCCTCTGCTCGCAGGCTTCTTGTGGTCTGTTTTCATGGACCCGAAGGAATTATCGCCCCCGCGGACGGAAAAACTTTAGCCGCTGTTCGCCCCTCCGATACAATGCACGGATGGATTCGCTCCGCAGGGTGTTCTTCGAGGATCCGTTCTACGTCTACCTCGTGCTGATCTTCGCCGAGGTCGCGCTGGTGGGCGCCTGGTACGCCCAGCGGCGAAAGGTCTGGCTGGGGAGAATGCTCCTGCCGGTGGTGCTGGCAGCCGGGGTGTACCTGCTGGAACGCGCCGTCGTTACCGACCGGGAGCAGATCGTCTCGGCATTGGAGGCGACGGCCGCCGCCGCCGAGCGGAGGGATTTCGGCGCGTTCGCGACCTACCTGGACGAGAAATACCGCGGCTGGGGGGGACGCAAGAACGAGGCCGTGGCCCTGGCGGAGGCCTCCGTGCTGAAATACCGGATCCGCCAGGTGGAGATCACGGGCGACCCGCAGATCGAGATCACCGGCGGAAACCGGGCCGACGTTACCGTTCGCACGGTCATCCACTACACCACAGGAGCCAGCGGCCCCAGCAGGTATGCCCTCGGCTGGCGGCTGGCATGGGTCAAGCGCCCGGACGGATGGAAGATCCGCCGCGGCGAGATGAGGGACCGCCCGATCCCGTGAACGCCCGGCGAGACCTCGGAAAGGACAGTCCGTGACGTCCCGGGAGATCTTTCAAGCGGCATTGACCTTTGAGGGCCCGCCTCGCGTGGGCATGGTCCTGCCGGAGCCCTACCCGAACGACGTGATCGGTGCCGCCCGGCGCGGCGGCGAGAACGAGCCGCTCGAGCCCCGCGGCGGCGAGCTGCACCGCTGGCGAGATGAGTGGGGGGTCACGTGGGCCTCCCTGACCGACTACGACAAGGGCGAGGTCGTCGAGCCGGCCATCGGTCAATGGCGCGACCTCGGCGATTACCGCCCGCCGGACCTCGGGCGCAAGGGCGACTACGCCGAAGCAGCCGAGCGATTCGCCGCCGACACCGGGCACTTCCGCGTGGGCAGCATCCCCGGCTTCGTCTTCAACGTCGCACGGAAGCTCCGCAAGCTCGACAACTACCTGTGCGACCTGATGCTCGAGCCCGCAAACGTCCGGCGGCTCAACGGGCTGGTGCGGGCCGAGCTGCTCAAGGCCATCGACTGCTGGGCCGCCGCCGGGGCCGACGCCGTCATGTTCCCAGAGGACTGGGGCACGCAGGATCGGCTGATGATCTCGCCGGCGACGTGGCGGGAGGTCTTCAAGCCCGAGTTCCGCACCCTCGCCGGGCGGGCACGCGAGGGCGGCCTGTACGTGCTGATGCACTCGTGCGGCAAGATGACCGACATCATCGGCGACCTGATCGAGTGCGGCGTGCACTGCCTTCAGTTCGACCAGCCTCGCCTGCACGGGATCGAGACGCTCTCGCAGCGGTTCGGCGGGAAGGTGACGTTCTGGTGCCCGGTGGACATCCAGAAGACGCTCCAGACCCGCGACCGGCGGCAGATCCGCCACGAGGCAAAGCTGCTGGTGGAGAAGCTCGGCGGCTTCGGGGGCGGGTTCGTGGCCGGCTATTACAGCGGCAACGAGGCGATCGGCCTGACGCCCGACGTCCAGGACATCGCCTGCAAGGCGTTCGTCGAGTTCGGAACGTACGGCGCCGGGGCGATCCCGGCCTCCGACGAAGCGTGAGTCGGGGGTCTTTGCTCGCCCGGATTGCCCTTGGCGCGGCTGGCGAGATCGGCTATCATAGATGTTGTCGTGCCCCGGGTTGGTCTTGTGCCCGCCGGGGGAGTCGTAGCCGTAGCAGTAGTCGTAGGGCGGGATGCCGCCTGGCCAGAGAATCAAGGCAGTTGAAAGCAGTACAGTCCTTGTGGTACCGGGCCAGGCGGTGGCTTAGCCGGCGTCTCTGGCTTGTTCTCCCTGTTCTGGCGGGCGGGGGCCTCTTCTGCGCGGCGGCCATCGCCATGGGGTTGTTTGCCGGATCGGCCGGGAGCGTGGTTCCCGCGAAGGCCGGCGATGCGCTCGCTGACAGTCCCCCGGCGCCGGCGGCCGCGCCCCGCCGGCCGCCCGCGCCGCACCGTCGGGCCGGGGCGCTCCCGCTGCCCGGCGAGTTCGAGCCGCAGTCCGCCCTCATGCTCGGCTGCAACGAGCTGATCCCCCTCTATCCCGACGTCTTCACCGACGTGGTGGCCGCGGCGCACAAGACCACGACGATCGTCGGCCTCGTCTGCGACGACCGGCAGGTCCGCATGGGGCTGGACCTGCTCGCCAAGAGAGGCCTGCCGCCCGAGGCCGTCCGGTTCGTCCGCCTGCCGCTGGACAGCATGTGGGTGAGGGATTACGGGCCGCTCTTCGTGCCCCACAAGGACGGTTCGGTCTCCGTCGCCGAGGGGCGGTACGTTCAGGAGGACGACATCCGGGGCAAGCGGCCGCAGGACGACGAGGTGGCCCGCCTGCTCGGCGAGCTCCTCCGCCTGCCGGTGGTCTCCGTGCCGCTTCAGTTCGAGGGAGGCAATCTACTCAGCAACGGCCGGGGCCTGTGCGTCACCACCGTCGTCCTCATCGCGGAGAACCTTCAGCGCGGCTGCCGGAGAGCCGAGATCGGCAGCATCCTGGCGAAGCACTTCGGCTTCACCTCTTGGGTGTATGTCCGGCGGCTGATCGGCGAGCCGACCGGCCACGTCGACATGTTCATGACCTTCCTGGCGCCCGACGTGGCGGTGGTGGGGCGCTACGACCCGGCGGTCGATCCCGCCAACGCCAGGGTCCTGGACGAGACGGCGGCGATCCTGTCCGGCCTGAAGACCGCCCGCGGCCGCGTGAAGGTCCACCGCGTCCCCATGCCGCCGAGGCGCGGGGAGTTCTGGCGGACATACACCAACGTGATCTTCGCCAACGGGACGCTCCTGATGCCCACGTTCAAGGACGTCGACCCCGCCCTTCAGAACGAGGCCCTCGCCCTCTACGCCAGGCTGCTGCCCGGATGGAAGGTGGTGGGCATCAACGCCGACAGCCTCGAGCCCGGCCGGGGGCTGCTGCACTGCTTCTCGATGCACGTGCCGCGGTACGTCTCGCTCCGGGGGCGCCGGCCCGGCGACGATCATGCGGAAGTCCGGTGGTATACGAATGCGGCCGTGCCGCTGCGGCGCCGCGCCGCCATGGGCCCGGCGGCGGTTCACCTGGACCGGCTGGGCTCCTGAGAGAGTCCCAGCAGCTTCGCCGCGTTGGACCAGGCGATCTGCTCGATCTCCGTCTCCTCCAGCGGCAGCCCCGCCAGCCGCTCGACGTCCTCGGCCTGCCTGGCCCACGGCCAGTCCGTGCCGAACAGGACCCGCCCGGCCCCGTGGCGGCGGATCATCTCCGCCGCCCGGGCCGGGCCGAGATCGGCCAAGCTGAACGACGTCTCTAAGTACACGTCCGCCTTGGAGACCAGGTGCTCCTCGGACTCGTCCCACATCCGCCAGCCGCCCATGTGGGAGCAGATCATCTTGAGCCGCCCGAAGCGCTGCGCCAGACGCGCCATCCGCGCCGGCGAGGCGCGGTCGTCGTCCATGGGGAAGCCGAAGTCGCGCCCGGCGTGAAACTGGATCACCAGCCCCAGCGCCTCGGCGGCCGCGTAGATCTCGTCCATCGCCGCGTCGTCCACGACGAAGTCCTGGTACATCGCGTGCAGCTTGATCCCGCGGAATCCCTCGGCGACGATCCGCTCGATCCACTCACCCGCCCGCGCCGTCTTGGGGTGGAGGGACGGGAAGGGCTCGATCCGGTCGCAGCGGATCGCGTCGCACCAGGAGAGGATGCCCTCGTTCTGCTCCGGCTTCGTGGCGATCGCGCAGATGACCGACACGTCCACGCCGGCGGCGTCCATGCTCTTCAGCAGCGACGAGACGGTCGCCTCGGCGACGGTGGTGATGGGGCAGACGGCCTCCAGCCGCTCGACGGCCCGGGCGGCGACGTCGTCGGGGAAGGCGTGCGTGTGTACGTCGATGATCTTCGCCATGGCTCTCAGGCTTTCTTCCCCGCGGCCCAGGCGCCGGACCAGCGGATGAAGGCCTCGGCCTCCTCGCGGCTGTAGGCGCCGCCGGGGCAGAACCAGACGCCCTCCGGGCGGAGGTGCTCGGCGACGGCCCGGGCGTCGGCGATGTCGTCGCAGCAGAGCTGGATGCACTTCCCGGCCGCCTGGACGCGGCGGTAGAGGTCGATCCAGTTCCTCGCCGGCCCGCTGCCGGTCCCGTAGACCCACTGAAGCCCGTCGAGCTCCGGCCGGGCGAGCAGGTCGTCGAGGTGCTGAAGCGCCCCGGGACCGTCCAGGTGGAAGAAGTTCCGCTCCAGGAACCGCATCTCCCAGACGATGCTCGGCAGGATCGTCCGGCGGAACATCTCCGGCGAGATCATGCAGATGAAGTCGCAGCTCGTCACGTAGGCCCGCCCGGCGTGCAGGAAGGGCGCCCAGGTGGTGCACGGCTGGCCGGCCGCCTCGATCCGCCCCCACAGGTCGTCGTACATGAGCCCGTAGGCGGCCTCGGTGACGTGGTCGCACGCGGCGCGGACGGAGTCGGCGTCGTCGGCGAGGTCGAGGCACAGCTCCTGCGGGTCGCGCAGGGCCGCCGGCAGGTCGCCGTTCGTGTGCAGGTCCGGCAGGGCCGTGATCCACCTGCCCCCGCCGCGCTCGATCGACAGCTCCGTCGACGCGCGGAGGTTGTTCCAGTAGGCGTTGTCCAGGTTCGGCCGGATCTCCAGGATCTCCCGGCAGCTCCCGGCGATCGGGATCGACCAGCTCGTCGTCTCGCTGAACTCCAGCTCGCAGCCGAAGACCGTCGCGCACTGCTCCGGCCCCAGGCCGGGATCGAACTTCGGAAACGTCTCGGCGAGGAAGACGGCCCCCTCCAGCGACGCCTCGAATCGGTCTAGCCTGTGCTCGAAGTCGAACCACCGGTCGCGGAGCGTGGGGTGGCTCTTCTCGGGCAGCCGCGGCCGCCTCTCCGGGCGGACGTGAACCGTCACGGGCGGCCGGTCGATGATCCCGCAGTCCCACCACGCCTCCAGCCGCCGAAGCGCCTCGCCGAAATCCGCCTTGTAAGCAAGCTCCACGCCTCTGTCCCTTCCCTGCACGCAGACGCCGCTCGCGTCCGGGCTGGGCAGATTCTATAGCACGGATGCAGGGGATGCAGCGGAGAAACGGGGGGATTTCGAAATAGGGGACGCTAACCGTTTTTTTGAAACCCATTAGCGTCGTGTTCTCGCGCCGAGGGGAGGTGATACGACTCTCGGCAGATCACGGCTCTCGCCATTCGGGGCATGGCATGTATGGACCGCATCGAGACGCCCAAGATCAACGAGAAAACGGTTAGCGTCCCTTATTTTCGATAAGGCGTCCTCGGGTTCTGTCGAGGGCCGCGCGCCGCGGGTCGTCAGCGTCGGCGCCGTGCCAGCAGCACCCCGCCGATCGCCAGGAGTGCCAGCGTCGTCGGCTCGGGGACCTCCGATTGAATCAGCGCGCCAAATGAAATAGGGGACGCTAACCGTTTTTTGAAGACCGGCTGGCGTCGTG
>CAYRVX010000097.1:0-25735 GCA_964427875.1 uncultured Planctomycetaceae bacterium
CCGGAGTAGTCGAACTCGCAGCCCTGGCCGATGACGATCGGCCCGGAGCCGATGATCATGATGGTTTGAAGGTCATCCCTTCGCGGCATTGCGTGGTTCTCAATCCGTGTTCGCCGCGGGTCGAGCGTGCAGCCTGCCCGCCCGCGACGCGCCGGGAGAATACCGCGCCCGTCGCGCGGGGGCAACAGGCGACGGGTTCAGATCGGCGAATACGCGCCAGAAGATATGCTTATCGCGGAAGCCCGGGGCCCTTCTCGCGCCTGCGCTGCACATCCCCGCCGGATCGCCCCCCTACCGCTGGATGGAGACCTCGACGATCTTGAACCGGCCCAGGGTGTTTATGACGGAGAAGAACTCCTCCGGCTCGCCGTGGCCGGCCGCCAGTGTGATGTGCCCGGCGTCGAAGCCCTTCAGGGCCGCGTCGTAATCGATCCACTTGCCGCCGATGTGGGCCCGGAACCACGCGTGAGGCACGAACACGTCGGTCCTGTCGCCGAGCTTCTCGACGTGCGCCAGGCCGGTCACCACCTGCGCGGGGATGCCCACCGCGCGGCACATCGCCGCGGCCAGCACCGCGTGCTCGCTGCAATCGCCCTGCTTGCTCTTGGCCACCTCCAGCGCCGTGGCGTATCCGACGGAGAGGTTCTTGTCGCTGATGTACCTGCCGACGTACGACTCGATCTTCCGCGCGGCCTCGGCGGCGTCGGCCGCCTCGCCGACGGCGATCTTCGCCAGGCCGACGACCTCCTTGGTGTCGCATTGGAGGAACCGCGTGGGCTTCAGCGCCTCGGCCGCGGCGGCGTCCTTTCCCTTGTACGGAAACCCGACACCCTTCGCCGCCGAAGCCGGCGAGACGGTGATGGTGGAATTGCCGTCCTCCTCCCGCACCACCTTCTGACTCGGCGTGGCGAGGAACACCAGCTTCGCGCCCTCGCCGCTCGGCCGCACGCGGTAGCGGATCGACCTGGCGGAGCGAACGTCGCTCAGCGGCCTGGGGCTGGGCACGACGAGCTTCTCGAAGAAGTCCAGCGTGTCGCTCTCGGACATCGCGAAGGCCTTGCTGCACGCGACCATCTCCAACTGCATGCCCATCATGGGCACGACGGTCTTGAGGGCGTCGAAGTTCTCGTCCACGTAGGAGGTGCTCTCGATTTGCCCGGTGGGGCCGGTCATCACCGTCTTGACCTCCGTCAGCCTGACCACCCGGCCGAGCAGGTCGACGTCCTTGGTCGCCCCGACGGTCACGGCCACCTCCAAGGCCTTGAGCATCGAGCCCGTAAACGCCTTGGCGGTGTATTGCGTGCCCTCCTTGAGCCCCTTGCTCGCCGACAGCAGGCGCAGCCCCTCCGGCAGCACGGCGTCCTTCGGCCAGGGCATGGTCATCTTCTTGGTGGTCTGGCCGGACGTCACGGTCACGTCGACCATGCCGTCCTTGCCGACCTTGCCCTCGATCGCCTGGGCCATGATGCCGAAGTCCTGAACGGCCTTGAAGCTCAGCGGCTTGCCGGCGGCGGTCTCCACGGCGCTTTCGCTCTGCCGGAGCTCCATCGCGATGTCCATGCGCTTGATGGTGAGCACCATGTCCTGCGAGGTGGTCACCTTGCCGCCGGCCGCCTCTCGCGTGTGCTCGACGTAGCCCAGCTTCTTGCCGCCGACGAGGACGGCCAGGTACTCGACCTTCGTCTCGGCAGCCACGGCCGCCGGCAGAAGCGCCGTCAACAGGACGCTCACGAAAACACTTCGCCGCTTCATGTTCCGTTTCCTTTCCAAAACCGAATCCGCCCCGCCTGCGGATTCTACTGCTTCCGGTAGAACTTCTCCAATACCTCGCGCCACTGCTCGGGGCGCTTGACGGCGACGAAGGCCGCCCGGACCAGCTTCGACTGCGGGTGCAGCCGGGCGTACTTGATGCCGAACTTCCGCATGTGCTTCGGCCCCCGCAGCGGGCCGTACAGCTCGCAGGAGTCCTCGAAGTGCCGCAGCAGCACCTCCCGCTGCTCGCCGATGCCCGGCCGGTATGGCTCGCGCCCGGCGGCTGCGTCCCTGACCTGCCGGAAGAACCACGGGTTGCCCAGACACCCGCGCGCCACGGCGACGGCGTCGACGCCGGTCTGCCGGAGCATGGCCAGCGTGTCGGCGGGCTCGAGCACGTCGCCGGAGCCGATGATCGTCCGGTCCCCGAAGTGCCGCTTGGCCTCGGCGAGGAAGGCCCAGTCGGCCCGGCCGGCATACTTCTGCTCGACGCTGCGGGCGTGGAGACAGATGCCCGCCGCCCCGGCGTCGAAGGCGGCCTCGGCGATCCGCCAGAACGCGCCGCTGTCATCGGCGCTGCGGAACTTCTGGCGGAGCTTGACGGTGACCGGCCGGTCGCTTGCGGCGATCACCTCCCGGGCGATCCGCACCGCCCGGTCCGGCGTGGTCATCAGATACCCTCCGCGCCGCCGGGCCAGGGCCTTGCGGACCGGGCAGGCGAAGTTCAGGTCCACCACGTCGAAGCCAAGCCCCGCGAGCATCTTCGCCGCGTCGGCCATCTCCGCGGGGTCGTTGCCTATGATCTGACCGGCCACCGGGTGGTCCTCGTCCGTCAGGCTAAGCAGGCGGATTCGCAGCTTGCGCCGGTGCAGGACCACGCGGTCCAGCATCATCTCGGTGGTGCAGTATTCGGCCCCCAGCCGCCGGCAGATGAGCCGATAGGCCAGGTCCGAGTAGCCCGCCAGCGCGGCCAGGACCACCGGGAAGCCGACCTCCACGCCTCCGATGCGAAACGGTTTCAGCGCGGCCGTCATGGCAACAGGATACCGCCGGACGGGGCCCCGTGTCACACGGTAAGGCGGACGCCGCCGGCGGCGAGGTCGCGTTCTCCGGGCGGCCGGGCGCTATCGCACGCGCCCGCCCCCTTGCCAAACGCCGCCGACTCCCTTATACATCGGCCGTTGTTCTCCGTCTCGGGGCCCGGCGCCCGGGCCGGGCAGTCACGATCTCACAAGAGGAGCAGGCACTGATGGCGAGCTACATCGAGCAGCTTACCGCGCTGGAAAAGACCAGGGATTTCTTCATTGGCATCGACTCGGACGGCTGCGCGTTCGACACCATGGAGATCAAGCAGAAGGAGTGCTTCATCCCGAACACGGTGTATCACTGGGGCCTCCAGGCCGTCTCGCGCTTCGTTCGAGAGACGGAGGCGTGGGTGAACCTCTACAGCCAGTGGCGCGGCGTCAACCGCTTCCCCGCGCTGGTGAAGGTGTTCGATCTGCTGGCCGAGCGCCCGGAGTGCGTCGCGCGAGGATACAAGACGCCCGAGATCGATTCGCTTCGCCGGTGGATCGAGGAGGAGACGCAGTTGGGCAACCCGGCGCTGGAGGCGAAGGTCGCCGAGACGAAGGACCCGGTCCTGACAAAGGCGCTGGAATGGTCGAAGGACGTCAACGCGACGGTCGCGAAGATCGTCCACGGCGTGCCCCCCTACCCCCACGTTCGGGAGGGCCTCGCCGGGATCGCCGACAAGGCCGACGTCATGGTCGTCTCCGCCACGCCCAACGAGGCGCTTCAGCGCGAGTGGGAGGAGCACGACCTGGCCCGGTATGCCCGGATGATCTGCGGGCAGGAGATGGGCAAGAAGGCCGAGCACCTCAAGTACGGCGCCGGCGGCAAGTATGACACCGACAAGGTCCTCATGGTCGGCGACGCGCCCGGCGACATGAAGGCCGCCAAGGCCAACAACGCCTGCTTCTTCCCCGTCAACCCCGGTGACGAGGCCGACTCCTGGAAGCTGTTCCACGACGAGGCGGCCGACAGGTTCTTCGCCGGCGACTACCGCGGCGAATACGAGGAGAAGCTCATCGAGAAGTTCATGAGCTATCTCCCCTCGGTCCCGCCGTGGAAGACGTGACCGCCCTTCCGTGGACAAGCGACGCCAACCGACCGAAGCCCACGGGCAGCGCTCCGTGGGTTGCTCTTGCCAACACAGAACGGAGAGACCCAATGGACGCGATGAAAGCCATTCTCACCCGCCGCAGCATTCGGGCCTACACCGACCAGCCGGTGGGCGACGAACTGATCGACGAGCTCCTCAAGGCCGCGATGGCCGCCCCGTCGGCCGGAAACCAGCAGCCGTGGCACTTCGTCGTCATCGACGACCGCGCCACGCTCGATGCCATTCCCGAGTACCACGCGTACTCCGCCATGCTCAAGCAGGCCCCGCTGGCCGTCGTCGTATGCAGCGACGGGGGCCGGGAAGGTCTGGACGTCTACTGGCCGCAGGATTGCTCGGCCGCCACGCAGAACCTCCTGCTGGCCGCACACGCCAACGGGCTCGGGGCCGTGTGGCTCGGCGTCCATCCGGAAGCCGACCGCGTCGCCAAAACGCGAGATCTGCTCGGCGTGCCCGAGACCATCACGCCCTTCTGCATCGTGGGGATCGGGTATCCTGACGAGGAGAAAGGCCCGGCCGATCGGTACGACGCGTCTCGCGTCCACCGGAATCGCTGGAAGTAGCGCGGCCCTCGCGGCGCGGGCGTTTGGCCCGCGGATCGCGCTTGCCTGCGGGGAGGGCTTGTAGTATGAACGCCGCAGCCCCGCCGGCGGGCGCCGCGCGGGGGGCGCCTGCTCCCCTCGGCAAAAGGACACACCTCATGGCTGAGAAGCTGCGTTGGGGCATCCTCGCCACGGCCCGGATCGCCAGGAAATTCGCCGCCGGGCTGAAATCCTGCGAGCACGGCGAGCTGGTGGCCGTCGGCTCGCGGAGCCGGGAGAAGGCCGACGCGTTCGGCGAGGAGCTCTCGATTCCCCGTCGCCACGGAAGCTACCAGGCCCTGGCGGACGACGGCGAGGTGGACGCCATCTACGTCGCCACCCCGCACCCCATGCACAAGGACGCGGCGAGCCTCTGTCTTCAGGCCGGCAAGGCCGTCCTGTGCGAGAAGCCCTTCACCGTCAACGCCGGCCAGGCCGAGCAGGTCATCGCCGTCGCGCGCGAAAGGGGCGTCTTCTGCATGGAGGCCATGTGGAGCCGCTTCCTGCCGTCCGTGCAGAAGGCGAAGGAGATCGTCGAGTCCGGCCGGATCGGTGAGCTGCGGATGATCATGGCCGACTTCGGCTTCCGGACCGGCTGGAACCCCGAGGGGCGGCTGCTGGACCCCGAGCTGGCCGGCGGCGGGCTGCTGGACGTCGGCATCTACCCCCTCAGCCTGACGGGCATGTTCTTCGGCGAGGCGAAGGAGGTCGCCTCGCTGGCGCACCTCGGGGAGACGGGCGTGGACGAGCAGGCCGGCATCGTCATCAAGTATGCCGGCGGGCGGATCGGCGCGATGACCACCGGCGTTCGGATCCACACGCCCATGGAGGCCTGGCTGCTGGGCACCGAGGGCAAGATCCACCTTCACCACGCCTGGTGGCGGGGCGGAAAGCTGACGATCCTGAAGGACCAGGACGAGCTGGAGACCCTCGAGCCGCCGATGGTCGGCAACGGCTACAACTACGAGGCCGACGAGGTCGCGCGGTGCATCGCCGCCGGCAAGACCGAAAGCGACGTCATGCCCCTGGACGAGACGCTCTCGCTGATCAAGACGATGGACGCGATTCGCGCCCAGTGGGGGCTGAAGTACCCCATGGAATAGTCGTATTGCGGATTGCGGATTGCGAATTGCGGATTCATCGCCCACCGGTATCGGTGGGAGGAGGTTTCTGCCGTTTAGCGGGGCGGCTTGCCGCCCGCGAGAGCCCCGGACGGGGCGATGGAAAGGTCCTTCGACGAAGATGAAGTACGCAGCGTTCCCCGGAGTGGACAAGCAGGTCTCTCGCGTCGGACAGGGCGCTATCATGCTGCGCGAGGACGACACGGACGGCGGCTTCAAGCTGCTCGACGCCGTGTACGAAGCGGGCGTGACCCTCTTCGACAGCGCCCACATCTATGGCGGCGGCTCCTGCGACCGCGTCTTCGGCGCGTGGGTTCGCGACCGCAGCCTGCGGGAGCAGATCGTCCTGATGGACAAGTGCTCCCACCACAGCCGCGACCGCAAGCGCGTCACGCCGTTCGACGTCACGGCCGACCTGCACGACTGCCTCGCCAGGCTGAAGTTCGACTACATCGACGTCTTCGCGTTCCACCGCGACGACGAGTCGCAGCCCGTCGGGCCCCTCGTCGAGCGGCTCAACGAGCACATCCGCGAGGGCAAGATCCGCGCCTACGGCGGATCGAACTGGTCGCACGAGCGCATACGGGAGGCGAACGAATACGCCGAGGCCGGCGGGCTGGTCCCCATGGCCGTCAGCAGCCCGCACTACTCGCTCGCCGAGTGCCTCCAGGACCCCTGGGGCGGCGGGAGCGTCTCGATCACCGGCGAGGCCGGCGCCGAGGCGTGCGAGTGGTACAGGGCCGCCCAACTGGCCCTCGTGCCGTGGTCGAGCCTGTCGGGCGGGTTCTTCTCCGGCCGCTTTGCCCGCGACAACCTCGGTTCGTTCACAGACGGCGCGGACAAGCGCTGCGTGAGGTGCTATTGCGGCGAGGACAACTTCCGCCGGCTGGACCGCGCGAAGGAGCTGGCCGCCGAAAAGAACGCGACGGTCCCGCAGATCGCCCTGGCCTACACGATCTGCGGCGAGATGAACTGCTTCCCGCTGATGGCCGCCTGGACGGTCGAGCAGGCGGACGAGAACGCCGCAGCCGGCGACCTCGAGCTCACAGGCGAGGAGATCGCCTGGCTGAACCTCCGGCGCGACGATCGGTAGGATCGCGCCCGAAAGCAAGGTAGACACGATGATACCTCTTGACCTCTCCCGAACGGTTTTCTGTCTCTCGGCCCCGGCGGCGTTTCTTCTTTGCATGTGCTTTGCCGCCGGCGCCGCGCAGCCGGGCAAGGGCCCCCCGCTGCCGCCGGTGCGGGCCATCACGAAGGGCCCGAAGTTCCACTGGTTCGGCTACTACGACAAGTGGCAGTTCGACCCCACCGATCGCTACGTCCTGAGCATGGAGGTCGACTTCGAGCACCGCTCACCCAAGGCGACGGACGTGATCAGGATCGGCATGGTCGACCTCGCCGACGGCGACCGCTGGTCCGGGCTCGGCGAAAGCCGCGCCTGGAGCTGGCAGCAGGGCTGCATGCTCCAATGGCTGCCGGGGTCTCGATCGAAGATCGTCTGGAACGACCGGCAAGGCGGCCGCTTCGTCTGCCACGTGCTGGACGTGAAAACGCGAGAGAAACGCACCATCGGCCATGCGGTCTACAGCATTGCCCCCGACGGCAAGACGGCCGTGGCCCCGGACTTCGCCCGCGTCCAGGTCATGCGGCCGGGCTACGGCTACCCGGGCGTGCCCGATGCGTACGGCAAGGAGATGGCCCCGGCCGAGTCCGGCATCTTCCGGATCGACCTGGCCACGGGTGAGAGCAGGCTGGTCATCCCGCTGGCCGACATCGTCAAGATCGGCCCTGAAGACGACAGCATGAACGGCGCCAAGCACTACTTCAACCACCTGCTCTTCAGCCCGGACGGCTCGCGGTTCATCTTCCTGGACCGCTGGCGGCCGAACGCGGGGAAGGGCGGCTTCCGCACGCGAATGCTGACGGCCACGCCCGACGGCAAGGACATCTGCGTGGTGGACCCGTCCGGCCGGACGTCGCACTTCATCTGGCGCGACGCGACGCACATCCTGGCGTGGACCCGCCCGCGCGGCAAGCCGGCCGGCTTCTACCTGTTCAGCGATCGCACGGACAAGGTCGAGCAGATCGGCAGGGGCGTGATGACGGTAAACGGCCACTGCACGTACCTGCCCGGGGGCCAGTGGATCCTCAACGACACCTACCCCCGCGGCCGGAACCGCGAGCAGAGCCCGTACCTCTTTCACGTGGCCAGCGGGAGCAGGCGCTGGCTGGGGCACTTCCACTTGCCTCGGCAGTACACGGGCGAATGGCGGTGCGACACGCACCCGCGGTGCAGCCGCGACGGCACGAAGGTGGTGATCGACTCGCCCCACGGCGGCAACGGGCGGCAGTTGTACCTGATCGACATTGGCGGTATCGTGCGGGCGAAGTCGAAGGGCGGGTGAGTCGGGCGGCTGGGTGTAAGGAGACGTCCCACCGAGCGCTGTCGGTGGGCCTTGGGGAGGACGAATACATGGGCGCGGGTAAGACGATTGCGATGATCGGGGCGTTCGACACGAAGGGCGCCGAGTACGCGTTCCTGCGGGAGCGGATCCTCGCCCGCGGGCATTCGGTCCTTGCGATCAACGTGGGCGTTCTCGGCTCGACCGACCTGTTCGAGGTGGACGTGGAGGCCGACGAGGTCGCCGCCGCCGGCGGAGGCGACCTGGGCGCGCTTCGCGAGAGGAAAGACCGCGGCGAGGCGATGAAACTGATGATGGCGGGCGCGGCGGCGATCGCCCGGCGGCTCTACGACGAGGGGCGCTTCGACGGCATCATCGGCATGGGCGGCTCCGGCGGCTCGACCGTCGCCTCCGCGGCCATGCGGGCCCTGCCGGTCGGCGTGCCGAAGGTCTGCCTCTCCACCGTCGCCGCGGGCGACACCAGCGCCTACGTGGGCGCCAAGGACGTCGCGATGATCCCGTCCATCGTGGACGTGGCGGGGATCAACCGCATCTCGCGGATCGTCTTCACGCGGGCGGCGGGGGCCGTCTGCGGCATGGTCGAGTCCGACGTGCCTGCCGACCAGCAGGCCCGCCCCATCATCACCGCCTCCATGTTCGGCAACACCACCGAGTGCGTCGACGCCTGCCGGGAGGCCCTGACCAACGAAGGGTACGAGGTGCTCGTCTTCCACGCCACGGGCACGGGCGGGCGGACGATGGAGTCCCTGGTTCGCGACGGCCTGGTGGACGCCGTGCTGGACATCACGACCACCGAGTGGGCCGACACGGTCTGCGGCGGCGTGTTCAGCGCGGGCGAGGAGCGCCTCGGCGCCGCCGGCGAGATGGGCGTCCCCCACCTGATCGTCCCCGGCTGCGTGGACATGGCCAACTTCGGCCCGATGGCCAGCGTGCCCCGGAAGTACAGGGACGCCGGCCGGAACTTCTACGAGTGGAACCCCTCCGTGACGCTCATGCGGACCAACGCCCAAGAGAACCGCCGCATGGGCGAGACGTTCGCCGCGAGGGCCAACGCGGCCAGGGGGCCCGTGGCCTTCCTCATCCCCCTTCGCGGAGTGAGCATCCTCGACGGCGACGGCCAGCCGTTCTGCGACCGCCAGGCCGACCGGGCGATGTTCGACGCCATCAAGGCCGGTCTCCGCGAGGGCATCGAAGTCGTGGAGATGGACAACAACATCAACGATCCCGAGTTCGCGGGCAAGGCCGTTGAGATGATGCTCGCGCTGATCGAGCAGAAGGAAGGAGCAGACTGAATGGCAGAGGAAAGCCGGAAGTTAGCGTTTGTTGAGGAAGACGACGTCGAGACGCAGGTCTTCGATTGGGGCAGACTGTGGTGGCTTTCCGAGCCGCGGGTCACGCCCGCGGAGAAGTTCAGCGCGGGCGTGGTCGAGCTCGAGCCGGGCAAGGGGCACGACCGCCACAACCATCCCGGCTGCGAGGAGATCCTCTACGTCCTCTGCGGCAAGGGCGACCAGATGGTCGAGGTGGACGGCGAGCCGGTGATGCGAGAGGTCGGCCCCGGCGTGCTCATTCACATCCCGCCGGACGTCTATCACTCCACCGTGAACACCGGCGACGGGCCGATGCGCCTGCTGGCGATCTACGCCCCGCCCGGCCCGGAGGCCGAGCTGAGGCAGATGGAAGGCGTCGTCATCGAGCCGCCGAAGAGATAAGAGAAGATCAGCAGGGACCTGCCTGCCGGCAGGCAGGTCCCTGCTGAAGAATTGAAGGGAGCGAGACATGGCGTTTACGAGGCAGGAAGTGTTGAACAGGCTCGGCAGGAACATCGAGGCGGGGGTCCCGATCGTCGGCGGCGGGGCGGGCACGGGCATCAGCGCGAAGTTCGAGGAGGCCGGCGGGGTGGACCTGATTGTCATCTACAACTCCGGGCGGTTCCGCATGGCGGGGCGCGGCTCGCTGGCCGGGTGCATGCCCTACGGCGACGCCAACGCGATCGTGATGGAGATGGCCGGCGAGGTCCTGACCGTCGTGAAGGACACGCCCGTGCTGGCCGGCGTGTGCGGCAGCGACCCGTTCCGCCGCATGGACGTGTTCCTCCGGCATGTGCGGGAGATCGGGTTCTCCGGCGTGCAGAACTTCCCGACGGTCGGCCTGTGCGACGGGATGTTCCGCCGGAACCTCGAGGAGACGGGGATGGGTTACGGCCAGGAGGTGGAGATGATCCGCCTGGCCCACGAGATGGACCTGTTCACCACGCCGTACGCGTTCAACGCCGACGAGGCCGGGCAGATGGCCGGGGCCGGCGCCGACGTCGTGGTCGCCCACATGGGGCTCACCACGAAGGGCGCGATCGGGGCCACTTCGGCGCTGTCGCTGGAGGATGCGCCCGCGAAGGTCCAGGCCATCGCCGACGCCGCCAGGGGCGTCAACAGCGAGGTCATCGTGCTCTGCCACGGCGGGCCCATCTCCATGCCCGACGACGCCGAATACGTCCTACAGAACACCGAGGGCGTGCACGGTTTCTACGGCGCCAGCAGCATGGAGCGCCTGCCCACCGAGGTTGCCATCAAGCAGCAGATGGAGAAGTTCAAGGCGATCCGGTTCTCGTAGTGATCCGCAATGAGTACCTGGTCGCGCGTAAGGAAGCATTCCCATGACCAGCGACTCATCCCCCATCCAAGCCGCCGTCGTCACCGGCGGGCATTCCTTCGAGGTGCCCGCGTTCCATCAACTCTTTCGCGGCCTCGACGGCGTGGCCTCCGAGAACACCGGTTTCCGTGAGGTCGTTCGGCGGGGAGTCCACTGGGTCGCGCGAAGAATCTGACCGCTGGGGTTCATGAAGAAGCCCAGCCATCCGAATGGCTGGGCTTTTGATGGATGGGCTCGCAATGGCTGGCCTTCATCCCATCCCGAACATCTCTTCCTTCAGGTCGAGGTAGTAGAGGTAGTTCTCCTGGGGGACGTTGGGCGGGCAGCGGTGGTCGCAGAACGGGATGTACCCGCCCCGCTCGACGAGCGGCACGAGCGTCTCGAGGTACGCCTTGATCTCACCCTTCCCCTTGGCGAGGACGATCTTGTCCACGCCGCCCATGATGCGCAGGTCCCTGCCGTACTCGTTCAGCAGCTCGGCCGGGTGGGCGCAGGAGTTGACCTCGAAGGGGAACAGGCAGTTGATGCCGCCCTCCATCAGGATCGGCAGGATCGGCCGCACGTCGCCGTCGCAGTCGGTGTACCAGATGTCGATGCCGACCGCGTCGAGCCGGTCGCGGATCCGCCGGTACCGCGGCATGACGACCTTGCGGTAGAAGCCCACCGACACGAGCGGCCCGCTGCGGAAGCAGATGTCCTCCCACCCGCTGGCGAGGTCGAAGTCGATCTCGCCGAGCACCTGGTCGAGGACGTTCTCGACGAGCAGGCAGGCGGTCTCGACCATGTCCTCCACCATGGCCGGATGGTCGTGGCAGGCGTAGGCGAGCCCCTCGAACGTGAGCAGGTCGCGGACCTTGCCGATCATCGACCCGCAGTTGATCGCCAGCGGGTAGTCGCGGTCCGGCGGGTGCCTTTTCTTCAGGGCCTCGACGTCCACCTTCCGGGCCGGGTCGTCCACGCGGAAGCGTTCGGCCTTGACCTTCTTCCAGTCGTCCGGCCCCTCGATGGAGGACTGGATGTAGTGCGGGATCGTGCTGTGCCCGTCCTTCGGCACCTCGGCCAGCAGGCCCTCGCTGTTGATGATGGTCTTGTGCGTGTCCGTCTGGGAGACGAGCCTCTCCTGGAAAGGAGGATGGATCCAGTGCCTCCCGCCGAAGCCTTTGAGCCGATCGAAATTGAAGAAGACGTCGGCCTCCTGGTTGTTCGTGACGCCGGCCTCGACGAACATCGGCCACTCGTGGAAGTTCTCCTCCCAGTAGCCGAACTCCATGTTGAAGCAGCGGTCGACGGGCTGATAGTGCATCTGGCCGTTGAAGCGCCGCCGATCGGTCATCGCGGATTTCCACTTTGGCCGACCCGGTGTGATGGGCATCCTGGCAACTCCTTCCTGCCCGCCGATGCCCGGGCGCCGGCGGCGGAGAGCTTACTGCACGACCAACTGGTGCTCGGTGCGCCGGACGCGTTGATGGCGGTCCCAGGTCTCGTCGGTGTCGGGGAAGTCTTCCCGGTAGTGCACGCCCCGGCTTTCGGTCCGGCGGAGGGCGCATTCGCTGATGAAGTAGGCGGCCGTGAGCATGTTCTGCACTTCCCAGCCGGCCGGGTCGTAGAACTCCTTATCGAGCACGTACCGGCCCCAGAAGTTGACGATCTCCACGCTCTCTGCGAGCCGCTCGCCTTGCCGGGCGATGCCGGCGTTTCGCCACATGACCGAGCGCAGGGAGTTGCGGATATCGCTGAGGTCCAGTTCCGTTCGCTCGGAGTGGGCGTTGGCCCATTCGATTCGCCGCGGCACGCCGGGGTGGGTGCCCTCCTCGACAGTCTGGCCGGCCCGCTCGCCGCAGCGGGCGCCGAACACCAGCGCCTCCGTCAGGCTGTTGGACGCCAGCCGGTTCGCGCCGTGCAGGCCGGTGCAGGCGGCCTCGCCGCAGGCCAGGAGACCTTCCAGGCTCGTCTGCCCGTCCATGTCCACCACGGCCCCGCCCACCATGTAATGAGCGGCGGGGTGCACGGGCACCAGGTCCTTGCCCGGGTCGATGCCGAAATCGCGGCACCTCCGGTCGATCTCGGGGAAGCGCATCGCGAAGGCCTCGGCGCCCAGGTGGCGGACGTCCAGGAAGACGTGGGTCCAGGCGGTCTCGGCCATCCGGCGGAGGATGGCCCGGCTGACGACGTCGCGGGGCGCCAGCTCGGCCATCTCGTGGCAGGCGGGCATGAAGCGTTCGCCGTGGCGGTCGACGAGGTACGCGCCCTCGCCTCGAACGGCCTCGGAGATCAGGCTGCGGGTGCTGCCGGCGACGTAGAGCGTGGTCGGGTGGTACTGCATCATCTCGACGTCGCCCAGCACGACGCCCGCGCGGAAGGCCATGGCCGGCGCGTCCGCCGTCGCCACCGGGGCATTCGTCGTTTCCCGCCAGAGCATGCCCGCCCCCCCGCCGGCCAGGATCGTCCGGGCGGCCAGGATCAGTTGCAGCCCGTACCTCGGGTGAAACGTCAGGGCGCCCACGCATCGCGAGTCGGGCCCGCCGACCGGCGGGTCCGTCACCAGGTCGATCACGAAACACTCCTCGAAGACCTTCACGGACCCCGCCCGGCGGACGCGATCCAGCAGCACGTCGCACAGGGCCCGACCCGTCGCGTCGCCGTTGGCGTGGACGATCCTGGATTCGCTGTGTCCGCCCTCCCGGCCGAGATGCAGCTCCTGACCCGCCGCGTCGAACGCCACGCCCCATTCACGGAGCTCGGCAATTTGGCGCGGGGCCTCGGAGACGACGTGCCGCACGACCTGCTCGTCGCAGAGGCCGCAGCCCGCCGCCAGCGTGTCGGCCACGTGGCTGTCGAGCGAGTCCGCCGGGCTCGTCACGGCCGCCAGGCCGCCCTGGGCCATGTAGCTGTTCGAGTCGGACACGCCGCCCTTCGTCACGAGGATCACCTCGCCGTGACGGGCGGCCTCGATGGCGGCGCGCATCCCCGCCACGCCGCTTCCGATCACCAGGACGTCGGTGAACATGTGGCCGAGCCGGCGGCTGTCGAAGCTCACGAGGTAACGACGCTGCAGATAGAGGCCGTCCATAAACGCCCGAGTGTATGCCCCGCCGGGCGGGCTGTCGAATGATAATTCCCCCAGCCCTGCCGGGCCGCCCGGAGGCATTACGCGAGCTTGCGTGCTGGGGCACGTTCCAGTAGCCTCTTGGCGCGACCCGGCCGGCGCGTGGAGTGTGCGGCCGGCTTCCTCAAATGAAGGGAACGGCAAACATGCGCAAGGAATCCCTCGACTTCCTCCGGAAGCTCATGGGCACGCCCTCGGTGAGCGGCTTCGAGACGCCCGGCCAGAAGCTCTGGTGCCAGTACGCCCGGAAGCTCGCCGACGAGGTCACGACGGACAGCTACGGCAACGCGGTGGCGGTCCTGAACCCCAAGGGGCGCCCGAAGATCATCCTGGACGGCCACATCGACGAGATCGGCCTGATGGTCAAGTACATTGACGACGGCGGATTCGTCTACTTCCAGCAGATCGGCGGCGTGGCGGCGGCGCTGCTTCGCGGCAAGCGGGTGGACATTCACACGGCCAAGGGCGTCGTTCGCGGCGTGATCGGCGCGACGGCGATTCATCTCCGCGAGCGAGACAAGGACGCCAAGGAGCCGAAGATCCACGAGCTGTTCATCGACATCGGCGCCGCCGACGGCGGCGCGGCCAGAAAACGCGTCCACGTGGGCGATGCGATCACGTTCGAGGAGCAGTTCGAGATGCTCACCGACACGGTGGCCGTCGCGCGGGCCTTCGACGACCGCGCCGGTGCCTGGGCCGTCATCGAGGCGCTTCGCCTGGCGAAGTCCGCCGGCGCGAGGTGCGCGATCTGCGCGTGCAGCAGCATCCAGGAGGAGACCGGGCTGAACGGCGCAAAGATGCAGGTGGTCAGGATCAAGCCCGACGCCGCCGTCGCCGTGGAGGTCACCCACGCGACCGACACGCCCGGCATCGAGAGCAAGCGGCACGGGGAGGTCAAGATGGGCAGCGGGCCGAGCGTCTCCATCGGCCGGGAGAACCATCCCGCCCTGGTCGACCGCATGCGAAAGGTCGCCCGCAAGAGGAAGATCAAGTACCAGGTGGAGGCCTTCAGCCAGAGCGGCGGGACGGACGCCCAGGCGTTCTGGACGGCCAACGGCGGCGTGCCCTCGATGGTCCTGGGCATCCCCAACCGCTACATGCACTCCACCGTCGAGACGCTTGACCTGCGGGACCTGCAAAGCTCAGCCGACCTGCTCGCCGCGTTCTGCGCGGACCTCAAGAAGACCGATCGCTTCGTCGTGAAGGTCTGAGGCGGATCACTTCTTGGGCTGGAACTTGAAGTCCTTCTGCTCGGCCTGGGCCCGGACGGCCGCGCGAAGGGCCGCGTCGAGCGAGTGCTTCTCGCTCAGGCCCTGCTTGGCCATCTCCTTCTTGACGTGCTCGCTCCGCTTGGCGCTGAGCGCCTGGATCTGCTTCTGGAGTTCGGTGCGCAGCTTGGTCTGCCGGGCGACGTGGGCCTTCCGCTGCTCGACGGTCATCTTCTTCATTTCCTCGGGCAGCTCGGCCTCCGCGAGGTCTTCCAGCTTGACCTTCCCCTTCTTGGTGGCGTCGACGAGGTCCCACTTTGCGTTCACGTAGAGCCCCGACGCCTTGCTCTGGGCGCGTTCGGCGGCCGCGGAGGGGCTGAGGCTTGCGGCGCTGCCGTCCATGGCCTTCTGCATCGCGGCCCCCGCTTCGCCGCCCCGGCCGTACGTGACGTACGTCCGGTTCAGCTTGCCGCTCAGCTCGGCGAGCTTCGTGTCGTACGGCGTCTTGACCACGACGGTGCCCCGGTTCTGATCGATGGCGGCATACCGCCCGTCGGCCCACTTGGCGGCGTCTTCCCAGCCGGTCCGCCGCCCGCTCGACTCGCTGCCGCAGAAGATGGTGTTGATGATGATGCCCTTGCTCGCGGCGGCCTTGCACGTCTCCTGGAGCGGGTAGGTCTTGTCCTGCGTGGCCGCCTCGTTGCCGGCCACGAAGATCACCCGCAGCGTGCCCTTGTCCATGTTCCAGTCGAGCTCGTTGGTTGCCGCGCGGACCACGCGGGAGACGTACTCCGTGCCCCCGTTGGTCCTCAGGGGGAACAGCTTCCCGTAGATCGCGTCGAGGTCGTCGGTGAGCTTGGCGAGCTGCTGGACCCAGCCGCTCTGACGCGACAGGCCGCTGTTGCCGTAGTGGTACAGCGCCACGCGGAGCGCGGGGCGCGGCTTGGCCGTCGCCAGCTCGTTCACGACGGCCCAGAGCTTCTGCTTGGCCGACTCGATCAGCCCCCGCATCGAGCCCGACGTGTCGAGGCATATCACCAGGTCGATGTGCTTCTTGGCCTTCGCCTCGGGCGCCTTGGCCTCGGCCCCCTGACAAGCCGCAGCCGCCACCAGAATCGCCATCGCAATCAACATGCTCATTCGCTTCATGATCCTTCTCCTCGTTCAAGCGGTCCGGTTGCTTAGACGGCCCGCAGCGTTGGAAGGTTCCCGCCAACTTCCGGATTCCGGCTGATCCCCGGCGGCGAAAAGCGCCCAACTGCGTTGACATTCCGGCCGCCGGCGTTACAGTAGCTTCTTCGACAGGCAGTGCGGGTCCCCGCGGCCGTGGCGGAACTGGCAGACGCGCAGGCTTCAGGTGCCTGTGTCCTTCGGGACGTGGAGGTTCGAATCCTCTCGGCCGCATTCACGCCGGGCTACCACTCCTGTGCGGCATGGGGTAGACTCGCGGCATGATCGTGACGATCGACGGGCCGGCGGGCTCGGGCAAGAGCACGGCCGCCAGGGAACTGGCCGGGGCGCTGGGCATCGCCTTCCTCGACACGGGCGCTACGTATCGCGCGGTGACGCTCGAGGCGCTGCGCCGCGGCACGGACCTGGAGGACGATCGCGCCCTCGTCGAGCTGGCCCGCGGGCTGGACATACGTTTCGCCCCTGCCGGCCGGGACGTCCGCGTGCTGCTGGGCGGGCGCGACGTCACCCGCGAGATCCGCAGCGAGGAGGTCTCCGCCGGCTCGCACCATGCCGCCGGCTCGCCGGCGGTGCGGGAGGTGCTGGTCGAGCTCCAGCGCCGCCTGGGCCGGCAGCTCGGCAGCTTCGTCGCCGAGGGGCGGGACCAGGGCAGCGTGGTGTTTCCCGAGGCCGACGTGAAGTTCTACCTGGACGCGCGGGCGGAGGTCCGCGCCCGCCGCCGCCACGAGGAGATGCTCGCCGCCGGGCGGCCTTGCGACTACCAGGAGGTGCTCGAGTCCATCCTCCGGCGCGACGCCCGCGACCGCAGCCGCCCGGTCGCTCCACTCGTCGAGCCCGAGGGCGCCATCGCGATCGACACGTCCGAGATGAGCATTCAGCAGGTCGTCGAGGAGCTGCGCCGTCACGTGGGGGCCGCCGGATGAGGGCCCTTGCGAGCCGCCCGAATCCCGCCCTGAGGGGGCTCCGGATGCCCGACGGCGTGCCGGCGGCGGGCCTGTACTACCGTTTCATGCGGAGGGGCTGCCAGGTCCTCATGTCCGCCTTCTGGAAGGTCCGCGTCTTCAACCGCCACCACGAGCCGGCCGAGGGCGGGGCCGTCTACATCTGCAACCACCAGAGCTTCCTGGACCCGATGCTGATGAGCCTGGCCCTGCGCCGCCCGATGAACTACATGGCCCGCCACGACCTGTTTCACATCCCCGGCTTCGGGCAGTTGATCGGGTCGCTGAACGCCTTCCCCGTTCGCCGGGGCACGGCCGACACCGCCGCCGTGAAGGAAGCCGTGCGGCGACTGCGGAAAGGCGGGCAAGTGGTCGTCTTCGCCGAGGGCACGCGGACGCGGACGGGGCGGATCGGGCCGTTCCTGCCGGGCGTGGCCCTGCTGGCGCAGCGCGCCGCGGAATGGACCGTGCCGGTGCTGATCGACGGCGCGTTCGAGGCCTGGCCGCGTACCCAGATGTTCCCGAGGCCGGGGAGCATCGTCGTGCACTATGCCGAGCCCATCAGCCGGCAGGACGCCCGAAAGCTCGACCCCGCCGAGCTCGTCAGCCGCGTGCGGGATACCATCATCGAGATGCAGCACGACGCCCGCCGGCGGCTTGGGCGAAGGCCTTTCGACTACGGCTGATCCGCCCCTTACGCCCGTCCGGGCACTACAGCCCCATCCCCTTGAGGTTGCGGTAGCTGATGGCCAGCGACTCGAACGGGTCGCGGCCGTAGCAGTGGTCCTGCTCGATGAGGTAGTACTCCACGCCGCCGGCCTCGCCCGCCTCGAGGATCGCCGGCCAGTTCAGGTTGCCCTCGCCGATCTCGGCCATCCGGACCTCGCGGTCGGGCGTGATGCACATGTCCTTGAGGTGGATCACGGGGATGCGTCCCGCGCACATCCGCAGCCAGGCCGCCGGGTCGCCGCCGCCGGCCTGGATCCAGTACGTGTCGATCTCGGCCTTGAGGATCGCGGGGTCCGCCTGCTCGTACAGCGTCTGGAGCCACGTCTCCCGGCAGTCGTACCTGGCCAGCTCGTGGTTGTGGTTGTGATAGGAGAAGTCCATGCCTTCGGCGGCGAGCTTCTCGGCGATGGGGGTCAGCTCCTCGATGAATCGCTTGATGCCGTCGGCGCTGCGGTATTCGGCGGGCAGGCCGCCGATGGCCGGGTGCTTGCAGCCCCAGAGCCTGTTCGTCCCGATGACGGTGTCCAGATCGTTGAGGAAGGCGTCCCACGGCATGTGGGTGGCCGCGACGGTCAGGGCGTTGTCCCGGACGATTCCGGCGACGTCTTTGGCCTCGACGGGCCCGAAGGCGGAGATCTGGATCGCGGGGTATCCGATGTCCGCGACCTTCTTCAGCGTCTCGGCCACGCCCTCGAGGGTCTGGGTGAACTCGCGTACGGTGTAGAGCTGCGCCCCGAGAGCTCCCTTGGCCATGTCATGCTCCTTCCTCTTGCTCCTCGAGGTGCTCGAAGAACTTGGATTCGTGCATTCGCGAACTGACCCAGTAGCCCAGGATCGCGCCGCCGACGCCGGCGGTCATCCAGTCGATCGGCAGCGCCTGGCACCAGGCCTTGACCTCCATCCACGCCCCCTGCCCCGTCCGCAGCGCCCCGACCGCGGCCAGCACGTAATAGCCGATCGCCACGACGATCGGCGTCGCCCAGGCCGGCAGGCTCAGCCGCGTGGGGAACACCTGGTAGCCGATCAACGTCGCCAGGAAACATCCGGCGAACAGCGCGAAGAGGAGCTGCCCCCTCGCCGCCGACTGCGCCAGCAGGGCCACGATCGATACGGCGATGACCAGGCAGAGGAGGAAGCACAGCCCGCATCGTGTCAGCACGTCTCCGTCGGGCAGGCGGCGCCCCGTGCGGCGGGAGGCCGCCAGGGCCAGGTGCTCGACGATGATCCTGGCGAAGCCCCCGCCCGTCACGCCCTTCCCGGCGGCGTTCCGGCGGTTGCCGTCCGCGGGGCGCACGTCTCGAAGATACGCCCGCTGGCCGTCTTCGCCGAGGTCCGCCAGCAGGTCCGTCCAGGACCACTTGCCGGCGATGGCGGCCGTCGCTTTCCGAACGAGCGCCACCAGGGCGGCCGCGGCAGCCACGATCGCCGCCATGATGAGCACTTCCAGCGCCATCTGCCAGTACATCACGTCAAGGTCGAACTGGCGGGCCCACAGCAGCTCCCTCATCTCACCGGAGTGCAGGCTGACGCCGCCCATGCCGATCAACACCGCCGCCATGGTCCCTGCCGGCCTGGCGGAGACCGTCGTCAGACAGCACAATGCCGCCAGCCCGCACGCGGCCGCCGTCAGCAGGCCGGCCTCCTTGAACAGGCCCGTGGCGACGAAGGTGACCGGACCGGCCGGGTCCATGGGGGACACGATCGGCCAGATCAGGAAGTACGCCGCCAGTCCCGCCGCAACGGCGGTCAGTTGCAGTTGCAGCTTTTCAATCCAGTGAGAATGCCGACGGGTCATAGGGCTCTCAACACCACACTTGGCCGCTGACATGGGCCGAACTTCATGGACAACACCGCGTAAAGTGTGGTATGCTACCTTCCAATGCCCTCGAACGCAAAGAAATGCGGACCAGGGCCGGGAAACAATCGCTTCCTTTATGCGCACGGGCGCCGCAGGGGAAAGCAGGTGGGCGCCTCTGCCGCATCGCGTGACCTGCGACGACGTTGCTGGACATCTGTGCTTTTTGTCGCCCTGGCGGGCTCGGCGGTGGAAGCACAGGTCGCTCCGCGGCCAGACGGCCCCCGTGTCGCTCCCGGCGATCGCCCCGTCCGGCAGGCGCCGCCCGGGCCGCACCTCGTCGTCAGGCCGCCCACGAGCTACGTGTCCGAGACCGCTGCCGCTGCCGCCCACGCGAGGCTCTGCGAGCTGCTGGCGAAGGTGGCGCCCGGGCTGGTTACCGTCCTCTGCGAGCGCACGAGCCCGCCGCACGCCTCGGGGACGGGCTTCTTCGTCAGCCCCGACGGCCTGGTCGCGACCAGCCTGTACCTGCTGGCCGACAAGGCGCTGGCGGGCGTTCGGATCCAGACGCTGGGCAAGGAGCCGATGGACGCGGCGGTCGTGGCCATGGACGTCAAGGCCGGCCTGGCGATCCTCAAGCCGGCCAAGCCGTTGCTGGGCGCTTATGTCTTGCGCGGCCGAAACCTCGCCGGGCCTCCCGCGGACAAGACGGCCTTCAGCCTCGGGTACCCGGCCCGGCCGTGGTTCGCCTTCTGCAGGATAGCCGCCAGGGACCTCTACCCGGGCGAGGCGCTCGAACAGGCGATGTCGGGGCGGATCGCCGTGCGGAAGGACCGCAACTACATCGAGACCGACTGCGGGTTCACCCGTGGGACGCTCGGCGGGCCGATGGTCGACTCCACCGGCAAGGTGATCGCAGTGGGCTCTCTGCGCGTGCCCCACAGCAAGATGGCCTTTGCCATCGAGTCGCGGGCCGTCGCCGACCTCGCCGGGCAAGCCGCCCGGGCCAAACCCCTCTCCATGGACGCTGTCCGGGCGGCCGCGGAAGAAAACACGCTCGCCGAGCGGTTCGGCAAGGCGACCTCGCCCCATGACGTTCGCGCGGCCGTCTCCCGCCACAGGTGGGTCATGTACTGCCCCAAGTGCCACGGATCCGGCTCGGTTACGGTGACCCGCAAGGAATCCAAGCTGGTCCGCAAGCCGTACAAGGTCCTCACGGGCACGCGCACCATTACCCGGTACAGGACCGTCACCGTTACGGAGACGATCCGGGAGCGATCTCGCTGTCCCACCTGCCGGGGCCGCCAAGTGAACCCGGACCGAAACAGCGTGTACGCGGGCCTGTGCGCAATCCTCCAGCCGTTGATCTCGCTGGACCACAACTCGCTCGGGGCGGCCGCGGTGTGGCAGTCGGCCTGTGGCGTATTCGACCACGCCGCCATCTTAGATTCCGCCTACCAACGCGACCTCAGCCGCCGCGCCGGCATGGCCTTGAGTCTCGCCAAGGAACGCATCGGCGACCCGGTGGTCTTCACGGGGACCGTCCGAAATGTCCGAGGCCTCGGGGACATCTCGATCCTCCTCGTCTGCACGCCGGTCTACCCCAGCCGCTACGTCCTCGTGGCCCATCGAAGCTCGCGAGTGAGCTACCCCGGGCAGGAGTGCCTCGTGGCCGGCGCCACCGCCGGTTTGATCGAGCAGACCCCCTGCGTCCTGGCGGCGGCCGTCAGCGAGCTGCACGCGGCCAACCCAGCCTACAAGCCCAAGCCGCGGGCGATCGTGACCAGATGGGCCGAGCGCCCGTCGTCATCCGCCCCCGCGGACAGCCCGGCGGGCAAACGCCTGAAGACCGCCAGGATGTACCTCAGCGGAGGGCTGAGGAAGAAGGCGGGCGAGATCCTTCGGGAGATCATCAAGAAACACCCCGACTCGCCCGAAGCCGCCGAGGCCGAGAAGCTCCTGGCCGATCCCGGGCTCCAGACGCCGTGAGCCTTCCGCGGCCGCCTCAGAGCACCTTCAGCCAGGCGTCGATACGGCTGAGCCGGTCAGCCTTGGGGGCCTGCGGGTCGTAGCCGGTGAGCTTCGGGGCGATCTGAATCAGGACGTCGAGGATGGCCTTCTCGGCCTGCGCGTTGGGCTTCTCGGCGGAGGCCGCCTTCTTCAACTCCTGCACGAGCGGCTCGACCGCGCGGTCTCCCATGGCCTTCAGCTCGCCGGCGGCGGCCCTGCCCGCCGATGCGTCGGTCGCAAGCAGCCGCGCCGTCAACTGCACCACGCGCTTCGTGTCGGCGCTGAGCTGCTTGGCCGTCGCGTCGGCGGCGATCTGCTCCAGGGCCTTTCGCTGCTCGCCGCTCAGGCGATTGGGCGACTGCCGAACCACCTCGCCGGCAAGGAGGATCGCCTGGGCATACCTCTCCTCGGCCATCAGGGCGGCCAGACGCTTGTTCAGCCGCTGGAGGACCTCCGCGAACGACTTCGCCTGGGTGGGGTCCGCCATCGCCTTGACCACCATCGGGTTGTTGGCCTTCAGCAGCGCGTCAATCCACTCCAGGTAGACCGCGTCGGCCTGGGGGTTCTTGGCGGCCGAGTACAGCGCGTAGGCCTCGCCCAGCAGCGGGGCCGCCTCGGCGGGGCGCGATGCGCCCATGAGCGCCTGGGCCAGCCTCCGCTGGGCCTCCGGCAGGTCGGGGCTCTTCTGGGCCTTCAAGACCTTGACGAGCATCTGGCGGATCTCGATCCGCCGGCCCGCGGCGTCCTGTCGGTCGGCCAGCGATTCGCAGACCTCCGACAGCGTGGCCGCGTCGGCCTTGGCCAGGGCGGCCATCGTGACGGCCCATGCCTTTTCGCGCACGGCTGCATCCGCCTCGACGGCCGGGTCCGTCCGCTGAAGGATGGTCGGGAGGTGTCTCTCGGCGCTGAGCGTGCCCAGTGCGTCCAGGACGGCCTGGCGGACGCCCCGGTCCTCGTCGGGGGCCAGCAGCGCGACGGCATCGGCCAGCTCGGGCTGGCGCAATTGCGCCAGGCCCTTGACGGCCGCCAGACGCACCGTGGCGGCGGGGTCCTTCAACCCGCCCCGCAGCGCCGGGACGAACTCCTTGTCCGCGACGGTTCCCATGGCGGTCAGGAGGGCCTCTCGCAGCCTCGCCGCGTTCCCGTCGGCCCGGCCGTTGGCTCCCCGGTAGCGCTGGAGGAGCGTCTTGACGACCTGCCGGCGCATCTCGTCGTGGATGGGGTGGATGGCCGCGGCACGGGCGAGGGCGGCGGCCGCCGCCGCGGCGAGCGGCTCATCCGGGGAGAGGACCTCCGAGAGAATCGGCCCCAGCGCCCGGGCGTCGGGGAGCTGGCCCAGGGCGGTCAGCAGCTCCTGCTTGACCTCGGCGGCCTCCTCCACCTTCAACCTCGCCAGCAGGACGTCCACGGCGTTTGGGTCGCCCACGTTGGCCGCCAGCAGGGCCGTCGCGCCCCGCACGCGCGGGTCCTCGTCTGTGAGCATGGCCCGGACGTGCGTGCGGAACTCGTCGGTCACCTTGCCGTTGGTCGCGGCCTTGCGGGACGCCAGCTTCACCCCCACCAGCCGAACGTCCGCCAGCGGGTCCTTGAGAAAGTCCAGCAGCAGCTCCTCCTGCCGGGCGGCGGCGGTCGCGGCGTAGTAGTCCATCATCGCCGTCGCCAGCCGCTGGCGGAGCGCGGCGTTCTCGCTTTCCAGGCGGTCCTTCTCGCGGCCGAGGCTCTCGGCCAGGTCCGCCAGCCATTCCGACGCCGGCTTGTTCTTGCTCTTGGCCCACCACTTCCGCCACTTCGCCGGGCTGCTGCCGAACGTCCGGATGTTCGTCAGCTTGGCCAGCGATTCGGCGGCGGCGTTGCGTATCGCCGTGTCTCGCTCGCCCACCAGCCGCACCAACGCGTCCACCGCCTGCTTGTCCAGCACCCGCTGGAGGGCGGAGATGGTCACCAGGCGGACGGCCTGGTCGCCTTTCGGGTCCAGCGCGATGGCTATGAGCTTCGCCGTGACGTCCTGGTCCTTGTAGGTGACCAGGGCGCGGGCGGCCGGGGCTCGAACGGTCGCCTCGCCCCCGGTGAGCATGGCCAGCAGCGGCTCGATGAACGCCTTCGACCCGCCGCCCGCCCTGGCGATGGCCTCGGCGACGGCGATCTGCGCGGGGCGGTTGCCGGCGTCCTCGAGGAACTTCTTGAGCGCCTCGGCGGCCTCGGGATATCCACGGGTCAGCAGCAGCTCGGCGGCCTCGGCCTTCGTCTTGGCCGAACGCGCCGGGTCGGCCAGTTGGCCGGTGAACATCTTCAGCTCCAGCTCCTGCTCGGGCGTCAGCCCCTGCGCGGCGGCGGGCCCCAGTGCCTCGCCGACAAGAAGCCAGAGCCCGGCTGCAAGCCAAAGTGTCCTCAATGCCCGTTCCATACCCCGGCGCCACCTCCCGGAAGCAGTTCGCCTGCGGCCCGTCCAACGACGATCCCAAGCAGCCCCACCTATGAAACGCCGGATGCCGCGCAGCGGTTCGCCCACATTGCCCGATTCGGCCGAAAAATGCTGAAAAAGGGCACATTGGGGCCAAAAACCGGCCGGTCCTCCTGTTATTATCGGCCGCCTCGGCCTTCCCTGATGAGCTTTAGCCCAAGTTCGCCAGTTGTCGGCGTAAGTTCTTTATTTACGTTCAAAATCGGCCAAAGTCTTGACTACATCTCGGTCGGTTTCTTGTCCGTCACCGGCAGGCTCGACGGCAGATTCAGGCCCAGGCGGTGCAGCAGAATCGCCTGGTGTTCGTCCGGCCGAGTTACGCAACGCCGACGGATCTCCGTGCCATCTCGCGTCGGCAGCACCACGTCCACCAACTTGATCCGGCTCAACTCGTCCAGCACGCGCCGCCCCTCGTCGCCCAGCCCGGCACCTCGGCACATCTGCTCCAGCGTCTTGCACAGCACGTACGCCAGGAAGCACACCAGAATGTGAGCGTCCACCCGCTCGGCCTTCTGATGCCAGATCGGCCGGATCGCCAAGTCCGTCTTGTGGATTCGGAACGCATCCTCCGCATCGGTCAGCTGCATGTATGCCTCCCAGAGCTCCTCGCCCGTCCAGTCGTTCACGTTGGTCCGCAGCAGGTAACATCCTCCGCTCAGCTCGGCCCAGCGACGCCAGGCCGACACCTTCCGCCACACCAGCCGAGCGCCGCCGTCGGGACCTCTGACCATGTCCGTCTCGAACAGGCCGGCCGCCCGGGTGTTGCGGCCCAGCAGCTTGCCTACACGCTTGGCGATCGTCACCACCTTGTACTTCCGCTTGCGGCAACCGGCCTCGATCTGCTTCAGCCCCTCCTCGATCCGCTGGGCGAAGCGCTCGTGCATCGCCTTTTCCTTCTCCCGCCGATCGGCGCTGCGGCACAGGATGAACGTCTCTTCCCCGTCCGGCGACGCCACACGCTTGACCTCCAGGCCCTCGTGGATCGACTCCCAATCCCTGCTCAGCAGCTCCCGCTCGAACTTGCGGAGCATCCCCTTCGGCGTCCCCACGATGTACCGACGACCGCCCTCGCGAAGGAACGCCAGGTTGTCCTGCGAGATCATCCCCCGGTCCAACGCCCAGATCCGGTCCGCCCGGCCGTAGCGATCCTCCATCGTCTCGACGATCTCCTCCAGCGTTGTCACGTCCGAGCGGTTCCCCGCGAACGTCTCGTAGCCCAGCGGCATCCCGTCCTTGGTCACCACTAACGCAATACAGATCTGTTTGCAGTCTGGCCGATGGTCACGCGAGTAGCCGCGCTGGGCCTTCGGGTTGCCCTTGGCATCCCCCTCGAAGTACGTGCTCGTCATGTCGTACAGCAGGAGGTCGTACTTCAGATCGAACAGGCTGCCCAATCGGTTCTTCAGGAAGATCTGCAACGCCTCCCTGTGCACCAGGACCTTGTCCAAGGCACGGTACAGACGCTGCTCGTTGATCTTCCGCGATGGAATGCCCAGCAGGTCCGCGATGGCCGTGTGCTTGTAGAGGTGCTCGGCAATGTACAGTTCGCTGGACGGCCGACACCATCGGCACAGCACCAGCACCGC